>DATHNC010000082.1:0-28062 GCA_035486415.1 Saccharimonadales bacterium (SeqCode)
TTCAACTTCCAATCATCCTGTGCGTAGAAACCAAATGCGGTGCTCCGCGTACCGACTTCAAAGGCGTTTCCCGCTTCCAGTTCTTGCACTTTCAAAGGCTGATCCTGGAGGAACGCACCTAAATTGTTGAAAGTAAATTGTCCGTTGGGACGCTGCAGAGTGGAAGCGTTGAACTGAATGCGCTCAACAGACACACCGAATTTGAACGAATGATTCCCCTTTGTCCAGAATGCATCGTCGTAAAATTGGAAGGAGTTGGAAGCCAGCAGGTTTTGCGTGGCGCTGCCGACAGACGCCGTGGGCGTAATGCCGCCCGCAGCAATGTTGATGATCGGAGCGGCAATTCCAGCCCGGACTCCAAGTGTGGTATCGGCTGCAATCGGGTTAATAGCTCCTACGACGCCGCCGTTAATTCCCTGTGATCGGTTGAATCCGAAGCGCGCAGTATTGACCAGCGTGGAGCTGAAGGTGTGGGTTTCCTGAAGCGCGACCATCTCGCGCTCACTGAATAAGGACGATATCACGTTTAAAAGTGGATCGGGTTGCGTATAAGGTCCGCGGTCAAACATCCAGCTGGCGCTGGCTGAGTCACGGTCGGAAAAGTGATGATCCACTTTGGCGGTCGCGTAGTTTTCTTTCAACTTCAGCAAACCGTTTGTCGGGAAGGAAGCCGTGTTGCCGTCCGCCGAAATTGTCGCACCAGTTGGAGCAGTGGGCCAAAAACCCAGGTACGGGGCAACTTGGGGAGCCACTCCAATATTGTTGCAGGAATATTGGACCGGCTGTGTGTTGGGAACAGGTGTGCAGTAGGTTCCGGTGCGGGCCTGTGCGGACGGCACGGTAACGGTTACTGTGTTGCTCAACTGCTGCTGAACGCCCTCGTAGGAAACGAAGAAAAACGTCTTGTCCTTTACGATGGGCCCGCCAAACGCTCCTCCATACTGGTAGCGTTGAAACGGGGGAATGGGGTTTGTTGCGCTGTCGAAATAGTTCTTCGCATCGAGACTCGCGTTGCGCAGAAATCCAAAAAGAGTTCCGTGATACTGATTCGTCCCGGATTTCAAGATGGAGTTGACGATGGCGCCCGATGTACGTCCGTATTCAGCCGTATAGTCGGTGGTGAGCACTGAAAATTCCTCAATGGCATCCGTGCCAAGGTTCGCTCCGATGACGCTCCCTGGAGATCCGTTGGTGTAATCGTTGATGTTAATTCCGTCCTGGCGATAGCTGTTCTCGTAAGGGCTGTGGCCGGAGTCTGTTAACTGGTTTCCGAAGCCGCGATTGGCACGGTTGGTTGTCGGGGAACTGGTGCTCGCTTGAACGCGGACCGTGGCGACTCCTGGTTCGAGTGTCGCCAGTTGCGTCCAGTCGCGCCCGTTCAAGGGCAGTTCGCGGACAGTAGTGGCATCGACTTGAGCGCTAAGTGTTGCGGAAGTCAGCTCGACGCTTGGCGCAGCCTCTTCCACGGTGACGCTTTGTGTTGCTTCGCCAACCTTCATGGTTATGTTCAAGGTTTGCTGTTGGCCAACCGACAAGGTGAGGTTGGACTGGACTGCTTTGTTGAATCCTGCGGATGCAACGGTTACTTCATAATTGCCTGGGTCCAGGTTTGGAGCGGAAAAAAGGCCTGCGGAATCGGTTGTGACGCTACGAACGATTCCGGTTCCTGTGTTCTTAATCGAGACCTCTGCTCCGGCGATGATCGAACCGGAAGGGTCAGTGATTGTGCCTGAAAGCGTTGCTCCAGTTACTTGAGCTTTGGCAGGAATGGAAAAGAAAATACCTAGGATTAGGATGATTAGGATAAAAGGTGTGACTGAAGTTGTTGCAATATTGCGTCTTACGGGGCCCCTAAAAACCATCTACTCGTTACCTCCCTTAGAGTTTAGACACACCACATCAAATGCTCCTCAGTGGCAAATTACCGCTCACCGGGCGCATTTGTACCTGCGAGCGAGTTCAGGACACAGGTGCGAACTCGCGCAGATATTATTCAGGATAGGAGCGTTTAAGCGCTGAGGAAATGAACTGCAACTTATTCACCCAGCGATACATGATAAGCAGACACTGACTAAATGCAGAGACCCACGCCAAAGCGTTTCGACCCACTGCATTACACCCCAATCCCCGCTTAAATGTTTAGCTTATTTGAATGGATTCGTCAAATCGGTGTGTATTAAGGCGCAATGCGGGAACATCGGGAGCATCGCCGATTGCGCAGGCCTATACTCTATAAGAAGTGCAAATACTTCCATACAAAGGGAATAGGGAGAGGCCCGGCACTTCGACATGCAATCACCTGCTGATCCAAAGCATCACTGGGACAGTGATCGCCAAGGCAAGTGTTGAGATTAAAAGCATGGACGCCGCCTCCGATTGAGCCCCTTTATATCGCGCCGCAAAGAGCACCACCACAGTAGCCAGAGGAAAGCTGCAACACACAAGCGACTCACGCGCGAACGGGCTAACCACGCGCAAGAGATGCAACAGAGCAAACAAAACCGCGGATTGGACCGTGATTCGAGCAAGCGAACCCGCAAAGACTCCGGGCGAAAGGCGAACCGGACGAGATGCCAATACGAGACCCACGGCAAAGACCGCTACACCAGACGTAGCAGAGCCAATCAACTCAAAACAGCTTGCAATGACAGCTGGAAGGTGGATGCCCGCAAGGACAATCGCAATTCCCAGAATCGGCGCCCATAAAAGTGGTGATTTCAGACCAGAATTCAACCCCTTTAAAATGGCGCTCGGTTTCGAGGGTCCCGTCACGGGGTGCTGATCCTTCGCCGCCGCATCCATCTCCAGGAGAATGACTGCGGGTGGCACGGTCAGATTGATAGCCAGGGCCACGAGTCCCACGGTCCCTGCGCTTGTTGGGCCCAATATAGGTCCAAGAACGGCCAGCCCAAATACCGGAGTAGCGGATGTCGATAGCATAAGGGCATAGATGATCGAAGGGGTACCGTGCAGTGATTTCACGAATCCTAGAGCTAGCCATGCAATCAAGAAAAGTCCGGCATGAGACAGAATCAGTGCCAGAACGAGACGACCCTGCTGTAGAAGGAGGGCCTTGGGGATGTCAGTCATGCTGACAAATAAAGAAGCTGGAAGGGCAAACGAAAGCGCAAGCTTGCTCAACCCCTCGGCCTGGTCCGCATCGAATGCATTGCGCTTGCCGGCGAAATAACCCAGCGCGAGAACAAAGAATACCGGGAGTAGTGCGCTTACAAGGCCGCCGATGTTCATGGACAACATCCTTTCCACATTGCCTCTGAACCTAGAACTCCACCTTCGTTCTGAATCCGAAAACGACCGCGTGCTGTGCGCCGCCGCCCACGTTCGCGTAGTACTGGATGACCGGCTGCAAAAGCATCATGGGTAACACATCGAGTAGAGCGTTGAACTCAACGCCCTGCTCGGTCCTCCAAGAGGACGTTCCAGAAGGGAGGAAGTCTGGGCTCAGGCTATTTCGGACAAAGCCAAGCGACATGGTGTTGTGAATGTTTAGGGGCAGCGGCTCATTGAAACGCAGTCCCGCAGTCAACAACGTGTTGTTGCGATTGATGCTCGCGGGACTCCAGTCATATGCAATAGTTCCATCCAGTCCTTTGCCACCGTTCGGATCGACTCTCCAGAGCGCCTGGCTCGCCATCCAATACAGCAGGTAATTCCCCTGCTGAGGTTTCGCGCTCGACGGCGAAGTAAACTTTGCGAGATTGTAGGAAGCGCCGAATTGATACAGGCCCGAATATCCCTTGCGGCCCTCCACGTCATCAAAAGCCCGCACCGACGATGCGTTCTTCCCCGGAGTAAAGCCGATTTCCGAAACACTCATTGGAGTCCCATTGAATTGCGGAACCAGGCCAGTGGGGTTTTGCGAAAACGGAGAACTGACCGCGGCCAGCACCATCGATTTCACATAGAAGTTGTGGATGGGAACAACGCGAATTTCCAGCGCCGGCGTTGAGGGAGGATCGAAGGATTCAAAGTCCGTGAATAAATTGCCTAACGCATAGCCCAACGGCTCGAATATGAAGGACGCGGCATAGTGCTGGGCACCGTAAAAATCTTGACCAGCGAATTGCCCGACTCGGGCAGTGAACCGTTCGTCGAACCAACGTTTTTCGATCCACCAGGAGTCCAGGCGGGATGTATTTGCGCTGGACATACCGCTGGGACTGGTCAACAGGCCCAAATATGTTCCGAGATTGCCACCGCCTTGCCAGAGTGCCGTCGCGTGGAAATACAGTGCGTGCAAACCGGTTAGCGCGCCAAGATCGATGTCTACCGTTCCGCGAAACCTGTTCCAACTTGCAAATCGCTCTTTCTGTTCGCTCTTGATGTTCCAAAGAGAGTCGCTGACGTATTGAAAATCAAAGCGCACGCCGCGCTCGAGCAAGTGTGTCCGCTCGCCACCCCACTCTCCAAAGAGATGACCGTGAGGCCCCTGTCCTGTTTCGTGACTGTCAGGGCCTGGAAGAGGTTCTTCCTGCGGAGTCTGCGAACATACTGGTAGGGCGGAAAGGCACAGGCCAAGTGTCAGGGAAAACAGAACCGACATTTTCGAGTTAACAAGCAAGACTTCTCCCCAGCGTCAAAGACAATTGCCTTGGCGTCCTGATAAAAAACCTGATTGGCTGAAACGAATTCATGGTGCGGCGAACGATCAGGTTCGCCGCACGTTCTCAAGCTCTGGCTGCTAGCCCTTTTGGATATTCCGGCTTATAGACGTGGTTGCGGATGAAGGTCACAAAATCTGGTGGCCGAGGTGCCCGGGCCAGTCCAGAGTCAAACACGAGTTTAGCCACGCGTGCGGCTGTCTGGATTTCAGCTTCGAGAATATTCGACTGCAACGGATAAAGCTGACCCTGCTTGAGCAGATCGGCTGGTACTTGATCCGCCACGGCCTGCCCCGCTTCAATGAACATTTCGTCCGTAACTCTCTGCGCTTGCGTGGCAAAAATCGCCATGCCGACCGCCGGGAATATATAGAAGTTGTTCGCTTGACCGGGCAGAAATGTCTGGCCGTTATATTGAACTGGCGCGAACTGGACGCCCGCCGCGTAAATGGCCTTCCCCTTCGACCAAGTGTAGGCTTGCTCGGGTGTGCATTCCGCATGTTCTGTCGGATTCGATAGCGCAAGGATCACAGGCCGCTCGTTGATGCGCGACATGCTCTCAATGACTTTCTGCGTGAACGCGCCGCCGATGGTGCTAACGCCTAGGATGGTTGTCGGCTTGATGCTTTCGATCGCGGCGACAAAATCACGCGTTGGCGCGTGATCATGTGCATAGGCCTTCTGGAAATCGACGAGGTCTTTTCGGGACGATTCCAGGAGGCCGTTTATGTCGAACATGTAGACGCGGGACTGAGCATCCTTGAGGCTCATACCTTGCCCAACAAGTGCGGAACAGAGCAGGTTGGCAAGGCCGATTCCAGCGGAGCCTGCGCCCAGGAACAGGTACTTTTCGTCCTTTAGTTTTGTGCCCTTAATTTTGACTGCGTTAATCATTCCCGCAAGAGTGATACCCGCGGTGCCCTGCACGTCGTCATTGTAGACGCAGTACTTGTCTCGGTAGCGCTCGAGCAGATGCACGGCGTCTGTGCCCGTCCAATCTTCGAAGTGAATGCAGCACTTCGGGAACACTTCCTGCACGGCCTGGACGAACTCATCGACGAAGGAATAGAGATCCGCGGTCGCCGGGCGCGTCTTGCGCATACCCAGATATAAAGGATCATTCAGATATTGCTCGTTATTGGTACCTGCATCCAGGTACATGGGCAGCAGGTACTGCGGCGGCACTCCAGCGCAGGCCGTGTAGAGTTGCAGTTTGCCAATGGGGATGCCCGCACCGTTCGCGCCCAAATCACCGAGTCCCAGGATGCGGCCGCCGTCCGTAACGCAGATGAAGCGAACGTCTTTCTGCGGCCAGTTTTTCAGAATTTCCTTTACCTTGCCGCGCCTCGTCATCGAAAGATACATGCCACGCGTCTGGCGATAGATATGGCCGAACTTCAGACATGCTTCGCCGATGGTCGGGTCGTAGACGATCGGGAGAAAGCGAGCCGGATCCGACATGACGGTCGCGTAGAACAACGTCTCGTCGTGATCAAGCAGATTCATGAGGTAGATATAACGCTCGAGGTCTGTGTCCTTCTTGCTGAGCTGCATCATCACTCGCTGCAGCTGTAGTTCTTGCGTCTCCGTTACATCGGGAACAAGGCCCACAAGCCCGAGCGCCTGCTTTTCGGCTTCCGTGAAGGCGGTCGACTTGTTGAGCGCGGAGTCTTGAAGCACTTCGATACCAGGTTTGTTTTCGCTAGCCATATTACCTTCTTTCATTTTGTGTATGGGCAGAACTGGGGTCTTCCACGAATGGGCTAGATGGTTTCCATCTACTTGCCGGCGGCCGCGGCTACATAAGGCCTCACCATTTTTTTCGGATCGACAACGCGATCGAACTCGGCCTCGGTGACAAAGCCGAGCTTCAGCGCAGCGGCCTTCAGCGTGAGGTCGTTGTCCATGGCGTAGTGCGCAATCTTCGAAGCCTTGTCGTAGCCGATGACCGGCGAAAGCGCAGTCACAAGCATGAGCGAACGCTCCACATATTCGTTGATCTTCTTCAAATTGGGCTTTGTTCCCTCGACCAGGAATTTGCGGAAGTTCGTGCAGCTGTCGGTGATGAGCGTGATGGAGTGCGTTACGTTGTAGATGATTAAAGGTTTGTAAACATTCATTTCGAGGTAACCGCCAGCCCCACCGAAGCCTACCGCCACGTCATTCGCCATCACCTGCACGGCGACCATGGTCAGGGCCTCGGCCTGCGTGGGATTTACTTTGCCCGGCATAATCGAGGAGCCCGGCTCGTTCTCTGGGATGTTCAGTTCCGCAAAGCCAGCTCGCGGGCCGCAGGACATAAGCCGAATATCATTGGCGATTTTGTAGAGTGACACTGCCAGCGTACGCAACGTCCCGGAAAGCTGTACCTGAGCATCGTGAGCGCCCTGCACTGTAAACTTGTTTGGCGCACTGACGAACGGCAGCTCAGTAAGTTTGGCGATCTCTGCTGCAGCAGTTTCGCCGAAGCCGGAAGCGGAATTAATCCCTGTGCCAACAGCAGTGCCGCCCAGCGCGAGACCGTAGACGCCCTTCAGCGCATCTTCGATTCGATCGAGATCGTCAGCAAGCATGCCCTCATAGCCCGACCATTCTTGTCCGAGAGTGAGGGGCGTGGCGTCTTGCATGTGGGTCCGGCCGATCTTGATGAGCCCGTCCCACTCTTTGACCTTCGCCGCGATAGCGTCGCGCAGTTCTTTTACTGCGGGGATTAGTCCCTGCTTCACGCTGACGGCCGCAGCAATATTCATCGCCGAAGGAAATGAGTCGTTCGATGACTGAGCCATGTTGACGTGATCGTTCGGATGAACCGGTGTCTTGCTCCCTAGTGCAGTGCCGGCAATTTGGCAGCAGCGATTCGAGATCACCTCGTTCACATTCATGTTGAACTGCGTCCCGCTGCCCGTCATCCAAACATGCAACGGAAACATGTCGTGATGCTGCCCCGCGAGGATCTCGTCACAGACTTGAACGATCAGTTCGTGGCGCTTGTCGTCGAGCCGCTTACTGGCATAGTTTGCATTGGCGGCCGCCTTCTTCAAGGTGGCGTACGCCGTAATCATCTCCCTGGGGATTGAGTCCTTGCCAATGCTGAAGTGCTCCAGCGAGCGCTGGGTCTGCGCGCCCCAAAGCTTGTCAGCAGGAACATCTACTTCGCCGAGGCTATCGGTTTCCTTGCGAATGCCCGTCATCTCGTTTCTCCTTTCCTTACATCAATTTGCTCTTTCATAACCCTGCGTTCCAATTCCCGAAAGGCGGTGCAATACTCCCCATTGGTCGCGGAAGCAGAATGTATCGAGCGACCCCATTCCTTGCCAGGTCCCAGATTCCAAAATTCATGACTCAATGGCTTAGACTGCGTTGGACTGTCGTGAGTGGCATTTTTTCTTTGCTTGAGGGAGGCTGACCACTGCCGAAAACGATTCGGGACCCGGCTGACTAGAGGAAGCTTGCAGCATACCCAATTCTGCGCAATGCGAAACGGCGGGCCACACGCGCACAATTTCTGGGACCCGGATGATTTCGGAAGTTTAATCTGAAATTTGATGTAACAGGCGTTCTTGCAATCGGAGCATCTCTGAACCAGGGAAGCGATCGAGCAGAATACCCATCTGAGTGTCACTTACGATGCGAACAACAGACCCGAGGCCGACGATTGGCTCCGCTTCTGAATGGACAAAGAGGCTAACTTCGACGAGCGCCCCCAGAGGTAATGTGTGAGAAGTTCGAACAAGCATTCCATTCATGCTGATGTCAATCGTTTCTCCTGCCAACTCCGAAGCATCCGACCGAATACTGACTTCAGCTTTTACCGGAACACGCCGAAAGCGTCGCCGCTCGTGTTCGACCAGGCCTTGTGTGACGTAAATCAGTTTCGTCAAGCGCATTTTGTCGATTGGCTTGTGGACAAGGAAGCTGACCCCAACTTCAAAAGCCCTCGAAAGCGTGCTGAGTCGCTGGTCGTCGCTAATCATGATTATGGGTGTCTTTCGATTTAACTCGGAGCCGCGGATTTTCCGCACAATCTCGATTCCAGCATCCGATGAACCACAGAGGGCGATGAGAACCACGTCAAATTTCTCGTCTTGAAAACTGCAATCGGCCCGCGAACTCGCGCCCAAGACCACAGCCTCTATGTCGAGCGACTTCACAACTTCCTGAATCAATTCGGATACTGTGAGTTCATCTTCAACTACCAGCGCGCGTTTCTGATTGGAGTTCAATGGTACTGCGCTGGCGCGAGGATTGGCGTGTGATTCGGACTCAGTTTCCACAGTCATATTCCAACTTTCGTTCGCCGGACCGATTGGAGCCTAGCTGCCGAATCGCAGAAGAATCGGATTTCCTGACTCCATTGTTTCAAGTGTTCCCACACAGCGCCTGGGTGGATCGTAATAGACCTTTTGTGTGCCAGACCTCGTAATAATCGAAACGTACGCCGACCCCCACCAATGCTCCTGGAGAACCGGCTTCTTGGATGCGCACCACCTTACCCGCACAGAGCCAATCGCTTGACGCTTCGCCTGTGACTTCCTCTGGCATCTCAAGCCTGAGTTGAATCACTGTGCCTTCAAGTGGGGGTGTTTCAGTCTCGAAATAAACTCCGCATTCAGAGACATTATTCGATTCCACTGTCTGCTCCGGCGCATCGGACTTCCAATCACGTATATGCAACGGGATGCAAAGATTGAAACGATACGCCAACCGTCTGTCTGACCTCTTCATTTGAATACCTCCGCAGTGTTGAGGCCCAAAAAGGCTAACGGAACACCGAGCCGCATGGCACTGAACCAAAAAGGCTGGAATACGTGAATCGCGTATTTCCGCGCAATGACTTGCTTGAGGCGATTTTAAACTGGGAGCGAAATTATTAACCCGTGCGGCAATCTAGAAGGGGGGCTGCACGCGGTAGAATCAGTTTTCAGCTCATTTCCAACCAACCTCTGAACAATGAGCTGACGTTGGCTCCATGTCAAGATTCGTGAATGTCAATTTAGGTCAACTGCGCCAAAATGGCGCAGGGCGAGTGGTTGGGGGTTTGTTTTCCTCTTTGGTCTTTGCGACTTTTAAATAACAAGTGAATATGGCGAAAAGTGGAAGGCTGCGCGCATCGCGGCGAATAAATTCCCTTTTCAAGAATATGCAAGAGAATTCAAAAGCGAACAATTTATGCGGGTAAATATTGCAATTGAAAATTGCCCGCCAAAATTCCTCGCAATCCACCAGGTATCGGTCAGAGTCTAAATAAATCAACATTAACGTGAAAAAATTCGGTTAGTTTTTTGGCCTGGGCTTTGCTGATGGATCGTTTGCCGTGAAAAACCTCGAAAGCGTCAAGTCCGTTTTTGATTTCTTCGGTTTCCGATGAGGTTAAGACTTCTTGCTAAAGAATGAGTAAGAGGCAGTATATCAAGGAATTAAACTTATACTTGGACTCTTCCCGATTCGTATTGCTTCAGCTTGCGGTATAGCGTGGTTTTTCCTATGCCGAGGAGGCGCGCGGCGGCCAGCTTGTCTCCGGCGGTTTCCTGTAGAGCGCGGAAAATGGCCCGGCGTTCCAGGGTTTCGAGCGGCATGAGTTCATCGACGTCCCCAAGTTTTTCGGAGGAGGAGTACTGCAAGTTCGAAGGCAAATCGCCCACGTGCAGGATGGGACCGGAGCCGAGGGCTACGGCGCGCTCGATGGCATTTTCAAGCTCGCGAATGTTACCCGGCCAATCGTAGGACATGATGCGGCGCATGGCGTCTTCAGAGATCGTGTGAATCGGCCGGGTAGGGTCGGAAAATTTGTCGAGGAACGTGTTAACCAAAAGTGGAATATCCGCTTTTCGTTCGCGCAGTGGCGGCAACTTGATTTGCACGACGTTCAACCGGAAATACAGGTCCTGGCGGAAAGCTCCGGTGCGAATGGCCGATTCCAGGTCGCGGTTCGTGGCTGCGATTACGCGAGCGCGAATGCCAACCCTCTCGTTCGAGCCGACAGGCTTGATTTCGTGTTCCTGAAGCGCGCGAAGCAATTTCGATTGCAGATCGATGGGCAACTCGCCGATTTCGTCGAGAAACAGCGTGCCGTCGCCCGCGGATTCCAGCAATCCCTGCTTGGAATGCTGCGCGCCGGTAAATGCGCCCCTGACGTGGCCGAACAATTCCGATTCGATGAGCGTGGGCGTGAGCGAAGAACAGTCCACGGGAGCAAACGGTTTATTTTTGCGGGGGCCAGAGAAGTGAATCGATCGCGCAACTAATTCCTTCCCGGTTCCGCTCTCGCCAAGGATCAGCACGGGATACGTATGCAGAGCAACTTTCTGGATCAGCTTGTAGACGCGCTCCATGCGCGGCGAAACGCCGACGAGGCCGCCAAATCCGGGGCGGCTGCGCAACTCTTCGCGCAGCAGTCGATTTTCCTGTCCCATTTCGATCGTGTGCGTCAGGCGATCGAGCTTGGCGCGCAGTTCATCGACATGGAACGGCTTGGTCACATAATCCGCCGCGCCGAGACGCGTGGCTTCCACGGCCGTCGCAATCGTCCCGTATTGCGTGAGGACGACGACGGCCGTCTCCGGATTGTTCGCACGGACTCGCTTCAAAAGCTCGAGGCCGCCGATTTGCGGCACCTTCAAATCCGTAACAACAATATCCACTGGATACTGGTCAAGGATCGCGATGGCATCCTCGGTGGTCGGCGCGACGTAAACTTGAAAGCCGGCGTCTCCAGCAACGTCACGGCATAAATCCCTTGTTGTGAGTTCGTCGTCGACCACCAGGAGGCTGAATGTCGCGCTGCGTGCGGCAAGTGAGTCCACTCTCGTTCCGGTTTCCATGTGGAACCTCTTTTCACAATGGTGCAACAATCGTGCCAAATCAGGAGAATACATTAAGCTTAGGCTAAGTTGTCACTTATCATGACAACTTATAAAATATGTTGGTGATTCTATTGCCGAATCGGGAAATAAAGCAAGCAGTTTTCTGCATTGTGGCGAGTAATCCCTTTGCTATGCAAGGGGAGCAAGAACGGGAATCATTCGGGTACCAAAAAGACACAATCTTGACAGCTGGAGAGTTTAAACGCGCATTATTTATGAATCTCTATATTTAATTTATTAATAAACAAAATAATCCGAAGCTTTAGTCCGTTGCGAGCCACTCCACTTTAAAAAGTCCCTCGCTCGAAGAGACCGCATAAATTGCGTCGTGAATTTCGGATGGGGCAACTGCGGTAAAAAAGTCGTCCGCAGAGTTGCCACCTGCGCGACTCCATGTCCTGCCGGCATCAGAAGTTAGGTACAGACCTCCCGTGCGCATGGAGGCTGCAAAGGCCGTGCCGTTTGCGGCAAAATCCCTAACCGGTACGGAAGGCAAGCCCGAAGCGGCAGCTTCCCACGTTTTGCCCCAGTCCCGTGAAATGTAAAGGCCCATATGGGCAATTGCGACCAGTGTATAGTCGTCGCCGGGTTCATCGATTAATGCAACGGCACCGCCCGAGACAAGCGGTAAATCATGCCACTCCCAGGATTTCCCAGCATCGTCCGAATACAGCATTCCGCGCTGCGACACAACACGGATGCGCCGTTCGTCGGAGGAAACTCGAACTGATTGGAGAGGAAGTGAAACCAGGGGACCGGCTTGTTTCGCTCCCCACGTGAGACCGTGATCGACAGAAACAAGCAGGCCAGCGGTTGTCGCGGCATACCAACGGTTCGGACGGAATTCGATATCTGAAACCACATCGAGCAGTGAGGCGCTGTCTCTCTTTTTCGCGACCAACCTGGACTTAACTTTCGAATTCGGCGGCTGAGATTTCGTGAATTCGTTTTCCACATTTCCGATTCTCATCCAGCTTTTTTGCGCTGCGTAGTAGCGCATGAGTCCGCCACTCGAAAGCGAGACCCACCGCGAATTGTCTGGAGCGATAAAAATACGCAGGACTTGTTCCGCGCGAAGTCCAGAACCGAGAGGCGACCACGACTCGCCGCCATCGTCAGTTGCAAGAACAGAATCAGGGGCGTGGGCGATCACGGCAAGAATTTGCCCGGGGCGATTGCGATTCACGCCCAGCGCGACAATTTGCCTGTGAACGAATCCTGCGTTGGCCTCCTCGAAGTGCTCGCCGGAATCATCACTCACCAGAACTCCACGGTCTTCCGTTCCAATCAACACCCTGCCCGGATCACCTTTGGAAACCACCACAGTATTGATCACCCACGATTCAGGAGTCGTGCGTCGCCAGGTCATGCCGCCATCGTCCGTCTTCCATAGGCCCTCTGAGGTGGCCGCGTACACGTGGCCGGGACGTTTCGAATCCTGGGAAATCGCATAGGTGCGGCGCGCGGTGTAGGGGATCCCCTGAATTTTTCGCCACTGCCCAGCGCTGTCGTCGCTTTGGTAGATCCCTGAACACGCGCTGGCATACATTCGCCCCGGTTTTTCGACGTCAATCAGCAGGCTCATGACGTCCGAATCGTCAATCATGCCCTGGTGAATGGGATTCCAGGTTCGCCCGCCGTCCGTTGTCTTCCAGGGAAGATGAAAGGTTCCCGCATAGATAATTTGCGGATTGCGCGGATCGATGGCCAGCGAATCGAGGTTGCGCAGCTCCTCGAGATTTTCAGGAGAAATACGCTGCCACGTTTTTGAAGCGTCTTCCGACCGGTAGACGCCTCGCAAGGTTCCCGCCACAAGCACATCGGGATTGGATGGAGCCATGGCGAGTGTGCGCACAGCTTCCCCGCCGAGGCCAGCTTCGCTCCATGTGCGGCCTCCGTCCAGGCTGCGGAATACCCCGCCGCCTGCCGCGGAATCTCGCGTCCAGGAAGCCGCAAACAATGTATTCCCGTTTCGAGGATCGACCACAATGGATGTAACCACCGCATCGGAGCGCAGGCTCGCTCGTCCAAGAAGGTTCCAATGCGCGCCGGAATCTTCTGAACCAAAAATGTGTCCGTCCGCCGTACCAAGGAAAATCCGCTCCGGGCGCGATGGATCGGTGGCGAGGACGCGCACGTCACCGCCTGACGGACCAAGCGCCTTCCATGTCTGTGCATGTACAGGAGTAAGGGCGAAAATTAAAAAAACGATGAAGAAACTTTTGCGCATGATTCGGATCTTGTTTTTGGTCCGCGTCCCGCTTCGGCACCTATTGTATAAGTGAATTCAGGCAAACCGGTTACCGATATTGCCGGAAACTTTTCCGCAATGTGCACATATGCAAAAAGTTAAGCCATATTCAGGCTATCTGGCCATACTTAATAAGTGCAAAAAATGAAGCAAAACTCGCCTCTAAACTCAGTTCCGGATATACCAATTTGATAACATAACTCGAAAAATGTTTCATCTTTGGTATTTACTCTCAGGAATAAGTACCACGGTACTAGTGCGGTGTTCCGACTTGAAACGTAAAACGTATGACTGCGAGCGGACCTGGCTAATGAAATTCTTGCCGCTGCGCTGTACTGGGTCATGGAGCTGCAATGTTCCTGAACCCAAATTAAAAAAACCTTGGAGGCGGCATGCGTTTTTCGAAGAAGTCCTGGCTAGTGCTCTCAGCGTTCTTTATGGTATTTGTATTTGTTCCTGCATCGCACGCGCAGCTGAATTCTGGAGCATCTACGGTTAACCTCAATGCGCCTCTCGCGGAATCATTGACGGTGACGGCTGGCCCTGCGACGGTTAACTTCGCTTTGCCCCCAAGTGGGACCGCAAATGGCAGTGCGCCCGTTACCGTTACAACGACCTGGGCGCTTGCCAAGACCCGCACCAGTGTCAAGCTTTATGCCTATTTTTCGACTGGAAATGCTCTGAGCGACGGCGCTGGAGATAATATCCCGGTCGCGAATGTAACTGGAATTGTCAATGGCGGAGCGTCGACAGCCTTCACTGGCGCGACACCGTATGGTGGCGCAACGGGAATGACCGTTTTCTCGCAAACCATTTCTCCCACGACCGGACCGTTCAACTCCAGCCATGGACCGGACACGATTGCCTTGACGATCAATACGGTCGGCTTGGCCTTGCCCGCGGCAACCTACACAGGCGTCCTGAACATTCAAGCGCAGGCGATTTAATACCTGTTTCCTGCGCCGGCTAGTTTCAGTTGGCAGCTCAGCGCATTAAGTAAGAGTTCGGGCGCGTTGTGGCGCCCGAACTTTTGTCTTTAACCCTCAGCCTCGTGCGGTCATAAGGTCCACAAGAGCGGTTGGTACTGAATCTCACATTTTAAATTTTGAAGCGGGAATGCACTGAAAAGGGATCTTCTTTCCAATGCTGAAAAAAGATCACAAATCGAATGGCAATCGCCTGCAGACGCTTCTCCAGGGCGTGATTTCTTGCCTGCCAGTTGTGATTTTCCTTTTAACCGGAACACCCGCTCAGGCACAACTGAATTCCAACATCGCAGGCGTAAACCTGGCGGCGAATCTGACAACTTCCTTGACCGTAACCGCTTCGCCTGGGTTGGTCAATTTTCCACTTATCCGCAGTGGAATCACAAACGGAAGCGCGACCATTACCATAAATACGAGTTGGACGTTGAGCCCCAGCGTGGGCTCGGTTAAGACATATGCCTATTTCACTAGCGCCGCTGCGGCCCTGACAGATGGCGCCGGCGACAATATTCCATCCACCAGTGTGTCCGAAAGCGTCGATGGTGGGGCGTTTGGTGCATTTACTGGAGTAAGCCCATATGCAGCCGCCAGTAGCGTCACAGTTTCCACGATAAGAATTCTGGGCAATAACAAAAGCGGAACTCAATCGGACACTTTAAATATGAGAATTAATACAACTGGTTTGAATTTGCCGGCAGCCAATTATACCGGTGTACTGACCATTCAAGCGCAGGCCCTCTAATTCCTTTTTCGTGGACGGCTTGTTTGCATTGACGTGAAAGAACCATGAAAGAGCATTGATTCGAAAGGAAGCTTCGTTCTCATGCGGATGGGGAGTCTCAAATCGAAAGGCAATGCCCTGCGGATGTTTCTGCGGGGCGCAATCTTTTGCCTGCCTATTCTGTTTCTCCTTTTAGCGGGAACACCCGCACAGGCGCAATTGAATTCCAATATCGCGGGCGTCAATCTTGCCGCGAATCTGACGACTTCACTGACCGTCACTGCTTCGCCTGGGCTGGTTAATTTTCCTCTTATTCGCAATGGAATCACAAATGGAGGCGCGACAATTACCGTAAATACGAGTTGGACCGTGACTTTCCTTTTCGGCACGGTTAAAACGTACGCATACTTTACGAGCGCCCCCGCGGCCCTGACCGATGGCGCCGGCGATAACATTCCATCCTCCAGCGTCTCCGGCAGTGTGAATGGCGGTGCATTTGCGGCGTTCACAGGGGCCACACCATTTGCGGGCGCCAGCGGCATGACGCTTTCCAGCACAACAATTTTTATATTCAACACAACCGGAAACCATTCGGACACTTTAAATATGAGAATCAATACGACTGGATTGAATTTGCCGGCGGCCAATTACACCGGCGTATTGATGATTCAAGCTCAGGCGTTGTAGCAAATCGCGGCAGCGATGCAATACGTTTCAATTTTTAGTATTTCATTTTTCACACGAAGATCGAACTCAAGGGGGGAATTCGATGAACCGCTATTGGGCACTACTGCTGCTTCTTTTCAGCGCAACCGCGCATACACCTGCACAAACAATTTCGCCGGTGATTCAGGAATATCAGGCAAAGGCTGACGGTAAATTCCAGATTTATAATGACGGAGAAGTTCCGCTCACCGTTGTTCTCGAGCCGCACAGTTTTGTAGTGGATGCCAACGGCAATCCCACGTTCCGGAAACTCGATCCTGAGATTCACGTACAGCTTTCTTCCACCAGCTTCCGTCTGCAACCGAAGCAAACGTATTTCGTTTTTTATAAGGCCTCTTCCGAAACGCTTCCAAACTGGTTTTGCATTTACGCGACGGTGACGGGAGGGACGACCTCGACCGGGATCAAACTCGCGCTGCAACTGCCGCATACCGTTTATCTTCTGGATAAGAGTGCTTTGAATCCGGATCAGATTGCCTGGCTGAGAGCCGAATCTTCCGCGACGGGCAACAAGCGACAAATCGTCGCCGAGGTCGAGAATCACAGCAATACATTCAGCCGCGTGCGCGATGTGCAGGTCACTTCAGCGAATGGTAAGCAATCTTTCGCGGGATTTCCTTTGTTTCCTGGACAGCGGCGCCTGATTGAACTCGATTGGGATGGATCATCCGCTCCGGAACACATTCAGCTGGAATTCGATCATTTCAAGAAAGAATCGGAATTGAAGGCGGCAAGTTCGGCACAGTGAACCGCCCTTTCATGCCGCGATGCGGGCCACGCGGATTGGCAGACCGGCTGATTCGATTTGTATTTGTGTGTCTGGCCATCGTGGCCGTGGCGAGCACTGCGCACGGGCAAGCCTTTTCCCTCACCGGCGGCTCCTCTTCCATGTTTGAGGCGCACGGCGCGTCAGTCGAAATGCGATCGCCGGATTACACGGGGCGGCTGGACCTCGGCTATATGAACGGCCCGAGCCTCGGTTTTTCTCTTTTGCATTTGTACCGCGGCGATTTATTGGATGCCGGTGATCAGCAGATTCCCCTCGTGTTTCCTACGGATTTATTCAATCGCTCCTACTATTTTTTTGGGCGCGGCGTAAGCCTCCTGCACAAGAAAAAGGACACACGCCTCTTTATGTTTGCCGGGGTGACTTCGACAAGCTACTGGTCGCCTTTTCTGAATGTAGCGCGCGGCGGTTCATTTACAGCCGCGATTTTTTACGAGCGGCAGCTCACTCGATCCGTGCGCTGGTTTTCCAGCAATCTTTATGCAAATCACCAGACGTCCATTCAATCCGTGGAATGGACCGCGAGAAAAGATATCAAGGCAGCTCTTTCCGGGGGGATGGGAAACGATCAAGCCTACGCGGCATCCAGTTTTTCGTGGAGTTCGACAATGCTTTCCGTGGATGCGAGCTACGCGCTGACGGGGAAAACTTTTCAAAGAGTGGAAGTCACCACGCCTGAACTCACCGAAAACGACCGCGAAAATGTGCAGGTTATATTTTCGCCCTTTCGGCAGGTTCGCATCGTGGCGAGCCGCAACAACTATCTTTCGCCGGTGGAGGCGGGAGTCGCTTCAAGAGCAACGGTCAACGGTTTTGGTATCTGGACAGGATTTTCCCGCAACCAGTTCTTCGCGTCGCTTTATCAATCCTCTACGTCTTACGGAAAGTCCGACGCATATGCATTTGGCGCGCAGCGTGACATTACGAGAAGGCTCCAGGTGGGCGCGAATTATCTCGGCACGCGCTCCACCGGCCAGGAATCGCATACGATTCTCGGAAATATTCGAGAAACATTCAGCTCCAGGCTTAGCCTGAATCAGGTGATTAACCATAGCAAAGGACAAACAGGCATCTCATTCGGCGGTGATTTTATTTCTAACTTCGCTACGCTGAGCGTGGACTATCAAACCGTCTTTCTGCCATTCGTGCAGGCCGGGCCCAATCAGCTCAAGCAGGTCATCGTCATAGGGCTTCATTTCCAGCTACCGCGAGGCATTCAATTCAACGCAGGCACAAACGTCACGCCGCTCGGCCAGATTCGTTACACGACCTACGCTTCCACTTACGCTTATCACGGTTTGGGACCTGTTTCTCCGGGCGCATCTTTTTCCGGCGCATTTTTTCAAAATGCCGTTCATGGCCAGGTTCTTAATCCGGACGGCCAACCCATCGAAGGCGCGGCATTGCGCATCGGTTCGGAGCTCGCATTTACGGATTCCGGCGGAAATTTTATTGTGCGTATGAAAAAAACGGGAGACCTGGATCTGAAGATTGCGTTTGATGAGTTTACGACGCCTGGAAGCTATGTAGTGGTTCAAGCCCCGGCAACCGTAAAAGCCGTGCGCGATGATTCCGCGGAAATTTATAAAATTATTTTGCGAAGAATTCCGAATGCCGTGGCAGCTTCAAAGCCAGCCTCTGATCCTCAACAAGTCCCTGCAAGTCCCGCGCACGCCCCCAATCTGGAATGATTGCGAAGGTGTGAGTTACTTCCTGAAGCACGCCGCAAAGGCCGGATGCAAAAACTGATCTGAAGCTATCTGGCTCTGTTGACATCCTCAAACAATTGCCATGTGTTTTGTAGCCCGCCTCTTCAGAGGCGGGCTACAGCAATTCGGCAACGGAACCATGGATGTCACGGGATGCAAGCTTTCTCATAAATAGTTGTTGTGGGTCGCGGCTTTAGCCCCTGAAGTCCTATCAAGTGGCTGAGCGTAGTCATTTATGAGATGACTTGCTTTGAAAAGAAATTGGGCCCGCGGTTGCCGGGATCGCGGCAACCGCAGAGCCCAAATGTTTAGGCAGAAGCGCGAACCATGGTATCCGCCTCAGCCTCAGTAAGTCGCGCCTTCCGGCACCCAGATCACATCAATGCGCCGGTTGTCTTTTGCACCCGCCTGGCCGCTGCCGGTCCGAGTCGTAACGCGCGATGGATCAATGCCTTTTTCGCCCAAATATTTCACGGCGTTGGTGGAGCGGTCGCCGGCAACTTTCTCAGGCTTGCGTTCCTTGGGGTCGGAGTAACCGATGATTACAGCGCTGCCCTTGGGCTCGTTCTGCAGGCGAAGAGCAACGTCATCGAGAATGCGTTTGCAGACATTGTCAATGCGCGTGCTAAGCGGCTGGCCAAATGCGCAATCGCTGATCTTGCTGGCTTGCGGCGGCGGTGGAACCGCTTTTACATCGACGTTCGTTGTGGCATCCGCTGCGCCTCCGCGACCGTCTTCTACACGTGTCGTGATCGCATAAGTTGCCGGCGCCAGTCCCGTCGTGTCGAAGTCCGCGGCCGGGCCGTTTCCAACCAGGTTGCCTGCATTCGCACGCCATGTATAGGAAAGCGGGTCGCCATCGGGATCCGACGCTTTGCATGTGATGTGAACTTTTTCGCCGGCAAAAACCGTCGGACGATCCGCAAAGCACGTAATGGTGGGCGGATGATTCGGCTTCGTTTCCACATTCACAGAAACGGTGGAAGCTGCGGCGCCGCCGCGGCCATCATCCACTTTTGCCGTGATCGAAGCGGATCCAACGGGCACGCCATTGGAAAGCCAGCGAACCTGCGGCCCGGAGCCATCCACTTTTCCAGCAGTCGACGACCATGTGTAGGTCAGTGGATCATTGTCCGGATCGCTCGCGGTGCAGGTAACAGCCACCATGTCGTTCGAATCCGCATACACCATCGGCTTGTCCGTCGTGCACGCGATGGTGGGAGGATGATTGACTGGCGGCGCTTTTTCCGGCCAGTACGCGGTGCCAACTTTCACTACGAAGCCGCTGCGGTCGCTGCTGTTTCTCAGGTTCAGCATGTAACGGTAGCCGACATCCACGCCGATATTTCGGCGGATATACATGCGAATGCCCCAAACCCCGTCGATCGGATCGCGCGCACCCAGGGTCGTGTCACCGGGGGTGTTTGGAGCGCTATCGAATATCACGGCAGAATATTCCATCATGGGTTGGAAGCGGCTCTCGGGAAACAGCAAAATTCCGCCACCCATCTTCAGCTGATTGGCCATGTCGAACAAATGATTGTCTTGATTGTCGCGCGGTGCGCGGACAAACATATATCCCAAATTAAAAGTGCCGGTCAGGAAGTTGCCCCATTGCCTGCTCAAGGCAACCGATACCAAGTCGCTGAGCGGGCTGCCCTGGGTTCCATTCGCAAGCAACTTGTTCACATCCGTCTTGGTTGAAATGATCAAATCATTTCTCACAGAAAAACTTACCGGAGCACCTTGCCGTTGGTTGGCAAAAGCGTACTTGACTCCCAACGTGATATTTCCGATTCCGCCGGTGTTATTCGCCGCAAAAGGATAATCTTCGACGTATCCGGCCGCGCTGCCGGGAGTCGTGGGAAAGAATGAGCCTGGAACGGAACTGCCAAATGTTAGTGGTGCGCAGGTGGACGACAAAGGAAGCGAGCGCAGACTCAACTGGCCCGGGCAGCCCACATGAACGTGCCCGTAGGGATCGAAAGCGGCGTAAACATTCAGGTTGTCCGTAATTCCATAACTCGCGTCAATGCCAACCTGAAATAAGGTGACGCTTCCCGGCATGCGGCCGAATTTATTTCCGAATGCGGAGAATGCAAAGCCGTGCTTCGGAAGCGTGTCGGCTGTCTCCAGCGTAAAAAGTCCAAGCGTGCCCGTCGTCGCCAACATGGGGGTAAATTTTGGCGCGGGCTTGTACTCATTGCTCGTATCCTTCTTATCACTTGCGGTCGGTTGTTGGGGGGCGCCAGCCTCGTCCGCGGGAGGTTCCGGCGCGGGCGCGACACTTGCGTCGTCGGAATTCGTAGAGGCGGCATCCTCTGAATTCCTAGTGTCGTTGCCCGCGTGCGAATTCTTGGAAAATGCGGGAGTGATCAGCATGAAAACCAAAGTTAATAGAGCTATACAACGCGCCGTGACTCGCAGCATCATCAAAACCCCCTGAAATTATTTTCTGGATCTGGAAGAGCTGTAATTAATCAAAGTCTGAAATAATAATTTCATTTATTCTTCCAGCTTCAAATATATGAGGACCCGGAACACAACCCCCGCTCAGTTCGACTTCCCGAGCAGCAATATTATAATCAGAGTATAAGCACCACAATACATGATTTCCTCTTATTCACCTTACAGTAATGAAGGAATGCGCCTGAAGATGACTTGTTCGGGAAATGGCTGTTTTTTAAAAACCTCGCAGGCCACCCTCCGGCCTTTTCCGCCATCCGATTGAAATACGGTAGGGGTCTTAACAGGCTGCAGAAAAAGTAATCCATTCTGTCATTCCGGGCGAAGCGAGGAATCTCTCTTCGATTTAACTTTATGAAAGCGAGGAAAAACAGATTCCTCGCTTCACCCGGAATGACAGAGATAATTTTTTGCCGGGCTGTTAAACGTCTATTCAGAAAATGAAACAGCTGCCATTTCATTTGAGCGAATGGCCAACAGAAACCAAAAGTGGAGGAATTAGAAAATGAGGAAATTTTTTGGAACGCCTGCCTTTTTGGCTGTTTTTCTTTCTGGCGCAGCTGTCATCTGCGGAATAGTTCCGGCTGCGGCGCAAACTCGTGGCACGCCATCGAACTCATGGGCCGATTCTGTGCGCAATGCCCCTCATTTTCTGGTTCGTCTCGATCAGGAATTAAATACGGGAAAGAACAAGAACCACGAGATATTCCAGGTGAGAACGATGGAGCCGCTCGTGGCTTCAAACGGAAATGTATTGCCCGTGGGCTCGAAAATCGTGGGACATATCAGCCGAATCGAGCCGGGCGGATTGACGGGTCGCGCGCGCGTATGGCTGACCTTCGATGACATCGAAACGGCGCGCGGCACGCTGCCGATCGTTGCGGAGGTTTCCAGCGTTCCGGGCGAATACAGCGTGCAGACAGGTGAAAGCAAAGAGGGAGAAATCGCCTCACGCACCGGAAAAGGATCCGAGGTGGCGGAAGCGACAGCGATGGGCGCGGCAAAAGGCAGCGCTCCCGGCGTGACTTCGCACAACAGTAAGGAGGCCGCCATGGGCGCCGCTGTCGGCGGTGTAGCCGCATTTCTGGCATCTTCAGGAATCGGCCAGGAGATTGATTTGCCAAAAGGCACAAAACTGGACCTGGTTTTGGATAGGCCTTTGAACTTTCCCCAGTGAGATTTTGAAGTGACTTATACCGCACTTAATTTTCGTGGAGGATCACCGAACTCGCGTGGCGGTGACATGGAATTTCAAACCGAGGGCGTGCATCACCCGAATGATCGTCCCAAACTGCGGATTGCCACCGGTGCTTAGCGCCTTGTAAAGGCTTTCGCGGGAGAGCCCCGCCTTTTTAGCAACTTTTGCCATTCCACGAGCTCGGGCGATCGTACCTAGCGCCATGGCGATAAATCCCGGATGGCCCGTTTCAAGCGCCTCTTCCATATATGCATTTATGGCCTGGCGGCTGCTGAGATATTCCGCGGAGTCATAGATTGAAGTTTTTTCTTTTTTTCTTGCCATATAGATCTACTCCAAATTCGCAGCCGGGATTTTTGCTTTCCGAATGTCTTTGGCTTGGGTTGATTTGTCACCGCCGCATAATGAGGATCAGCAAAGTTAAGCCTCTTCGCACGAAATACACTCGATAACCCGGACCAAGGTGAATGCGCAACTCACTGACGGCCTCACCCACAGGCTCGACATCACCGCTGAGACCGAACGCCAATCGATCAATCCGGGCCGCTATCCTGGCTCTGGTACTCTGATCGCGAAAACCTGCCATCCAGCTGGAGAATGTCGCAGTCTTCCGAATTTCGATCTGCATGAATTGTATCCTATAGGATACAGCGTGTCAAACCTTCCACGATATTCCCAAGCGCGACAAACTCCCTTATTTCCACACCGCATACACAGGCTTGCCCACCACCAGCGCAGGATTCGCTCCCCCGACGCCCGATGGGCAACGCACGGATCCACATTTTGCATA
Organism: Saccharimonadales bacterium (SeqCode); assembly: GCA_035486415.1. Taxonomy (GTDB): domain Bacteria; phylum Acidobacteriota; class Terriglobia; order Acidiferrales; family UBA7541; genus Palsa-360. The sequence continues at coordinate 23,120 of DATHNC010000082.1, forward strand.
TTTTCACAAACACATGAAGCCGTGAAAAAGTCACGCAAAATATTACAAGCATGAAAATTACACGATGCGCCAAAATTTGGAATTTCAGGGTATAGTATGGCCTCAAGCCTAAGCTCAAGGAGGAAATACGATGCGAATCAAATTAATGCAATCGCTGATCGCTGCATCAATTTTGTCTGCGGCAATCTCGGCAGGTGTGGCCGCGCAACAACCAGCAACGCCGCCTCCGCCTTCCAAATTTAAATTGATGAGTTCCGCATATACAGAAGGATCCATGATCCCCACGCAATATTCGTGCGCGGATCCGAACGCCGCCTCTCCGGCGCTTTCCTGGACGAACCCGCCAAGCGGCGCGGCAACTTTCGCCGTAATTTTCCATGATACGGACGCCGCGCCGATGAAGGGCTCGATGGACGTCACACACTGGATTTTCTGGAACGTCCCCGGAACTTCTTCCTCCGTGGCCGCGGGAGTGAAACCCGATTCTTCGCCCGACGGCATCGTGCAGGGCGTGAATATCCGAAAAGTAAACGGATTCCAGCCGCCATGCCCGCCACCAGGCGCCACGCCGCATCATTATATTTTTGAAATTTACGCGCTGGATTCCAAGCTGGATCTCGCAGCCGGCTCCTCGCGCATGGATCTTTTGAAGGCGATGGATGGCCACGTGATTGGCAAGGCGACCTACGTCGGAATATTTGGCCGCTAATTCGCAGCGGTCATTGATAAATTGAGCGCCGCAAATTTTTATTCACTCAATTTATTTTCAGACGACCGCGCGAACACGGATTGCAAATCGCCCCCAGAGTAGCAACCGTAAAACTCTGGGGGCGATTCGTTGTCATTGCCTGCTATTCGCACAACATTCAGGCCCAATGTATGCATCTGCTTTCTTGCTGCTGCAATTGGAAAACAAGGAAGCGATGGTCCCGCATCTCAGCTTGGCATTTCTTGGCATGTACTGGTAGATTCGAAGGGAGGCGCCGGCCCACGTCCCTGGGCCCGCACGTAAACCGAATGGCTGACGCAACTCGATTTGAAACTACAAAACTTTCTCCAGACCGCGTCCTGATCGTCGAAGACGAGGAAAATGCACGTCTGGGCTACGAAGCATTGCTGCGCCGATGGGGTTACGATGTTCTCGGCGTTGGCAGCGCTGAGGATGCTCTCGCAAAATTTTCCGAATTCGCACCCGCCGTGTTGATCGCCGACGTGGAGCTTCCCGGCATGAATGGCCTCGACCTTTTGGCCAGCCTCAGCGAAGAGCTGCAAAACGTTCCCGCCATCATCATCACCGGCAAGGGTAGCGAAGAGCGCATCGTGCAGGCGATCGAAGCCGGAGCGTTCTGGTATATCGAAAAGCCGCTGAAAGGCTCGGTGCTGCACGTATTGCTCGAGAGAGCGCTGGGCCGCGTGCGTGATCGCAAGCAGGTTGCGGCGCTCACGAGGCAGTTGCGCGAATCCGGAAAACTGGGCGACCTCGTTGGGCAATCGAAAACGATGCAGGAAGTTATGCATCTGGTGGAGCAGGTGGCCCCGTCCTCCGCTTCGATCTTGATCACGGGCGAAACCGGATCCGGAAAAGAAATTTTAGCGCGCACGATTCACCGGCTTTCGCCACGCACGGACCGCCCTTTTATCGCCATCAATTGTTCCGCGATTCCCGAATCCCTGATGGAGAGCGAAATTTTCGGCCACGAGCGCGGCGCATTTACCGGCGCTGCCGAGCGTCGGCTCGGATGCTTCGAGCTTGCCGACGGCGGCACGTTGCTGCTGGACGAAATTGGCGAAATGCCCGCTCCAACACAGGCGAAATTATTGCGCGTGCTGGAGGATCATAAAGTTCGCCGGCTGGGCAGCAAAGTGGAAACGCCGGTCGACGTTCGCGTGCTGGCCGCAACCAATAAGGAGCCCGAGCTTGCCGTTGCCAAGGGAGAATTGCGGCAGGACCTTTATTTCCGCTTGAATGTATTTCACATTCAGCTGCCGCCGCTGCGCGACCACAAAGAAGATATTCCACTGCTGGTGGAACATATTTTGCGCGACATTAATGTCAAGCACGGCCGCCATGTTCGCGGCGTGAATCCCGAAGTGCTCGACCAGTTCGCGAGTTATTCGTGGCCGGGCAATGTGCGCGAATTGCGCAACGTGCTGGAACGTGCGGCGATCGTCACCGATCGCGACCTGATTGGCCGCTCGAGTCTGCCGACGGACTTTGGGCACGCGCCTGCCGCCAGCGCCTCCGACCTGGCATCTCTGAGATTTCCGCTGGGAACCACCGTGGAGGCGGCCGAACGCGAGCTGATTCTCCAAACCCTCGCATCTACTAATAACAAAACACGTGCTGCTGAATTGCTAGGAATCAGCCTGAAAACCCTGCACAATAAGCTCAAGGAATATGAGGCTGCAAAAATTCCCTCGAAGTGAGGGACAGGGCACCCATGCAATTTCGCCTGAAAACGAAGATTACGCTGGCAACAGCGGCGCTTGTGCTCGCCGTAGTAGGCGTGAATTCGACTCTCTATGTTATGAATCTTTCGCGCCAGATCATCCGCCAGGCGGACGACCGCGCGCAATTGGTTTCCAAACAAGTTTTTTTCCAGGCGCAGATCGCACTCGCGGACGCCGCCAAAGCCGGTGAAACTCCCGATTCCAATAGTCCGGAAGATTTGCGCGCCTACGCTCAAAAAGCGTTTGACGAAAGCGCATCATTGGCGTCTGCCATCGATGCCGAGGTGCAGGTTTCTCCTTTGATCTATGAGGTTTCGATTTCAGATGTAAACGGCAAAGTGCTCGTATCAAGCGATAAATTGCTGCGGGGTAATTCCGTGCCGCCTCGCGCGGGCATCGATCAACTGGTTTCTAACGGATTTGTGAAGCAGCTGAGGATTCTGTACAGCCTTCTTTACCAGCCGACGCTGCGAGCCTATGAAGTCACCTATCCATTTCAATTGGGGCCGCCCGGTCAGCAAATACCCTTCGGGGCGGTCCGCGTGGCGGTGCAAACCGGATTGCTGCGCGCTAGCATTATGCCGGCGTTGCGTTCGGCGGCGTTGCTCGCCGTCATATCTGTTGGAGTGTCCGTCTTGCTCGCGGGAATTGTCAGCAGCATTTCGCTCGCTCCCCTGAAGCGCATTACCGCTCAACTCGATCGCATCGCCAAGGGCGAGTTCGATCAGAAGCCTCTGGAACGTGGGGATGAATTCGGACAAGTCAGTACGAAAATCAGTCAAATCGGGATGCAGCTGCGCGGAGTGCGGGCAATTTTCAGCAATTTGCGGGAAAACATCGATCAGGTGCTAGGCGGGCTCGACGATGGCTTGCTGCTTTTTTCGGTCGACGGGCGCGCGGTGATGGTGAGTCCCGCAGTGGAAAGGTTTCTCTCCACGCCGGCGGATCAACTTCTGGGACGACCTGCGGAAGATATTTTTCCGCCCGACCACGATGTCCGCACAGCCATCAAAATGCAGAATGGCGAAATGGAACCGGTAGCTTCCGCGGAAGTTGTGTTGCGCCACATCGACGGGCCGCCGCGGCGCGTGGGCGTGAGCGTGGAAGTGATTGGCGATGGTGACACGCGCATGGGCACGCTAGTAAAATTCAAGGATCTGGAATCCAGGGAAAGAATTGGCACGCAGCTGCAGGTGTCCGAGCGCCTCGCGAATCTTGGGCGAATCACCGCCGGCGTGGCCCACGAGGTAAAAAATCCGCTGAACTCGATGCGCATCTGGCTCGAGAATTTGAAAGCGAGTTTGCCGGATGTGGAGGGGTTGCCGTTGCAGGCGGTTCGCGTATTGGACAGCGAGATCGATCGTCTGGACAGCGTCGTGAAACGCTTCCTCGACTTCACGCGTCCACCAGACATGCATCAGGAGGAAACTAATCTGAAGGGCACTCTGGAAGAGGTCCTGGCGGTGGAGAAGCCTGAATTGGACAAAGCGAACATTAAACTGGATGCACGGTTGGCGCCCAATGTTCCGAGCGTTCTTGTCGATCGATTGCTTTTGAAACAAGCACTGATTAATTTAATCGTGAATGCCATTGAAGCCATGCCTAAAGGCGGCACACTTTCCGTCTTGCTGAACCGGCGCGATGATTTGGCGGAAATTCAAGTTCGGGATACGGGACGAGGGATTGCTCCGGAACATCGGCAACGTATCTTTCAGCTTTTTTTCACCACCAGAGCGGGAGGTTCCGGCATCGGGCTTGCTAGCACTTTCAGAACTGTTCAACTGCACAACGGGTCCATCGAATTTGAATCTGAAGTGGGGCACGGCACAACGTTTAGGATTGATTTGCCGCTCGCTCATCAAATGGAAACGGCTCTTTCGCGGCCACGCGATTCCGGCGCCGCTGTTGCAGGGAGACTCTAGTGCGAAATTTTAAACTTCTCGCGCTGCTATGTTCAGTCTCCATGCTGGTGGCTGGGTGTGCGAGCAAACATATTGTGCGCGCGTCTCCTCCTTCCGTAAGCGTACCCCCACCGGATGAAACCGCGCCCATGCCGGCGCCGACCGCGCCGCCTGCGGCCACGGTAACGGAAGAGCCGCCGCCGGAAGTGGAATCGACCGTGCCTCCTCCAGTCGCGGGCAAGCGCCCGGCTGCGCCCCGGCGTCCTGCGACAACGGAATCCGCGGACTCGACTCCGGCCAAACCTGCTGCGCCGCAGATTTCGCCGCAACTTTCGCCGCGAGACCTGGAATCGACCAGAAAGAACACCACAGCGAACATCATGACCGCGGAACAGAATTTGCAGCTTTCCAATGGACGGCAACTCAGCGCGGCGCAGAAAGATCTGGCGGAAAAAATTAAAGGATTTTTAAGCCAGTCGCACGACGCAATTCGTTCCGATGACTGGGTCCGTGCGCAGAACCTTGCTGAAAAAGCCCGCGTCCTTTCCACTGACCTCGTAAAATCTTTTTAGCTTTTTATCCGGCACTATT
>DATHNC010000083.1:0-22677 GCA_035486415.1 Saccharimonadales bacterium (SeqCode)
CCCGCCAAACTTCCGTTCCGCCGGAGAGCCCGCGCCAATGCATGCGAATCAAACCAACCAGCTTGTAGCAATCGTCTATGGGAACCAGATAATATTCCGCCGGAATGACACCCCTCGCGTGTCCGATCCGGTTCACGAGCAGGGCCGTAACATCCGGCAACATGCGCGAGAGAATCGGGTTGGACGCAACGATTTCCGTCCACGCATCCAGCGGCAACAACGATTCCATTGGGCCTGCTGGGCTTGGATATAGCGCGACGACCTTTGCGAGCGGAGTACTCTTAAAAAAGAAAGCCATATCGATGGGAATTGCCAGCCCGTCCCACTGCGCGTCCGTCAGTTGAAATTCCTGCAAGTACAATACTCCGCGAGGAACGCGCTTAAATTTTGAGCCGCTTTGCGCCTCGAAAAGAATTGCGCAGGCGTTGCACGCGCAAATTAATTTTCGATTGGTCGGATCAACCAGATGATCGTGCTCGGGGCCCAATACCAGCGCGCACATTTCACATCGCTCCGCAGCGGAACGTTTCCTCGCAAATTGACGCAATGTGGCAAACGCTTTTTCCAGTTGAGGTGTCATGACTGTCGCCATTTCAGTCAACACTCCTAACCTGCGTTTCCGCGGCTGACCCAGCCAAGGGCATCTTGCTTTCCAATTGAGAAATCAAGACAAAGCCCGAGCGGGCAAGAGAAACTCCATACTCTTCCACGACGATGGAAGACGCATCAGGTGCGGCGTCCTGAATGGCGGCTTGAAGTTCGGATTTTACCGATGCGGCTCCGCAGCCGCCGGATTTCACTTCAAGTCGAAGCGTAATCGCTCCATCATCCGTAACGGAAACGAGTTCCGCATGCGCCGCATGTTGCTCTAAAAGTTTGTGCGATTTTTCAAGGGCCGCAGTCACGCGCGTGCGCATACTTTCCGGATGCAATCCGTACAGCAAGAGCACGCTTCTCACCGCTTCATCGCGGCCGCACTTGCGTATGATTCCCTCCCCGGCCTCACCCGCGTCGCTCGCAAATTCCAAAATGCGTTCCAGCGCAGCTCCATGTAAGGCCATCACGCATTCCAAAAGTTCTTTGCCCATCGAGCGAGTAATTGGATCAGCTGTGCGTTCCAGATACTCGACGATTTCGCCCAGTCGCTGAATTTGAGTTTGCATGTCTTTTTCGTTTTCCATTTTTCCCCGCGAAAAAAAAGCGGGCCGCTGCGCATCCGGAAACAAACCTTCAGCGGCCCCGTCAGATTAAGCCTCTTGGAAATTTCAAGTCATCAGCGACGTCGTCGCCGTGGTCGTAAAATTAAATCTGCGTGCCAAACATCGGAGAATGATGTGTTTCAAGAACTTTTCCATTGCCCAGATACATATGGACGCCGCATGGCAGGCACGGATCGAAGCTGCGAACCGCGCGCATGATATCGATGCCTTTAAATTTCTCGGGGCCGTTCTCCTCAAAGATAGGCGTGTTTTGCACAGCATCTTCATAAGGTCCAGGGGTCCCGTAGATGTCCCGCGGGTTCGCATTCCATGGAGTAGGCGGATACGGGTGGTAATTTGCAATTTTTCCGTCGCGAATAACGACGTGATGCGACAATACTCCGCGCACAGCTTCGTGGAAACCGCAGCCGATGGCGTCCATCGGAACTTTGAAGTCCGACCAGGTCTGAGTCCTTCCCGCGCGCAATTCGGCAAACGCCTGTTCCGCAAAATGAAGCGCGCAAGCCGCTGCGTACGCCTGGAAATATGTTCGAGCGCGGTCGCGTTCGATTGCATTGCTCCACTGGGGAATTTTCCATTCAAACTCGGTCTCTGGAAGAGACATGGTTTTCGGCAGATAAATTTTGACGCTTTCTCCAGTCGACTTGATGTAGCCAAAATCAACGAGGCCAGCGAGTGCTGTGGCCCATAGCCGCGCAATCGGCCCTCCACCGGTATCGATGGCCAGGTGGTCGCCTGTTCGCTTATCGAGCCAACGAGGCGACATGACCCACGTGTACTTATCACCGAAATCCCGTTTCTGCGGTCTGGGAATGGTCGTCTGGTTCCAGGGATGATTCTGGTCAACTTTATTTCCAAGCGGATCCTGTTTCACAAACGTCTCGGCATTCTCCCAACCGTCGTAAAACGAACTGCCCAGCAAAATTCGAATATTAAGATTGATGTCCACCAAATCGGTGGTCACCAATTTGCCGTCCACCACAATTCCGGGAGTGACATGCATCGCGCGTCCCCACTCGGTCATGTGTTTGTAGGAATAATCGCAAACGGCAGGATCGTTGAACGATCCCCAGCATCCCAGCAACACCCTGCGCCGCCCTACCTCTTCGTATCCGGGAAGCGCATCGTAGAAGAAATCGAAAAGGTCGTCGTGCAGCGGCACCACTTTTTTCATGAACTCAACATACTTCATCAATCGAATAAGGTAATCCGTGAACAACTGCACGGAAGGAACAGTTCCTACACCGCCGGGGTAGAGCGTGGAGGGATGAACGTGGCGGCCTTCCATCAGGCAGAACATTTCGCGTGTCATGCGGCTCATCTGCAAAGCTTCGCGATAAAACTCCCCGGTAAACGGATTCAGTGCCTTCATGATGTCGGCGATTGTTTTGAAACCATGCAGATTGGAATGTGGCGACGCCGTTTTCTCCGCCTTTGTATAAACAGAAGGATTGGTTTCCTTCACCATCTGTTCGCAAAAGTCGACTCCAACCAGATTGTCTTGAAAAATATTGTGGTCGAACATGTACTCCGCTGCTTCGCCAAGATTCACGATCCACTCACCCAGCGCCGGGGGACGAACGCCAAACGCCATGTTTTGCGCATAATTCGCGCAGGTCGCATGGTTGTCGCCGCAAATTCCGCAAATGCGGCTGGTAATGAAGTGAGCATCGCGAGGATCTTTGCCCTTCATGAAGATGCTGTACCCGCGAAATATAGACGAGGTGCTGTGACATTCGGCAACTTGCCTGTTTTCAAAATCGATTTTCGTAAATATTCCAAGGCTTCCCACGATTCGAGTAATGGGATCCCAATTCATTTCCACTAGCTTTCTTGAACCGGCAGGCGTGTTGCTAGCAACAGAAGTCGTCGTTCCCATGATGCCGCTCCTTAAACTAAAAACTGAATTTCCGGCAAAAATAATTCCGTCAGTAGGTTCCGGGTCTGTATCCAGTCGTGAGTTCTTGACCGGTATGGCGCCATTTCGGCTCTTTATTCACCGTGTCGTTGGTGATGGATCGCAGTGAATGAACAACTTTGCCGTAGAGACGAATGCTTGAGGTGGAAACCCTGGCGCCGGGAGGCTCGTCCATGAAAGGCATAAATTTATCCGGGAAGCCCGGCATCGTGCAGCCGATGCAGATGCCACCGACATTTGGACAGCCTCCGATGCCTGCCATCCATCCGCGTTTCGGGACATTGCAATTCACGACCGGCCCCCAGCATCCCAACCTCACAATGCATTTCTCGGAACCGTAAAAATCAGCGAAATCTCCCTGTTCGTAATAACCTGCGCGATCGCATCCGTCATGAACCGTTTTGCCGAAGAGCCATACCGGTCGCAATTGATCGTCCAGCGGAATCATCGGCGCCAAGCCCGCAACTTGATACAGAAGGTAAAGCAACGTTTCCATGAAGTTGTCAGGCTGCACCGGGCAACCGGGAACATTTACGATCGGCAATCCGGCTTTTGATTTCCAATTCCATCCGAGATAATCAGCCAATCCCATAGCGCCGGTAGGATTTCCCTGCATGGCATGAATTCCGCCGTAAGTTGCACAGGTTCCCGCCCCGACCACGGCCAAAGCTTTCGGGGCCAATCGGTCAATCCACTCCGTAGTTCTAATCGGTTGCTTTGTGTTGGGATCGGTCCCTAACGCAGCCCAATAGCCATCCTGCTTTATGCTTTCATTGGGAATAGAACCCTCTACCACCAGAACAAATGGATCCAGCCTTCCCTGCTCGGCTTGATACCAAAATTTCATGAAATCATCGCCCGTCTCGTAGGCTAAGACGGGATTGTGCAAATGCACTTTGGGCAGCCCCGGAATGGCTCCGAGCAATACATCTTCTATGCTCGGTTGCGTGGCGGCCGTGATGGAAACGGAATCACCATCGCAGCCAAGGCCGGCTGTAATCCATAAAATATGAACGTCGGAAACGGGCGAGGGTCTTTGAGTTTTTCGGCCGTAGGGAGCTGCTTCGGGAGTCATGATCAGATTCTCCTTGTGAATTTATCCAGTCCCGTAATCAACCAGGCATGAAGAGCTTTCTACATCCCCCTGATTCACCAAATAAAATTGTGAGTTGGATAATTTGAAATGTCGGAGAGCGGCTCGGAATGGATTCGGAATTTGTTGAATTCGCACATCTTGCCTGCAGAATTGCAGCAATGAATTGGCACAGCAATCAGGTAAATACCTAATATTCACTTAAGGAAGGTCTGTAGAGAAGGTAGGAGCGAGTCACAAACTTTCCGCAACGCCAATTTTATTTGCGGAGGTTGGCTGACAAGAGCATGAATGCAGCGAAGCACGCACTGGTCGCCGCATCAACCTCAATCGTATTTAGCGGGCCATGCCGAATCCAGCCGAACCGCGCGCAAGATCTTCCAGTAGCCTGGCAATGGCGAAACTCACGTTGCGCGAAATTGTTTCGATCTTCGAAAGAGTTTCGATCCAGCTGGCGCGCAATTCAATTTGTGCGGGCGCCAGCACCACGCTGAGAAATCCGCAGGCATTGGCAAGGCTGACCAGCATAATGTCGCGAACCTCGGGAATTTCGTCCTCAAGAACTGTTCGCGCAAGGCGCGCCTTGATATTCTGATGATGGGCGCCGTCAATCACACGGAGCCTCTCGACATCGATTACCCACAGGACTTTGGCCGCTTCCTTCCTGAGTATTCCCTTCTCGATGAGGATCGCCAGAGCCGAGCCCTCGAGATCCTTGCGCTGATAGAAAATCTGCTCCACGCAATCGCGAACCTTGAACGATGCCCCGCGCTTTGACAAAGCCGCAAGCAGATCATCTTGAATAGGGTTGCCGGTAGGCGTGTTGTCGATGACGGAGACACTGTCGACATCCGTGTCGATGCGCTGTGCGAGCGCAAGATCGAACAGCACGGCGCCGGCCAGCGCGTAGCGCACGCCGAATTCATCGCCGCCTTCCAGGCTGCCGGTTCGTGGATTAATTGTCAGGAGTACGATCTCTTCAAGCAGCGTCAGCAAGGAAGGTCCTCACGAACATCGAGTTGACTGCGGAGGCCGGTGATTTCGAATACCTGCTTCACACGTTGGTTGGGTGCGCAGACCCTGAATTCGCGATGGGCGGTACGCGCGGCTCTCGCGCCCTCCATGAGGGAGGCAATTCCCATGCTGGAAATATATTCCAGGCCAGAACAATCCACAGCAACCCGTTCATTGGCCGAGACAGCTGCCAGCAGTGCGGCGTTCAATTCGCCGGCGGTTAAACTGTCAACGCGGCCCTGGACAGAAATAACGCGCCAGCCGCCACGCGTTTCGGTCTCAATATGCATGCTGCTCATCGGTTCCACATCCTACATCAAAATTTAAAATCAATAATGTGTTTTTCGGCGCTGCCTGCCCAGCCGAATTTTTCCGTTGAGAAAAAATCATAATCACAATGGGTTGCCGCAGTGAGTCGCGGTCTTATCTGTATAGCTCTGCAAAATTTCACGATGACTTCAGGGCATCCGCTTTATCAGCGTGACCCGGTTCGTATTGTCGCGCCGCTCATACGCCATGTTGTCCGCCAACTCACGCAGCATATGAATTCCAAGGCCACCAATGGGCCTATCCTCGATCGCACCGGACATATCTGGGGGCGAAACTGACAACGGGTCAAACGCGCGGCCGTCATCGACCACGGTAATTGTCAGCGTGTGATTTGCCACGGAAAGTTCGATGTCGATGATGTGTTCCCCGGAATCGTCATATCCGTACTTGATGCAGTTCGTTACGAGTTCTTCGATCGTCAGGCCTGCGAAAAACGTCGCTTCAGGCGATATCTCCTGCATCGTCAGCCATGTTTCCGCAGCCTCATTGGCCGGAGCGATAGCGTCGCCTTTATTCCGCACATGTAATGTGAGGGATTCACCCACGCCCGACACTCCTCGCTGTAGCGGCCCGCCAGTCATCATTCGAATGAACTTTTCGAAAACTTGCCCCAGGAATACTTGTTCTCAGAAGTGATTGCCTTAAACGATGGCCGCCAGTGCGGTCTCCCGGGAAGGATGAATTGGGAAGAACTCTGTCATGCCGCTCACCCTGAACAAGTCGACAATCGGCTTCGAAACGGAATGCAGGGCGAGAGGGGAGTTCTGTTTGCGGCATCGCTTCGCAACCATAAGAAGCATGCGCAGGCCAATGCTGCTGACGAAGGTGACATCACTAAAATCGAGAATCAGGGCAGACGGCTTATCGTCAAGCTCGAGGCCGATATTTGTCTCGATGCCAGCCGAGGTGACGTTGTCTATTCGTCCCGTTAGTTTAACGATGCTGGGTTGTCCCATAACTCCCGTTCCCTGATTAGAGGTTCGCGATTTCGCGTGGCAGTTTATCCCGATCTATAATTGGACACAATATTGAATACAGTTACCTACCCAAATGGCCCAAAATGACCTAATTCCGCAATACCAGGTCGGAGGTATCGATTTTTGCTTCTTTCAATATCAGACTAATATTATCCAGGCAATTTGTGACTCCCCGGTTAAAGTCTTTTGGCAATTAATGTGTCTGTGAATCTGCCCCCTGCGCCCTGAAGTGTATGGGGTCTTATCGATTTGGATGCCAGTGCTATAGGGTGCGTCTTGGGCACGAGATCTGCCGCCACCTAAAATCTCAACTGGTTTTTTCCGTCGCTTAAGAATCCGAAAGGCAACACGGTCGATGTATCGCACAAGGAAAGTAATGCTCAACCAGCAGGGATTGGAACTTCAGCAACATGTACCGCCAAAGTCTTATTGAGAATGACATTGTTGTTTACTTATCACTACTATTGTCTCTTCATGGAACTACGGCTATGGTAATGAATTTAAAAAATGGTGAGCGAAGAAACCCCGATGCTGCACTACCTCAAAAGTGGTAGCCAAAGACTCCAAAAGTTGGGGATTCGCTGAATGAGCGCCACTGGTAACCTTTTCCCCAAGGATTAATACCTTGACGCAAGGGCCTGCAGAATTCAGAGATGGGACGGCGGGCTGTAAGTCCTCAAGTGAGTTTGGAAAATACAGCGTGAAAATGGGGACCGTTGGATTCCTGATGTTGATTAGTGTTCTGCTGAATGGTTGCAAACATCAAGCAAGCGAATTCGTGCCATCAGCCGAAAACACCGATCGAAAATGGACTTTGACTTGGGATGACGAGTTCACAGGTCCGAACGGTTCGTCACCGGATCCGGCAAAGTGGGTCATCGAGAGTGGCGGAAACGGATGGGGCAACGAGGAATTGGAATATTACACTCCCCGGCAGGAGAATTTGCGGCTGGAGAATGGCAACCTTGTGATTGAAGCCATGAAGGAAAATTTCGTTGGCTCAGACGGCGTGAGACGCCGGTACACCTCCGCGCGCGTAACCACAAAAGGGCGATTCACTCAAATGTACGGACGTTTCGAAGCTCGTGTACAAATTCCACCCGGACAAGGAACATGGCCTGCATTCTGGCTGATGGGAGACGATTACACGTCCGCCGGTTGGCCGGCATGCGGTGAAATCGACGTAATGGAAAATGTTGATACGGACAAGTCAAGGATTCGCGTGAGCATTCATGGTCCGGGATATTCGGCCAGGCAGTCCGTCACGAGTAGTTTCTCGCTTCCCCACGCACAATTCAGCGATATGTTCCACGTTTTTGCGATGGAATGGGAACCGCGAGCAATTCGTTTTTATGTGGACGACGAACTTTATTCAACGATGACTCCCGCCAATCTTCCGGGCGGCGCTCCATGGGTGTTCAACCATCCATTTTTCATAATTCTGAATCTGGCGGTTGGAGGCAATTTGCCGGCAAGCCCGGATATTTCCACTGAGTTTCCCCAGCGCATGCTGGTGGATTACGTTCGAGTGTATTCGCGGAGGTGAAGGGACAACTGAGCGCCCAAGTTCTGAGGTTTATCGAAAGCACGGCGATGGTAACGATTCTTGCGCGGATGAAATGTAAGCCCGAATCGTTTAGAATATTTTTTCGATGCCTGGGGCATCGGAATATCCTCGGCCCACTCGGCCCACTCGCCCCACCTTCCTGATTTCCAATGAACTGGGGGATTGAAGTGAAGTTCGTGCTCGTCGCGTTCTCGGCGCTGCTCATTGTAGTCGCGAACGTGCGTGCGCAGTCTGATCGCGCTTCAATCACCGGCACGGTAAAAGACTCCAGTGGCGCGATGATTCCGGGTGCTCTGGTAACGGCCACCAACGTTGAAAATTCCCTCCACGAAAGCGCAATGACAAATGAAGTTGGCATGTACACGCTCCTGAATTTACCGATTGGGGAATATACGCTGACAAGTTCCATGATGAAGTTTGGCGATTACCAGCGGACGGGCATTCACCTCGCCATCACTCAAGTGGACGAAATTGATATCGTCATGAAAATTGGCTCAAATACAGCCTCGGTGACGGTGGCGGGGGACGCGCCTCAGCTTCAGACGCAGACATTTACCATTTCGGACAATCTGAATAACAAAGCGATTACCGAGTTACCTCTCAACGTGCAAGGCGGGCGCAATCTTTCCGCCTTCATGTTCGCGTACGTTCCCGGTGTGGAAGGAGTAGGGTCGAACCCCACAAGTAAAGACTTCACCTCGCACATCGACGGCAGTCTGAGCGACACCAAGGAGGTGATGATCGACGGCACTTCCGCAGTTTCGCAGATTGGCGGGTATCTCAGCGAATCCAGCCCTCCGATGGAAGCTGTCCAGGAATTTCAGGTATCCACAGCCGGAATTCGCACCGACGAAGGACGCAGCGGCGGCGGAGTGTTCCGCTACGAAATGAAAACTGGGAGCAACGCGTGGCATGGCAGCGGCTTCTATTTCATGCACAATAAAGCGCTCGACGCGCGGTCATGGGGCGATGAGTACAACGAAGCGCAGTGTCTCGCCGCTGCCGGCGTGGACGCCGCGCAGACTGCGAACTGCGAACTCGCGTTCGGCAAGCCGGCCGATAGCTTGTACACCTACGGTGGGGGAATCGGCGGACCCATAATTAAGGACAGGCTTTTCTTTTTCTCTGCCGTGGAGCGATATACCTTTTCCAACATAGGGATCGGGGGTTTATCTTCAACCGTTCCCACTACGGCGTTTCTGAACGGTGATTTCAGCGCCCTGCTCAACAAATCCGTCGTCCTCGGCACAGACAGCTCAGGACAAACTGTCTACCAAGGGGCGATCATCGATCCGCAGACCGGCGACGCATTTCCTGGGAACATTATTCCGCCGGGCAGCATCAGTGGAGTCTCAAAAAGAATCGTCGACCTGTATCAGAGGTTTTACCAACCGCTAACGACGACATTGACGAACAACAATGCGTTGCCTTTTGCCAGCCCTGCCACTCAATACGAAAGCGACGAAATCAGTACCAAACTGAATTACGATTTTTCGCAGAAGCAGCGCCTCGACGGATCGATTATTTTTACCTACACCCCGCGACTACTTTCAGATCAGGGCGGGATATGGTCAGCCGGTTCATCGGACGGCGGTCCCATGGCGAATGCTTACGATCACAATACGACCGCTCCTTCGATTCGCTTACGGGATTCCTGGACCATTTCCGATTCACTCTTAAACGTTTTCAGTGTCACGTTCAACAGGTTCCGAAGTCCAAGCCAGGCGCGATCGCAAAATGGAAACTGGACCACCGCGCTGGGGCTGGGCAGCTTCGGTGCGGGAAATTTTCCTGTAATCAAGTTTCAGGGCGTGAATGGCAACGATCACACCTACGTGCAAAATCTACCGATCGATGAGAGTAACCTGGGAAGCCAATTCAACGACTCATACGCCGCGAACACGTTCATCTACAACGACAGTGTCTCGTGGATTCGAGGACGTCACGCGTATAAATTCGGCGCGGAGTTCCGGGTCCAGCAGTTCAATTCCCACGCGGACAGCGGAGTCCCGGCGTTCGTATTCGACCCTGCGCAAACCGCCGGTGCGTTCGGCCCAAACGCCGGGTTTGGATTCGCGAGCTTTTTGTTGGGCGATGTGAATCAGGCTTCTTTAAGCGAACCGGACAGCACCTATGGCCGTCGAAAATCCGCGACGTTATTCGCGCAGGATGACATAAAAATCTCGTCCAAATTCACGTTGAACCTGGATTTCCGCTGGGATTTCAACGGTCGCTATCATGAAAAGTACGGGCACTGGTCGAACTTTAATACGACCGCGACGAATCCCGTAACGGGCTTGCCAGGCGAGCTGCAATTTGCGAACGGAGGCGGCGACTCGTTCGAAACCAATGAGTATTATCACAACTTTTCGGGCAACATTGGTGGGGCGTATCAGCTGACTCCGCACACAGTTGTGCGCGCATCCGTCGGCGTCTACTACGTTCCCTTAAACCTGAATACATATAGCGGAATTCCCTACGGATTTAACCCGGGATTCGTCCTTAACAATCAGGTTCTGACACCTTTCAACTGGGATGGCGGGTATCCGGGCCACGCGACGGATATTGGTAAGAATCCGAACTTCACGGAATTTGGCATGGTCTCCGTCGACCCTCACATGCTGGAACTGGGTAATGTGCAGAGCTGGACGGCCGGCATCCAACGCGAAATCAACCACGATCTTGCCGTCGAAATCAATTTCATCCAGAACCACGGCTATCATCTCGAAAGCGGATATGACACCGCGAATCAGCCCAACCTGTCAACCTACACCGCGCTTGTGCAATCGGGACAGCAATTCAGTCAGGTAACGAAGCCCGGTTTTACTGGATTCGGCTGGGCCTCGGTAGCGCCATTTCCCAACGTCGCAGCCACATTTGGGCCTCTCTATTTCGTCGGAGCACCGCTTGGGAACAGTGACTACCAATCGCTGCAGGTCACGGTTAAGAAGCGCACTTCGCACGGGCTTTCCGTCATGGCGAGTTATAACTTGTCCTCGTGCCACGCCGATGTCGACAACGCATTCGAGGATGTTTTTTATGCGGGCCCCCTTCAGGATGTCTATGCACTCGATCACGAGCGGCACACGATGTGTTCTTTCGATCAGACCCATATTGGCAAAGGATACGTTTTGTACGAGTTGCCTTTTGGCCGCGGGAGGGCGCTGCTTTCCGGAGCAAGCACGGTGCTAAACGGGTTCGTGAGCGGCTGGACGCTTTCCGGGGATGTTTTCTATAGCACGGGAACTCCCATGAGAATTACGGCCAATGTGTTCTACCCGGGAATCAATAACGTGTATGCGAATATTGTACCGGGCTGCGATATCAGCGCACACTGGAACGGACAAGTAGGAGGAAACTATTTCAACCCTGCCTGCTTTTCCAATCCGCCAAACGGAGATTTCGGCGATGCACCCGGATATCTCGCAGGGCTTCGCAATCCTGATTTAGCAACGGAGGATATTGGAGTAAACAAGTCGACGAGATTCGGGTGCGAGACCTGTCAGCTCCATGTGTACTTTCAGATTTTCAACGTTTTCAATCGCCATGGCGTCGCCGGGCCCAACACGCAGATTGGAACAGCAGGTTTCGGTACTGTAATGGCACAAGACTTGAACGGTCGTCCAGGACCTCGCGTGGGACAAATCGGCGCACGCTTCAATTTCTGACGAGGTTGCGATTTTGCAATTCAAAAAGAAGAATCCGTTGGCGGTGGACGTAGCAAACTTCGCTTCCCTGATTCTTCTATCCCTTGTACTTGCCGGATGTCATGAGAATTACAGAACTCGCAGCGATAATCAGCCCGTTATTAAATTCACCAAGGTCCCAGTGGCTGGCGCGGATGATCCCGGGAAAACGGATGAAATCAGCGGACAAGTTATCGGCGGCGAGCCTGGCCAACAGATTGTCCTCTACTCCAAGGGAGAGGCCGCATGGTGGGTGCAACCGTTTGCCAACCAGCCTTTCACGAAAATTCGACCTGACTCCACATGGGTAAGCTGGACCCATCCCGGATCGCAATACGCGGCTCTTTTGGTCGGCCCGACATTTCAACCTACGCCCACTGCGGGTGTTCTGCCGACGGATGGCGTTATTGCCACGGCTGTTGCGCAAGGTGAACAACCGTTCTGGCTAAGATGGTGGTTTCCATTGGCGTGCGTTGGAGTTGGCTTGGCGGGTATCGTCGCGTTTTATCGCCTGCGGCTGCACCGTGCGACCAAAACGATGAAGCTCCGGTTCGAGGAACGACTCGCCGAACGCACGCGAGTCGCCCAGGAACTCCACGACACGTTGCTGCAGGGCGTGATTAGCGCATCCATGCAGCTCGATGTAGCCGTAGACCGTCTGTCTTCCGACTCGCCCATCCAGCCTGACTTGCGCCACATCATGAGAATCCTGGAGCAGGTAATCGAAGAGGGGCGAACCACTTTGCGAGGGCTGAGGTTATCCACCGAAGGGGCGCACGATATGGAGATTGCGTTGTTGCGCGTCCCTGAAGAGCTCGGCATCAAGCACAAAATAGCCTACCGCGTCCTGGTGGAAGGTACACCTCAGCCACTGCAGACTGAGATTTATGACGAGGTATACAGCATCAGCCGCGAGGCGATCGTCAACGCTTTCCGGCACTCCGGCGCAAGTAGCATTGACGTAGAGCTGGAATACTCGGCGATCCGTATGCGAGTGCTGGTCCGTGATAACGGTCGTGGTATTGAGCCGCATGAGTTTCGAACCGGAAGTGACGGACATTGGGGGCTCTCCGGAATGCGCGACCGCGCGAAAAGAATCGGTGCGAAGTTCAAAATCATTAGCGGCCCGAACGCGGGAACGGAAGTGGAGCTCACCATCCCGCGCCATATTGTTTTCCAGCTAGGGTCTTCGAACGGACGCTGGCGATGGTTGTCGAAGCCGAGGTTACGATTGGCACAAGTTATGGGCACGAAGGTGGAAAGCGAGAAACTAAAATGAGTGGACCGGTGCGTATCCGCGTTTTCAGCGTGGACGATCATCCTCTTTTGCGCGAGGGGATTGCCACGATCATTAACAATCAGCCGGACATGCTAATGGTGGCCCAGGCGTCCAACGGTCAAGACGCCTTAGAGCAATTTCGCAAGTACAAACCCGACGTAACTCTTATGGACCTGAGACTCCCCGACCGAAATGGCATCGAAACGATGATCGCGATCCGGTCGGAATTCCACGACGCGCGCGTCGTCATGTTGACGACATTTGAAGGCGACGTTGACATTAAAAGAGCTCTGGAAGCAGGGGCTCGGGGATACGTGCTCAAAACCATGCCTCCCAAGGAGCTGATCGAGGTAATTCGCCAGGTTCACGCTGGGAAGAAGCGCATCCCCCCGCAGCTCGCGGCCGAGCTCGCCGAACACATGAGCGATGAAACACTAACCGAGCGCGAGGTGGAGGTCTTGGGCCAAATCGCGGGCGGAAACCGTAATCGGGATATCGCCGAACGACTATTCATCTCCGAAGAAACGGTGAAGGTCCATATCAAGCACATCATGGAGAAACTCGGAGCAAGTGATCGCACGCAAGCCGTAGCCATCGGCATTCGTCGCGGCATCATCCAGCTTTAGTGAGAAACCTTTATCGACTGTGTGAATTTCGAAAGACGAGGTAAGAGTTGAAATGTCACAAAAGCGCCGATCGAAGCTACTTCCATATCAATTCCCTACCTCGCCCTTCGGCACCTCGGACCGCTTCAGGCCGCTGACACAGCCCAGTTGACTGAGTCTTCTCGAGTGTTAGCGATTCCCAGCTTCCGCATACGGAAATAAAGAGTGGAGCGTTTCATTCCCAAGCGTGCGGCAGCGCCGTTCGGGCCAGCTACAACACCTTTGGTTTGGCTCAACGCTCTGCAAATGTGATCGCGTTCCGCATCCATTAGAGTAAGGGGTTTTTTCCAGGAATTATTTCGGAGATCCGACTTCAGCGTGTGAAGTGGAGCGTCAAGCGTGTCTTCCGAACTCAGGATGACGCTTCGTTCAATGAAGTTCTGGAGTTCGCGTATATTTCCAGGCCACGTATAAGCGGCAAGGGCATTCATCACGTCAAGTGGGACTTTTTCCACTGGTCTTCGCATTTGACTCGCATATTTAGCGACGAAGTGCATTACCAAGGCAGGAATATCTTCCACACGCTCGCGCAGCGGCGGCACGGAAATGGGAAACACATTCAGACGATAGTACAGGTCGCCGCGAAACTTCTTTTCCGAAACCAACTTGGACAAATTCGCATTCGTCGCGGCGATTAACCTTACATCCACTCGAATCGTTTGAGTGCCTCCCAGTCTTTCGAATTCTCCCTCTTGTAGTACCCGGAGCAATTTCACTTGTAGTTCCAAAGGAAGGTCACCAATTTCGTCGAGAAAAAGCGTTCCCCGGTCGCAAGATTCGAAACGGCCCAGTTTTCGGGCCGCGGCACCTGTAAAGGCGCCTCGTTCGTGGCCGAAGAGTTCACTTTCGATCAATCCGGAAGGTATCGCGGCACAATTCACTTTTATGAACGGCCGGTCTCGGCGCTTGCTATGAAAATGAATAGCGCCTGCGATGAGTTCCTTGCCGGTTCCTGTCTCGCCTTCGATCAGAACAGTGGATTCGGTAGGTCCCACCAATCGGACAAGTTTCAAGGCTTTGAGCAATGTCGAGCTATGACCGACGATGCCTCCGAACTCCTGGTTTTCCTCACGTTCATCTTCAGTGGGCTCAAGGTTTTCCAATTGGAGGGCCAAGTTATTTAGGCCTTGCGAAGTATTCAAAACAATCTGATCTTTGTCATTTGTAGCGGTTTGTTTCGCAAATACGAGTCCATCTGGGTGAGCAATATTTTGGTTAGACATGCCCCCACCTCCCTAATCTTTCTGTTCGAGTTGCTGAGAATTGCGTGATTTGTTCCACCGTTCAATCCCATCGCGTTTGGCAATTTTTCGAATTTCCTTATGAATCCTTTTCTACTCTTACCGCAGTCCACGAACCGAAGGTGGTGAACTTCACGCCACCTGGCGCATCTGGCGCTTTCCCAAGGCCTGCAAATCGGGCATCTGACGCAATTTGGTCCGAGCGTGATGAAGGCGACTTTTTGCTGCTTGAATGGAGACGCTTAGGGTGCGCGCAGTTTCTTTAATAGAAAATTCTTGAAAACGTCGCAAGTCAATGGCTTGCCGTAGCGCGGGGCGCAATTTACTGATCGCCCCCATCACGATGTGTTCACGCTGTTGCTGGGCCAATTGCTCTTCCGGATCTGGTCGGGGGTCAACCGGATCAAAGGTTACAGAGTCTTCGAATGCGTCGAGCGGAGTATCCCTTGAGATTTCCGAGCATGCTCGAATCTTACGAAGCTTCATCAGGGCAGAATTGATGGCTATCCGGGTAAGCCACGTAGAGAAACTGGACCTGCCGTCAAAGCTTCCCAAGTGAACGAATGCGTTTAAGAAGGTGTCCTGCAAGGCATCCTCTGCGTCCTGCCGATTCCTGGTTATGCGAAGTGTTGCCCGGAGTATTTTTTGCGAATGACGCGCGTAAAGCTCTCCAAATGCATCCGGGTGACCCTTCTTTGCACTCTCAACAAGTTGCGCCTCGCATACCTTTTCAGAGTTGGCCACGAGAGCATTGCCAACTTTCAGCATGCAGTTTGAGTTTGTCGTCAAGGTCTTGCCCTCCTCGATTCTCCCGTGCCACCGGGCACGAGGCTTGGAAATTGGTTTGCCTCTCTGTCTGAAAATATGGCGTAGTTGAAAAAACAGAGCATCACGAGATGGAATGGTTTTTGACTACCACTCAAGGCAGGACTTGGAATACCACTTTTGGGGGAACTCAATCCCAATTCACCCCAAGTGGCTTTGAAAAAACAGGGAAGTAAAGATCCAACGGCGGTGGGAATTCTAATGTCTTTACCGGCGCGGTGTGGAATGGACCATATCTAAAGTAAACCCGCCAATAGTACGAATCCCTTGGATTCGGATAACGCCGACTTAAGTGCCTCTCTCATTGAATTTGAAAAGAAAGCGAGGCAAAAGCTTTTTGCATGGGACCACTTGTGTGAACTGCTATGACAAGCCGATGAAACGCTGAGGTATTCTAGCCGTCAACGTGAAAAGTGGTTAGGCAGGATGGACATGCAAACCAAAATCGCACGTCATACAACCGCAAAAATCTGGTTCTACAATACTTATGGCGGGCAAGCCTGTAAGCCGGATTTTGTTCAGCACATCGGTTTTGACGCCGGTGCGCTGTGGCGATCATTCCTCTAGGCTCAGGTTCGCACCTGAGCTCCAGCAGCCTACCCGAGGGTCCTGACGAGCCGGGCTGGCTCTCCCCTCCTATTTGGCCTTGCACCACGCGGGGTTTGCCGTGCCCTCGATGTTGCCATCGAGGCGGTGGGCTCTTACCCCACCGTTTCACCCTTACCAGGCACAATCACTTTCTGCAGCTCGCTTGCGCGAGTTGCTTTCAGGCCGTCCAAAGGTTTTCCTTCGGATGGCCACCGAGAAGTAATGCACCGGCGGTTTATTTTCTGTGGCACTGTCCGTAGCCGATTCCCCGCCTCGCTTGCGCGTACAGCACGAGAAAGCAGCCCCCTGGCGTTACCAGGCGCGTCGCCCTTAAGCCCCGGCGCAACGAATGGAAACTTTCGTTCCCTGCTCGCAACGCGAGGACCACGGTGTCCGGACTTTCCTCCCGGCCTCGCTTCTTGCGAAGAAAGGCCCAGCGATCACCCAGCTTGCCCGCCAACGTGAGTATATCATTTTTGTCAGGAATGCTTGCGGGATGTCCTGCCAAGGGAGGTCATAAATTACAAATTGAACCTAGTGGTTAGGAATGGATTGGCTCTGTTGACATCCTGGATCAAACGGTGTGTTTGCATTCCGAGTGGTGCCTTGCTGTAGCCGGCCTCTTCAGAGGGGGGTTAGACACTCCGGCGGCAGAGTCGACGTGCGAAGTCTAAATCCCCGCCTCTGAAGAGGCGGGCTACAGCAGGTCGAACACTGGCGGACCGAACAGAAGTTTAGGATGTCAACAGAGCCGAATGGATTCTATGGGAACGATTCGTTCAATGTTTGGAGATAATCTGGGGGACATCATTCGCAGATAGTGCCGAGCTGAAACCGCCGGCAGGACGCCAGCGCTTCAACGAACAACACGACCAAAGCTTTGAATATCACATCTACGGGATAAGAGAGACACGACTTGGAAACATCTAGGAATTATGCGGGCACAGCTTCAACACTAACTGTGAGTGCCGGCCTATCGCCGACACTCACAGTCTCAAAACTCGTTCAACCTGCGGAGCGAGCTAGTTTCCCCCGGCTGCGGACATTGTCAGCGGCTTGGCGGTAAACAAGGTGACTTCGACGCGGCGGCTGGCTTCACGTGCCTTGCGCCCCTTGCCCTCGTCGACCAACTTCTGAGATCCGAGTCCCACCATGTGGATGCGGTAGACGGGAACATCATGGCTACCCACCAAGTAGGAGATCACCGCATCAGCGCGTGAGCGGCTCAGTTGGTCATTGATTGCTGCCGTACCAGTTTGGTCCGTGAATCCTTCAACCGTGATGAAGTAGCGCTGTTGGGAACCAAGCTGTGTGGCCATGGCATCCAACTTCGCCTTTTCATCTTTCGTCAAAATATACTTGTTAACTGCAAAGTGCACGACAGTAGCGTCGCCCGCCGGTTTGTAATCGTCAATGTTCGCGATTACGCCGCGGAGGTCATTAATCTCCTTCGAATTCTGATTACCCTTGGCCATCGCGCCCTTAGCCGTACCATCAGCGGTCTTAGCGATTTCATCCGTGGCGGATAGTTTTTTATCGGTGTCGTCGAGCGCTTGATTTGTTTTATTAATGTCTGCGACCTGAGATGAATCACGTTTTTGGGAAGCCTGATCCACTTGATCCACTTTCTGATCAACTGGAGTGATACTCTTCTTTACATAATTCTTGGTCGCGCAACCCGCGATGAACATCGTACCTAATGCAAGTGTGATTGTTGCCGACAAAGTAAACTTGCTCATTTTGCGATCTCCCCCTACAAATCTCAGTTTTGGGCCTCTTGAGCCGTAACCGGACTTCTCAGTTCTCCCAAGACTCAACTTAACTATCGCACGCAGTCAACCAATTTGGGAATAAATTTTACTGTACTCTTAAGTCTCACTCGTACAAAGAAATACGGAGTTTAAGACTATTGGCAGACCGAATGCGTTCCCCATTCTACAAGGTAGATTTTACACAGTCTGTCCCATTCAGGACACTTTTCCCCTTATTTACCTATCACTTGGGGTCTTCTTTTTGCGCACTTTCAGCACGGTCTTAGCAGTCCTATTTTGGTCCACGGCCTTTCCGGATTCCACATTTCGCTTTCCTTTTAGCAGGTCATCAAATTCGTCTTCATTCAGTACTGGCACGCCCAGCGACCGCGCTTTTTCAAATTTCGACCCGGGATCAGTTCCCACGACTACATAACTTGTCAGCTTACTCACTGAATTAGTGACCTTTCCCCCGTGACGAACCACTTCCGATCCACCCTCATCGCGCGAGCGCCGCGCCAGCGCTCCGGTAAATACAAATGTCAGTCCAGCGAATCGCGTGTCTTCCTGAGCCGCGCGTTTTTCGGTCATGTTCAGCCCCTCGTCTTTCAGGCGCTGAATTAATTTCCGGTTGGCGGATTCGGAGAAAAAATCCGCCACGCTGCGGGCTACTTTCGGCCCGACTTCGGGCACTTCTTCAAGCTGTTCCGCCGACGCATCAGCCAGCTTTTGCAGTGAAGAAAAATACTCCGCCAACAATTGCCCGGTGCGTTCGCCAAC
Organism: Saccharimonadales bacterium (SeqCode); assembly: GCA_035486415.1. Lineage (GTDB taxonomy): Bacteria > Acidobacteriota > Terriglobia > Acidiferrales > UBA7541 > Palsa-360. The sequence goes on from DATHNC010000083.1 coordinate 18,935, forward strand.
GAAACGAATTCCTAATGAGTAAATGAGACGCGCGAGGCTGATCGATTTGCTCGCGGCAATTTCATCCAGCAGATTCTGCGCGGATTTTTCGGCCATGCGATCGAGCTTCGAGACCGGCTCGCGTGTCAATTCATAAAGGTCCGCAAAATCTTTCACCATGCCTTTATCAACAAGCTGGTCGACAATTTTTTCGCCGAGCCCGTCGATGTTCATTGCATGGCGACCCGCGAAGTGCAGGATCGATTGCTTGCGCTTCGCGGGGCAGCTTGCATTCACGCAACGGTAGGCAACTTCTTCCGGATCCTTATGAATGCGGCTGTGGCATTCGGGACAAAATTCCGGCACAACAATTTCGCGGCGCGGATTCCCTTCCTTCACAACCTTCAAAATGTGCGGAATCACTTCTCCCGCGCGTTCAATGATGACGCTGTCACCGGCCTGGAGACCGAGCCTGGCAATTTCGTCCATATTGTGCAGCGTGGATCGCGAAACAATGACGCCGCCCACCTGCACAGGCTCAAGCATCGCCACCGGAGTGAGGGTTCCAGTACGCCCTACGTTGAAAAGAACTTCGTTCACCACGGTGGTTTCCTGCCGGGCCGGATATTTATAGGCAACGGCCCATCGCGGCGACTTGGCCGTGGATCCAAGTTCTTGCTGCTGTCCCGTGTCGTTCACTTTGATTACAATGCCGTCGATTTCATACGGCAATTTGTCGCGCCGCGCTTCCCAGCTATCGATGAATTTCTTTACCGCCTCCAGCGACGGGCATACCCGCCAATCCGGGGAAACCTTGAAGTGCAGCTTCTGCATGGCCTCCAGCGATTCGGAGTGCAACCGCGTCGGGACTCGCCCGCCCGCCAGCAAAAGATATCCGTAAAAATCCAGGCGCCTCGATCGTGTAATTTCCGGATCGAGCACGCGCACGGCGCCGGCCGCCGCGCTGCGCGGATTTGAAAAACGCTTCCCGCCCTCTTCTTCCTGCTTTTCGTTCAACAGTTCAAATGCGCGAAGGGGCATGACAATTTCTCCGCGCACCTCGAAATCCAAAGGCATGTGCAGTTTCTTCAGTTGTTCTGCATCCACGCGCAAAGGAATCGAGCGAATCGTGCGCACATTCGCGGTCACTTCTTCCCCCGTGGTACCATCGCCGCGCGTAACGCCACGCGCCAACACGCCACCTTCATATACAAGCGAAATGCTCAACCCGTCGAATTTGTGTTCGGTCACATAGCCGATATTTTCACGTCCTGAAATTTCCCGCACGCGACGGTCGAAACCTTCCAGCTCCTCGGTCGAATACGTATTATCCAAGCTCATCATGGGCGGAGAGTGCCTGCGTGTTTCAAAACCTATTCGCGGAGCTCCACCCACGCGCTGCGTCGGCGAATCCTGCGTGATCATCTCAGGATGCTCGACTTCGAGCTTCTTGAGTTCGGCCATCATGCGGTCAAACTTGATGTCCGAAATTTCCGGCTCATCCTGCACGAAATATAAAAATTCGTGCCGCCGCAGTTCCTCACGCAGCTTTTCGATTTGTTTGTTGATCGTCGCGCCCTTAGCCATACACCCTCAGAAAGTCGATAGAATCAAACCTTCAGTATACATTGCGGCCCCCGCCCCTGAAACAGTCTGTACCTTTCGGCCCGGTTCACGTAATCTAATTAATAGGTGTGCAATGCCTACGCAAGAAGCGATTACAAATGCGATTGGAGCGAACCAGGTGACATTGAAAACTCGGGATGCTGTTCTAATCGTGAATCCAATCGCAGGTGGTGGTCGCCGTGTGAAGCAACTCGATGAGGCAAGGCGCATTTTTCGGAACGCAGGGACCGAAACCGAATTGCAAATGACGACTGCACCGGGCGAGGCCACCCAAATGGCAAGGCGCGCCGTGGATGCTTCCCGCGACCTCGTGATCGTTTGCGGCGGCGACGGCACGGTGAACGAAGTCGTAAATGGATTGGCCTGCAGCCATGTTCCGCTCGCCGTTTTGCCGGCCGGTACAGCAAATGTGCTTGCCAAGGAACTCTCGCTGCCCTGGAATCTGCCTCGCGCCGCCAAACGTCTTGTAAACGCACCGTATCGAAGAATTGCGCTCGGCTTGGCCATTCCGGAAGAGTCCAGCGGCGAGCCGCGCTATTTTCTGAGCCTGGCAGGAGCCGGCGCAGACGGCGCGCTAGTGGCCGCCGTGCGTCCAGAAATCAAACTGAAGGCTGGCATTCTCGCCTACTGGCAAGAGGGCCTTCGCCAACTTTCGAAATATGATTTCCCCATGTTTCGCACTTCGATGGCGGGAAACGCCATTGATATAGACGCGTCGCTCGTCGTGGTAGGTCGGACGAAACATTACGGCGGTCCGTTTAAGATCACGACAGAAGCCGGCCTCTTGCAGCCGGAATTCGAACTGGCATTTGTCACCACGAATAGCGCCTGGCGTTATATCGCTTACCTACCGCTCCTTTGGGCCGGGAAGTTGCGCGGCGCCCGCCATGTTCAATTCCATAAAACGAGTTCTTTGCAGTGCGCCTCGAATACGGAATCGCTTGTTCATGTGCAAGTGGACGGAGAGCCCGCCGGCCGCCTGCCCGTAGAATTTCGAATCGTTCCCGACGCTCTCACCCTAGCCATCCCCGATTAGGTGTAGTATCTCCGCGGCATTCTGTTTGAGTAGCACAGGCTTCACCCTGTTGGGTTTTGGCTTTGCAAGGACTAACCCCACATGCTGAAACCTGTGCTACTCAAACGGTCCACTACATTGAAGCAGATCAATACACACGATGGAACCTGTCACTCACGCACTAACTTCTATCGCTCTTGGCCGCGCGGGCCTAAATAAGATGACGCGAGCGGCGACCCCGATGCTCTTGGTCTCTGGATTGGCGGCAGATGTGGACTGGGTTACTAGGCTGGGCGGAGCAGCCGATTTTCTGCGCGGCCACCGAACCGTCACGCATTCAATCGTGGGCACGCTCGCGATCGCTGCAATCGTCGCGGTCGCAGGCTGGCTGCTTGGCCAAAAATATACAAAATTCGCGATTGGCATTTTCCCTGCGCTAGGAATTTCTGCTATTGGCGCCGGCGTGCATTTATTTTTGGATTTGCTGAACGGGTACGGAGTCAAATTACTCTGGCCATTCAGCGCAAAATGGTACGCATGGGATTTGGTTGAATCCGTGGACTCGTGGATTCTTTTCTTCTTGCTTGTCGGCTTGCTGATTCCCGAATTGTTTCGCCTGGTGCTGGATGAAATTGGTTCGAAGCCGAAGCGCCATGGGCGGCAACGCGGCGCGATCTTTGGTCTGGTTTGTGTCGGATTGGTGATCGTGGGACGAATCGTTTCGCATCAGCGAGCCATTGCGCTGCTCGATGCGCGCGAGTATCGAGCGCAGACGCCGCTACTGGCCGCGGCATTTCCAAAAACATCAAATCCATTTCTCTGGTCTGGAGTTGTGGAAACGGACAACGCGCTTTTCAACCTGGAAGTGCCGGTTGGACTTGGGCGCACCTTCGATCCCGATCTCGCAGACGTGCATTTTAAACCGCAATCTTCCGCCACTCTCAAGAATGCCGTCACCTGCCCAACGGCCGTCGAGTTCCTGAATTTTGCGCGATTTCCGCTCGCCAGCGTCCAGCCCAAAGGAGACGGTTTTCAGGTCCGCCTGCGCGACATGCGCTTCGCGTACGAACTTGCCGGCCGCCGGGGAATCGTTGCCGTCATCGATCTGAACGCGCAGAGCCAG
>DATHNC010000084.1:0-11128 GCA_035486415.1 Saccharimonadales bacterium (SeqCode)
ATGGGAAAAAACAAGGAGAGATTCTTCGCTTCGCTCAGAATGACAAAGTGAAATATTTTTCCGCTGCCTGTGAAGCCGCGGCCCAGCTATGGATGGATTTCTGCATTTCGGCCCCTTCTATAGAATTTCTGTGTGTATCGAATGCGGGATCCCTATCCGATGACCTTTTGAATACAAATGTCATATCTAGTGACTTCTGCACATTGTTAATGAATCCTCATTTAGAGTACCATCAATCAACGCGGGAAAATCTCTCCCCACGGATCCGACGCTGAAACCTTTCGATGGATGTTCTTGGGTATCCTCGATTCGGGATCATGCGCTAAGTCAACGGTCCTCCCCGACCTCTCGGATTTGACCCGCACTCATCATGGACAAATGTAAGTCCGGCTGACGCCATCGCGGGAGGACTTCGTGCGCAGGATCATTTCTGTAGTCATCTGCTTTTTAATTTGCGGCGTGTTTAGTTCCCAGCTCATGGCGCAGGCTCCGCCGCCTCCATTTTTATTTTTGCTGGAAGGGAAAGGAGTTCCCACCGGCACGGTGCATGCGTTCAGCATGAATTCCGCAACCGGCGGGATTGCAGAGGTTCCTGGCTCTCCATTTAATGCGGGCCTGATTCCAAATCAATTGATTGTGGATCCGACGGGAAGGTTCGTTTATGTGACCAATCAAGAGTCGGAGGATATAACTGCGTTCGCAATCGATCCTGCAGCAGGCGCGCTGACACAACTCCCGGGTTCTCCGTTTTTGATTGGAGCGCAACCAATTGCTGCCGCCGTAGATCCTACCGGAAGATTTTTTTACGTATTCGCGACCAGCAACGTAAATGGGGCGGATCAAGAGGTGCTGTACGAATACACGATTGACTCCATCACTGGCGTTCTGACTCTCACGAGTTCTTCACCTACAACCTGGGAATATTGGCCTGGGACTTTAATTTCCACGATTACATTCGATGCGGCTGGAAATTATGCATACCTGGGGCAAATACAAAGCGGCATGTTCGGAGCGCCCATATTAATTTGCTCGGTGGATTTTGGGAGCGGAAATTTGTCTGTTGCAGGGTCCGTACAGCCGGCGAGCAATGGCGAGGAAAATCAGGTAGCAGTATCACCCACGGGATCATTTTTGTATTCGAGCAACTCGACAGGAAATGTGATCAACGCATTTTCGAGTGGGGCAATCGGTGGTCAACTCACGGAAATTCCAGGTTCACCTTACACGATGCCTAATGGCCCTTCTTCGCTGGTCGTTCACCCATCCGGAAATTTTCTCTATGTCGCGAATGAAAATCAAATTTATCAAACTTCCGAACAGCCAAGCCAATACACGGGGAGCATTTCCGGCTATTCCATTAATTCGGTGGACGGGTCGCTTATGCAAGTATCGGGTTCACCATTCGCTGCAGGCACCAACCCTGTCTCGATGGTTTTGGATCCTACAGGGAGGTTTGCGTATTCGGCTTCCTCGCTATACACGGGCGGCTACGCAAGCTTCGCGCAGATCATGGGCTTTTCCGTCGATGCAGTGTCAGGCGCGCTCACGCCATTCTCTTCGGCCGCATTTAGCGATTCTGTGAATAGCAATGGCGCCCAACTCTCCATTTCCAATGGATTGCAACCCACAAATCCCGTTCCCATGATTTCTTCGCTGAATCCGCCCGCATCTATCGCTACAGACGTGGCATTCACTCTCCAAGTGAACGGCGCGAATTTTGTGCCAGGAGCCGCTGTCTACTTTGGCGGGCAGTTTCGCAGCACGACATTTGTGAACTCAACGCAGTTGAATGCCAGCATTCTGGCGAGCGACGTCGACAATAACGGCAACATCATCGTTTTCGTATTTAATCCGCTACCAGGCGGAGGAGCTTCCACATCCGTCGAATTTCCGGTTTCTGCCCTGGTTCCAACCATTTCAACTACAAATCCGACCAGTGTAATAGCCAATCCAAACGTCTTTGACTTCTACTGCGTAGGCACAAATTACACGACCAGTTCGGTCATCTATTTTAATGGCGCGCCGCAATATACTTTGTACTTCGGGCCGAATTTGCTCTTTGGTTTTGCCCCGGCGGGTGATGTGTCCGCTCCGGGAATTGCCACAATTTCAATTATTACTCCTTCAAACGGAGTTCCCGGAGGAGGGACTTCCAATCCCGTGATTGTCTCTATCCTCCCTCCATTCATTCAACTTTCGGTTTCGAATATTTCTCCTGTCAGCACGACAGCAGGAGGTCCGGGCTTGATTCTTACCGTGACCGGAAACGGATTCGCGCAAGGTTCGCAAGTGACCTTTAACCTCTTAAATGTTCCCACCACGCTGATCAGTTCCACGGAGTTGCTTGCATCGATTCCGGCCAGCGCGATTGCAGTCGCTGGAAACCCATATGTAATCGTTAATAACCCCGGAGGCGTAACCTCCACGCCTTTAACCTTTACAATAAATAATCCCCCGCCGGGAACAGGAAGCATCATCCCGCAGAGCTTGCCTGCTGGAAGCAACGCATTCACCCTGAATGTTACCGGCACTAACTTCACTCCCAATTCCATTGTTCTGGTAAATGGTGTGGCGCGCTCCACTACCTACATGAGTTCCTCTCTGCTGCTGGCAACGCTTCTGCCTTCTGACCTCAAACACAGCGCGATGTTGAATATTACGGTTTCCAATCCGCCGCCCGGTGGCGGCACGACCGCGGCCCTAGCTCTTAGCGTTGCCGACTATAATGTGAGCGCCGTTTCCCCGGTCCGAACTTTGCACGCGGATTCGCAAGCCAACTTCACACTCATGGTGTCAGCGGAGAACGGCACACTCAGCCATGCGATAACCTTCACAGCTTCCGGGCTTCCTCCCGGGGTGACTGCTTCTTTCTCCCCAGCAAGCGTGCCGGCGGGGAGCGGCAGCGTGAATGTAACTCTTTCCCTTACACCGGCAACTCACTCTTCGACTGAATATCAGCGAATCGATCTATTGGGGCGACTTACGTGGCTGTTCTTTTCAGGCATGTTTTTTGTATTAAGCGCGGTGTGGATGTGGTTTGCCGAGCATCGTGAAGGAATTCCTTTTTCAACTCCATTATTTCTTGTTATTTTTCTGATTGGAATTTTGCTGAGCCTCACGGCGTGCGGAAGCATGGTCACTTCGCCCCCGGTTCAAAATAATACGGGAACACCCGCCGGAACCTACATGATTATTGTTGGTGCCTCTTCGGGAAACACGACGATCGACACGCAGATTACACTCACAATTATGTAATAATAACAGACGTGTTCTGCCTTGGACGCGGTAGCTTGACCCAAAGATTTAGAAGAAGAAAGTGTTCCGACTCGGAACGCCTTAGCGCCCGTCTTTTTTCTCGTCAGGTATTCGAGACGTTCATTTTCGTTGCCGTTCTGCTGGCCTTCCAAACTGTTTGTGCCCAGGAGACGCCGCCGAATCCTCCGCCGGCGGGTGCCCCTACGGACCTGCCTGGACAAGTGGTGTTGAACTCTGCAGGCCAATGCGTGCAACCTCCTCCTATGGTCCAAATACAGGATTACAACGGGCCGTTTCACAAAGTGATTGGCACCTTTACACAGAAACTTGATCGCCAATCCGTGCGTGAACCGCAGTATAAGCAAAACGCTTTACTCTGCTCTCTCAAAGTAAAAGATAAATTGTTTTTGTATCTGCACAATACAATCGATCCTGAAACCATTTTCAGCGCGGGTTTTAATGCGGGAATTTCTCAGGCGGAAAACGATGATCCATCCTTCGGCCAGGGAGGGGAAGGATATGCGAAGCGGCTAGGTGCGAGTTACGTGGATCAGGTTCAGGTGCGATTTTTTAAGGAGTTTGCATACCCCACGATTTTTTCTGAGGATCCACGGTATTACCGGATGGGACAGGGGCCACCGAAGAAACGTTTCCTGCATGCCGTGGCTCACGCCGTGGTGGCATACAACGACAAAGGCAGGCCGATGTTTAATTTTTCCGAATGGCTGGGAGAAGTCAGCGGAGCCTCGATCAGCAATCTGTATCATCCGGGAAATGAACGAGGTGTGCTGCCCGCCGCGCAAAATATTGCCGTCGACGTAGCGCTCGATATCGGATTCGATGAATTGAAGGAGTTTTGGCCGGAGGTTGCCCGGAAACTGAAACTGCCATTCCGCGATCAAAACTTAACGCAACCTACCGCGGTTCCAGCGGCAAGATAATTTCAGGTCTTATTAATAATCAAAATGCAGGTCTAAGTGGCGCGGGCTTCAGCCTGCGAGATTTTGTCCTTGCTAGGCCAAAACCCCGCAGGCGGAAGCCCGCGCCACAAAATGCCAATTCCTACACCAGTTTGCCAGTGCGCGCTTCGAGCAATGTCCAGGCGCGCTCTCCCACTACGCCCTTCCAGTGTGCGTAGTAGGCGGAGAGACGGGGACGGAACGACGTGGTATCCGCATCGTTAAACGTCAAGCCCTGCGTCGCCAGCTTGGTGCGAAATTCCGTATTGAGCGCGGTCAGTTCTTCGCGCTGCTGCCGGACGAATTTAACGACGTTGCGCTCGATGACGGTCTGTAAATCGGCGGGGAAGCGCTCCCAGAGTTTCAAATTCGCAATCAGGTTAAATCCCGACCAGCCGTGATTCGTCATGCTCACATATTTTTGCACTTCGTAAAGTTTCAGGAATTCCGCGACAGCCAGAGGATTCGTCTGCGCTTCGGCCGCGCCAGTTTTTAATGTTTCGTACAGCTTATTGAAATTCGCCACGACGGGGGAAGCGCCCATCGCTTTCCAGGCTTCGGTGTAAATAGGCGCATCCGGAGTGCGAATTTTCAGGCCTTGTAAATCGTCCACAGTGCGTATGGGACGAGTGGCGCAGGTAATCTGATGCATCCCATTGTCGAAACACCCCTTGGGCAGGCTGTAAATCCCCTTGGCCTTCATTTCCTGGTGCAGATAGTCGCCCAGATCGCCGTCCAGCGACTCGAAAATTTGAGCTGTGGAGCGAAATGCGCAGAGCAAGCCCTGAACGTTGCAGGCAGGCACAACATTTCCGATCGAGCCGCCATTCAGGGTGAAGAAATCAACTTCACCGCTGACCAGCATGTTCAGCGCGGCGGGATCTCCTCCCGCAATTTTATTGTTGTCCGGGAAAACCTGGACTTGCACGCGCCCTTTGGTTTCGTCTTTTACGGCGGCCCACATTTTCGAGAGCCATTGATCGAGGGGGCTATCGGCCGGTTGGTTATGGAATTGGCGCAGCTCAAATTCTGCCGCGCGGGCGCGCACACCGGCGAGCAGCACGCCACCAACGGCCATCAGCCCATGCGTAAATTGTCGTCGAGAGATTTTATTGTGAATCACGAATTTCTCCTGGGGGCAATTAGCGAATCAAGTGTAGCGCCTGCCCTCAGGCGGGCATCGTCGATTAGGTCAGGATGTCCGCCTGAAGGCGGGTGCTACACATTCTGCTCTGATTATTTCACGGACTGACCAAATTATCCCATCTGGCTTATGGATCGCCCAAAATAAAAACTGCGCGCGGTTTGATCGTCCCATCCGACATTGCAATGCGGGATGGACCATTTCGCGACCTTGGTGGGTTCGGTGTTCGCCTTGCCCAAAGCGGGGCAGGACAGACAATAGCTGCCTTCATGCGTCCCGATCCAGATGAGGTTCCGGTCGAACTCGACGAAAACATTTTCTGTGGTGCCGCGCCACCACGAAGCGTAATCGTTTATCTCGCCCTCCAGCGGTGGCACGAACCACGCAATTTCCTTCGGCTCCGTGGGATTCGAGATATCAAAAACGCGCACACCGGCGTTGAACCAGGCAATGACCATGATGGATGGATTCGATGTGCCGGGCGCCAGCCAGCATTGCGTGTTGTGCGAACCGAATCGCCCGCGTGCGAAACAAAAATCCGTATACGGGGCATCCGGAGGCGCGGCGGGGCGAGGAAAAAATCCAATGATCTTCGGATTCTTGGGGTCCTTTACGTCCACCATATAAGGCGTGTGGTAATTTTCCCGGCAATCGGCTTCCAGCGCCTCGTGCACGGCCACAATCTTGTTCATAAGCTGTGGGTGTGCCGCATCAGCAAGCACCGGGTAGCATGTGTGAAATGGAATCGTGCCAAAGGTGTCAAATTCATATTGCATATGGCCATAAGGTTTTGGATTTTTTATGTCCCGCAAATCCATTGCATAAAAACCGAATGCGCCGAAGCCGCCATAGCCAATCGTGCCGCCATCTTCCACGCGTTTTGGAACCGTTAGCGCTCCGTGATTTCCCGTCCAAGAGGTCTTGTCGCCGGCAAATCGATATTTCTTGTATTCTTCTTCCTCGCCTAGTTTCTGTCCGGGGACCCACCAGCGGGAAACTTCCTGCACGTTGGCAGGGTCGGACAAATCCACAATCATGAGCGCGTTGCTATAGGGGCGCTGGTGATTTTCCAGGCGAAGTGTCTCGTCCCATCCGCAATCGAGGTACGCATATTTGCCGCCGTCATAAAAATTATGGTGTGTGCCGTTGCCTTTTTCTCCGGTGCTGTACTCCTGCAACAGATTCGGCTTGGTGGGATCGGTGATGTCATAATTGCGGATTCCGCGCAGGCCTTTGTAGGCGAGAACTTTGTCTCTCAACTCCTTGTCATACTGGCCGTGCGGATATTGAGGCGTTGCGCTCGTCAGCGGCTGTGCAGCAGTGCACATCATAATCCACTTTTTTAGCTTGGTGTTATATACCACGGGGCCGTTGCCCTGGATCACGCGCTTTTTATTCAACATGACGGGATTTTTGGCTTCGCTGATGTCGACAAAATCTCCTCCCGCGGGGAGCAATCGCTGTTTGCCCTTGGCGTACATCACCATGAGCGGCTCTCCACCGCTGATGGATGCGCCGGATATATGCGAGATAATTTCCATGTTGTGAATATATTGTTTTTTATCGATGAAGTTCAGCGAGCCGAGGGGAAGCGGAATTTCGGGCGCCGTATTCGTCGTGTAGAGCCCCTGCACTTGCGCGCCGGCGCCGATTTTTCCGGCCAACCCCGCCGCGGTCGCCCCCACAACTGCGCCCACTGCGCTCTTGAGCATGGAACGCCGGCTAAATGCCTTGCGAGTTACATTCGGTTCTTCTGAATTTCCTTTAGCTCTGAAGGAAGGCTTGCAAATTTTAGACATAACACTCCTCTACCCGCGAATTTTTTCAGTATGGCAATTCAAGGCATAATACATGCCCGGGAAATATCGCTGCGTTTGCTTGCAACCGTATGACGCGCATCATACTCCAGGATTCTGCCCGTGATAAATCCAAAAAAGAAACGCGTGCTGAATCAGCCGCAACACGTACTGGCCGATTCAGCCCTTGCTAAATTGTGATTCTACTCCCAGGCCGAAAACACCGGCCTGGCAAACCTGAGAACGCCAATCTTCTGATTGGCGTTCCCAGGAAACTCATAATTCCTTGAGAAATACAGGTTAGCGCGCTGGGTGGAGCCTATAAGAGGTGACTTGGATTGGCAATCTGTTTGTGAACGCTTGCGAAGGAAAGGCATTCCCGCAACAAGATATTTTCGGGAATTGAATTTGAGTGGCTCTGTTGGCAGTCCAGATTCCGCAGCCGATCTGCTGTAGCCCGCCCCTCTTCAGAGGCGGGGGTTTAAAGTTCGCACATCGAAACTGCCGCTCGGAGAATCTAAACCCCCGCTTCTGAAGAGGCGAGCTACAGCAAACTGGGCAATCTTTTTGGGATGTCACCGGAGCAAATTTGAGACTTAATTATTCAAAATTCGATTCGGCATTTCGCGCGGGTTACGCTTTGGGCTAAAGTAGTAATCTAATAAGCTCAGGGAATGGAGACCCATTCCGGGCCGAGCTAAGGAGTAAGGATGAGCGTAACGGACAAAACCGCTTCCATGCAAAATACCTCCACATCGCCGATGGACATGCTCTGCATCAATACGATCCGCACTCTTTCCATAGATGCAGTGCAGGCTGCGAATTCCGGACATCCCGGAACGCCCATGGGTATGGCGCCAGTCGCGTATTGTTTGTGGCAGGAATTTTTGCGCTACGATCCCAATGATCCAGTCTGGCCGAATCGAGACAGATTCGTTCTTTCCGCCGGCCATGCTTCCATGCTGCTGTATTCACTTCTGCATTTGGCCGGCGTAAAAGAGGTCGGCACCAATCTCGAAATTCTAAACGGGCCCGCGGTTCGTCTTGAAGACATCAAGAATTTTCGGCAACTTGGCAGCCGTTGCCCCGGCCATCCTGAATCGCACCTGACCACGGGTGTTGAGACGACCACCGGCCCGCTAGGACAGGGTTACGCGAACAGCGTCGGGATGGCGCTCGCCGGAAAATGGCTCGCATCACGATATAATCAGCCGGGGTTTGAAGAAGTCTACAATTACAACGTCTACGCGCTGGGCGGCGATGGCTGCATGATGGAAGGCGTTTCGAGTGAAGCTGCTTCTCTCGCAGGGCATTTAAAGCTTTCCAACCTGTGCTGGATTTACGATAGCAATCGCATCACGATCGAAGGCGGCACGCCTCTCGCATTCGATGAAGATGTGGCCGCGCGATTTGCCGCGTACGGTTGGAATGTCACGCACGTCACGGACGCCAATGATCTGGATATGGTTCGCGCCGGTCTGCGCACATTTCTCACCACTAAGGATCGGCCGACTCTCATCATCGTGAACAGCCACATCGGTTACGGCTCACCTCACAGACAAGACACCAAGGAGGCCCACGGCGAGGCGCTCGGCGAAGAAGAAGTCAAGCTGACCAAACGTTTTTACGGCTGGCCGGAAGATGCAAAGTTTTTGATCCCAGGTGGCGTGTATGAACATTTTCAAAAGGGAATCGGCGCGCGCGGAAAAACGGAACACGATCGTTGGACCTCGATGCAAACCGAATACCGCACCGCCCATGCCGATTTGGCGAATGAAATGAAGTTAATGCAGTACAGGGAACTTCCGACCGGTTGGGATAAGGACGTTCCTGTATTTCCCGCCGACGCGAAGGGCCTCGCCACGCGGGACTCTTCCAATAAAGTTGAAAACGCGATTGCCAAAAATGTTCCGTGGCTGATTGGCGGCGCCGCCGACCTCGCGCCGTCGACCAAAACTTTGCTCTCGTTTGAGGATGCCAAGGGATTCCAGGCCGGCAACTATGGCCTGCGCAATATGCATTTCGGCATTCGCGAACATGGCATGGGCGGGATCATCAATGGTATGGCACAGACCAAATTACGGGCCTTCGGCTCCACATTTTTTGTGTTCACCGATTACATGCGCGGCGCCATGCGTCTCAGCGCATTGATGCAAATGCCGGTGATCTACATTCTGACGCACGATTCGCTGGGAGTCGGTGAAGATGGGCCGACGCATCAGCCGATTGAGCATCTGGCGATTGCGCGCGCCACCCCTGGCATGCTCACCTTGCGCCCTGCGGACGCAAATGAAGTGGCCGAGGCGTGGAAGGTCGTCATGCCATTGCAGCACCAGCCTGCGTTGTTGGTGCTGACGCGGCAAGCGCTCCCCACATTTGATCGCACGAAATACGCACCCGCATCAGGCCTCGCGCGTGGTGCATACGTACTCGCCGAAAAACCTGGTGCAACTCCAGACGTTCTTCTGCTCGCGACCGGCAGCGAAGTTTCATTGTGCGTCGAAGCCTACGAGCAGCTTGCGAAAGAGGGCATTCAGGCGCGCGTCGTCAGCATGCCGTCGTGGGATTTGTTTGAGAAGCAGGATCAAGCGTATCGCGATTCCGTTTTGCCGCCGGCCGTCAAGGCTCGCGTGTCCGTGGAAATGGCTACGGTGTTTGGCTGGGACCGCTACGTTGGCGCATCAGGCGACAAGATCGGCATGCACAGTTTCGGCGCTTCCGCGCCGATCAAGCCGCTGCAAAAGCATTTCGGCTTCACCGTGGAGAACGTCGTCGCCGCGGCGAAGGAACAGATTCAATCATCCAAAAAATAAGAATTTTGTGGCATAGGCTTCAGCCTGTGGAATTTAGTCTTTGTAAGGACTAAACCTCGCAGGCTGAAGCCTGCGGCACATTAGGCCAGGAGAACTTATGGGCGCGTCCGAGCTCTGGAAACGCTACCGCTAGTATTATTGTCACGTGGATTTTCGTCTGTCATCGGTGCTGCCGATTCCGCCGAGAGCGTCTACCTAATCCTCGAACATTTATCCGCGAACGGTCGCGCAAAAGTGGCGCCCGCAGCAGATCCCGGCAACGCAACGTTTTACGCACGCCTGATCGAAATGCAAAAAAGTCCCGGAGGGTCGACACACCATAGCCCACCGTTTTAACGGTGGGAGTGAAAATGTTCCAATGCAAAGCCCCGCCGAGTGTGCGTGAGAACTCTCTTGAATTTTAAAATAGAATAATGCAGTAAAGAGGCATGCCACGAATTCTACCGTACAACCCGGATCAAGCGTATCTTTTGCCACCGAACGTGAAAGATGTGTTGAGAGCTGATCATCTGGTGTTCTTTGTTCATGGAGTGGTGGAGCGTTTAAACCTGGAGGAGTTCGTCCAGGCGTATGGGGACGAAGGCGGAGCCGTCTAGGCACCGGAGTTGATGTTGAAGGTGTGGTTGTACGCGTATGCGTTAGGCGTGACGTCGGCGCGGCGTTTGGAGCAACGCATCCGGGAGGATTTGGCATTCCGGTATTTAGCCGGAGGAGCGACGCCGGACAACTGGGCCTTGAGCGCCTTCCGGCGGCGGCACGCGCGGGGGATCAACGACGTATTCACGCAAGTGCTGGAGCTGGGGCAGAAATTGGGCCTGGTACGGCTGGGGCACGTGGCCATCGATTCCAGGCGGGTGCGAGGGGCGGCGGCGCGCGACCGCGTGGACACGGAAACGAAGTTACGACGGGAACGAGCGGGACTGCGGCGGCAAATCCGGCAGTGGCAGAAAGCTTGCCAGAACGAAGACCCGGTACGGGATTTTTCTCGTTGCAGAATTTACACGGAGTGCGAGAGCGGGAGATTGACGGCTATGTGCCGGATGCTAATTTAAGTTACGAACTGAAAGGCAAAGGCAGAGCGCACGGAATCGGGAGAAGCAAACGTCTGCACGACCCGGAACATCGCCGGATGCGGCGAAAACTGCGCGACCCGGCCGGTCG
>DATHNC010000085.1:0-47612 GCA_035486415.1 Saccharimonadales bacterium (SeqCode)
GCCATGCCCATCACGCGGTTTTTGGAGAAGCCGCTGACCTTGAACGCGGCCTGCACCATGGCGTCCAACGGATTCGTCACCAGGATCAGGATGGCGTTGGGGGAAAATTTTACGATTTGTTCGACGACGGCTTTCACGACGTCATAGTTGGCCTTCAAAAGATCATCGCGGCTCATTCCGGGCTTGCGCGGGAAGCCGGCGGTGACAACCACCACATCGCTGTTCGCTGTTTCCTTGTAGTCGCCGGAGGCTGTCGAAACTCCGGTCACGCGCGCGTCGGAGCCAGTGATCGGCGTGGATTCCACCATGTCGAGAGCTTTGCCCGCAGGAGGCCCGTCCAGAATATCGGTCAGTACCACATCGGCCAGCTCCAAGTCCACAATGCGCTGCGCCGTTGTCGATCCCACAAATCCGCCGCCAACAACTGTAACTTTCTTCCGCATAAGTGCCTTCTCCTATGGTTTTCAGAATGGAATGAATTGCGGCAGGATCGTCTGTCACTAGTAGGGGCACGGCATGCCGTGCCCCTACTAGTGCTACCACTGCCGCCATCGTAATTCTCTTACTTTGTAACCGCCATGGATTGCATGTTCTCGATGATGGCGCTTGCAAATTCCGCGGTGCCGAGTTTCGTTGCGCCTTCCATCATTCGTTCGAGGTCGTACGTTACTTTCTTCTGGCCGATGGTGCGCTCGATCCCGGATTCGATCAGCTTGCCGACTTCTTTCCAGCCCATGAAATCGAACATCATCACGCCGGAAAGCATGACGGAACTGGGGTTGATCACGTTTTTGTCCGCGTACTTGGGCGCGGTGCCATGCGTGGCTTCGAAGCAGCCGTAGCCGTCGCCAATGTTGGCGCCCGGGGCCATGCCGAGTCCGCCGACCTGCGCGGCGCAGGCGTCCGAAATGTAATCGCCATTCAAGTTGGGAGCGGCAATCACTTGATACTCATCGGCGCGCGTAATGACCTGTTGGAAGATGGAATCGGCGATGCGATCGTTGATCAGTAGCTTTTGTTTCCATTTGCCCTGGCCGTGTGTGGCGTAAATTTTGTCGAGCACCGATTTCACTTCATCGCACACGGATTTGCGGAAAGCTTCGGTGCCTTGCTCCATTCCGGGTTCGATGAGAGCGGCATTCTGCTCGACGGTAAGGTTCGGATCTTTGTCTTTGTTGCCAAGGATCCATGTCTCGCGCTCGGTAACGGTCTGCGCGCGGAATTCTTCGATGGCCAGCTCGTAGCCCCAATCGCGGAACGAGCCTTCCGTAAATTTCTGAATGTTGCCCTTGTGCATCATGGTAACGACGCGCTTCTTATTTTCGAGCGCGAATTCAATCGCGCGGCGCATCAGGCGCTTCGTGCCGAACGGGGAGATGGGCTTGATGGCGATGGAGGAATCCGTGCGAATTTGCTTCGGCCCGCCACTGAGCATGTCCTTGTTCAGGAATTCAATGAGTTTTTTTACTTCGGGCGTCCCAGATTTCCACTCGATACCGATGTAAACGTCTTCCGTATTCTCGCGGTAGATCACGACATCCATGCGCTCCGGGTGTTTCACGGGAGAGGCGACGCCCTGGAAATAACGCACCGGTCGCACGCAGGCATACAGATCGAGGATTTGGCGCAGCGCCACGTTCAGCGAACGAATGCCGCCGCCCACGGGAGTCGTCAGCGGCCCTTTGATCGAAATTCGGAAATCGCGCACGGCTTCAACCGTTTCGTCCGGCAGCCATTTTTTGAATTCGTTGAACGCTTTTTCGCCGGCAAAAACTTCAAACCAAGAAATTTTTCGTTTGCCGCCATAAACGATCTGGACGGCCGCGTCGAACACGCGCTGCGACGCTTTCCAAATGTCGCGTCCCGTTCCGTCGCCTTCAATGTAGGGAATGATGGGATTGTCGGGGATAACGAATTTACCCTCAACATACTGAATCGCCTGCCCATCAGACGGTATGGCCCTGCCGTTATACGATGGCTTCATGTCTATTTTCCTCTGTGGAATATCACTGCACACGCGCGAATCAGAAAGAATATCACACCGCGCGTGCATAGGACATATCCGGCCAAGGAAATGTCAGAATAAATTTCAAAACGAAATGCGGGAGAGCAAGGGCCTGGTTGAGAGTTCAGAGTCCAGGATGTGTTACGAGTTAACTTAAAAGAAGCCGGATTTATGAATTTAAGAAGCCTGAGTCATGAATTGCGGGTGGAGGTCTCTCGTCAAAGGTGAGTTGACGGTGTAAGTCCCGGAGGGACGAAATATTCATAGCCCACCGCTTTAGCGTTGGGAATCAAGGTTGATATAGAATCCAGCCCCGGTGGGGCGGCGCATTGGTTCCACTTGTATTCCTGCAAATCTAAACAGCAAAGTGGGTTGAAGTTCGAAAAAGGATTGTGCCGTCCCTACGGGGCTACTCGTCCCGAAATCGAAAACCCACCGCTAAAGCGGTGGGCTACGATATTTCGTCCCTTCGGGACTTCGGAATTAACCCTTGCTTGGAATACACGCTTGCTATGCGCGACTGAAATCCAAGTTTGATATACGCGCTAGTTCAAACCACTAGTCGTAATATTCCTGGCCGAGGTGCGTAATTAGATCTTCGCCCATCATCCAGCGCAGGGTGTTTTTCAGCTTCATGGATTGAATGAACAAGTCGTGCTCCGGATAGAGTTCCGGGGCGCACATGGGCGACTTGAAATAGAAGCTTAGCCATTCCTGGATGCCGCGCATACCGGCGCGCTTGGCGAGGTCAAGGAACAAAACGAGGTCGAGAACGATCGGCGCTGCGAGGATTGAATCGCGGCACAGGAAGTCGACCTTGATCTGCATCTGGTAGCCGAGCCAGCCGAAAATATCAATATTATCCCAGCCCTCTTTGTTATCGCCGCGCGGGGGATAGTAGTTGATGCGAACTTTGTGGTGAATCTGCCCGTATAAGGTCGGGTACAGCTTCGGCTGAAGAATGAATTCCAGAACGCCAAGTTTCGATTCTTCCTTGGTCTTGAACGATTCGGGATCGTCCAGAACTTCGCCGTCGCGATTTCCCAGGATGTTGGTGGAGAACCAGCCGTTCATTCCAAGCAGGCGCGCCTTGAAGCCCGGCGCGAGAATCGTCTTCATCAATGTTTGGCCAGTTTTAAAATCTTTCCCGCAAATGGGTACGCCGTGTTGCTTCGCGAGGGTGACGATGGCCGGGATGTCGACTGTCAAGTTCGGTGCGCCATTGGCAAACGGCACGCCACTTGTGATCGCTGCCCACGCGTAAAGCATGGAAGGCGCGATCGCAGGATGATTTTCCTTCATCGCGGCTTCAAATTTTTCCGGAGTTTCATACACGGCATGCGATTTCAAAAAGATTTCCGTGGAGCCGCACCAGATCACAACGGTGCGAGAGACTTTATTTTTCTTTTGAAAATTCTGAATGTCGGCCTTGATCTGCAGGGCCAGGTCATACTTGGTGCGGCCCTTCTTTATGTGTGTGCCGGTCAATTTCTTCACATAATTCTGATCGAACGCGGCCTTCATCGGCTTGATCTTGCTTAGAAACTTTTTGCATTCGGCCAGATGCTCGTTGCTCAGGACCGCTGCATTCTTGGCCGCTTCGTAGGCGCTGTCCGGGAAAATATCCCAGCCGCCGAAAACAATGTCATTAATGCTGGCGATCGGCACAAAATCCTTGATCATCGGGGCGCGACCTTCCGTCCGTTTCCCAAGACGGATCGTTCCCATTTGGGTGAGGGAACCAATAGGCTCTGATTTTTTTCGCCGGATCAAATCCACACCAGCCATAAACGTGGTGGCGACAGCCCCCATGCCGACGGTGAGGACCCCAAGTTTTCCCTTCGGCATGGCAATGCCCGCGGACTTGCGCATTCTGATTTCTCCTGTCGTTTTCAATATGTATAGACCTGAAGCATCGCGCGGCGTTTCTTTATCAACGCACGATAGGCGCTATTTCTTTATCGCAAACCAAGTATCATGCTCGAATGCGCAAAGATTTGCAACGCGGAAACACACGAGTTCTATTTCGCTTTGCGCGCCTTAGCCGTCGAAGGTTTCACAGCGGTCGTTTTTTGAGCTGTTTTTTGCGGCACGGAACCCGGCTTGGCTCTTAGTCCTGCAAGCATCTCTTCAAGGTCGAGCGTGTTGATCACGTCTTTCTTTTCAATCCAGCCACGGCGGGCCATCTGCACGCCATAGCGCATCGCCTGCAATCCGCGCGTGGAGTGCGCGTCGGTGGAAATCACGATCTTGACGCCGCGCTCCTTGGCCATTCGCAGATGAATATCTTTCAGGTCGAGGCGTTCGGGAGCGGCATTGCACTCCATCACCACGCCATTTTTCTTCGCCGCGTCCAGGATGCGCTCCATATCGTAGGCATAGGCATCGCGTCGAAGAACCAGGCGACCGGTTGGATGCCCGATAATCTGAGTGTAAGGATTTTCGATGGCCGCCAAAATTCTTTCGGTCATTTCCGCGCGTTCCATCGTCATATAGGAATGAATCGAAACGAGCACGACGTTAAGCTGGGCCAGAACTTCATCGTCCATGTCCAGTTTGCCATTTTTCAATACGTCGACCTCGCTGCTGGCGAGGATACGAATTCCCAAATTCTTGGCGTTAGCGGCCTGGATCATTTTAATTTGCTCGAGGGTGCGCTTTTCATCGAGCCCGTTGGCGACGGTGACCGCCTTGCTGTGATCGGTCAGAGAAATATATTTGTAGCCGAGATCTTTCGCGGCAAGCGCCATCTCTTCGATGGAGTTTTTGCCATCGCTCGCCGTGGTGTGCATCTGCATGTCGCCGTGAATGTCGCGAAGTTCAATCAGGTGGGGAAGATGGTGTTCGGCAGCGGCGTCAATTTCCCCTGTGTTTTCGCGCAGTTCCGGCGGAATGTAATCGAGCTTCAGCTTGGCGTATATTTCCTTTTCCGTCGCGCGCGCCACGGGACGCTCGCCTTCGAGCGTGGCGAGTGCGTACTCGTTCAAGGTCAATCCCATTTTATTGGCGCGCCCGCGCAACACGACGTTGTGCTCTTTCGACCCTGTGAAATAGAGCAGGGCGGCGCCGAAGCTTTCCTTATCGAGGATGCGCACATCGACCTGCAGCCCATCTTTCAGCAGAAAGCTGACTTTATTTTCACCGTGCGCCAGTGTCTGGTCGATTCCCGGAAATGCCAATATGTGCTGCGAAATCGCTTCCACGACTTCCGCGGAATTTTTCCCAGCCGCGAGTGTCACGAGCAGGTCAAGATCTCCCACCGTTTCCTTGCCTCTGCGCAGCGAACCCGCAGGCGTTACTTCCTCAATAGGCTTGCCAAATGTGCGTATGTGCGTGACCAGCACGGCGGCCGTCTGCTCTGCTTCGTCGATGCGGAAGCGCCCCGCGGATTTTTTGTAAACGGCGATGGCTTTCAAAATATTTTCTTCTGTTTTTTCGCCAAACCCGGGCAAATCGCGCATTTTTCCATCGCGCGCGAGCTTCTCCACTTCGTCGACGGTTCCTGCCTTGAACGCTTTCCACAGGAATGCCACTTTTTTGGGGCCGAGCGATTGCAATTCAAGAAGATTAAGAATTGTTGGCGGATATTTCTTCAGGAGTTTGGCGCGCAGGGAATAATCGCCGGTTTTCAGAATCTCTTCGATGTGATCGGCCATTCCATCGCCGACGCCGGGCAATTCCTTGAGCTTTGCGCGGTCCTTGGCCAGATCTTGAACAGATTCGTGCAACCCGCCAAGAAGTTCCGCGACTCGCTCATAGCTGCGATAGCGGCCAATCATCGCTCCGTCGATTTCCAGGAGTTGCGCTGTTTCCAGAAGAATGCGGGCGACTTCGCGATTTTCCATCTGCGTGTACCGTGTGCCAGGTCGAGCGAAGAATTTAAATCTGGATGTAGCGCCCACTTTCAGATGGGCAAGATTTTGCGGCGCCGGCGTCTCGCCGTTGGGTTTTCGTTTTGAAATAGCCGAAATCTAAACCCGCCGGCGAGACGCCGGCGCCACAGTTCACTTTTCTCGCGGCCTTACTTAGTGGCCAAGAATATACGCAAACATCAGAGGAGCCACGATCGATGCGTCAGACTCGATCACGAATCGCGGGGTGGCCGCTTCCAGTTTTCCCCAGGTGATTTTTTCGTTGGGCACGGCGCCGCTGTAGGAACCATAGGATGTCGTGCTGTCGGAAATCTGGCAGAAGTATCCCCAAAGGCGGCATTTCTCGCGCAAATCCTGAGTGATCAGCGGCACGACGCAGATCGGGAAATCTCCCGCGATGCCGCCGCCGATTTGAAAAAAGCCGATCGATTCATTCACCGTATTTTGGCGGTACCATTCGATCAGGCAAGCCATCTGCTCGACGCCGGCCTTGACCACCTGAAACGACGACACATCGCCGCGCACCACATTGGCTACAAATATATTGCCCAAAGTGGAGTCTTCCCAACCCGGAGTGAAGATCGGCAGATCCTTTTCGCAAGCCGCGATGACCCAGGAATCTTTCGGGTCGATCTGATAGGACTCCTTAATCAGGCCGCCGCGAATCAATTGATACATGTATTCGTAAGGGAAGTAGCGCTGCTTTTCCTTGTCGGCTTTTTGCCACAATTTCAACACCTGCCGCTCGATCCTGCGCATCGCCTCTTCTTCGGGGATGCAGGTATCGGTGACGCGGTTCATGCCACGATCGCGCAACGCAACTTCTTCCTCATCGCTCAAGTTGCGATAGTTCGGCACGCGCTTGTAATGATCGTGAGCCACAAGGTTAAAAATATCTTCTTCCAGATTCGCGCCCGTCGTGCAAATGCCGTGCACCTTGTCCTGGCGAATCATTTCTGCGAGTGAAAGTCCGAGTTCCGCCGTGCTCATGGCTCCGGCCATGGTCACAAACATTTTGCCGCCACGCGCCAAATGCGCGTTATAGGCTTCCGAAGCATCCACGACAACTGCTGCGTTGAAATGCCGGTAATTGTGCTTGATGAATTCCTTTACGCTCATGTCCGCCTTCCTCTCCGAATTTTTCACACGGAGAAACACACACTTACTTGTCGCAAATCCTATGCTACACGCGCTCAGGTTACAAGCGAAGAACGCTAAATTTCAAAAATAATTTTAGCGAAAGAAAATTTAAAATGGATGCTAAAAATTTTCATGGAATCAAAAATTGTAAAATCCTCGCAATCAAAAAGAAAATTCAAGCGCGTTAACCACTCTTTTTGATGAACTGATTGTAGTAAAGGATTCCGCAAATGGATTTCGCGTCGCGAAGAGTTCCGCGCTGGATCATTTTCATCGCTTCTTTCAATGTGAAAATGCGAGGCGTGATTTTTTCATCCTCTTCCGGCTGCGCCGCGCCTTCGGTCAGTCCTTCGGCGGCAAAGATCCACATCCATTCGTTCACAAATCCGGGGGTGGGGACGACGCGCATCAACTTGCGCCAACGCTTTGCCCGGTACCCGGTTTCTTCGATCAGCTCGCGTCGCGCGGCCGCTGCCGGCGTTTCTTTTGGTTCCTTGCGCCCGGCCACCAACTCCCATAAAAAGTCGCCGACGGAATGCCGGTACTGGCGGATAAGCAAAATACGCCCGTCGTCAAAAACAGGCATCACCACGACCGATCCTGGATGCACGATGATGTCGCGATCCACTTGCGGGCCGCCCGGTTCGACCACTGTATCTCGCTGCAGCCGAAAAACTTTCCCTTCGTAAAGAACTTTGCTCTTGAGAAGTTTCGCTCGCATCTTTGCCAATTCGGCCTCCCGGCACAGCATTTTCTTCGCACGATGCAGCGCTTTTCGCACATTTTCACGCGTTGCTCGGTACAACGAATCAGATTCTAGCAGGGAAGTACTGCGTCAATAAATATGTTCGGCCCCGTCGCCCGTTCCGTCCCAAAAACGTGGGACGGAGCGGCCGATACGAAA
Organism: Saccharimonadales bacterium (SeqCode); assembly: GCA_035486415.1. Taxonomy (GTDB): domain Bacteria; phylum Acidobacteriota; class Terriglobia; order Acidiferrales; family UBA7541; genus Palsa-360. The sequence continues at coordinate 7,922 of DATHNC010000085.1, forward strand.
CCATCCGCGATCCGATGCATTGCCTTTTGTAGAGGCCGCTCGTCTTTTGAGTGGGCTGTTTTTCTGCGCCAATAACTCAAATTCATGCGCCGCCGATATTGCCTCGTTGCTTTACCGTTCACGGAGCGTTTGTTACGCTGATCGTTATGGTTCAGTCGGCCAACAGAACAAAAACGAATATTTTTAAGGGAAGTATTTCCGTGATTGCCAGCCGTGAAAACCGATGGCTTAAACGGTTTCGTGCTGCCCTTTCCGGAGAATTCGACGATGACGGATTCGTCGGGGTTGAGGGAGTGCGCTTGGTGGAGGCGGCGCTGGGCTCGGATCTTCCTGTAGAGGCACTGCTGATCAGCGATTCGGGTGCTCGGCATCTTTCACGCGTCACGCCCGTGCTTGCCGGCGATGTTCCCGTGCTGCAAACTTCGGATAAATTATTTTCGGGCGTTGCCGACACACGCGCGCCACAAGGGATTGCCGCACTCGTCAAGCCGCGCATCGCGACAATCGAAAAACTTTTGCCTGGCGCGAAGTTGCTCATGGTTCTGGTGGGCGTGCAAGACCCGGGAAACGTGGGAACGATCGTTCGTGCGGCGGAAGCATTTGGAGCGACTGGCGTGGTAACCTGCCCGGCCGATGGAATTGGAACAGCCGATCCGTTTTCGCCGAAGGCACTGCGTGCTTCGGCGGGCTCGTGCCTTCGACTGCCTATACTCCCTGTCGTTTCTTCGGCCACTCTGCTCTCGCGATTAGGCGCTTTGAAAATAAAAATTTATGCAGCAGTTGCTGCGGAATCTTCAACCGCTACTTCCTCGCTCTTGAGACCGTGGGACATTGACTGGAAAATTCCCGCAGCAATTTTGATCGGCAACGAAGGATCGGGTTTGCCCGCAGAATTCATGCGTGCAGCGGATGCGCGTGTCTACATTCCGCAAGCCGCGGCCAGCGCAACCGTAGGGATTGAATCCCTGAACGCAGCGATGGCTGCCAATATTTTGCTGTACGAAGCGATGCGCCAGAAAAATACTTCGCGAGATCCGCGCCGTTGAGCCTGTTCGCAAAACTCGAACCCGAGGAAAATGAGAGCGGCGGCGGCCAGCCTCTTGCGGAACGCATGCGTCCGCGCACGCTCGATGAATTTACAGGACAAGAGGCTCTCCTTGGTCCGGGAAAACCGCTGCGGATTCAGATCGAGCACGACGATATTGGCTCGATGATTCTCTGGGGGCCGCCTGGTTGCGGCAAAACGACGCTGGCGCGCCTGATCGCGCGGATGACGCATTCGGAGTTTGCCGCCTTCAGCGCCGTACTGACCGGAATCAAGGAAATCAAAGAGGTGATGGCCGCGGCCGAGCACACGCGCCGCGCGGGACGACGAACCATAGTGTTCATTGATGAAGTACACCGCTTCAACAAGGCACAGCAGGATGCGTTTCTTCCACATGTGGAAGCGGGAAATATTATTTTGATTGGCGCGACAACGGAAAATCCCTCCTTTGAAGTGATCGCTCCGCTACTGTCCAGAACGCGCGTTTACGTTTTGCAGGCGCTGACCACGGAACAGATCGAAGGGCTGCTGCGGCGCGCACTTGCGGATCCCTTGCGCGGACTCGGTAAAGATAAAATCGTGATCAGCGAGGAAGCGATCCGGCACATCGCCATATTTTCAGGTGGTGATGGCCGCGCGGCGTACAACACGCTGGAGGCCGGCGTGCGCGCCGCGCAACCGGATGCGTCCGGCACACGCACAATCACCAAGGAATTGCTGGCTGAACTATTGCAGCGGAAGTTTTTGCTGTATGACAAATCGGGTGAGGAACATTACAACCTTATTTCAGCGCTGCATAAATCCGTGCGCAATTCCGATCCCGACGCCGCGCTTTATTGGCTCGTGCGAATGCTCGAATCGGGCGAAGATCCGCTGTACGTCGCGCGGCGGCTTGTGCGCATGGCGAGCGAAGACATTGGGCTCGCCGAGCCGGGCGCGCTGGCCGTGACCATTGCCGCGATGCAGGCCGCTGAGTTTGTGGGACCGCCGGAAGGGAATCTCGCGCTGGCGCAGGCTGCGGTTTACCTTTCACTCGCGCCGAAATCCAATGCGCTTTATACGGGTTACGGTTCCGTGACCGAGGATCTGGAAAATACGCGAACCGAACCTGTGCCGCTTCATCTCCGGAACGCGCCCACCGGGCTGATGAAAAATATTGGCTACGGCAAAGGCTATCAGTACGCGCACGACGTGGAAGACAAAGTGGCTGACATGACGTGCCTACCGGTGTCGCTCGCGGGGAAAACTTACTATCGTCCTACGGGCCAGGGATTTGAGGCGCGCCTGCGTCAGCGCATGGATGAAATTCGGCGGATTAAGAATCAGCGGAAGGCGAAGTGAGAAACGGCTTAAGTTTTAGCAGGACAGGCTTAATCCTGCGGCAAAGTAAATTATTCTGTCATTCCGAGCGGAGCGAGGAATCTCTCTTTCTTTGTTTTCTTAAATTTAAATCGAAGAGAGATTCCTCGCTCCGCTTGGAATGACAGAACAAAGTGCTACTTCTGAACGGTGTTCTACTTTTTCTTGTGCTGGTAGTAAATATCCTTGGCGATGCAGCGGTCCATGACCACGAAAATGCCGGCGCTGCGGGCGCGTTCAGCGGCTGCTGCGTCCTCCACTCCCTCTTGCATCCAGATGGCACGCGCGCCGATGCGGATCGCCGAATCGACAATTTCCGAAACATGTTCCGAGCGCCGAAAAATATCCACGATGTCGATTTTTTCAGGGACGTCTTCGAGGCGCGCGTAGGCTTTTTCGCCGAGCACCTTGGTTTCGTTGGGGTTTACAGGGATGACACGATAGCCCGAAGATTGCAATGTTTCGGAAACACCGAAACTGGAACGGTATGGATTGGAGGAGAGTCCGACTACGGCAATGTTTATGGCTGAAGAGAGAATTTCACTGATGGATTCGTCTTCGGATTTCATTGTGGAATCCGTTTGTCGTGATTTGTGATTCGTGAACCGTGTCTCGTGATTTGAAATCTCCAATTTGAGATTTCAAATTTCAGAAAAATACCATTGTTCAAAACAATTGCCTTGGGTGTCCACATTTGATAACGCTTCAGACATACAAAATTGCGATTTAACGGTGCCTGTTTGTCGGCAGTTTGCCACGGGTCGTGGGTCGTCCGCTCCGGGTCATAGGTCTCGTATTCATGGCTTGCTTGTCACTTGCAACAGGCCGCGTTCCACCTGTCTTTTTTTCTCCAGTTTTCTTTTGCGCAAGTATTTCGGCCCGAGGGCGCCACTCACGGCGCGGTTTGAATCCCTTGGGAACCGGTTTGTGTTCGGTGAGCGCGCGCTCTATCGCTCGGCCCAGCTTGGCTACTTCCTCGGCGCTCAGTTGACGATAATGGCCTTCCTGCACGGTGTCGGCATCGAGCGTGGCCAGCTTCATGCGTCTTATTTTTTCTACTGGATGTCCAATCGCCAGCAAATTTCGTCGCAGAATTTCGCGGCGGCCGCCATTCATTTGCGCTTCGTACCAGGGATTGGGCGGATTTTTCCCAGCGGCGTGCGTTCCGCGCAAAGGAAATATTTTGCCGTCCACCATGTGCGACAGGCTCTTTAATTGCACATCGGTGACGCGCCCTTTCACCTTGATCCAGAAAGACTGCGGCAGAGAGGGTGATGCTTTCAGCATTTTGCTCGCGAAATCGCCATCGTTGGTTAAAAAGATGGCGCCGCTCGCAGCATAATCCAGACGCCCCACGGGAAAAACGCGCTCGGAAACGCCAACCAAAAAATTGCGCAATGTGCGGCGGCCCTCGGGATCGGCCAGAGTGGATACCACGTCTGGCGGCTTGTTCATCAGCAGATAAACGTGCGCATCGGAAAGTCGCGCGACTTTGCCCGCTGCCTCCACTCGATCATGCAGCGGGTCGGCTTTCGCGCCAAGTTCGGTAACCACGACGCCGTTCACGCGCACCTGTCCGCTGCGAATTAAATCCTCCGCGTGGCGGCGCGAGGCGATTCCTGCGCGGGCAATAATTTTCTGTAAACGTTCTTGCATGATTTTTTAGGAAGCGCTTTCTGCCTTGGCTTCTTCGGAGTGCTCCGCATCGGCTGTGGCGGCTTCCGGTGTTTCCTGGTGCGGTTGCTGAACGGTTTCAGACACGGCGTCCACTTCGTCTGTTTTGTGTTCCACGATTGTTTCCATGGATTCCGGGGCGTCACTGACTGCGTTTGTTTGCTCTGTCGCCGAGTGTTCGGTACTTTCTGAGGTCGCGATTGAATCCGGCGCTTCGGCAACAGCAGGAGGCTGGTTTACGTCTGAAATTTCGCTCTGAGATGAAGTCTCGGTCGCTTCGGCCGACTCAGTTGCCAAATCCTGCTCGCTGCTGAGCACTTCCACTTCCAACTGTTCCGGTTCGATGGGCGCGATGCCTTCGTCTGAACCGAGCGCCGCGCGTGCGAGCTGCTCAAACTCTTTCAAACTGGGCAACTCTTCGAGATCGGAGAGGCCAAAGCGCATCAGGAATTCTTTTGACGTACGGTACATGATGGGGCGGCCCATCACTGCTTTGCGGCCCGCGGTTGCAATCAACCGCTTTTCGAGCAGCGTTTTCACCACGCCGGAAACATTCACGCCGCGAATTTCCTGAATTTCCGGTCCTGTCACTGGCCCGCGGTAAGCGATCACGGCCAGCGTTTCCAGCGCGGGCATAGTGAGGCGTAGCGGCGGACGCAGGCTCTTGATAAAACGGCGAACGGCTTCATGGTGCTGCGGCTTGGTATAAAACTTATACCCGCCGGCCACCGCGCGAATTTCAATGCCACGATCCTCGGTAGCAAAGCCGGCAATCATTTCCTCGAGCGCCGCGCTGATCGCAGCTTTTTCTTCGCCGATTGCCTTTGCAATTTGATCGAGTGTCGCGGGTTCGTCAGCCGCATAAATAATAGCCTCGAGCGCGCCCTTTAGTTCCGTGGGATTCATTGTCATTGATATTGTTCGTCAATTCCCCTGAGCGGTTCCACCGCGGCATCGGTTGAAATCGATTCGCCGCCGGCGAAAACCACGTCGAACATTTTATGCTTTCGCAGCCAAATCTTTGAAAACATTTCCTGCTGCACCAACACAATTGCCTGCAAGCGAGTGAGTTCGAGAACAGCGAGCAGCGAAACGATCATCGCGTGGCGCGATGGGCAGGACTCGAAAAACGCGATCAAGTCGATGCCTTCTTCCACAGTGACCAGTTGCTGGCGCAGCAAATCCATCATCTGCGCGATGGTGAATTGCTGGTGGTGCAACTCGATCTTCACCACTTCCTTGCGCCGCTCGAGCACTTGCTGAAAAACTTTGACCAGGTCCACGAGCGAAACGATCAGCTCGCCTTCCGTTTCCTCGCCCTCGTATAGCGTGAGGTCCGGTTTGGACCAAACGTGCTCCTCAATCTGTTGCCGCTGGTGGAGCAGTTGCGCGGCGCTCTTAAATTTTTCGTGCTCGACAAGGCGATGAACGAGATCCGCGCGCGGGTCTTCCAATTCTTCCGGCCCGGCCAGCGGGTCGGCGGGCAACAGCATTTTCGATTTGATGTAGATGAGCGTGGCCGCCATGTAAATAAAATCGGCCGAGATGTCCATGTCCAGCTGTTCGAGCTTGTGCAGATATTCCAGGTACTGGCCGGTGATTTTGGAAATAGGAATATTGTGGATGTCAATTTCCTGCTTCTTGATCAGATCGAGCAAGAGATCGAGCGGACCGTCGTACGCGTCGAGATGTATTTTGTAAGGTGACGCCATATTACTACCTCGCTTGCTGTTTCGGAAAAAGTAGAACAGCCACTCTTGGCTGTGCGGGTTTCTCGATGCCGCTTGCATCGATTGACCGATTAGCATTCGAAAAAACCGCACAGGCAGGAGTGCCTGTGCTACTTAATCGTCCCCGTCGTTTTCTGGGCGGCAACTTCCGCGCGCTTCTCTTTCCAATTGAACACGGCCTCGCGCACGCGTGCCATCGTTTTCTGCGCGACTTCGCGGGCCTTCACCGAACCCTCGTCGAGAATCCGCAACACTTTGTCCGGATGGGCCGCATATTCTTCGCGGCGCGCGCGGACCGGCTCGATCCACTTGATCAGATTGTCGGCCATCGACATTTTACACTCAATGCAGCCAATTCCCGCAGTGCGGCAACCCTCGGCTGACCAAGATAACGTTTCCGGAGGCGAAAACAATTTGTGCCAGTCATACACGGGGCAGATGTCTGGATTGCCCGGATCGGTGCGGCGTTTCCTTTGCGGGTCGGTGATCATCGCGCGCGATTTTGTGCGGATCGATTCGTCGGACTCGCTGAGCGAAATAAAATTGCCATAGCTCTTGGACATTTTTCGGCCGTCTGTGCCGGGGATGCGCGGAGTTTTGGTGAGCAGCGAGCCGGGTTCGCGAAGAATTGTCGAGCGGCTGAAAAAGTGGCCGTACTCTTTTACTGAATCGAGAAAATTTTCGACGCCTTGCTCCAGCGCTTCCCTTCGCAAGATGTCCGCGACTTCCCGTTTCTGATCGTCCGTGAACGGCTTTCCATTGGAAGGCAAAATCTTTATATCGTGAACGCGCTGCGCGAGAAAACGCATATTTGCCGGTACGAACATTTCCGGCTTAATCCTGAACCCGTAAAAGAAATCGAACCGGCGCACAATTTCGCGAGTCAATTCGATGTGCGCTACCTGGTCTTCGCCCACCGGAACGAGGTCCGCGTCATAAATAACAATGTCCGCGGACTGCAGGACCGGATAGCCGAGGAAGCCGTATGTGTGTAAATCTTTGTCCTTCACATTATCGAGCGCTTCTTTGTAGGTGGGAACGCGCTCGAGCCAGCCAAGCGGCGTGACCATCGAAAGTAGCAGCTGCAGCTCGGCATGTTCCGGAACGGAGGATTGGAGGAACATGGTGCATTTTGCGGGATCGAGGCCTGAGGCGAGCCAGTCGGTTGCGATTTCGATGGAATTTTGCGCGACCTGCGAAGTGTCGGCGTAGTCGGAGGTCAGAGCATGCCAATCGGCGACGAAGAAAAAACATTCGTACTGCGGATCGTTTTGGAGCTTCACCCAATTTTCCAGGGCGCCGAAATAATGGCCTATGTGAAGGCGGCCTGTCGGGCGCATGCCGCTTAGGACTCGTTTCTTGTGTTCCACGCTGGAGGTTTCTCCTGAAATGCTGTCCTGTGTAGCGCCCGCCTTCAGGCGGGCACGTGCTTGGTCTAAATTGGTCTAAACAGTGTCCGCCTGAAGGCGGACACTACAATAACTGCCGCATCGCCGTGCGCCTCATCCGCGTGCCGTCGATCCATCGCTCAGCAAATCGCGCGCGATGATCATGCGCTGAATTTCGCTGGTGCCTTCGTAAATTGTGATGACTCTTGCGTCGCGGTACATGCGCTCGACATCGGATTCGCGCGAATAGCCAAGGCTGCCGTGAATCTGCACCGCCTTGTACACGACGCGATTCACCATTTCCCCTGCGTACAATTTCGCACGCGAGGCGTAGGCGCCGAGTCGCGCCGCGCCCGTATCGCGCATCCATGCGGCGTGGTGCACCAGCGTCCGCGCGGCTTCGATCTCCGTTTGCATGTCGGCGAGCATCCATTGTACAGCCTGGAAGTCGCCAATCATCTTGCCGAATGCTCGGCGCTCCTTCGCATAGGCAACGGACGCTTCAAACGCCCCCTGCGCGATTCCGACGGCTTGTGCTGCGATGCCAACGCGGCCTCCATCCAAAAGTTCCAGAGCGATCTTCAGCCCCTGCCCTTCTTCGCCAAGGCGATTCTCTTCCGGAACTTCGCAATCGGTGAACGTGATTTCTGCCGAGCGCGAAGTGCGCAGCCCCATCTTATCCTCGTAACGCGCCACACGAAAACCGGGAAATGACGGTTCGACCAGAAATGCACTCACGCCTTTCGTACCGGCGGCCGGATTTGTTTTTGCAAATACAACGTAGAGCCCCGCTTCTCCGCCGTTGGTGACCCACGATTTTGTGCCGTTCAGACGGTATCTATCATCGTGATACGTCGCCGTCACACCGATCGCTGCAGCGTCCGATCCGGCTTGTGGTTCCGTGAGGCAAAAAGAACCAAGAATTTCACCATGCGCGAGACCTGACAAGTATTTTTGTTTCTGCGCTTCGGTTCCGTATTTGTATACGGGCAACACGGCGAGAGAATTCGTGACGCTTAGCGCTACGGCCATGGCGGCATCCACACGCGCGACTTCTTCGAGCATCAGAACGTAGGAAATCGTGTCTGCACCCAGGCCACCCCAGGATTCGGGAATCAACATGCAGCAGCAGCCGAGTTCGCCCAGTTTGCGGAGTTCATCGCCGGCAAATTTTTCTTCGCGGTCGCGCGCGCGGATCGAGGGGCGCACTTCGACTTCCATGAATTGACGGAGCGTGTCTCGAATCAGGCGTTGGTCGTCGTTGAGGGAAAAGTCCATCGTGTCGCGGGCAGGAGGATGCTAGCACATTGGGGGGAAAAGCATAAGACAAAGGCTTTACCACAGAGGGCACAGAGAAAAACAGGAGAAAACCGGAGATTAAATAGGATATTTTTTGAAAAGCATGCCTGCGGTACGTTGAAAACTGTTTCGCTCAGTTCTCTGTTTTTTCTTCTCTTGTTTGCCTTTCTCGTCTTATCCCTGTGTTCTCTGTGTTAAATCCTTTGACTTCCTCCCTACATCTTCAGCAATTCCCGCAAGTGCTTAGTCTGCGCGCGGCTCACCGGAACCTCGGACGCTCGCTTGTCATCCATTTTCAGCATGTAGCTGGATTTGAACCACGGCACGACTTCCTTGATGTGGTTGATGTTGACGAGGTAGGAGCGGTGCGCGCGCCAGAAGACATCGGACTCGAGCGTGGACTGCAACTCCTCGATGGTCCGGTAATTGGAAGTGCCTTCCACCTCTTTCGTCACGACGGTGATCGATCCGTCTTCAATGGAAGCGAAGATCACGTCCTCAGCATCCACCAGAAAAAGACGCTGCTGGGTTTTCACGAGCAATTTCACGGGCGGCGCTTTCGCCGATCCGATCTGGCTGACAAGTGTTTCGAGGCGCTCGCTAGGAGAGGCTTCAGCCTCCAGCGCTTTTTTGGCCCGCTGAATAGCGCGGGCCAGTCGGTTTTTCTCAATCGGTTTGAGGACGTAGTCGATGGCGTTCACTTCAAATGCCTGTACCGCATAGTTGTCGAAGGCGGTCGCAAAAACGATTTGCGGCAGCTTTCCTTTGCGGTCCATTAATTTCTTGATTACGCCGAAGCCGTTGAGGCCCGGCATCTGCACGTCGAGAAATACCAGGTCAGGAGAAAACTCTTTGATCAGCGCAAGAGCTTCGACTCCGTTTTTTCCCTGACCGACGAGATGGACCTCGGGGAAACTTTTTAGAAGGAAAGCCAATTCGTCGCGCGCCGGTTTTTCGTCGTCAACGATCAGTGTGTTGATGGGCATATTCGATTGTTGGCTTAATGAAGCAAGTATATGCAACCGGGGTAGAGCATTCAACTTATGTAATTTTGGATTGCGTTTCGGTGTAGCAAATGAAGGCAAGAACCGAAGTCGCCCGCCCGTCCCGCGTCTTTCGGGATGGAGAGGCCTCTTTCCGTCGCAAATTCAGACATTACTTTAAGGCCGATAAACTCAATTCAAGAGTTTGGCGTCTTGAACGCATTAGATGTCTATGGTAGTTTCACTCGACTACATTTTGTTTCCAGTCGAATGCCATTTTTTAGTTCTTCATACGAGGGTCGTCACTTTGTCCGCTGAATTGTTGAAAATTTCACCTGAAAATCCGGATCCCGAAGCTCTCCGGTATGCCGCAGAATTTCTTCGCCGGGGCGAGTTGGTCGCCATCCCCACGGACACTTACTACGGGATTGCCGCCGATCCTTTCAATCTTGCTGCTGTCGATCAGCTGTATCGCGTAAAGGGACGCCCGGAAACCCGCGCGCTTCCCATCCTCGTCAATAAAATTTCGCAGGGCATTTCTCTCTCTCGCGATGTTCCGTATTCGTTTCACAAGCTCGCCGCCAAATTCTGGCCCGGGCCTTTGACGTTGCTGGTCGCGGCATCCACAGCTGTCCCCCTGAAAGTGACGGCGCAAACGGGGAACGTTGCGCTTCGTTGGCCAAATTCCACGATCGTAAACGGACTCATCGAACTGCTGGGAGGCCCTGTCACTGGCACGAGCGGAAATATTTCCGGCCAGCCGGCGTGCTCAACTGCGATAGATTTGCTGGAGCAGATGGGCGATCGACTGCCGCTGATCATTGACGCAGGTGAAACTCCGGGAAGCCTGGCATCGACCATTGTAAGGCTCGAGGAAAATGACTGGGAAATAATGCGCGAAGGCGTAATCACCGAGCAGGAAATCCGCGCCTGCCTGGAAGACGAAAGCGAGGTTTAAAAATTCACCCGAAAAATAGCAGGTTTATGTGGCATAGACGGAAGTCTGTCGGGGTTGGTCCGTGTAGCGCCGGCGTCCCGCCAGCGCTACAAAATCATAAACACCATAAGCTGAAGAAAATGCGAAAAAATCTTTCGCATCCATAACTCCTGTTCACAAAATAATTCAATGCAAATACTCAACTACCTCGCTTCAATCATCCTCAAAAAATCATAATCTCCGGTCGGCGAAAGCTGCACCCCGCTAATCCTTTTCCTGTGCACGCTCACGTTGTCCATAAACCACAAGCTGACGTAAGGCAAATCCTCCGCAACAATCTTCTGAACCCTACTGAATATTGCGCGACGTTTTTCCCGATCGCCTTCTACCCGCGCCTGATCGAGCAGCGCGTCCACTTCCGGATTTCGATAGTGCCCGCGGTTCGCTCCTGCAGGAGGAGCTTTTCTCGAATCAAAAACATACTCGAAAAATGTGTCGGGATCGTTGTTCGCGCCAATCCAACGCAGCGTAAAAATCTCAAAACTTCCGCGCGCCATGTCCGAATACAATGTCGCAAATTCCAAGGGCCGTACGTCGAGATCAATGCCCACCTTGCGCCACTGTTCTTGCAGGACAGTGGCAAGCAGCCGGGAAGATTCTTCTGTCGTTGTTTTCAGGCTCAGTCTTACGCGCATGCCGCCCATGGCTGCATGTCTTGGGAAACCGGCGGCATCCAACAATTGCTCCGCCTGCTGCGGATCGTATCCATATTTCCGAATGTCGGGATCATAGGCCCAGCTGCTGTTCGGAAGAGGGCCGTCGGCGGGGCGCGCTTGTCCTCGATACAAAAATTTTATGATTTCATCGCGGTTCGTTGCATATGCGAGCGCCTGGCGCACTTCGCGCTTTGCGAGCGTCGCGTTCTCCAGATTAAACGCCAGATACTGATAATTGGTTCCAGGATTGTCCGTGATGTCGAGCGTGGGTTGCTGCCGCAGAACGGGAATCATATCCGAGGTAAGCGAATTCACTTCCACATCGGCGCTGCCTTTGCGCAATTCCAATGCGCGGACAATCGCTTCCGGAACCACTCGAAACCGCACGCGCGAAATTTTGGGCGCTCCGTCAAAATAATCGCTGTTGCAGTCGAGGATCACGTTGTCATCCTGTTCCGCGCTAACGAAACGAAATGGTCCCGTCCCCGTGAGCCGGGTCGAAAAATCTGTTCCCGATCCCGCAGGGACAATTCCGATGGCAGGCCTTGCAATCTCCCACAGAAATCCAGCGTACGGTTCCTTTAAATGAAAAATCACAGTAGCCGCATCTGGAGCGTCTATTGATTGAATCAGCGCGAGTGAGCCGCGCTTCGGCGATGTAATGGTCCTATCCAGAATGGAATCGAAAGTGTATTTCACATCCGCGGAAGTAAGCTGCCGCCTATCGTGAAACTTCACACCGCCGCGCAAATGAAAAATATAAGTGACCGGGTCGGGCGTCTCCCATTTTTCCGCCAAATCACCTCGAGGGATTCTTTGCGCATCCAGCTCAACCAGGCTGCTGAAAATCAGGCTGTCCAGCCGCTGCGAAACGGCGTCAGTGCCAATCCGAGGATCTAAATTGGTGGGCATCGTTTCAATTAGAAAATTAACGACGCCGGGCTCGGTTCCGAAAGTGCGTGAACAGGAGGAAACAGCTGGAATAAGGAAAAGAAGGAGGAAAAGGGAAGTTAAGGAAATAAAGGATGCACAGGATGTAAAGGAACGGATTTTTCGCACCACTGTGTTGCGAGCAGATTTTTCTTTTCCTTTACTTCCTATACTTCCTGACCATCCTTTACTTCCTTTCTCATCCCGCATAGCACACCTTGCCCAGCACGACCGCCTTCTTCGCTCCCGTCGCGCCAGGCACATTGGCAGGCTGTTTCAGCAGCGTCTTGCAAGCAAGGACAGCAAAGGCAAAGGCTTCTTTTGCGTCTCCCGAAACGCCCAGATCGCCCGCCTCGCGCATGCGTACGCCACTCAATCCCGATTGCAACTGTGCCATCAGTAGGGGATTGTGCGCTCCGCCACCGGAAACTATCAGCTCACCAAATTTCGCTTTCGGCGCGATAAATCGGTGAAACGCGCCGACAATCGACAGCGCCGTTAAAATCGTTGCAGTGCGAATCAAATCTTCAGGCTTGGCGCCACGCGCTTCCTCATGCGAAAGCAACAGGCTCACATAGCCCTCGCCGTACTGTTCGCGGCCTGATGTCTTGGGCGGTCGCCTGGGAAAATATTTTTCGCGCAGCATCACCTGAAGTAATTTCGGGAGCAGGTTCCCCTTTGCGGCCATTTCCGCGTTGCGGTCGAATGTTTTTTTGCCTCCCGTAAAGCGCCGAACCAGCGCGTCGATCACCATGTTTCCAGGCCCGGTATCGAACGCAAAAACATCTTCCAGCGCGGCACCCGCGGGAATCACCGTTACATTTGCGATGCCGCCGATATTGAGCGCCACGCGCCCAATGCGCGAATGCCGGTAGAGCAGGTAATCGACGTACGGCACGAGAGGCGCGCCTTCTCCACCGGCTGCAATATCCGCAGGACGAAAATCGCCCACCGTCGTAATCCCCGTGCGCACTGCAATCACGGAAGGATCGCCAATTTGCAGTGTCGACGCTACACGCGCTCCGTTGAAAAACGCCGGGGTGCCCTGATGAAAAACGGTTTGCCCGTGCGATCCAATCACATCGATTTGTGTGGGAGACACGCGAAACTTCTTGCACGCGGCAAGCGCCGCCTTCGCAAACAATTCACCCAACAGAAAATTGAGCTGGCTGATTTCTCCGGTTGTGACAGCGTGACCCTCGGCAATATTCAAAATCGCTTTCTGCACATTTCGCGGAAAAGGAAGAGCGACAAAATTTTCGAGAGTGACCTTCCGCCCCACCATACGCACGAGCGCCACGTCAATCCCGTCCGCCGAAGTTCCTGACATGATTCCCAGGGCTAGCATTCCGCGTTTACGTGATGGCGTCATAAAATTTGTTTTTTCAACTCGGCCAATAGATTGAGCGCTTCCACCGGCTTTAAATTATCGATATCGGCGGTACGCAAAGCTTCCAGAACGCACCGGTCGAGCGGCGTAAATAGCGGCTGCTGCTCCGGCAGCGGCTCTTCGCCCGCCGCGGCTCCCGGCGTCAGCTTCTCGCTTAACTGATGCTCGGACTGCTCATGCCGTTCGAGAATTTCGCGCGCCCGCATAATGACCGCCGGAGGCAGGCCCGCCATCCTCGCGACTTCGATCCCGTAACTTTTATCCGCGCTCCCGGTTTCCACGCGTTTCAAAAATACGATCCCAGTCGAAGTTTCGCGCGCTGAGACGTGCACATTCTTTATTCCCGGCAACAAATCGGCCAGCTCTGTCAGCTCATGGTAATGCGTGGCAAAGAGCGTGCGCGATTTCGTTTCGCTCGAAATATGCTCCACCACAGCCCACGCAATGGAAAGGCCGTCAAACGTAGCCGTACCGCGTCCCACTTCATCGAGCAGCACGAGACTCGCGGGCGTAGCCGTATTTAAAATGGCGGCGACCTCCGTCATTTCCACGAGAAAAGTCGATCTTCCGCGCGCCAGATTGTCGGCCGCGCCGATACGCGTAAAAATCCGGTCCGTGATTGGCAATCGCGCCTGATCCGCCGGAACAAACGAGCCCATCTGCGCCATCAGAATAATCAAAGCGGCCTGCCGCAGATAGGTGGATTTCCCGCCCATGTTCGGGCCCGTAATCAGCAGAATTTGTTGCATGGAGTCATCCAGAAATAAATCGTTGGGAACGAACCGTTCGCCCTTTTGCTGCAGCAATTGCTCAATCACAGGGTGACGCCCCGCGAGGATCATGATCTGCGTGTCGTCAATGAATTCAGGCCGGGTGTAATTCCGCGAGGCAGCCAGTCGCGCGAAATTTCCCAGCACGTCCAGCTGAGCGATTGCCATACCGGTGCGCCGCAGGCGCGACGCCTGTTCGCCCACCCACAGCCGCAGTTCGCTAAACAGCCGTCGCTCAATATCCGCGATGCGTTCGTCCGCGTCCAGAACTTTGCGCTCGTAGTCCTTCAGCTCCGCGGTCGTAAATCTTTCCGCATTCACCAGCGTTTGCTTGCGCTCAAAATCGTCCGGCACGTGATGCAGATTCGCTTTGGAAATTTCAATGTAGTAGCCGAACACCTGGTTGAAGCGAATCTTGAGCGACCCAATTCCCGTGCGCTTGCGCTCTCGTTCTTCCATCGCGGCAATGATTTGTTTTCCATGCTGTGAAAGTTCGCGCAGCTCATCCAATTCCTTGTCGCAGCCGCGTCGAATCACGCCCGGGTCGGAAGCGAGAGCCGGAGGATCGTCGGCCAGCGTCAATTCAATTCGTTCGCGCACATCCGCCAGCTCGTCCATTTCCATGTGCAATGCAGTGAGACGTTCGCACGAGCAATTCGATAAATATTTTCGCAGAAGCGGGATGCGCGACAAGGATTGTTTGAGCCCGAGCAGATCGCGCGGCGATGCCACGCCGAGCGTCACGCGCCCCGCGAGCCGTTCCAAATCCTGCACACCCGAAAGGTTGTGGCGAATCTCTTCCCGCAGTACTGTGTGATTCTTCAATTCAGTAACAGCGTCAAGCCGCGCATGAATCTCGTCGCGATTCACCTGCGGGCGTAAAATCCATTGCCGCAGCAGCCGCGCTCCCATGCCCGTAGCCGTTTCATCCAGTGCCGTCAGCAGGGTGGGCGAAGCGCCTTTCACGCCATCTTCAAAAAATATCGGCGCTACGAGTTCCAGATTGCGCACTGTAACAATATCGAGCACCAGCGCATCCGCTTGCTCGTAATACCGTACCTGCTCCAGATGCCCGAGCGCGGCGCCCGAACGATTCCCGTTTTCCGGGTCCATGGCCGACGTCTCTCGCAAATAATGAACCACGGCACCCGCTGCGGAAACCGCATGCGGATGGCCGGAAAGCCCGAATCCATCGAGCGTCGCCACGCCAAACTGCTCCCGCAGCACCCGCTCCGCATAATCCGCCCGAAAAACCCATTCATCGATCCGCGTTTCGACCCCTTCGCGAATATCCGGCCGCGATCCGGGAGCATGGGGAGCCGATTCCGATTCCGTTCCCGGCGCGCTGAACAAACTGGCTTGCCGCGGAATCAAAATCTCCCGAGGCTTTAGTCGATGAAGTTCGTCGCGCAACTTGTCATCCGCATCTTCGCCTGAAAAGGCCGCAGCCCGGAACTCGCCGGTCGTTACGTCAGCGTAGGCAAAACCAATGGGCGTCCCGCCAACCGCGCGGGAAATGGCAGCCAGATAATTATTTTCCTTGGGTTCGAGGACGTTGAGGCTAGTCGCGGTCCCGGGAGTGATGACCCTGACCACTTCGCGCCGTACCAGTTTCTTTCCAGGGGTCGGCGCTTCCATCTGATCGCACACGGCAATCTTGTACCCCGCGCGAAGAAGCCGCGCGATGTATCCTTCCGCCGCATGGAAGGGAACTCCGCACATGGGAATCGGCTCACCGCGCTCTCGATTACGGGAGGTAAGAGTAATTTGAAGCTCGCGCGAAGCGGCTATCGCATCTTCATAAAACAGCTCGTAGAAGTCTCCCAGCCGGAACAACACGAGCGCGTGAGGATACCGCCCCTTAATAGACTGATATTGCCGCATGAGCGGTGTGGCTGCTTCTATCATGTGTCGTGGATCGCCGGTCCCGTGCGCGGTCTCCGTATTAAGTCCGCGGGGAAGGAATCTCCTGTCGGCGACAGAAAGTTATACCGCGACGCGTTCGCTCCTGTCGAGCAAGTGAAGCGAAAAAATGAATTGCGGCAACCATTTTTGGTCACATTTTGCCAACCTCCGTTCACGGAAAGGCATCCAACCGGACAAAGATTTCCGAAGAGGAGGCGCTAGAGACCTCACCTGCGAACAAAATCTGCCGTAAGACGCCGAATTGAAGTGGCATGTTCTTCTCGATAACAAAAAAGTTGAGGACTTGTGCAGTCTTTCCTTGACAAAGATTTGAACAGCGTTTACCTACTGTGATGGAGTTTTATTTGCTGTGATGAGCGCATCTGAAAAGTTAGAGCCCTTTTCGGCTAGGAATCGATCATCGGTCGCGTGTTCCGAAACGGCATGGTGTAAGGATGCCGAACCACCAGTGCGCCATGTGTTGAACGTAACTTGCAAGGGCCTCGGGTAGACCCGGATTTCTTTCCTCACCCGCGGCCGGGCCATCCTGGTTGCGGGTATCAAGTCTCAAAGTACCCGCCGAAACCGGCAAATTGAATAAATTTAGTTAGTCCAAGGGCGCGGAAGCCCGCTCTGCGCATCTGTCCTGGATATGCCCTGTTCTCGGGGTTCATCAACCTACGGAGACTGGGGAAAGGAGGCAACCATGCTTCACGCTACGGATCTTTTAGGGGGGGAAGCCTATGACCGCGACGGTCATTTCGTCGGCCAGGTCACTGAATTATTTATCGAGCCGGCTGACCAGCCTAACCGCGTCGCGCGCATCCTACTTGGCAGGGGAAAATTTCTGCCGTTAATCGTTCGTTACGATAATGTTGCCTTCGTCGCCCCCGGCGTCATCCGCCTTAACGTCGAGGAAAAAGATCTGGAGCATTACCAACCAAACGAAGCGTGGCTGGCCATGCGAAAAGATCTACTCGATCAACAGATTATTGACACGAGCGGACGGAAAGTGGTCCGCGTCAATGACATTGATATGGCCGAGCAGCGCACCAATGGCACGGTCGAAATGCGCGTCACGCAAGTGGATGTCGGCCTGACGGGGGCGGCACGGCGCCTCCTCCACGGCGTAGCTTCGCCCGGCCTCGTGCGTGGATTAACCACCAAGCTGCCCACGCGCGTCATTCCCTGGGAATTCGTCAATCTGATCGAGCCTGACCCTCTGCGGCGCGTAAAACTTCGTATCACGCACCAGAAGCTTGAAAAAATGCATCCGGCCGACCTTGCGGACATCATGGAAGACTTGTCTCCCAACGAGCGCCAGTCGATCATCGCCTCGCTCGATGAAGAAACTGCCGCCGAAGCTCTGGCCGAGCTCGACAAACGCCTGACCACGCAGATCGTCGAAACACTGACGCCAGAGAAAGCGGCCGACATTCTCGAAGAAATGGACCCTGACCAGGCCGCAGACGTGATCGCGGACATGACTCCGGAGAAATCGCGCGATGTCCTCAGCGAAATGCCCGGCGACGAAGCCCGCGAGGTCCGCGAACTCCTTAAATTTGACGAAAATTCGGCGGGTGGAATGATGAATACCGATTTCATCTACGTAGGCGAAGCCGCCACTCGCGACGAAGTCGTCTCATGGATTCAGGAAAAAGACGTCGACCTGGAGCGCCTCGACACGGTTTTTCTTATCGACAGGGAAGCCAAATTTTCCGGCGCCGTCTCAATCGGACGATTGCTGCTCGCCGCGCCGGATGAGCTGATGGAAACTCTGAAGATGGAGCCGCTGCTTTCCATCCCGCCGGACGCCGAGGATAAGGAAGTATTTGAGTTATTCGATAAATACAACCTTCATAGCCTCGCCGTGATCGACGAACTAGGCCGGCCAATCGGAGCCATCGAAGTGGATGACGTTGTATCGCGAATCTGGAACCATTAATCGTTTAGAAGAATTTTGTAATCCTCGCTTTTGTGCGGGAAAGCAGCCTGGTCAGGTCGAATGGCCGTACTCGGAAAACCCGAAGATGAAAAGCAGGCGCAGGAAACTCCGGCGCTTGTGACTCGGTGGAAACTCGTCCCCGGATGGATTGCACCCTATCGTGCACGCCTGTCTGATTTGTCCAAGCGTACGCGTATCCTGCGTCGCCGCCTGATTGTTCTTCTCGCCGTGGTCGGTCCCGGCATCATCACCTCTAACGTGGACAATGACGCCGGTGGAATTTCCGTCTACTCTCAGGCCGGGGCGATGTACGGGTACGCGTTGCTCTGGTCCCTCATTCCAATGACCATCGCTTTGTACGTCACGGAGGAAATGTGCGCCCGCATGGGCGTCGTAACAGGGAAAGGTCTTTCCGACCTCATTCGCGAGGAATTCGGATTTCGCCCCACATTTTTTCTGATTCTCGCCGGGCTCATTGTGGACATGGGCAATGTGTGCGCCGAATTTGCGGGCGTCGCTGCGTCCATGCAGCTTTTCCACATTTCCAAATATATTTCCGTGCCATTGGCCGCGTTCGCTGTTTGGCTGCTCGTTCTTCGTGGAACATCTCGCCAGGTGGAAAAAATATTTCTGGCGGCATGCGTCTTATACCTTTCTTACGTCGTTTCCGCATTCCTCGCCAAGCCGGATTGGCTCAAGGCCGCGCATGACACTGTAGTTCCCACGCTGCACATGGACGGCGGCTACCTGTTGATGCTCACGGCTTTAATCGGGACCACCATCGCGCCTTGGCAGTTTTTCTATATGCAGGCGAGCTTTGTGGAGAAGCGCGTCTCGGCGCGCCAATATGCGCAGGCGCGCCTGGATGTGCTGTTTGGCAGCGTCAGTTGCATGGTCATCGTCTTCTTCATTATAGTGTGCACTGGGGCGACGCTGTTCGTCACCGGCCACCATGTAATTAACGACGCAGGAGACGCGGCACAGGCCCTCGTTCCTCTAGCCGGTAAATGGGCCGCCATGCTTTTCGCCTTCGGCCTCTTGAACGCATCCCTTTTCGCCGCCTCCATCTTGCCGCTCTCGACGGCTCACGTGATTTGCGAAGGCATGGGCTTCGAGGCTGGCATCGATCATAAATTTAACGATGCCCCTATCTTTTACAGCCTCTATACGGGAATGATCGTCGTAGGAGCAGCTGTTATCCTGATCCCGCGTGCGCCGCTGGAAAAAATTCTCGTTCTCTCCCAGGTAGGCAACGGGGTCTGGTTGCCCGTTGTTCTTATCTTCATGCTGCTGCTGATCAACCGCCGCGATTTGATGGGCGACTACGTCAACACGCCTACATTCAACGTTATCGCGTGGATCACAGCCGTTGCCGTTATTGCCCTTACGCTGGTTCTGGTCTACGTCACCATCCTTCATCCGAACGCCCTTCCCGGCGGAGGTTAAGTCAGTTTCTGCTGCCCGTGTGAAAAATTAGGAATCTTTGTGGGTCGTGGGCTTTAGAGGATGTGGAAAAACTCCCACCATGTCATTCCGAAGGGCGGTGTTTGCCTGAGGAATCTGCTGTTTCTTGGAAGCCGAGAAGAAAAGCAGATCCCTCGCTTCGCTCGGTTCACCGTGAGCGTTCACCGTGAACGGGATGACAAAAAGTGCTTTTTCCGCAGCCTGTTTAGCCACGACATAAGCTCTGCAAAATGAGTGCGACTTTACAGGCTGCGAAAAAAAACAACACTCTGTCATTCTGAGCGAAGCGAAGAATCTCTCCTTGTTTCTTTTCCTATACTTAAATCGAAGAGTGATTCTTCGCTTCGCTCAGAATGACAGGACAAGGCCTTTTTTCCGCGGCCTGTTTAGCCGCTGAGTTTCCAGTTTTTCTGTCTTCACCGAGATTCTTTAGCCGAAATCCGAGTACGGTCTTTCGCTGAAAATTGCTGCCCGATTCCGGATCGCTTGCCATACTTTTACGAGCCGTGTCGGACCGTTTGGAAACGCCGCTGTCCCGCGTGAACGATATTTTACTTTCCATTCATCTCAATTTAATTTTTGCCGCGTAACTATCATTGCGCATGTCGGAGCTGGAATAAGCAAGTAACCGGCCCGTCCCGGCTGGAAATCCCCGTTTAGCCGCGACATACATTTACGAATCCCAAATTTCTCTGGAGGAGAAGCTATGCGCTCGAAGTGTACCCACTTGTTCGCCGCTTTTTGCGGCATCGTCGGCCTGGTACTTGCGCTTCCTGGAGGCGCTTGGGCTCACGATGATTCCGATGATTTTTCCACCAAAACGCCCATCAAGCACGTCGTTGTAATTTTTCAGGAAAATATTTCCTTCGATCATTACTTCGGCACCTACCCGTATGCCGCGCCCAACGCCGATGGTTCGGTCTATTTCTCGCACCCGAAGGAAGACACCCCGCGCGTGAATAATCTGAAAAGCGCGGGCCTGCTCACAAATAATCCGAATGCCATCAATCCCTTCCGCATGGATCGCGCTTTCCCCAACACCTGCGATCAGGACCACGTTTATGGTGATGAACAATTTGTGTTTCACGGCGGATTGATGGACGGGTTCACGGGTACGAAGCCCGGCAGCACTGCTCTCTACAGCTGCAACGATCCGCACTACGGAAAGTTCAGCGTGATGGGCTATTTTGATGGCAACACGGTAACCGCCCTCTGGAATTACGCGCAAAACTTCGCCATGAGCGATAACCACTTCGGGACAACCTTCGGCCCCTCCACACCCGGACTCCTTAATTTGCTGGCCGGCTCCACCTACGGGGGAACCATTATGAAAAATTCGCCGGCTGGCTTTATTTCCGGCGGCACAACGTTTGGCACAGTGATCGGTGACGCCGATCCTTTTGGTGATATGTGCTCAGGCGCAACGCGCGGGCAGGTTCAAATGACCGTGAACCCCAGCGTTGGCGATCTCTTGAACAAAGCGGGAATCTCCTGGGGCTCGTTTATGGGCGGGTTCAATAGTTGCACGCAGACCACGACAGGGCTAACCGGCCTCGCTTCGAGCACCGATTACATTCCGCACCATGCCTTCACACAGTATTGGGCGTCCACCTTGAATCCGAATCACACCCCGCCTGCTAACCCCAGCTTGATCGGCACCTCTGATGGCATCTCCAATCACGAGTATGATCTCAGTTTGTTCTTCACAGCTCTTAAGGAACACAATCTTCCGGCGGTTAGCATTCTGAAGGCGCCCGCCTACCAGGATGGCCACGCGGGATATTCCGACCCTCTCGACGAACAGTTTTTCCTCGTCAACACGATCAATACCCTCATGAAATCCGATGAATGGAACGAAACCGCGGTGATCATCACCTGGGACGACTCTGACGGCTGGTACGACCATGTCATGGGTCCGATTGTTAACCAATCGAATGTCGTTGAAGACCAGCTGCTCGGCCCCAAAAATTGTGGCACTCCGAAACCAGTCGATTCACAGGGCGATCTGCAGAATGGCCGCTGCGGTTATGGTCCCCGCATTCCCCTGATGGTCATCTCTCCGTATTCCCGCAAGAACTACGTCGACCATCGTGTCCTTGACCAATCTTCGATTCTCAAATTTATCGAAGATAACTGGAACCTTGGGCGTATTGGAACCGGGTCGACCGACGCGATTGCTGGCTCCCTGAATGGCATGTTTGATTTTGATGGCCGTCAATTCGGGCAGGGATCCAGACTCATTCTTGATCCTAAGACCGGAGTGGTCGTCGATAGCAAGTAACCGCGGCTTCGGCATTTACATTGCCTGGTATCCCGATTCGTCCTCGTTTGTCGCGGGCGAGTCGGGATCTCCGTTTTATATGAAATATTTGAAAGCTTTCGGGCGGTGATGGTCAAATCGCGGACTAGATATCAGGGCTGTGTTGCGCGGTGAGAGACCCTATGTTAGCTTTTCATATGCTCGCGAAACAACTGTCCACTATTTGGGATTCGCGGGAATAGTCGCGTGAAACTACCGGAAGCCCTAAAATCCGCGGACCTCGAAGAAGAACAGCTGCTCCGTGCACTGGATGCGGACCGGCTCCCGCAGCATGTTGCCATTATCATGGATGGAAACGGTCGCTGGGCTCAGCGCAGGCACCTGCCGCGCGTAGCAGGGCATCGCGTCGGAACTCAAACCGCGCGAACGGTAATCGAAACGTGCGCGAACATCGGAATCAACGCTTTAACCCTCTACGCATTTTCCATGGAAAACTGGCGCAGGCCTAAAGCCGAAATCGATTTTCTCATGCGATTGCTGCGCGAATATTTGCGCAAGGAACTTCCCATCATTCATAGGAATAATATTCGCATGCTCGTGATTGGACGTCACGACCAGCTGCCGGACGAGGTTCGCGGGGACATCGAACGCGCCATGGAACAGACAGCAGGGAACACGGGCATGACCCTCGCCGTGGCATTGAACTACGGAGGCCGCGCTGAAATCGTCGACGCTTTTAATCGCATCCTCGATCGTGTTCGTAATAATGGCCTCGAGAACGCCGCTGTCGACGAGGAATTGATTTCTCAAAATCTCTATACCGCCGGATTGCCCGATCCCGATCTGCTCATTCGCACTAGTGGCGAAATGCGTGTCAGTAATTTTCTTCTTTGGCAGATCGCCTACGCCGAAATCTACGTCACCGAAACGCTGTGGCCCGATTTCAGCCGCGCGCAACTCTACGCCGCCCTGCTCGATTTTCAGAAGCGCGAGCGTCGTTATGGTGGTCTGACCGAAACGCGCCGCCGTGTGATGGCCTGACGCTGCGCCCGGATGTGCGGCATTCCGCGCGGCCACCCTTCAAGGCGATTAATCCCAACGCGACACTTTCAAATTATTTCCGTGTGATTGCAGGCCTGCATTGCGACAATGTAGGGACGTGGAATTTTGCGGACTAGTTCTTATGCAACGGTGCGATCATCGTTCTTTTTAAATTCGCAAAAGTATTCGCTGAAGAACGACTTGCAACTTCAAGAATAAATCGTCGATAAGGCGCATAACGGAAAGGGTCGAATGAGTTCAGGGACCGGCAAGCGAATACTGACGGCAGCCATCCTCATCCCTATCGTTGTAGTCGCCATCTGGTTCGGGCCCACGTGGCTGATCGCCATTGCTACAGCCGCGGTTGCGGTTCTGGCGCTGTGGGAATTTTTTTCGGTCGCGGAGCATCAAGGCTTTTACGCGTACCGCCTCTGGACAAGCCTTGCAGCCGTCGGAATCGTCGGCCAGCAATTTTATGCCTCTCGAATGGCCAGCGTCGTCAATCTTGGCGACATTTTAATCCGCGCCCCGCGCATCAATCTGGAAATGGTCTTGTTCGCATTTGTGTTGGGAATCGCCGCAATTTCCATAGGAACCAGCCGCCCGATGAACGAAGCCCTTCCCGCTATTTCCGTCAGCGCGGCCGGACTTTTATTTATCGTGCTGCCGTTCAGTGCAGTTGTCCGCCTCCACGGAGTTGACACTCTCGGCCCCATGCTTCTCCTCTTTACGCTGGTCATCGTTTGGGTGGGCGATTCCGTCGCGTACTTTGTCGGCCGCGGCATCGGGCGGTGGAAGCTGGCCCCGGAAGTTAGCCCCAATAAAACCTGGGAAGGCGCGATCGCAAATTTTTTAGGAGCGCTGCTGGTTGCCGCAATTTTCGGCTACTGGTCGAGAATCCCCCCGGTGCATATGCTGATTATGGCCGGCCTCGGTAGCATTGCTGGACAGGTTGGCGATCTGTTCGAGTCTGCGTGGAAACGTAGCGCAAGCGTCAAGGATTCCGGGTCCATTCTGCCCGGACACGGCGGCATGCTCGATCGAATCGATGCTTTGATCCTTGCCGCGCCCGCTGTCTGGTACTATTTTGAATGGATCGTATGGAAGAGAAATTAGAGGACAATCTTTGTGGGTCGCGGCTTCACAGGCTGCAGAAAAAGTACTTTTTGTCATCCCGTTCACGGTGAACGCTCACGGTGAACCGAGCGAAGCGAGGGATCTGCTTTTCTTCTCGGCTTCCAAGAAACAGCAGATTCCTCGGGCAAACACCGCCCTTCGGAATGACAAGGTGTGAGTTTTTCTGCAACCTGTTCAGCCACGACAAAAGTTCTACAAAGTGAGTTTGGCTTTAGCTCCTGAAGATTTACTGTTCGAAGGATTTGATATGCACTGGAGTCTTTCACTTTGAAGCAAATTGCCATTCTCGGTTCCACTGGCTCCATCGGACGTCAAACATTGTCCGTTGTGGAAGCCATGCCCGATCGTTTTGGCGTGGTCGCCCTGGCAGCCGGAAATAATATCGAAGAACTCGCGCAGCAAATATTACGGCATCACCCGGAATTGGTTTCCGTCGCCACTCCCTCCGCCGCCACGGCCCTCACGGAGCGCCTGCATGGCGTAGGCCCCGCGAAATTGCCAGAAATCCAGCATGGCGCCGCCGGAATGCTCGCCGTAGCCACGCATCCATCCGCCGCGACATTGGTCTCCGCGGCCGTCGGCGTTGTGGGCCTCGAAGGGACGTATGCCGCAGTAAAAGCAAGGAAGCAGGTCGCTCTTTCGAATAAAGAAGTCCTAGTGGCGGCAGGAGAAATTATTATGGCCGCCGCCCGCGAAGCGAATGTGGAGCTCCTCCCAGTCGATAGCGAGCATAACGCCATCCACCAGTGCCTGCGGGTAGGGAAGCACAGCGAGGTAAAGCGCCTCGTCCTGACGGCCTCTGGAGGCCCATTTCGAAAGACGCCGCTCGCGCAAATGGCCGCCGCCACTCCCGAGCAGGCCCTGGCCCATCCCAATTGGGTAATGGGGCGGCGCATCACGATTGACTCGGCAACTCTTGTAAATAAAGGATTTGAGGTCATCGAAGCGCGCTGGCTCTTTGACATGCGCCCCGATCAGATCGAAGTCGTCATCCACCCGCAGTCCACAATTCACTCCATGGTTGAATACGTGGATGGTTCCATTTTGGCACAACTCGGCCCAACCGACATGCGCATGCCCATCCAATATGCGCTAACCTACCCTGAGCGCGCAGCATCCAATAATGTAGCCTTGGATTGGCGGAAGTTGCGCCGCCTCGACTTTGCCAAGGTTTCCACGCGACGCTTTCCGTGCTTGCGACTCGCGCAGGAAGCCATGCGCAAGCTCGGAGCTTATCCTTGCGCATTTAACGCGGCGGATGAAGTTGCGGTCGAAGCTTTTCTCGCGCGCAGGATTCCGTTCTCCGCCATTGCCCAGATTATCGAAGGCGTGATGACGCGAACTCCGCGAGTCAAAATGACGTCCATCAGCGATGTTTTGGAAGCGGATTTGGAAGCGCGCCGCATGGCGCGAGAAGAAGTAGAAAACAGGGTCGCGCGCAGCGCGGTCGCGTAAATTTAAATTGCAGTTCTAGAATTTCGTAGGAGAGTACACCGTGTCTGATTTTTTGGTGATGATTGTTTCAGTCTCTGTAGTCCTTGGCGTGATGGTCCTCGTCCATGAGTGGGGACATTTCATTGTCGCCAAACTATTCGGCGTCCGCGTCGAGATCTTCTCTATTGGCTTCGGCACACGTCTTTGGGGAATCAAGCGCGGGGACACCGACTATCGCCTCAGCGCCTTGCCGCTCGGCGGCTACGTGAAAATGGCCGGCGACAATCCGATGGAAGAGCGCAAGGGCGATCCTGATGAATTTCTATCCAAGCCCAGGTGGCAACGCGTGCTGATCGCGCTCGCCGGGCCTGCGATGAACGTAGTCCTCTCCATCGTGCTCATTGCTGGGATCTACATGCACGGCAGCAAGCAGCCTGCTTTCCTCGACAAGCCCATGATCTTGGCCGGAGTGCTGCCCGATTCCACAGCTCAAAAAGCCGGTCTTCAGGCTGGCGATCAGGTCACCAAAGTAAATGACAAATCGAATCCCACCTGGGATGAGGCGCGCCAGGAATTGATGTCCACATTACCCGGCCACAATCTCTCGATTGATGTGAATCGTGGTGGGCAATCCGTTTCGCTCTCCGTGCCCTCGGGTCAATCGCTCGAAGATATTTACGGGTTCCCCGCGGATCGCCTTGTGGTCGGGGCGGTTTCTTCCGGCATGCCGGCCGAGCGCAGCGGCTTAAAAGGCGGCGACGTAATCAGCAAAGTGAACGGAAAAGATTTAATCAGCCCGGTTGAATTTCCAACCCTGGTGCAGCAATCCCAGGGAGGTCCCATGAATCTGGAAGTCCAGAGGGGCGATCGCACGCTTCAAATTGATGTGCGCCCGCAGCAGGTCAGCGTCAAGAACGGCGTACCGCACTGGCAAATTGGTATCGGCATTCAAAGCGGTGATCTGGTCGAGCGTCGTCTGCCGTTGGGCGCGGCAATCGTCGATTCCACCAGCACAAACTTGTTGATGGCCCGGCAAATTGTTTTCGTTGTCGCCGAACTCTTCCGCGGAAACATGTCTCTCAAGCAGCTCGAAGGCCCCCTGGGAATTGCCAAAGCCTCCGGCGAAGCCGCGAAAGAAGGTATGGCGGAGCTATTCTCCCTGATGGCCATGATCGGCATGAACCTGGCTGTATTGAACCTGTTGCCCATCCCTCCGCTCGACGGCGGCCA
Source organism: Saccharimonadales bacterium (SeqCode) (assembly GCA_035486415.1). Lineage (GTDB taxonomy): Bacteria > Acidobacteriota > Terriglobia > Acidiferrales > UBA7541 > Palsa-360. The sequence goes on from DATHNC010000085.1 coordinate 34,559, forward strand.
CATATTGATGCTCTTTATCGAAGGAACGATCCGGCGTGACCTGAGCCTGCGCGTCAAGGAGCGTTTCGTCACCGTCAGCATGGTGTTCCTGTTGCTGGTCTTCGCAATCGTTATGTACAATGACGTTTTGCGGCTGATTCCGCATCACTAGTTCGGATTTCACTCAACGAATCATGATCCGCAAAGAAGTGCTGTATCCGTGCGGGCCGCAAGGTTCGCGCATTTAGTAGCGCGGGCGTCTCGCCGGCAGTTTTGCGCATCTTAAGCACAATGCAAAAAGCCGGCGAGACGCCGGCGCTACCGAAGGCTCACTCAGCACCATGTCCACCACCGCACATCGAGTCTCCACCGGCGAACGCATCAACGCCCACGAGGGTCCCGGTCGCCTGCAGGAAGCTCTCACCAAGCAAGGCGTTCGCCTCACCCGTCAGCGAAAAATTATCCTCCAGGTGATGGACAGCGCCGAACGCCACCTCGATGCCGGCGCCATTCTCGATCGAGCCGTAAAAATCGATCCGCGAGTCCACCGCGTCACGGTCTACCGCACACTCGATCTCCTGAAGCGCAACGGCCTGATCGATGAACTGGATCTACTGCACCTGCGCGGCGATCAGCATTTCTACGAAAGCCACGGCCCGCGCGATCACATTCACGTCGCCTGCCTGAAATGCGGTACGGTCCGCGAATTCGAGTCGCCCATTTACGAAAAACTAAAAAAACAAATCGAAAAAGATTGCGGAATTGAAATCACGACAGCGCGCACCGAGGTAGGCGGCTACTGCGAAAAGTGCCGAAAAAAGCAGCAGTAATCATTTCGCCCGTAGAATTTTAACGAAATAAGCCGATCAGACGCGGGTCAATAGTTTCATTCCTGGCAAAAAATAAATCGAAGGGTGAAAGGCCGAAGGGTTTTCAAATCTCAAATTTGAAATTTCAAATCAGAAACAAAAATTAAGGCTTTCAAATTTCAATTCTGCAGCGAAATTCTAACCTCCTCGCACTGAACCATGCATAAGAATTTTAAATCTCAAATCTCAAATTTCAAATTTTGGATTGTGTATTAGAGCGATGAATTCGAGGATCGCGAGACAGAAATATGTAGCCTGGTTGTTCCGTCCTTCTTAATTTTCTGAATGCCAGTCACTTTTCCCTCGAACTGTGCGCCACGTTCCGTTCCGCAAAATATTTTCGCGCCGTTTCGATGTCCAGCGCAATTTGCGCGCGCAGCGCGTCCACGCCTGAAAATTTCTGTTCGTCGCGAATCCGTTGCAGAAATCTCAACTCCATTCTTCCGCCCGTCACACTCTTATCGAATCCCAAAAGGTGGCTTTCCACCGTAACTCCCGCCCCATTAAATGTAGGCCGCGTCCCCACATTTGTGACTGACGAGTACGTACTTCCGCTCAAAATCGATTCCGTCGCATACACTCCCAGCTTCGGCAGCAACTCTTGCTCCGGCGCCAGATTCAAGGTAGGGAAGAGAATCGTGCGCCCGCGCCCTTCGCCCGAGTGAATCTCTCCCGTCAGCGAAAACGGCCGACCAAGCAGCGGAATCGCCGCACTCACATTGCCGCTCGCAACTTCGCCGCGAATTGCCGTGCTCGAAACTATTTTTCCGCCCACCTCAACCGGCGGTACAATCTGCACCTCAAAGCCGGAGCACTTTCCGAATTCGCCCAGTAGCCGCACATCGCCTGCGCCGCGATGCCCAAATCGAAAATTTTCTCCCACTAATATGGCGCTCGCATGCAGCCCTTGAACCAGAATACGTTCGATAAATTCCTCGGCGGAAACCAGCGATAGCGCGTGATCGAATCGAAGCACGAGCGCCGCGTCCAACCCCAATTCCTCAAACCCCGCAAGCCGCTGCGAAAGCGTTTGAATCAGGAAAGGCGCGCGATTCGGAAGCAATACCCGCATCGGATGCGGGTCAAATGTGACCGCTGTACCTAGCTGTCCGGAAGCGCAAGCACGTTTCCGCACGGACTCCAGAATTTTCCGGTGACCCAGATGCAATCCGTCAAATGTGCCGACCGCGACGACCGTCTGTCGATCGCCGCCAATCTGGTGCGCCCAATCTTCAATCGAATTAAAAATTAAAAAACTCATCAGACGCGCACCTCGAAATGGAGCCCGTCGTAAGCCAGCGAAACATTGGGGTATCCGGCCTTCGCCAGTCGCGCAATCGTTTCGGCGTGCGGCAATTCGTGCGCAATGTGCGTGAACCACGCGCGGCGCGGCTTCAGCTCGCGAATTAATTCCAGCGCCTGCTCCACGGTCTGATGCATCGGATGAGGAACATCCCGCAGCGCATCAATAATCAAATCGTCCAAATCAGCGAGCAACGGTTTTGAACTCTCAGGCAGTTCGCTGAAGTCCGTAAGATATGCAGCCTTGCCGAATCGAAACCCAAGCACGCCCATGTCTCCATGTTTTGCTGGCACTGGAATAATTTGCACTCCTATAACCTCGAATGGCCCATCTATGGGCTTTAAGATAACTTGCGGAATCGCGCTGACCGCCGGCAGATTGTCAAAAACGTAAGCGAACGTTCTCTTCAGCGTGCCAATCGTTTCCGCGGACGCGTAAACAGGCATCGCGGATTTTTGGCGAATGTTATACGGCCGGATGTCATCGAAGCCCAAAATATGGTCCGCATGTCCATGCGTATAAAGAACCGCGTCCAGCCGGTCGAGTCCAACGCGCAGCGCCTGGTAGCGAAAGTCAGGAGTCGTGTCAATTACTACGGCATGTCCATTGTGAGTGAGCAGAATTGAGGGCCGCAGCCGCTTGTCGCGCGGATCGGTGGATGAGCACACGCTGCAGTGGCACGTCAGGGACGGCACGCCCATGGACGTGCCCGACCCGAGCACCGTAAGTTCGATTACTGATTGAGCAGAAGCGGGCAGGGTGAATCCTCGATCAGGGACGGGACTGAGCTTTTTCCTGCTTTGCCGCAGCCTTTGCCATTTCCATAAAGGCCAATTTCAAATTTCCAAGTACATCCAGAAGCAAAGTATCTTCTTCCGCCGCCAGATTTCCTAGCGTCTTCTCGCGGAGAACGTCGAGCATGTCAATCATCTCGCGCGCGCCTTCCAGATCCAGCATAGGCTGCCCCGTGCGCGGGTCCGCATAACCGCCCAGCAGCATGGCCGCGTTCTGCCCTAGTGATCGCACCAAATTCTCAAACGCAGGCGACCGCTTCGGCGAATCTGCCGCAACCGCCGCAGGCACGGCGCCAGAAGCCGCCATTTTTTGAGGTGTGGCGTTCATTTCGGCAGGTACAGATGCCGCCGCAATGGTCGCAGGCGCAGCATTCGATGCGCTCGGCGCCGGAACCGCTTCGCGCTCGCGGTCCTGCTGCTCCGCAACTTCTTTCCGGAATTCTCCCTCCGGCGTAAAAAGCCTGCGGTCTACAACCTTGAAACTCTCATCCTGTTTTGAATCAGCCAACGAAATCCCCCTGAATCAATTACCCACCGCAGCGTTCACGATCCAGCAGTTTAGCATCGCACAGCGCAGCCGAACAAGTGCTCACCTGATCCTTATAATTCGCCGCATCATAAAAGCCGTTCGTCCGGATCCTTCCGATTGATCGAGATTCGCAATTCACCGAAAGTAAAAGTCACGTAGGGGAGAAATATTTTAGCCCACCACGGAAGTGGTGTGAAGCGAAGTCAAATCTAAGAAAGCCCCGTCAGGGGCGACACAATGCGCCAAAATGCACCCTACACCCCCATAACCCGCCGCCTCCTCTTGTGAATTCGCCACACCTGCCGTAAAGTTTCCTTTGACCCAAGGAGCTAACCGTTCCCGTGACTTCCCATCGATCCAAGCCCTCCTCCTCCTTAAAACGCAGGAAGCCCACTAAAAAATCCGCCACGAAGTCTGCCCGCCGACAAGAAGCCGAATCGCGCCCAGCGATCTCAAAACAACTAATCGCGCAAATCGGAAAACTCTTCACCGACCTGGTCTCTGTCCAGGCCAGGCTGCGCGCTCCCGGTGGCTGCCCCTGGGATCGCGAGCAGACTCACGCGAGCCTCCGCACCTACCTGATCGAGGAATCCTATGAAGTGCTCGATGCGATCGAGTCCGAGTCCCCAGAAGAATTGGCCGAGGAACTAGGCGACCTCCTGCTTCAAGTCCTGTTTCATGCCGATATGGCGCGCGAAGCCGATACCTTCAACCTCGCTGACGTGATCACCGGTATCCGCGACAAAATGATTCGCCGCCACCCTCACGTTTTTGGCAACGTAAAGGCTGAAACCTCAGGTGAAGTCTTAAGGAATTGGGCGCAGATCAAGGCGAAGGAAAAACTGGAGTTTCAGAAAGGTCCTATCCAAGGAATTTCTTCGGTACTTGACGGGGTTCCCCGGAGCCTTCCAGCGTTACTCGAAGCATTTCAAATATCGCGGCGCGCAGCTCGAGTAGGTTTTGACTGGGACGAAGTCAGCGGAATCTTCGAAAAACTCGAGGAAGAGATTGCAGAGCTTCAAAAAGCGCTTTCGCCTCTGGATCGCGAATCCGTTGAAGAGGAACTAGGTGATCTGCTCTTCACGGTTGTCAATCTTTCGCGTTTCTTGGGCCTTGATCCTGAAGTAACACTTAAGAAGTCAAATAAGAAATTCAAGCAGCGCTTTATAGATGTGGAGGCGGAGGCGCTAAGAAGAGAAGTGGAGCTTTCAAAATTATCGAAAGAAGAACTGGAAGAGTTGTGGCAGTCAGCCAAACTCAAGGATCAGCTTCAATCCGCACCTGAAAGCAAGGCGTGAGTCCGGTGCAAAAAAGAACTCCTGTCGCTCCCCACAAAATAAAAGAAGCCCCGCCCAACGGAATCGTGGTTCGCCATTGCCATGGCTTGCATGAATTTGAACTTTGCATCCAGGTTGAGCGCGATGTCTGGCAATCTTCCGATGTGGATGTAGTTCCCATTCCGCTCTTCGTAGTTGCCGCGGAAATTGGCGGCCAGGTCCTGGGTGCATTTGACGGCAGTACGCTCGTCGGCTTCACTCTAGCGCTCGTAGGATGGCGCAACCGCAAGCCTTTCCTTCATTCTCATATGACGGCCGTGTTGGCTGCATACCGGGACCGCAAAATTGGCCAGCGCTTAAAGCTTTTTCAGAGGAAGGATGCACTGGCGAGAGGCATCGAGCTAATCGAATGGACTTTCGATCCCCTCGTCACCAAAAACGCCTATTTTAACTTCATGCGACTGGGCGCGATTGCTCGGCGTTACCTGCCGAACGCTTACGGAATCACGACAAGCCCGCTGCACTCCTCGCTTCCCACCGATCGTCTGGTTGCGGAATGGCATCTCCGTTCTTCGCGTGTCGTGCAAACTCTGGCACGGAAGCAAACTCCTCCCCCACCTTCGAAGAAAGCCGTGCGTATCACGATCCCTCGTTCCATGGAAGACCTGAAGACCGAAAACCCGGCCGGAGCAATTGAAATTCAGACAGCTATTCGCGAAAAGTTCACCAAATCCTTCGCGAAAGGCTATGTTGCAACCCGTGTGACCGAGGGCGAAGACGGCATGGACTATATACTAGAACGCAGGAGAATGAAGTGAAAGTCCAGAAGATCACGCTGCGGGAAATCAGAATGCCGCTGGTTACTCCCTTTGAAACCAGCTTTGGCCGCCTGACGGATCGACGCATGCTGATTGTCCAGGTTGAATCGGATGGTGTCTCCGGCTGGGGCGAGTCCGTCGCTGGCGAAGGGCCCTTTTACGCCCCCGAAACCGTTGAGACCGCTTGGCTTATTCTGAAGGACTTCCTCTGGCCCATTATTAAGGGACGAGATTTCGTCACTGCAACAGAACTATGGGAAGCGCTTGATCCCGTGCGCGGTCACAATATGGCGAAGGGCGCAGTTGAGTCAGCCATTTGGGATGCGGAAGCCCGGCAAAAGAATCTGCCTCTATGGAAATTGCTAGGCGGCGTGCATCGGGAAATCTCCTGCGGGGTTTCGATCGGCATTAAACCAACAGTTGAAGAATTAATATCCACCGTGGAACGCGAACTGGCTGCGGGCTATCAGCGCATCAAGATAAAGATTAAGCCTGGGAATGACATCACTCCGGTCGAGCGCCTGCGCCAGCAATTTCCGCAAATTAGGTTAATGGTAGACGCCAATTCCGCGTACCGCTTGCAGGATTGGCCGCACCTGAAGCGCCTGGAAGCCTACTACCTAATGATGATCGAACAACCGCTCGGCTGGGACGATATCTACAGCCATGCTGAATTGCAGCGCAAACTCGAAACCCCGATCTGCCTCGACGAGTGCATCCACACCGAAGAGCATGCTCGGGCGGCCATTGAGCTGGGCGCGTGCCGCATTATTAATATCAAGCTCGGCCGCGTAGGTGGCTATACTCCGGCGCGGCAAATTCATGATTTGTGCAAATCGAGGCAAATTCCAGTGTGGTGTGGCGGAATGCTCGAATCCGGCATCGGCCGCGCGCACAACATCGCGCTCTCCACGCTGGAAAATTTCTCGCTGCCAGGAGACGTCACCGCCAGTCGCCGCTACTGGACCGAAGACATCATCACACCGGAAGTTTTGGTCTCGGCGAATGGAACCATTCACGTTCCAGATGGTCCAGGAATAGGCTACGAACCCAGGATCGATCGAATTGAGGCAATAACAGCGAGGAAAGAAGTTTTAACCTGAAATAATTTCAACCGTAAGCAGCACTGCGCATTTTTGTGCGCTCGCCAAGCACCAGCACAGCTCCCAGCAGAAAGCCGCCAACATGCGCCCACCAGGCAACGCCCCCTTGATCGGACATGCCCAGGGATGCCACTCCGCTAAAAAACTGCAGGAAAAACCAATACCCGAGCATGAGATAGGCGGGAATCTTTACCGTGAAAAATAGAAGCAAAGCGGGTATCAAGGTCGTGACCTTTGATTTAGGGAATAGAACGATGAACGCGCCCATCACGCCTGAAATCGCTCCGCTCGCGCCGATCGTTGGAACCTTGGAGCCAAGATTGAAGATGGTGTGCACGAACGCGGATCCCACTCCGCAGACCAGATAGAAGATAAGGTATTGGAAATGCCCTAGCGCTTCCTCGACAGCCCCGCCAAACACCCAGAGAAATAGCATGTTTCCGAGCAGGTGCATCCATCCGCCATGTAGAAACATGCTCGTAAATAACGGTAGGATGGCTTGGCCCAGGGTAATTCCATGCTTGGCAAAGAGAGCTTGCTCGTGCGCAGGGATAATTCCGAAGGTGTAAACAAGAGCGCGTCCCATCTTCGGCGATAGGGTCACCTCGTGGAGAAACGCGATCACATTCACCGCGATCAGCAGTGCATTAAAAAACGCGAACCGCGCCCGAAGGATATCCACGCGAAGGGGAATCATCGAGCTGGCCCGCCAACTTGAAGTTGTTCTTTACCATAGGCAGAGGGCCTGCGCCGCCCTGTCTTGATCAAGTCTTCTATTCTTGCGATCTCTGCAATACCTCCGCGGGCTCCCGCCCCCATGCAGGAAAGTCCAGCAGCCGCGTTGCAGAATTCAAGTGCTTGTGGAAGTTCATGTCCCTTCAACAATGAATAGGCGAAAGCAGCGTGGAATATATCTCCAGCGCCCGTGGTATCCACCGGCTTTAAATCGAATGCGGGGGAATAATAGAAACGTGAACCGTCCCAGGCCAGCACTCCGTCGGTTCCCAGAGTGGCAACTGTGACACGGCAACCAAAACGCGCGGCAAGCGCCGGCAGCGAGAGAAGTAAATCTTCCTCGTGACATAGCCGACCGGGGAATTCTTTTGACGTAATGGCATAATCTACGTGTTCAAGTAAAGCTTCCACTCCCGGGTAAAGGTTATCCAAGTCCGCCGTGACAGGAATGCCTGTGGAACTCGCCCATTCCGCAGCCTGAGTTGCTCCCGCGCAGTCGTGACCGTCCACATGAAGAAGCTTTGCGTGCGTGACCCACTCCTTTTGTATTTCCGTCGGAAGCAGTTCCAACCGGTGATCCCGCTTCCATAAGACTGTCCTCTCACCGCTCTCTTCATCCACCAGGATGAAGGATGATTGGCTCTGGCAGTGAGGTACGACGACCCAGTGGGCTTCAATCCCAGCCTTCTCCATTTCGCTGCTCTGGAGTTCGCCCCAGGAATCGTCGCCAATTTTCCCCACGTACCGCCCGCTGAGGCCCCACTTCGCGCAGGCCGTGACCGCCGTGGCCACCTGGCCGCCCGGAAGCGTCTCCGAAATGCGGAATTCCACCTTGGAATTGAAGGCGGGGAAATGTGGCAAGCGGATTATGGTGTCGGTGGCATTCAAGCCCACGCCCACCACGTCGACGAGCGGAAGAATTTGATTCACAGGGACACTGTAAAGAAAAAGAAATTCTACGCAAGCAAAAAGGGAGGAATTCGCGTCCGATAATTTTTCTGCAAATGGACGTGAGTAAACATATTAATTTATACGCTGTAAGTCGCCGATTTTGCGGTATTTGCGGTTGACCAATGGCGGAGAATGAAATAAAACGCGATTGGCGGGATATAATGCGCTTCTCAATTGATTCGCTGGTCCGGGTGTGGTAAGTAACGAATTCACAATTTTCGTCGCGCCAATTTGCTTGCAAGTTGCTATCGGTCGGTCGACGCGCCGACACAAAATGAATGCCAGTTAAGGAGTCTGAAGCTATTGTTTTGCGCACCTTTCCGCTCGGCGAGGGTGACCGGCTGGTCAGTTTTCTTGACCGCCAGTCCGGCCGGGTTCGCGGAGTTGCGCGTGGCGCGCGCCTCACCAAGAGCCGCTATGGATCGACCTTGGAGATGCTCGCCTATATCCATATCTGGTATTTCGAGAAGGAAACGCGCGAACTCGTCCGCATCAATCAGTGCGAGCTGATTGAATCGTTTATGGATGTGCAGCAGGATTATTCTTCCTCGATCGCTCTGGCGCTTGTCAGCGAGATTACTGATTCGGTCCTGGAAGAGAGGGAAGCTGCCGAGCCGCAATTCAGACTTATACTTTTAGTTGCGCGCGCGATTCGGACTCATGGCCCATCTCAAGTAATACTTGCATATTTTTGTTTGTGGATGGCCCGGCTTGGCGGTTGGCTCGGTCCTCTGGATCGGTGCTCTCGTTGCGGTAAAATACTTCAAGTAGAAGGTGGGTATCATTCTTCGGGCTATGCTGAAATTTCCTGTAACGATTGTCGAATAGAATGGATGAAACCGATATCTAAAGAATCACTTTCAATTGGAAGGATGGCTCTTTCTGGTTCCCTGGAGCGATTGTTGAAGGAGAATCTGCCGCTAGGATCATCCAAACAAATATTAAGTTACGCTTTAGATGTCCTGGAGCGGCATATGGAGAAGAAATTGGTCTCAAGAAAAACATTTGAATCAGGAGAAGGCGGAAGCGTTGAAATCTAAAGTAAAAGCTGAGGTTCGTAAAGGACCCACATTTCAAAATCTCATCCTTCAGTTGCAAAGATACTGGAGCGATCGAGGCTGCATTCTTCAACAACCATATGACATTGAAGTCGGCGCCGGCACGATGCACCCTGAGACTTTCCTACGTGTCTTGGGGCCCGATCCTTACCGCGTCGCCTACGTCCAGCCGTCTCGTCGGCCCGCCGACGGTCGGTATGGAGAAAATCCAAACCGACTCTTTAAGCACCATCAATTTCAAGTTATCCTAAAACCTTCGCCCCCTGACATTCAAAATCTATACTTGAACAGCCTCGCTGCCATCGGCCTCGATCTGGCAGCGCACGACGTTCGATTTGAGGAAGACAACTGGGAGGCTCCAACACTTGGCGCCTGGGGAGTCGGCTGGCAAGTCCTGCTGGACGGCCTGGAGATAACACAGTTCACCTATTTCCAGCAGAGCGGTGGGATTGATCTTGATCCGGTTCCTGCCGAATTGACTTACGGCCTCGACCGCATCTGTGCTTATTTGCAAGGCGTGAATAGCGTTTATGACGTCCGCTGGTCAGACGATTACTCCTACGCCCAGGTAAGACTGCTCGAAGAGCAGGAGTTTTCATCCTATAACTTCGAATATGCAGATCCAGTCATAACCAGGACGCTTTTCGAGTTGCATGAGAAGGAAGCGAATCAACTGCTGAATGCCTTCGAAAAGCAGTCCGGGCAACCCGACAGGCGCTTCCCGATTCTGGCAGCCTACGATCATTGCCTGAAATGCTCTCATCTCTTTAATCTCCTGGATTCCCGGGGCGTCATTTCCACTACAGAGCGCGCTCAGTTGATCGGCCGTATTCGACAGATATCCTGTCGCGTTGCGGTTGACTACCTTGCTCAGCAAGCCGCTTCGCGCAGCGTCGCGGCGATTGAGGAGGTTGCTCAATGAAGAGTACTACTGACCTCCTATTTGAAATCGGTTGCGAAGAGATTCCGGCAGGGATGCTTCCAAGCGCAATTAAGGAATTGAAAGTAATACTCGAGAAGTATTTTTCAGCAAATAATTTGAATGAGGGATCTCCAGTTGAAGTTTATGGCGCTCCGCGCAGACTAGTAGCGATGTGCGCGAACTTGAGAATTAAACAACCGGATGAGACAAAGGAAATCATTGGCCCTCCTAAATCCGTTTCCTACGATGCCACCGGAAAGCCTACGCGTGCAGCGGAAAGCTTTGCGGAAAAAATGAAAGTACCAGTTGGAAGTCTCACTTTAACGGCAACGCCCAAGGGTGAGTACCTATCCGCGAAGCAAGTTATTTACGGAAAGGCAGCTAAAGAGATACTTGAGGATTGCCTTCCTCGTGCTGTTGCGGAAATTCCTTGGCCACGCAGCATGTATTGGACGGGAATTAAAGGCCTTCATTTTATTCGTCCAATTCGATGGGTGGTAGCCATACTGGGCGGCAAGACCCTGAATATGAAATTAGGCGATGCGGTTGCCGGCAATGCGTCATCAGGTCATCGGTTCCTGGGAAAGTCAAAGATACCAGTCACAAGTCCCAAGGATTATGTCCAAAAACTGAAGGCGAACTACGTACTCGTTCGACCGGAGGATCGCAAAAACAAGATTGAAGGCGAATTGCGCCGCCTGGCTAGCGGGAAGTCATTTAAAATCCATGAAGACGCGCACCTCATGAACATGGTGACGTACTTGAATGAGTATCCAACGGCAATCATGGGCGGATTCGATCTGTCATTCCTGGAATTGCCCGAGGAAATACTCATCACCGTCATGCGCGACCATCAGAAGTATTTCGCGCTGGAGCGGAAAAACGGCACGCTTGCCCCTAACTTCCTCGCCGTGATCAACCTCGATAAAGATAAAGCAGGCCTGATCCGTGCTGGACATGAACGAGTATTGCAGGCACGATTTGCCGATGCTCGATTTTTTTGGGAGACAGATCAGAAATGTCGGCTCGCCGACTATCTGCCGAAGCTCGCGGCTGTCACCTATCAGGAAAAGCTGGGAAGCTATGGCGACAAGGTGGATCGGATGCGAGAGCTCGCGCGGTGGCTCTCCGAGCAGTGGTTTGCCAGCGGCATAGCCAATGCCAGCGTCGGGGCCGCGGACAGGGCAGCTGAGCTTTCCAAATGTGACCTCGTAACGGAAATGGTTCGCGAGTTCACCGAACTCCAAGGAGTGGTTGGGGGCCTTTATGCAAAATCTCAAGAAGAACCTGAAGAAGTGGCATGGGCTGTTTACGATCACTACAAGCCAGCCGGGCTTGAAGACTCAATTCCGCGAAACATCGTGGGACAGGCTGTTTCGCTCGCCGATAAATTCGATTCCTTGGTTGGCTGTTTTGCCGTGGGTCTCGTTCCCTCGGGTTCAAGTGATCCTTTCGCTTTGAGAAGGGCTGCCATTGGAATCGTCAAGATCTTGGTTGAAACGAAATTGCCGGTCTCACTTTCCATGGTGATCGCACGTGCGGCGCGATCGCTTTCCAATGGTCCTAGAAAGATTCCCGTCTCCTTAGCCGTGGAAAAACAGGTCCTGGAATTCCTGCTGGACCGCGCAAGATTTGTGCTCAAGGAAAGAGGGAATCTGGCATACGATGAAATTAATGCGGCGATTTCTGCGGGGGCCGATGATATGGTCGACGCCGTTCGCCGTATGGAGGCGATAAAAGCGATTCGCAAAACCAAAAATTTCGAGCCGCTTGCTGTATCCTTTAAAAGGATTCGCAAGATCATCGAAAAGGCTGGACCGGAAGCAGGGTGGAAGTTGTCCGCAGTCCGGTCGGATCTATTTACGGAGGATGCCGAACGGGCTTTACACGCCCGGGCGGCATCGGCAATAAAAGCCGTCGAGCAATTCAAAAGATCAGGGAAATACAAAGACGCTTTACAGGAAATCGCAGGGTTGCGTCCGGAAGTGGACCGTTTTTTTGAAAAAGTAATGGTCATGGCTGATGATGAGCATGTTCGGAAGAACCGTCTTACACTTCTTCGCGGGTTATTGTCGGAGTTTTCGACCATTGCTGATTTTTCAGAAATCGTAACCGCGGATACTGCCAAGTAATCTAAGCAAATTTCCGTGTAGCCAGGAAAATTTGTCGGCATGTCGACAAATTGTTTTTGCACTATAAAACTTCGGGGAGGATTTTGTGAAATACGTATATTTTTTTGGAGCTGGGAAGGCGGAAGGCGACGGAACCATGAAGGAAGTCTTGGGCGGGAAGGGTGCAGGCCTCGCCGAGATGACTCTTATCGGGCTTCCGGTCCCAGCCGGTTTTACGATCACTACAGAATGCTGCGATTATTTCTTAAAGCATAACTTGAAGTATCCGACCTCTCTTCTTGCCGAAGTTAGAAAGAACGTCGCGAAGTTGGAAAAGGTAACTAAGAAAAAACTTGGAGACGCCAAGGATCCACTCCTTGTCAGCGTGCGCTCCGGCTCCGCCAGGTCAATGCCGGGAATGATGGAAACGATTCTGAACCTTGGGCTGAACAGTAAGTCGGTGGAAGGTCTCGCCCTCAAAACGAAAAACGAAAGATTTGCTTGGGATGCGTATCGCCGGTTCGTGCAAATGTATTCAGCTGTCGTTATCGGATTGCCTAAAGAAGAACTTGAGGAAAAGCTTCGCGAGATGAAGACGCGTCGCG
>DATHNC010000086.1:0-22802 GCA_035486415.1 Saccharimonadales bacterium (SeqCode)
GGGCCTTGCGCAGCGCATCGTCGCGGGCGATGTGCCCGAAGTTCTGCGTCCGAAGCGCGTTGTGGCGCTGGATCTCGCCGCGCTTGTCGCCGGCGCGAAATATCGCGGCGAGTTCGAGGACCGCTTGAAAGCGGTGCTGAAGGAAATCACGGAATCCGAAGGTAAAATCATTTTGTTCATCGACGAGTTACATACGCTCGTCGGTGCGGGCGCGGCGGAAGGCGCGATGGATGCTTCCAACATGCTGAAGCCTGCGCTCGCTCGCGGAGAACTCCGCGCAATTGGCGCAACCACGCTGAACGAATATCGCAAATACATCGAAAAAGACCCGGCACTGGAGCGGCGCTTTCAGCCCGTGCTGGTTGCCGAGCCCTCGCCGGAAGATACCATCGCGATTTTGCGCGGCTTGAAGGAACGCTACGAACTTCACCACGGCGTGCGCATCAAGGACGCCGCGATTCTGGCTGCCGCCACGCTTTCGCATCGCTACATCACGGATCGATTTCTGCCGGACAAGGCCATCGACCTGATCGACGAGTCCGCCGCGAGCCTGCGCATGCAGCTCGATTCCTTGCCCGTCGAAATTGACGAGATCGAACGGCGCATCATGCAGCTGGAAATCGAGCGGCAGGCATTGCTGCGCGAATCGGACGCGCACTCCAAGGAGCGGTTGAAAATTCTCGAGGGCGAACTCGCCGGACTGCGCGAGGAATCCAGCGCGCGCAAAGCGCAATGGCAGGTGGAGAAAACCGCGATTGCAAAAATTCGCACGGCCAAAGAGCAGATTGAGAAATTGAAAGCGGAAGAGCAGCGCCTCGAGCGCAGCGGAGATCTGGCGAAGGTCGCGGAAATCCGCTACGGCAAACTCGCCACAGCCGAGAAAGAAATTGCCGCTGCCCAGAAAAATCTGGAAGACGTGCAAAAAAATGGCGGCATGTTGAAGGAAGAAGTCGGCGAAGAGGACATTGCCAAGCTGGTGAGCAAGTGGACAGGGATTCCTGTTGGCCGGTTGCTTGAGGGCGAAGCTCAGAAACTCGTAACGATGGAAAAGCGCCTGCTCCAGCGCGTGATTGGGCAGGACTCTGCGCTCGAACGCGTGGCGAATTCCATTCGCAGAAATCGCGCGGGGCTTTCCGATCCCAACCGCCCCATCGGGTCGTTTATTTTCCTGGGGCCCACGGGCGTGGGGAAAACGGAACTCGCTCGCGCGCTTGCGGAGTTTTTGTTTGATGACGAAAAATCCATGGTGCGGCTCGACATGTCCGAGTACATGGAAAAGCATTCCGTGTCGCGCATGATCGGCGCGCCTCCGGGGTATGTTGGCTACGAAGAGGGTGGACAGCTCACGGAGCAAGTGCGGCGTCATCCGTATTCGGTAATTCTTTTCGACGAAATCGAAAAGGCGCATCCGGATGTTTTTAACATTTTGCTGCAAATTCTTGAGGACGGGCGATTGACGGACGGCAAAGGCCGCACGGTGGATTTCCGCAACGCCGTTCTGGTGATGACCTCGAACGTTGGATCGAGCGCACTGTTCGATCTGGCTGGAAAAGATCCGGAACGCGCGCGCAAAGAAGCGATGGAAGCCTTGCGGCAAGCGTTCCGCCCGGAGTTCATCAACCGCATCGATGACATTGTGCTGTTCAACCCGCTGGGTCAGGAGCAGCTGAACAAGATCATCGACTTGGAGCTGGCGAAAGTGATGCGCCTGCTCGCGGAGCGGAAAGTTCGCATCGAACTGACACCTGCCGCACGCGAGCGGGTTGTGCAGGACGGCTACGATCCCGCTTATGGAGCTCGCCCGCTGCGGCGAACGGTGCAGCGACTCGTTCAAGATCCGCTGGCGATGAAGATTCTCGACGGCAGCGTTTTGCCCGGAGATCTGGTGCGCGTCGATATCGATCCGGACACGGATGCGATGAAATTCGAGCGTGTCGAATCGCCCGCCGGACAAGAGCCAACGAAGAAAGCGGAGACTGACGAAAAGGCAGTCTCCGCTGCAAAATCCGGACGCCGGCGGTAATTCGCGCGGCGCATGCGAGTTTGTTGCGCGCTGAAAAAGACGGTTTTTGCGTAGGCTCAGAGAGTCCCAGCATCTGATGAGATGGGTTATAGCAATTTGCGGGCGCATGAAATTGACACGCTTTGGGGAAACTTCTAGACTTTTTTTACGTATAAATAGTTAGGTGGCCATTATGAGAGCTGTAAAGACACTGTTTTTGTTAACGGCGCTAACGATGCTCCTCGTTTTGGGCGGCGAAGCCATTGCTGGCCAAAACGGAATGATCTATGGACTGATCCTTGCCGGAGTGATGAACGGAGTCGCATATTTTTTCTCGGACAAGATTGCACTTGCCTCCAGCGGAGCGCAGCCGGTATCGCGCGAAGAGATGCCGCGCCTCTATCAAGTGATGGAGAGGCTGGTGGCCAAGGCGCGATTGCCAATGCCGAAGCTCTATGTAATTCCGCAGGAAGCGCCGAACGCGTTTGCCACGGGCCGCAATCCCTCGCACGCATCCGTTGCCGTTACGGCGGGCTTGATGGACTTGATGAATGACGATGAGCTGGAAGGCGTGATCGCGCACGAGCTTTCGCATGTCAGGAATTATGACATTCTGATTACTTCGATTGCCGCCACGCTGGCCGGAGCTATTACCATGATTGCCTCCATGGGGCGCTGGGCTATGATTTTTGGTGGCTTTGGTGGTTCGCGCGATGAGAATCGAAATGGAGGAGGCCTGGCCGCGCTGCTCATGCTGCTCGTTGCCCCGATCGCTGCTCTGCTGATTCAGCTAGGAATTTCCCGCCAGCGTGAGTTCTCAGCCGATGCTTCCGGCGTCCAGATGGTCGGGCATGCAAATGGTCTGATCAGCGCCCTGGAAAAACTGGGCGCCTACAATGCGCGAATTCCCATGGACGTTTCCCCAACGACTGCTTCCCTGTTTATTGTGGCGCCGTTGACCGCCGGGCAAGTCCTTTCCGGCATGTTCAGCACCCACCCGCCACTTTCTGAGCGGATCGCAGTGCTCAGGAATATGACGATTACTCGCCAAGGCTAGAGTTCGTCGCAAGAGTTTTGCCAAGGACCGCAAAAAATTGGTAATAAAGTGGACACGGTATAAAAATTGCTCGTCCCGGAAGCATTTCGATCCCTCGTTGGGTGCTGCAATTTCCCGTTCAAACATCTCATTCAAAAAGACTTGTAAATATTAACCTCTGAATAACGTTTTGGCTTTTGGCGTGCTCATTTAAGTGCTTCCAGTCCTTGGGGGGAACGCCATGAGTATGACATGTAAAGCCACTATCCGTTTAATCTGCGAATATTTGGAAGGCCGCTTGGCCCCCGAGGTAGGCAGTGAAGTCCAACGCCATTTGAGCTATTGCCGGAATTGCCGGACAGTTTTCGACGCTGCTGCTCTAACCTTGGAAGTTTATTTCGATCGCGAAGTTGAGCCTGTTTCTGATGCTCGCTCCCGCGTTGCCTGATAGAGCACGCGCTACATCAGTCTCCACCCTGCCTTTGTATAAATTCCAGTGTTTGTGTGTGAGGCTCTAAAGCCAGCTAAATCAATCCTTTGTAAGTGAAATACCCTATTTCCCGAGTAAAACTTACACGGTTAAATCGAGGATTATCTCAGTCCATTTTCCTTCCAGGAATGAGCGTAACCAATTTGTTTTCATTGTAATACACAGTTAATAATTGGGGAAATTGGCCTTTGGTTCACTACATGCACTTCCCTAAGTGCGAGGGAAATCGCAAAGGAGATCATGCAAATGTTAGAACAAGAGAATGGGCAGATGACAGAGGGTTCGCCGCGCTGGATGGGAATAGCCGTGGTTGGCCTGGCGATTCTCTCGGTGGTAGGAGTCGGGATGGCCTGGAATGCGGGAGGCCACGCGCATGAAGCGGAGCAGGCAATTGCCGCACAGAATAAGACTTTTCAGGCTGTCGAAGATGGGTTCAGCCAACGCATGGCGCAAGCGGAACACACCAACGCCGAATTACAGTCGGAAGTTAATCTGGTGGGCGACAAGTTGAAATTAACGGAAGAACAGTTGTCCACGGCCCGCAACCAGGTGAAGCAGAGCCGCGCCGATTACACGAAGAAGCTGAATGATGTGCAGACCACGCTCGCAACAAAGGCGAGTGCCGATGATGTAAAAGCTCTCGGAACCGATGTGACTGGCGTAAAGACCGATCTCGACGCGACCAAGGGAAACATACAACAGCTTCGCGGCGAGCACGGCGAGTTGATCGCGCGCAACCACGAAGAACTTGAGCAGCTGAAGCGAATGGGCGAACGCGATTACTACGAATTTACTCTGACGGCCAAAGGACAGAAGGAACACGTTGGCCAGACGCAGATTGAATTCCGCGGCGCCAGCGCCAAGAAACACCAGTACACGATCGCGATGTATGTCGATGACATGCGTCTCGAAAAGAAGAACAAGGCCGTTAACGAACCCATCTACTTCTACGCCGGCGGATCGCGCCAGCCAATGGAATTGGTGGTCAACCAGGTAAGCGACAAGAAGATTTCCGGTTACCTGAGTGCACCGAAAGCAATCGCAGCCTCCGCAAAAGTGAACTGAAAACTAACCCGTTTCATGACTTATGCAGGTTGTGAATAGAAAGGGCCGCTGCGGCGGCCCTTTTTATTTGGTTTTAAGTAGCACAGGCTTCAGCCTGTGGATTTTTGTCCTTGCAGGAATTAAACCCCACAGGCTGAAGTCTGTGCTACTTAGAACCAATTCACACTAGGGGTTTCAGGCGCTGAAGTTCTGAATTGTCCGGGAACACGCGCAGGCCAAATTTTACGGCTTTGGCAGCTCCCGCAGAATCGCCGAGGTTTTTATCAGCTTTGAATAAGAGTGGATAGACTTCGGAGGTTTCATCCGGGAAAAATCGCATTACGAATTCCAGATGTTTCCTAGCTTCCGTCCACTTGTTTTGTTGCGCGAGCAATTTGCCAAGGCTCATGTGCGCCTGGTAGCTGTATGGATCTTCTGCGAGGGAGTCCAGGCTGGCGCGGTAGGCCTCATCGAGTTTGCCTTCACGCAGCAAAATTTCGGCAAGCTGTGCATGGGCCGCAGAGCCAGGATGTGGTTCAGCAAGCATGATGCGACGCTGCAAGTCCTCAGCCTCGCGCCAGTGCGAAAAATCAAATTCCAGTTTTGCGAGAGAAGTAAGCGCCTGCAGATTTTGAGGATCGCGTGCGAGAACTTCCATCAATTCCTGGCGCGCTTTTTGATTATTGCCGAAGCGGCGATTCGATTCGGCCACACCCCACGCGGCTTCGAGCGAAGCAGGGTCAATGACCAATGCTGCGTCGAACGCATGAAGAGAAGTTTGAAAATTGGCCTCGGCCAGTGCGGCACGTCCACGAATGATTTGAATCGCGGCGCTGGCCGGACGAATGTCGAGCGTATGCAAAAAGCGCTCGGCTCCGTCGCCATCCTGCTGATTCACGGAAGTCTCGGCCGCAGCGGCGAGAGAAGTATCGCGGGAATCCAGCGGAAAATCATCGGGCAATGGATTTTTTTGTTGCAGCAAAATTGCGTCGCGGTTTTTGTCTTCCAGGCCATGAACGAGCAGCGATCGCGGTGCGTGATATTCCAAGAGCGTCTGATCGTCCGTGTTGATTTGCGCGCCGGCGCTGAATTTTCGCAGGCCTACATTGTCCAGCATATAGAACCCGAACAGTCCAGCGG
The DNA here is from genome assembly GCA_035486415.1 of Saccharimonadales bacterium (SeqCode). Taxonomy (GTDB): domain Bacteria; phylum Acidobacteriota; class Terriglobia; order Acidiferrales; family UBA7541; genus Palsa-360. The sequence goes on from DATHNC010000086.1 coordinate 5,713, forward strand.
GCTCCTGCATTCCTAGTTGCACGAAATCGCCGCGCAGGCGCGGTGATTCGTACAAGGACTGCGCGCGCCCGAGAATTTCCGCGGACGGAGGGCTGGGTGCCATCATGATCAGGTCCGGCGCGTCACCATGCCATAGTGTTGCTCCCTGGAATTCGGAGAGGAAGGTCGCAAACAACATGCGCAAATCTTCCGGAAACAGCGAATAAGCTTGCATCCATTGCACGAAGAATCCATTGGGAGTGAGCCTGCTGTGCGCGGCTGCATAAAATTCTCGCGTAAAAAGTGTGGCGACGCCTGCAATCCACGGGTTCGAAGGCTCGGAAATGATGAGGTCATATTTTTCGCGCGTGGTGAAAAGGAAATTGCGCGCGTCGTCAAACGTGACGTGCACGCGTGGATCGAGCAGCACGTTGCGATTTAATTGCGCGAGGAGAGGCGCCGCGCCCACGACGGCCGGCTCGATTTCCACGACGTCGAGGCGTTCGAGTTCCGGATAGCCGACCAGCGCGGACGCCGTCATGCCGCTGCCAAATCCAATAAGGAGCACGCGACGCGGGGCATGCGCGAGCGCGGCGAGATGTCCGAGCAGAAGCTGCGTGGTCGCATCGTGATTCGAGGCGTCCACTTTTCCGTTGGTGCGAAGTGCGACGTAGTCTCCGGTTCGCGCAACAGAAATGTTGGCGTTCAGCCCGTCGCGAAAATAAACGATGTCCAGTGCGTGCGCATTTTCCCGGAGCGTGAGCGGGCGGTCGTACAGATTCCAGTACATCAGCGTGTTGAACGATGCGACGGCTGGATCGTAAAAATAATTCGAGAAGCCGATAAATGTTGCGACAACGATTAATAAGATATTTCCTGCGAGCGCCGGAATTTTGCGGTTCGATCGAAGCGCGGAATTCCAGGAAAGCGCAACGGCAAGCATCAGGTTCAAAGTTGCCGTCACCGCAAGCAGATGAAAACTTCCGAGGCGCGGCATCAGCCAGAAGCCTGCGGCGATTGCGCCAACAATCGCGCCCATCGTATTCCACGCGTAGGCGCGGCCCACCGCGGCGCCGGCGCTGTTTTGCGTTTGGGATTTTGGTCCGGCAACCAGCACCACGACGGCCGGAAAATTGAAGCCGAAGACTACAGCTGTGGGCAACATGGCCAGCGCGCTGGTTACGAGTTGAGCAAGCACGAGGCCGCGAAACGATTCGTGGGTCGCGCGCAAAATTGGCGGAAGCACTTCGATGAGGCGCGTGAAGAACACGAGGAACATGAGGGCGGCAATAGCCGTGAGCGTCTGCGTAACGGCATAAGTTGTTGTGCTGGGCTCGTGTCTACGATGCCATTTTTCAAACAGCGCGCTTCCCAGAACAATTCCCGTGAGAAAAGTTCCCAGCATCAGCGTGAATGCATACGTCGAGCTGCCGAGTTGCGTCGAAAGCAGGCGCGTCCATCCTATTTCATAAGACATGGCCGTTGCGCCCACAAGAGCGAAACTAGCCAGCAAGAATTTCGATGGAGCGAGAGATGTTAAATGTTCATCGCTTTCAGAAAAGTGAGCGTGGACAGCAGTCGACGCATTATTTTCTTTGCGGCTAAGAAAAAATGCCAACGCTCCCGCGATGAAATTTAAAGTGACGGCGATGGCTAGCGTTCGTCGCAAGCCAAGGGATGGCAAAAAAAGAAATCCTGCGGCGAATGTTCCGGCGACCGCGCCTGCTGTGTTGATCCAGTAGAGACGTGAAAGGCGCGACCCAAGCTGCGCGGAAGTTTGCGTGACTCCCCGTACCAGAACCGGAAGCGTGCCGCCCATTAAAAAAGTCGGGAGAAATAAAACAAGCGCCGATCCGGCAAAGCGCAGCGCGAGCAAAATACTCGCATGGTCAGCCGCGTAAGGATACGCGGCCACATACATGGCGCGAACCCCGGCCAAGCCTGCCAACGAAATCGCGGCGGATGCGGCAACTCCAAATTCCAGCCATGCATATAAAACAATGGGCCGGTCCCAACGCTCACCGTGCCGGCCGATCCACGCGCTGCCCGAAGCCAGGCCGGCCATGAACACGGCAAGAACCGTGGCGACGGCGTATGCCGTGTGGCCGAAAATCAGCCCTAGCGCTTTGCTCCAAACCACCTGGTCGATTAATCCGGCCGCGCCGGACAGAAAAAAGCAGAGGAGCGTGACGTGAAATAAATCTCGGCGCGAAGAGGGTTCTGGCATGCAGGGTCGCATGGTAGTCTGGGCGCGGAAACGCGTCAAACTGTGCCTTCAGTCCCAATGATGCCATGAACCGAAGAAGGGCAATCCGGTTTGCGCCCACGCTGTAATTGATCGCAGTTTCACTATCTGTTAGATTTGCCGTCGGAAAGGACGTCTCGTCGCCTTCATTGGTCTGAAATTCAAGATGCTTGGCATTAAGGGGTCTGTACAAGTGAACACTTCTGAGACAAGGGTATTAAGGGCAACTGTACCGATCGTGCCTACTCTTAAGGAAAAAGTTAAGCAAAATCGGGAGATTCTGGTTGTCCGGAATCGCAAGAAGCCAGATTCCTTCGATGTTGATTCCTTTCTAAACTCTGCTGTGAAGCCCAATAAAATCGTTGAGTTCAAAAAGAATTCAATTATTTTTGCTGCAGGCGATCTCGCCAAGAATGTCATGTATATTGTAAATGGGCTCGTGAAATTATCGGTTACTTCCGACCGCGGCAAGACTGTTGTCCTCACAATCCTGGATGCAGGTAATTTTTTTGGCGTGTGGTGCTTGGCGGGCCAAGCTCGAAGGACAGCAACGGTCACGACAATAGTGGCTACGACTGTCCGCGTAATTTCCAAGGAACAAATGCTTCAACTCTTCCGCACTGACCGCGAATTTTCAGAGTATTTCATCTCCTTTCTACTGAAACGGAATATGCGAATCGCGCAGCAGATGATAGATTCGTTTTTCGACAATCGTGAAAAACGTCTGATTCGCGCCCTTTTGTTTCTGTCTCAATTCGGGGTCGCTACCGGCGACGACGTTCAGCTTTCCAAAGTTCCCCAAGCGACGTTGGCGGAAATGATTGGATCGACACGCACCCATGTCAATAGCTTCATGACCAAACTCAAACGGATCGGTTTAGTTGATTACGACAAAGGACTTCTCAGAATTCACCGCACTCCGCTTATGTCATTGCTCTAGGATTTTCCGCAAACCCCAATGGGTATTTTCCTCTTGCTCTTTTTTCTCTCTCGTACGTCATGGAAAAACTATTTCGGCAGTTGGGTGTCCATTTTTGGACATGTCCAATCTTTGGCAGACATGTAATCTACCTTTCCTGTATATCGATTGAATGAAAATTTCCCAAGCATGCCCGACGGCTTCTACTACAACTCCGGTTCGCTTGATTAAGCGCCCTTTCGAGAACGGAACTGAAACCACTCGTTCCACTTCGCCCGTTCAACGCTTTGCTCTTTTCTCAAATATTTCGTTGACTGCTTGCGATGAAATAATTTCCGCAGGTCAGGAAAAGGCATACTTGCCTCGGCATTCCATTTTTTTTCAGGGCGATCCGTCCAACCAGGTGTTTCTGCTCGTATTGGGATCCGTAAAATCAACGCAAATAACTGCCAGCGGTAGCGAGGTAATCCTCAGGCTCAGTGGGCCGGGCGAATTAATTGGAGCCACGGCATCGGGTTTCAAGGGCTTCCATCGTTCCACGGTGCAGGCGATGCGGTTGTCGAAAGCAATCATCTGGGATTCGGCTATATTTGCGGCGCTTATGCGTCGATTTCCGGTTTTGCAGCATAATTTGATTCAAATCGTTGAGAAACAATTGATGGATCTGGAGGAGCGATTTCACGAGATTTCTACCGCCAATGTTGGAGGCAGGCTGAGCCGTGAAATCAGCCGGTTGATGACACGTGTCGGCGAACCGGCAAACGGCGGAGTCAAAATCAATCTTTCCCGTGAAGAATTGGCGCAAATGACTGGCACAACCCTGTTCACAGTCAGCCGATTGCTTTCTCAATGGAAGACGAAAGGCATTGTGAGCACTGGGCGGCAATTTTTGACAGTTCACAACACTCAAAAACTCGCAAATCTATACGCAGGCGAATAATATCTGCTTCAACGCCACCGGCCATCTTCACGTCTGTAACAGATCACTCAAATTAGAAGCAAGGCAGCAGATATATGGGGACTTCCCATTTCTTATGGCTACGGATAGTCTCGAGCAGCGCGCTCGATCCAACCTGGTTCAGCGGAACCGGAATAATCTGAGGGAAGCTAATTCTGGCATGACGGGCCGCATGGTAGTCTCGTGATTTCCCGGCGTCAATTCCACCCAATGTATACTGGTAGAGCGGCATAAAATCCGAATCGCTGGAACGGCGGGAAAATTTGTCTGGAAAGAGCGATGATTTGCCGGAGGACGAGATGAAACTGAAAGAACTCTTATTGCGGCCCGCGCTCGCCGCCCTAATGATTTCGCCCGTCGCGATGGCGCAGAGCTCCGACCGGCAGCCTCCCATCGCAAAAAAAGTCCCGCACATTACGGAGGTTAATGGCGTAACCCTGAAAGATAATTATTTCTGGCTGCGCGACAGAAAAGATCCCGACGTGATGAAGTACCTGCAATTGGAAAATACCTATACGCAGGAAGCGATGAAGCCCACCAAGGATTTGCAGGAGTCCTTGTACAAGGAAATGCTCAGCCATATGAAGCAAACCGATCTGAGCGTGCCAGCGCGGCAAGGCCAATATTTTTATTATTCGCGCACCGAGGAGGGGAAGCAATATCCGTACCAGTGCCGGAAAAAGGGCAGCCTCGATGCGCCCGAAGAAATTTTGCTGGATTTAAACAAGCTCGCGGAAGGACACAGTTTTCTCGGTCTTGGAGAATTCAGCGTGAGTGACGATGGCAACCTACTGGCCTACTCGCTCGATACCACAGGCTACCGGCAATACACGCTCTTCCTAAAAGATCTTCGCAACGGAACAACTTTGCCCGAGCACATAGAGCGCGTGGGTTCCGTGGTGTGGGCGAGCGACAACAAAACAATTTTCTATACGACGGAAGACGCGGTGTCGAAGCGCTCCGATAAGTTTTGGAAACACTCGGCAGGCGCCGCGAACAGCGAGCTGGTTTTCAACGAGAAAGACGAGCTATTCGATCTGGGCGTCGGGCGTTCGCTCGACAAAAAGATGATTTTTCTCGAGTCGGAAGCCAAAACTTCGCGCGAATACCGATACCTGGCCGCGGATAATCCGTCAGGCAAATTTAAAATTGTAGTGCCAAGAGAATCGGGCCACGAGTACGACGTCAATCATTACGAGGGGCAGTTCTACATCACCACGAATAAAAACGCCCAGAATTTTCGCATTGTTACAGCGCCCATCAGCGATCCTTCGGAAAAAAACTGGAAATCGTTTATCGACCATAACCCCAACATAAAAATCGAGGGCCTCGAGACATTTGCGGGCTACCTTGTGGTTTCGGAGCGCGAAGGCGGGCTGAATTATCTGCGCGTGATCGACATGAAAACGAAGCAGGTCCACCGCATTGCGATGGATGAGCCGGATTACGATCTTTCGATCGGCGACAACCGTGAATTCGATACTCCGATTGTGCGCTTCAACTACCAGTCTATGGTGACGCCGCTTTCCATTTACGATTACGACATGAAAACCCACGAGCGAAAACTCCTGAAGCAGCAGGAAGTGCCGGGTGGCTACGACGCGAGCAAGTATGAAGCCAGGCGAATGTGGGCCGTGGCGCGCGACGGCGTTAAGGTTCCGATTTCCGTCGTGTATAAAAAGGGAGTTCCGATGGACGGTTCGGCGCCCATGCTTCTGTATGCATACGGCTCCTATGGCATCTCCATGACCCCGACATTTTCGTCGAACCGACTGTCTTTGCTGGATCGCGGCGTGATCTACGCCGTGGCCTACATTCGCGGAGGCGGCGAGCTGGGCGAAGAGTGGCGCGATGAAGGCCGCATGATGTCCAAGATGAACACATTTCATGACTTCATCGACTGCGCCGAATATCTGATCCAAAATAAATATACTTCTTCGAGCCGCCTGGTAATCCAGGGACGCAGCGCCGGAGGGATGCTGATGGGCGCGGTGACCAACATGCGCCCGGATTTATTCAAAGCTGTAATCGCACAAGTGCCGTTCGTAGATGTGATCAACACGATGCTGGACGCATCCCTGCCGCTCACCACGAGCGAATATATTGAATGGGGAAATCCGCACGAAAAGCCCGCATTTGACTACATGATTCAATACTCGCCCTACGACAACGTCGCGCCAAAAAATTATCCGGCCATGCTCGTGGAAGTCTCGCTGAACGATAGCCAGGTTCCGTACTGGGAGGGAACCAAACTCGTGGCCAAGTTGCGCGCCACCAAAACGGATAAAAATCAGATCCTGCTGAAAGCGAATCTCGGTGCAGGCCATGGCGGGTCATCCGGGCGCTACGATGCGTTGCACGAAGCGGCTTTCGACTTTTCCTACGCCCTGTGGCAAATGGGAATCGAAAATTAAATTTTTCAGATGGGTCCGGTCTGCTGTAGCCCGCCTCTTCAGAGGTTGGGATTTAGATTTCACACGTCGACCCTGCTGCCGTAGAATCTAAACCCCCGCCTCTGAAGAGGCGGGCTACAACGGTCGGCATCTCGCGGTTTAAACTCCTTATTTCCCTACTGTAAAATTAAGTTCCTTCTACACATTGCATGGCATTTCCGCCTGCCAAGCAGGGAGATAGCCTCAAGGCCGTTGTCTTGAGGCAGATAGATCACGGGAGGAATGCAATGGACAACCCATACGATCAGGGGAATGTGGGCGAACAATCCGGCAGCACTGGAACCGCCGCGCGAATGAAGGAGACCGTGAAAGATGCGGCCGACCAGGCCACGGGAAAGGTTTCTGAACTCGGACGAAAAGCCGTAAGCCAAATCGATTCGACAAGGGAGCCGATTGCCAACACGCTGGATAAATCCGCTTCTACTTTGCACGAGACGGGCGACAGCGCGGCGCGGGCCGCGCACGCAACGGCTGATAAGCTCCAATCGACGGCCAGGTATGTGCGGCAGAATGATTTGCAAGCGATGTTGAACGACATTCAGGAATTGGCCAAGCAGCACCCCGGACCATGCCTCGCGGCAGCCGTGGGGGTCGGTTTTCTTCTGGGTCGAATGTTCCGCAGTACTGACTAAAGTTTTTTAGCCGGAGCGATCTTGTCCCTACGCAACGAACGAGCGTTACCCGAAGTATTGCAGGGAGCCACTGGCAATATTCCACTCCAGAATTTAGCGCAGCGCTCGGAAGCGCGCGTCCGATAGAATCTGCGCGCTCCCGCTTTCCTGTCACTCCACGAGTGATTCACATTCCCTTCCAAAAATTAAGCGGCTCAAGCTGAATCCCGTTCGCATGAGGGTTGACAGTTGCGGGTAGCTCCGACTATCGTGACCTACTGTGAAAATTCTCGTGATTGGCAGCGGGGGACGCGAGCACGCGATGATCTGGCGGCTGAGCCAATCCCCCGAGGTGGAAAAAATTTGGTGTGCGCCAGGCAACGGCGGGATCGCGGATATAGCCGAATGCGTTCCAGCGGACGCGGCCGACGTGGGCGCGCTCGTTGCCCTGGCCGAGCGGCTGAAGCCGGATTTTACGGTGGTTGGGCCGGAGGCGCCGCTCGTCGCGGGAATTCGCAATAAATTCGAATGCCGGGGTATGCGCCTGGTGGGGCCTTCGCAGCGCGACGCGCGGCTGGAGGGGAGCAAGATCTACGCCAAACAGTTCATGGACCGCTACGACATCCCCACGCCAACGCTGTATGGCGATTTCGAATCGGCGATTGAAGCGATTCGCGCGCTGGACGCTGTGGACTGGCCTGTGGTGATCAAGGCGGACGGACTTTGCGCGGGAAAAGGCGTGTTGGTGGCCGAATCGCGCGCCGAGGCCGAATCGTTTATTCGCCGTGTGATGCAGAAGCACGAATTGGGGCCGGGCGGCACACGGCTGCTCTTCGAACATGCGCTCAAGGGCCAGGAGCTTTCGTTCATTGTGCTTACGGACGGGAAAACATTCCTTCCGATGGCTCCGACGCGCGACCACAAACGGGTTTTCGATGGAGATCTCGGCCCGAACACAGGCGGAATGGGCGCTTTCACCATGGATGGGATGATCACGCCCAAGTACGAATCGCTGATCCTTAAAGACATTGTTTGCCCGACGATCAAAGGCCTTTCCGAAGAGGGCATTCCCTACACAGGTTTCCTTTATTTCGGGCTCATGCTGACGACCAGCGGGCCCATGGTTCTGGAATATAATTGCAGGCTGGGCGATCCGGAAACGCAGCCCATCATGATGCGCATGGATTTCGATCTCGCTGTGGCGTTTGACGCGGTGGCTTCCCGCAAGCTGGATACGATCAAGCCCGCCTGGAAAACGGGCGCCAGCGCCTGCGTAGTGATGGCTTCGGCCGGATATCCCGGCTCGTTCGAAACAGGGAGAGAAATTACCGGACTTGCGGAGGCGGCCGCGCTGCCCGACGTTGCGGTGTTTCACGCAGGGACGAGGCGCGAAGGCGATTCGATTGTAACAAGTGGCGGGCGCGTGCTTGGGGTTACAGCCTTGGGGGAATCCCTTCCGCAGGCCGTCCAAAAGGCATACGCGGCCGCGAGTAAAATTCATTTTGACGGCGCGCAATTCCGGACTGACATTGGAGCGAAAGGCGATCTCCGAAACAGTCCGGCGGTCGAGGTGCCACGTGTCTGAAGTGCTGCATTTATTTCAATGCCTGGCACACGGCGAGCCGATGCACGAATTTGAGGAAGTCCTTGCGATCGCGGATAAAGGTTTTGAGAAATGCATTCACGGGCGGCGCGGAAGCGCGCGCCAAGTTTTGTTGATGGATCAGGAAACGTTAGACGAGTTTGGAATTCCGCCGGGGCGGGTGCGCGAAAATATCACGACGCGTGGCATCAAGCTTGATGCGGTGCCACTGGGGCAGCGGCTTCGAGTAGGAAATGCGCTGCTCGAGGTCACGAAGCCATGCACGCCGTGCCATCAGATGGACGAAATACGCGACGGGCTGCAAGAAGCGCTGCGCGGGCGCCGGGGGATACTTTGCAGTGTTGTGGAAGGCGGCGCGATTCAAGTCGGCGATCGAATTGAATTGCAATCTGCGGACAGCGTACATCGCTCGATCAGCGGTAATGCGGCAGCCGGGAATTTATAGATCGTTGTAAATCGTTGTAAAAATTATAAAAGAAACAGGGAGGCGGGAGCATTCATGGCCAGCGAACCGAAAAAAACGGGCAAGCCGCTTGTGGGAATCGTGATGGGATCGGATACTGATTTGCCTGTGATGAGCGAGACGGCAAAGATGCTGGAAAAGTTTGAAGTGCCTTATGAGATTGAAGTGACTTCGGCGCACCGCTCTCCGGCGCGGACGCACGAATATGCATCGACGGCTGTTTCGCGCGGCTTGAAAGTGGTGATCGTCGCTGCGGGCGGCGCTGCGCACCTCGCCGGAGTGATCGCGGCGGTCACAACGCTTCCCGTAGTTGCGGTGCCCATGGCCACCACAGTTCTCTCCGGAATTGATTCGCTGCTGTCGAGCGTGCAAATGCCCGGCGGCGTGCCAGTTGCGGCGATGGCGATCGACAAACCTGGGGCAATCAACGCGGCGATTTTTGCGGCGGAGATTCTGGCGACGGCAGATCCCGACGTAGCCAAGAGGCTTACGACTTACAAAGAAGAGCTGGCAAAATCGGTGGCGGAAAAGAGCGCGCGAGTGAAGTTACAGTACGCCGGCAAGACCAGTTAGTCCTTACCTGTAAATCATAAAATATGATTTACAGGTTTGGGTGGATTGAGTGGCGCGGGCTTTAGCCTGCGGGGGTAAGGCCTTACAAGGACTAAATTCCGAAGGCTGAAGCCCGCGTCACTAAAACCACAATTTCAGAGAGTTTTGCAGGAACCCTCCTACTAAGTGTTCCCGTCGTGATTTACGTCTCCGGCACGCCGCGTGTCGTTGGCGAGAGCTTGCCTGGCTTGCTGGCTGATGCTGACTGTATCTTTCGGTACCGCAGTTTGCGATGCGGCTTCCGTTTGTAGAGTTTTAGGGGGTTGAACGGATTGCTCCGCCTGCGTTTGGGCGTGAGCTGCCTGGATCGAATGAACGGAACTAGACATAATGGATTACCTCACGCTATATAGATCGGCAGGCGAGGAAATACCTTTAGCATTTGCTAATTTATAGAAGTAAATAGACTTAATTGCCGTAAGTCCCTGCAACTCGCCCACATACAGGGTGAATCAATTCCCCCAAATTATGTCCTGACTCAAACTGCCACCGACACGGGCTTGAGTTTCACTAACGAAATTACTAATGAGCTGGCGTTAATGACGGTCGCCGTCGTGGTCTACATCTCCTCCGGCGGCTGGCTTCGTATTGTCCGTCAGAGCCTGTTTGGATGACTCGCTGATGGTGACCTTGTCTTGCGGTACTGCACTCTGCGTAGCAGGCTGCTTGGCTGGCGGAGCCGCTGGTTGCGTTTGTGCGGTTGGCGTTTGTATAGGCTGAATGGTCAAACTCATAGATAAATCACCTCAAACTGAAGATCGGCAGCGGATATCGAGGCATTAGCTCCAAAGAAGAAAAAAATAAAACAAATTGGAAAGTGTTCCGAGCGGAAACAGCGCGAGCTCTCCGAAATGTTTCGGAGAGCCCGTCTGGATTTCTTCTTCGCCAACCAGTTCTGAGGATCAATCGGAACGGCTACTTCTTTGCGGAAGCGGCAAACCGCTCCTGCATGCGGCGGGTGAGGTGAGGCACGATGCCCAGCATGCGTTCAATCATCATCAATTGGCCGCGATGGTGCATTTCGTGCTCTTTAACCGAAAGAATCATGTCGAAACGTGTCCTGGATGGCGGCGTTCCGCCAGGAGGCATGTTCAGGACTTCGCCCAAGAACGTATCGTCGAGCCCTTCCATCCATTTGGCCCAGGATTCGCCTTCGGTTTTCAGCAGCTCAATTAATTGAGCTTTGGTGCGGGGCGTTTTCTCTTCCGCGGAAAGGCGCTTCATCAGGGCCGGGAAATCGAACCCGGCGAGAGTGGTCAGGCGATTTTCCTGGTGAATTTGCTTTTGAAAACCGTTGCTAATCGCAATGTGGGCAAGCAGTTCGGCTACGCTTCGCGAATCGGGCATTGGGCGGAAGCTGTACTTGTCTTCCGGAATGTCCTCCGCAATGGCCAAAGTGTTGTTGCGCACCGTGCGAAAGCTATCGGCTAATTCCTTGCCGCCATAAAAATTCATCGAGTTCTCCCTTGCTCAGATCATTTAATTTTCCATAAATGGAAAGGAATCAAGTTTACCACGGCCTTACGGACAAATGTGCCAAGGAAGCGCCGCAATGCCGAGCAAAAAGTCACACGAGATTGATTTGCGCGGGGCAGCCTTTCATCGGATGAAATAGCGAAGGGCCAGTGTAATCGTTTATTTGAGGAGATCGAGGTGCCAAACGAAAAATCGTTGTAGAATACGGACATAAAGCACCGTTGGTTAATGTATTCTCTAGTTTAAATAGGTTGGAGCCATCCTGATTTTAATTTTCTGGCCGAGGTGAATATGCGGTTTCGAGTCATGCTTCTTGGTGCAAGCACCTTTCTTCTGATTTTGACTCTGGCGATTTTCACAGCGAGCCCGGCGAATGCCGGACGTTCCTCCGGCGGCGAGGCCGACGCGCCAACGCCGTCTGCACTGCATGACGATCTGCAACGATCCTACAGAACCGACAAATATTTGGAAGTGGCGGAGAGCGGCGCGGCCCGCGGAGAAAATATTTACTGGCACAAATGCTGGGCATGCCACAACCAATACCAGCAGGCCGCTCCCACGCTCGAAGGCCTTTTCAAGCGCACAGCGCTGATCACCGGAGTTGCGGTGACCGAAGAAAATGTTGCCGCACACATCAAAAAGGGTGGCCCGGGAATGCCCTCGTTTGGGACCACGCTTTCCAATTCGGATGTGACTGACGTCGTCAGCTATCTGCATAGCGACAAATGCTGCGTCGAAGGCGAATCTCTTCCCGCGAATCCGTGGTATCGATCGGAAACAAATAAATGGACTGTGCAGACCGGACTTTCCGGCGGTGCCAAGGGAATCGTGCGAGTTGCCAGCGGAGATTCACCGGAAGGCATCATGGTGCAGCTGATCGCTCCGAATGGCGTGCGGACCACGGTTTACACGAATGAAGATGGGAAATATGAATTTCCGAAGATGCAAACCGGCGACTACACGTTGCGCATTGCGAACCCGCTGGAATTCAAACCGTATAAGCGCGACGCCGTGCATGTCGATGGCGCACCGAAACTAGAGGACATCGTACTGGAACGAATCACAAAAAATCACGCGCTGCCTGCGACGCCGGAAGTGGAATCGCAGCTGAGCGGCGAAGAAATTCTGTGGAATCTGCCCGGAACGGTTGAGGAAAAAGAAGCACTGCACGCGACGTGCGCGCTCGGGTGCCACTCCTTCCAGCAGATTTTCAAAAACAGGTATGACGAGCGCAGCTGGGGCGTGCTGGTCTCGCGCATGCTGCATCGCGGCGGTGGCCCGCTGATCAACGATCCGCTCGAGCCCGTGACCGAATCGCAGCAAGCCACCGACCATATGCTCGTGAAGTGGCTGGCCAAGGTGCGCGGGCCGGAAGCCGTTGACCCGCCGATGTACGCCTTTCCGCGATTGACGGGAGAATCGAATCGCGTGGTGGTCACGGAATTCGAGCTGCCACGCGCGCTGCAAATCGCTCATGACGTTTACGGCGACGGCCAGGGCAACATCTGGTACACCAGCCACCTGAGCCGCATCTTTGGGAAACTCGATACGCGCACAGGCATCGTCACTGAATATCAGACTCCGCTGACGCCGGGAGCGCAGCCGGGCACTCACCACGTGTACGTGGAGAAAAATGGCGAGGTGCTCATCTCCGAGCCGTGGTCGCACAAACTTCTCAAGCTCGATCCGCGCAACGGAGAAATGGTCGAAGTGCCGGTCGCTGCTCCCTTTCCAATTAACTCCGCGGGCATGGCCGATTTCGATGTAACGCCTGATGGATATGTGTGGGCCAGCATGGGCGGCGGCTACGCCGCGGAAAAGATCGATCCGAAAACCGGGAAGCTTGTGCAGAAATATCCGATGAAAGTTCCCTTCAGCTATGACGGCGTCATTTCGCAGGACGGAAATTTCTGGGCGGGCGGAGCGATTTCCGGGACAACCGGAAATTCGGCGGAGCTTCTGGATATCCGCACCGGCGAAATGTTTAATCTGGATTCGGGAGACCGCAAATCCGCAGGACGCCGTGGCGGGTTCGACCCGTTTGGGAATGCTTGGTTCGGCGGCGAGAACGGAACGCTGGTGGAGCTGGATGCCAAAGCGAAACGGATTCGCGAATTTTATCCGCCAGGGCCTGTCGAGCCTTACACGGATTTGTATTCCGTGGAGCCTGACAAGAATGGCGAAGTGTGGGGCGGCGAATTGCATGGCCGGGAGTTCCTGCGGTATAACCCGAAGACGGGCCACTGGACCGAGTACGCCATGCCCGAACCGTATTCGCATTCCCGCGCCGTGTGGGTTGATAAAACCTCGACGCCGACAACGGTTTGGTATGCGGATTACAGCACGGGGCGCGTGGTGCGCATCCAGCCGATGGAATAGGTTTTTGCTGTTATCTGAAATTTAGCCGTGACTTTTATTCGTGTCCGCGATCAAAGCTTTACGGAGGGAACAAATGTCAACCATGACCCATGTACCGAATGTTCCGCAGATTGAAGATCAGACAGCCGATCCAGGATTGCGCGACGTGATCGAGCGCGCGAAGGTGACAAAGAGCCCGCCGCCTGCCTGGTACCGCACGATGGGACAGAACCCGGAAGTGGCCAAGGCATTTGCGGGCTACTGGGACATGCTCCATCGAGGCGGTACGGTGCCGCACGCAATTAAAGAGCTCGCGCGCATTCAGATTGCGCAAATGGTGGGCTGTGAGTTCTGCGCGCGGCAAACTTCTCCGCTCGCTTCCTCCATCACGGAAGTGGAAAAAAGAAGCTGTGCGCTGCCAAACTGGGAGCATCCTGATCCGAAAACGCGCGCCGCTCTGCACTACGCGCGCACGCTCACGCTCGACGACGGCAGGGATAACGAAGTGTATGATGAACTGAAAAAGTTTTACAGCAACTCGGAAATCATCGAGCTATCGGCATTCTTCTGCCTGACGGCCGGCGGTAATCGTATGGCGAAAAGCTGGAGCATCGAAGCGCATGGCGAGGTGCCCGCGATACCAGATGGCGCCATGTCGATTCATAGTTAAGAATGGGTTTCCAGTGGCGCGGGCTTCAGCCTGCGGAATTTTGTGTTTGCGAGAACTAAACGCCGCAGGCTGAAGCCGGCGCTACTTTTTTTTCAGCATTCCGATGTGACTGCCCGATTACCCTGAGAAAGATTCAGAATTATGTAAGGCGAGAGTTTTTTGTGGCGCTGGCGTCCCGCCGGCGGTTTTTGATTTCACTAGCACTCGCATAAATCCGACGGCAAGATGCCGGCGCCACAATTCAGAAGTCGTCTAAGATGCTGAGTATGCGGGACGGCAATTCGCAGGAAAAAGGGGACTCGTGGAGATAGCATCCGCAGCGGGATGGCAAGATATCGGCGACGAGATCCACGTGTGGCACGCGACGCTCGATCGCGAAGATCCTTTTGTTTGCGAATTAGAGTCGGCGCTTTCGCATGAAGAGAAATCACGTGCGGACCGATTTCATTTTGTGAACGATCGAAAACGATTTGTGGTTGCCCGCGGGCTGCTTCGAGAATTGCTCGGCGCGTATCTTCATCGAGGCCCGGCCAGTCTCGAATTTTCCTATGGCCAGCATGGGAAGCCCGCTTTATCGGGCGGGAACTCATTGAGTGGTTTATGTTTCAATTTGTCGCACTCAGCCAATCTGGTTGTGTACGCAATTGCGAGAGAACGAAATCTCGGGATTGACGTGGAACACATCCGGCCCGATTCAGCCGGCGACGATATTGCCCAGCGCTATTTTTCCGCGCGCGAGGTGAATGATTTGAAAGCATTGCCACCGGAAAAAAGGGTGGAAGGATTTTTTAATTGCTGGACGCGGAAGGAAGCTTATTTAAAAGCTACGGGAATGGGATTACGAATCGCTCTCGATAGTTTTGCGGTAAATTTATTGCCTTCGCAGCCCGCAGAGTTTCTTAGTGGCGTGGAAGCCAAATGGCATTTGGCCGCGCAGTGTCCCGCGGAAGGCTATGCCGCCGCGGTGGTTTATGACGGGGCGGCCTGCGCTATCCGTTATTTTTCCGCCGATAATATGGCGCGCCAGGAAACAAAAATCGGCTAACATATTGCCCTGGTGGTGCTTTACCAGCGCCAATGAGTAAAACACTTAATTCCTGAATTGCGGAATTTTAGGCGGAGGAAACATGCAGAAAGTAAACATCGGAATCATCGGTACGGGATGGTGCGGAGGCATTCGCGCGGAAACCTGCGCCGCGAGCCCCTATGTGAGCGAATTGCACATCGCCGAAATTAAGGAAGCGCGGCTGAAGGAAGTTGCGGAGAAAACTCGTCCGGTGACGGCGACCACGGATTACCGTGAACTTCTGAAGAATAACAACATCAATGCGATTATCGTTTCGGCGACGCCTGAAACCGTTCACTATCCGATGGCCAAGGAAACGCTGCTCGCGGGAAAACACCTTTTGCTCGAGAAGCCAATTTCCTTGACGCTGGCGGAAGCGGATGAATTGATCGATCTGGCGCGGTCAAAATCGCTGTTGTTCACCATCGGATATTCGCAGCGCTTCAATCCAAAATTTGCGTATGTAAAGCGCTCGATCGCGGATGGCACGATTGGCCATCCGTCGAGCGCGCTCGTGAGCCGGCACATCACGCGCAACCTGGGGAACAAAATTGGCGGACGCATCAAGCTTTCGCCGGCGGCGATGGAAGCGACGCACGATATTGATTTTGTGTTGTGGTGCTTTGAGCCGCGCAAACCTGTGCGCGTCTACGCGCAGCTGGTGAACAAGATCATGCAGCCGACGCACGGCGTGCCGGACTGCGTGTGGATCATCGTAACGCTCGATGACGGCAGCGTGTTCACGATAGGCGCGGGCTGGGTGCTTCCTCCGGCGTACCCGAATTTTTCTTCCACGTGGATCGAAATGGTCGGCAGCGAGGGCGCGATCATGGTGGACGATTCGCACCGCGACGTCAGCATCAACACGTTGAAGCGCGGCATTGAATTTCCGCTCTCCACGATGCCCGGGGAAAAAGTGGACCACGTGTATGCGGGTCCGATGGAAGCCGAGACGATTCACTTTCTGGATTGCGTGGCGCACGGCAGGCAGCCACTTGTTACACCCGAGCACGCCCGCATGGTGATGCAGGTGTATCAGGCAGCGGACCAATCCGCCGAGGAAAATCGCCCGGTTGACATTGTGTGGCCGGACGCAAACAAACGCACCGCCGCGGAGAAAGATTTTGTAGGGGTGCGCGCGCAGTCGCCGGTAGGATATAAGGAATAATTTAAAATCGCGCCCGAATTTTTTGTAGCGGGCGCCTTCGGGCGGGCAATTCGCGCGTGAGCAAAAATGCCCACCTGAAGGTGGGCGCTACAAATTTTACTATCCGCTTCACAAAACAATGGGGGCAAGAATGCCGGACATGAATCGCACGTCCGCCTCAGCTAGCGCCGCCATTGAAGAAAATTCCGCACACAAACCCACCAAGACCCGCTGGTTCGTTCTCGTCCTGATCAGCTTCATGTACCTCATCACCTACATGGATCGCAGTAACATTTCCGTTGCCGCGCCGGGGATCACCAAAGAATTTGGATTAAGCAAAACGGCCATGGGCTGGGTTTTCAGCGCATTCACATTGGCTTATGCGATTGGCCAATTCCCGAGTGGTTGGCTGGGAGACCGCATTGGCCCGCGTAAAGTTCTGACGGTGATCATGTTCTGGTGGGCGATTGCCGCGGTTTCCACGGGAGCCGCTGTTGGTTTCGTCACTTTGCTGTGCGCGCGCTTTTTGC
>DATHNC010000087.1:0-24912 GCA_035486415.1 Saccharimonadales bacterium (SeqCode)
TGGTGGGGTACCACGTCCATTGCCCGTCTTTGGAGCGAAGCTTGCTACCCAAGTGCGCGAAAAAGGTCCCGTAACTCATTTCCTGCCTGCGCGGATCGAGTGGGAAGGTAGGGAAGCGCGCGTAACGCAGCTCCCCTGGCAAGGCTCAGGGGATATCGTGGCGCTCGCATTGGCAAATGGTTTCCTGATTGTTTCGCCCGACCGGCCCGAAATCGACCCCGGCGAATGGGTGGATGTGATCCCCCGACGCGGCGCGGTGTAGCTCCTCAGCAATTCTCTGTTAATTCCTCCGGCGTACCGGGTATTTTGCCTAGATCCCCCTTTGCTAATATTTAGCCATGAAAAACTCTGTCCGCACTCGTTGCTGCATTGCTGGTGGAGGTCCCGCGGGGATGATGCTGGGCTACCTGCTTGCCAGAGCCAGCGTCGATGTATACATAATCGAAAAACATAAAGATTTTCTGCGAGATTTCCGCGGCGACACAATGCATCCCTCAACTCTCGAATTAATGCATGAGCTTGGGCTCCTGGATGAGTTTCTAAAACTTCCACATCAAGAAATACTTCAATTGTCAGGCCAGGTAGGCTCCGAGACTGTGACCATAGCCGACTTCACTCATCTTTCCACGCATTGCCAATTCCTGGCCCTTATGCCGCAGTGGGTTTTCTTGAATTTTCTGGCAAACAAAGGCAAAGCATATCCGCAGTTTCACCTGCTCATGAACGCGGAAGTCGTCGATATCATCCAGCAATGCGGGAAAGTTATCGGGGCGAAGGCAAAGACGCAAGATGGCGAACTGGAAATACTGGCGGATCTCACGATCGGCGCCGACGGCCGCCGCTCCGTGGTTCGTGAACGCGCACTTCTCCGAATTCATGACCTCGGCGCTCCCGTGGATGTCATGTGGATGCGCATCAGCCGATCACCCTCGGACCCGGCGGAAACATTCGGACACGTGGAGCCAGGAAAAATTTTAGTGATGATCGACCGGGATAAATATTGGCAATGCGCCTTTGTCATACCCAAAGGCAGCGCCGACGAATTGCGTAAGAAAGGGATCGAAAACTTCCAGCAGGAAATAGGAAAGCTCAGTCCTTTCCTGGAAGATCGTGTGAAAGAGCTGAAAGATTGGGATGACGTTTCGCTGCTTTCTGTTTCGGTGGACAGGTTGGTGCATTGGTCAAAGCCGGGACTCCTGTGTATTGGGGACTCAGCGCATGCCATGTCACCCGTCGGCGGTGTTGGAATCAATCTGGCGATTCAAGATGCTGTTGCGGCAGCAAACATTCTTGAACCGAAACTTCAGCTTGGCTGTCCCTCGCCGGAGGAACTCGTTATGGTCCAGCGGAGGCGCGAATTTCCTACCCGCGCCACGCAAAAGATACAGACCTTCGTTCATATGCATGTGCTCAATCGTGTCTTGAACCGAAATAAACCAATCTCTCTGCCGTGGCCGCTTAAGCTTTTGCGCCGTTGGCGTTTCCTTCGCAGAATTCCCGCGCGCGTTGTCGGGGTGGGATTTCGTCCGGAGCATATTCAAATACCGTCTCTGCGAAAGGCATAGTAAAGTTGGGCTATGCCAAAACTGACACACTTTCGCAAGCGCGGTGAAGTGGCGATGGTAGATGTGACCTCCAAAGAGGTCACCGAGAGAACCGCAGTGGCTCGTGGCTTTGTGCGTATGTCGCCGTCGGTAATGCGTGCGCTTCGTGCCCAGAAGGTGCCCAAGGGAAATCCTCTGGAAATTGCTCGAATTGCTGGAATTGCGGCCGCCAAGCGAACCTCGGACTGGATACCTCTTTGTCACCCCATACCCTTGACGCACATTGATGTGACTGCACGCCTATGCAAGAATGGCGTTGAGCTCGAATCGCGAGCTACAACCGCGGGGCGCACCGGAGTTGAAATGGAAGCGCTGGTCGCAGTATCGGCCGCAGCGCTCACGGTCTATGACATGTGCAAGGCCCTCGACAAGGGGATGGAAATCACGGATATCGTTTTGCTCGAAAAAATCGGCGGCAAGAGCGGCCACTATCTACGCAAGAAGAAGTAACGTTTCTCGGTAATTTTTCTCAATGAATGCCACACCCCAAGACGTGCAAGTCTTAATTGTCGATGACAATCCAGTCATCCGCGATCTCATTACACGTGGGATGGAAGCGCATTGCGCCGTGACGGAATCCATCGATGGAGCGGACGCATTACTAAAATCCGTGGATAATCCTCCGGACCTGATTATTTCAGATTTCCGCATGCCGGGCCTGGACGGCCGCCAACTCTACGAAAAGTTGCGCAGCCGCGACCGCACGCGAAATATCCCTTTTGTGTTCATCGCCAGCCGCGGCGACATCGAAGAAAAATTGCGTCCTTCTGTCGGCGGCGGCGTAGAGGATTTTATTGCCAAGCCATTTTTTATTGCTGACCTCGTGCGCCAGGTGAAGAAAATTGTGGATCGCCTGCACCTCGAAAAAATGCAGCGGCGCGCGTCTCGTCCCGGAGTCATTCAAGGACGGCTCGAGGAAATGAGCGTCACCGAACTGATGCAATCGCTCGAGATGGGCCAGAAAACGTGCCGGCTGACGCTGAAGCATGCCGATCAAAAATCTGAACTTTATTTCGTCACGGGACAGTGCAAACACGCTTTATCGGGAGCCACGGTAGGCGATACGGTCGTGTATCAGGCAATCGGCTGGCTCGACGGCGAATTTGAAATTGAATTCAATGCCATCTCTGACCGTGAGACCACGACCCTCTCCACCACAGGCTTGCTGATGGAAGCCATGCGCCTGATGGACGAAGCCAACGAAAGCGTGCAGAGTTAGGCCTTTAGTGGCGCGGGCTTCAGCCTGCGGGGCTTGTTCCTTGCAAGGCCTAAATTCCGCAGGCTGAAGCCCGCGCCACTAAAGGCCAACCCAAATATTCCAACTAAGGTATCCTGCTCTTCATGCGCGTAGCCATCCTCACCATCAGCGATTCCGTCTCACGAGGCACGCACAAAGATGCCTCAGGTCCCGACTTGCGCGCACGATGCGCACACTTGAATTGGGAAGTTGAGTCGATGGAAGTCTTTCCTGATGACCCTGCAGCGATTCTTGACCGCCTCATTGCTCTGGCAGACACCGGTGCGGCGGATTTAATTTTAACCACAGGCGGCACGGGAATCGGCCCTCGCGACTCCACGCCCGAAGCCACGACGCAAGCTTGCCACAAACTCTTGCCCGGAATTGCTGAACTGATGCGCGAGGAAGGCCGAAAAAAGACGCCCCGAGCCGTGCTATCTCGCGCAGTCGCAGGCGTTCGCGGCCGCACGATCATCGTGAATCTGCCCGGCAGCCCGCGCGGCGCGGTGGAATCGTTCGACGCAATCGCAGATTTGCTGCCGCATGCGTTGCAAGTCCTGGGCGGCGCTCGCCACGATTAGCTTTTCCAAATCACCCGAACCAACACAAGAATGGAAGCTCACCACTGTAGCCCGCTTCTCATGCCCTGAGAGAATGCGAAGGGAAAGCGGCAAGGGCTTAGCCCGAATTTTTCACAACGCGTTTTAGATTGCCGGGTATTTCCATGAATGACTTCCTATTTTACTTGCGGCGAAGTTGTAGGGGCACGGCATACCGTGCCCCTACGGCATTTGCGCCGAACGATCCTCTAAACTCCGGCATCTGGCACTTCGCATTCTCTAAAGGCAAGAGAGGCGATCCACAGAATTGCCTAATTACATTTCAGGTACTAATCAGGGAACAAGGTTGACGTTCGCTTCAGCCTCGTCAACAATGCTTGAACCATGAAAATGACATCTTCGGGCAAACTCGCGAATAAGCGGCTGGCCGTGCTCGGCGCCGGAAAGATTGGCGGGATTTTGCTCCGCGCATTTCTCGAACAGAAATTGGTACAGCCGAAGCGCGTTCACGCCACGGTGCGCCATGCGGATAAAGCGCGTTCGCTCGCGAAACAACTGGGCATTCAAGCTTCCACCGATAATCGCGCTGCGATCCGGGACGCGGATATTATTTTGCTCGCCGTGAAGCCTCAGGTAGTGAAGGAAGTTCTGGAAGAAATCAAACCGGAAATGAAGCCGGGGAAGATGATTGTCTCGGTCGTTGCGTCAGTCACGACGCAGCTCATGGAAAAACAATTGGGCATGGATTTGCCCGTGATTCGAGCCATGCCCAACACACCTTGCGCAATCGGATGCGGCATGACGGGCATCGCCAAGGGCGTGCATGCCGGCAAAGAGCATCTGGAAATAGCTCAATCCATGTTTGAAGCCGTTGGCCGCGTCGTAAACGTGGATGAAAAACTGATCGACGCAGTGACCGGGCTTTCCGCCAGCGGCACGGCATTCATTTACATTATTCTCGAATCGCTTGCCGAAGGCGGCGTAAAGGTTGGGTTGCCGCGCGATGTGGCCACACTGCTCGCGGCGCAAACCATGATGGGCGCATCGCGAATGGTTCTCGACACCGGCGATCATCCCGCATTGCTGAAAGATGCGGTCACGACTCCCGCGGGATCCACGGTCGATGGCATTCTTGAATTGGAAGATGGGAAATTGCGTGTAACACTCATCAAGGCCGTCATGAAGGCCACGCAGCGCGCGAAAGAATTAATCGTTGAATCTTAGTCTTAAGAGTCTATGTGCTTTTGCTCAGTTTTGTAGCGCCCGCCTTCAGGCGGGCGCTACATGAACCGAATATGAGTCCTCACACAGGCTCTTCAGGCCTTGTCACGGAGAATTACGGAACTAAAAATTTGGATGGCAAATTAAACGGAGGATATAAACATGGTACGCAAAGCATCGGCAGTCTGGAACGGTTCGCTCAAGGAAGGAAAGGGAACAATCTCCACGGACAGCAAAGTATTGTCGAATGCGCAATACTCTTTCTCGACGCGATTCGAGAACGGCATTGGCACGAATCCTGAAGAATTGATTGCGGCGGCGCACGCTGGTTGCTTCAGCATGGCTCTTTCCGGACAGCTCGGCAACGCGGGCATGACGGCGGATTCGATTGAGACCACCGCCAACGTCACGCTCGAAAAAACGGATGCAGGCTTCACAATCACCAAGGTTCATCTCGACGTGACGGCAAAAATTCCAGGCGCGGATCCCGCCGCGTTTGAGACGGCAGCCCAGAACGCCAAGGCCGGATGCCCGATTTCCCGCTTGCTCAAGGCCGATATTACGATGACAGCCAAGCTGGCGGGAACAGCAGCCAGCGCCTAGCCCAAAGTTACGTGGCATAGGCTTCAGCCTGTGCGGGTTTAGTTCTTGCAAGGCCTAACCCCGGCACAGGCTGAAGAGTATGTGTGAGAACTGCAGATTCATTACGCGTCGTGGCTTTAGCCACGATATAAGTTCTGCAAAATGAGTGCGGCTTTACAGGCTGCGGGAGAAAAGGCCTTGTTCTGTCATTCTGAGCGAAGCGAAGAATCTCTCTTCGATTTAAGTATAGGAAAAGAAACAAGGAGAGATTCTTCGCTTCGCTCAGAATGACAGAGTATTGGGTTTTTCCTTAACATGGTTGGCCGCTGAAGTTCCAATTTTGCAGTTCACACAAAGACTCTGAAGCCTATGCCACTTCACGTACTTAAATGACCTTACATGACAAATACGGACTGGTTGCTGAAGTTGTATTGGAAAAGTTTCTAGCCTGGCGGGAAGGAATTCTTTCATGGCGCCGGCCAAACCGGCGCCATGAAACTTCTACAAAAAACGAACCCTACGTAAGATGGAAAGAAAACCACCGTCCCAGCGTAATAATACTCAGCCACAAAATCACTGAAAACGTCCCGTAAATGCGCGCGCTGAGCGGCGCCACCTGCGCGTTATTCCAGGATCCCACTTGCTTGTAAACCGTGGTATGAAATATCAGCGCATTGATCCCTGCGGCCACGATGGCAAACATCTTGAACCAGAAAAATGAATTCAGTGCGGATCGCGTCGCTTCCGCGGAAAACATTAGCACGCCGGTAATAAACTGCACCGAAAACCCCGCGATCACCCAGGGCAATATCCACTTCGCCAGCTTTTCAACCGGCTCGTCCTTCATCGGCCCCATTCCAAAAAGCCGCAGGTCCAGCAGGAAGGCGGCCGTGACCAGCGACACGATTCCAAAGACGTGCAGAGTTTCGATCACGGGGAATAAATAGAGCGACTCCCGCATTTCATGGCCGAATGGAGTTTGATCCAGCCACTGGCAAAAATGAAATACCCATGTTGGCAACCACCCTGGCATTTCCGCACCCCTTGAAATTTGGTATGCCCAAGCTCTCAATTCAACTTAGCGCAACATGACAGTGCAGTGCGAATTTCCTTCGCTAAAAGGGAATACCCCTGCGATTTATCAGTTTGTTAGAGTCAGGCGTAGCCCGTCAGGTTACACCAAGTTGAATACTTTGTCACACCTGCGCCGGGTGGAAAATGAAACTCAAAAATTAAAAACCCAGGACAACTCCGCCAACAACTTGAAACGATTTTTGATTGGTGGAAAAAAATTCCGAAACAATCACGTCGGCGCCGCCGCGTATAGCCACATGTGGGTTCAGGTAATAATCCATACCACCGCCGCCCAACCCGGCCACCGAACTATTGCTCCCCAAGGAGCCTGCCGTCTGGCTGAAGCGGTAGTGGTCTATCCCCACCAGCAAGTGCACCCAGGGTTCGTAGCGGCTGTGCGTGCGATAGGCAACACGCGGCCCGGCACCCGCAAAAATCGATTTTGCGGTAAGGTTCGGCGGCGCGGAAGACTGCCCCGTATTTCCGGACAATCCCGCGCCCAGTTGAGCCTCAATCGCAAACCATCGATCGAAAAAATGTGCCGCGCTGATATTCAGGCCATTCGTATTAAATGGACTGCCCAGCAAATGATCACTGTTATATTGATACCCCACGGCAACGTTCCATTTGTTTTCTTCATGCGCTCCAGTGGAAAAATAGCCGGGTGCGGACCCCACTCCCGCAGGCCCTTGCGCCGCAGCCGAACTCGATAAGAGCAGAAAAATACCCGCAAGAAAAATAACCACACGCATTACAAAGCCTCCCTAAGACATTTTTAATGCCATCTTCCATTGGCTTAATTCATTGTAGCCGCCGCTATTTCACGAAACACACCGATTGCGAATCCATATGCCTAACTTCATACGGAGTTAACCTTCTCGCCTCATTTTTGATTTGCCTCTAAAGTTTCAGGAACGAATCCCAATAAGAAAAATGCGTCAGCGGGTTTCCGTGGGGGCCTCTCCGTCCCGTTCTTTGGGACGGAGAGGGCGACTTGCTTTCCTCCACACAGTTCAAGGCAGAACTAAATTTATTCCCACGCGAAAGGAAAGGTTTTCTGCGGCGTAGCAAAATTTGGCGCGTGAGATTAGAATAGCGTTCGGCATGGAAAATCCCAGATTCGTTCACCTGCATCTGCACACAGACTATAGCTTGCTGGATGGAGCTTGCGACCTCGAAGAGGTCGTGGATGAGGCGGCGCGGCGCAAGATGCCGGCGGTAGCCGTTACCGATCACGGCAACTTGTTCGCTGCGGAATCGTTTTATCAGACGGCGAAGACGCGCGGGGTGAAGCCGATCATTGGCTGCGAAGTGTATGTGGCCAAGGGCAGCCGGCACGATCGCGGAGAGAACTCGCACCGCGATGCGGCGAACGGGCATGCGAATCCAGCGGCCGAGCCAGGGCAGCGCGGCAACAATCACCTTGTGCTGCTGTGCGAAAACGCCGAAGGCTACAAGAATTTAGTAAAACTTGTCTCCGCGGGATTCCTCGAAGGTTTTTATTACAAGCCGCGAATCGATTACGATTTACTGGCGCAGCACAGCAAGGGGCTCATCGCGCTTTCCGCGTGCCTGCGCGGAGCCGTGACCGAAAATCTGGTGGAAGAGCGTCCCGAGCAGGCGCGCGAAGCGGCTTACAAGCTGCGCGATATTTTCGGAAAAGGAAATTTTTTCCTCGAAATTCAGGACCAGGGACTGGAAATTGAGAAGCGTGTGAATCCGAAAATCGCGGAGCTTTCGCGTGAAACCGGCATCCCGCTCGTGGCCACAAACGATTGCCACTACTTAAAGCATTCCGATGCGCACGCGCAGGAAGTTTTGCTCTGCATTCAGACGGGCAAGACGATGAACGACACGCATCGCATGAAATTTCCCACCGACCAGTTTTTCTTCAAGACCGCGGAAGAAATGGCCCAGGTCTTTAAGGAAATTCCCGATGCGCTGGAGCGCACGGTGGCGATTGCCGAGCGCTGCAGCGTAAAAATTGACGCGGTGCAAAATTCCTTCCCGGACTTCCAGGTTCCCGAAGGCCACACAGTCGATACGTATTTCGAGGCGGTTTCTCGCGAAGGGTTCGTTTCGCGTGTGCCAATCCTGGAAGCGCGCGCGAAGGCCGGGATGCTGCGGAAAACGATGGCCGAATACGAAACGCGCCTCAGCAACGAAATACGCATGATTCAGAAGATGCGCTACGCCGGATATTTCCTGATCGTGTGGGATTTTATCCGCCACGCGCGCGCGCAGGGAATTCCCGTGGGACCGGGACGCGGTTCCGCCGCGGGCAGCCTCGTGAGTTATGCGCTGCAAATCACGGACGTCGATCCCTTGCAATACGATTTGCTGTTCGAGCGCTTCCTCAATCCTGAGCGCGTGTCCATGCCTGATATCGATATCGACTTCTGCATGAGGCGGCGCGGCGAAGTGATCGAATACGTTACGGGAAAATACGGGCGATCGAACGTGGCGCAAATCATCACGTTTGGAACGATGGCGGCGAAAGCGGCGATCAAGGATGTGGGCCGCGCCATGGATTTGCCCTACGGCGAAGTGGACCGCATCGCGAAGCTCGTCCCCGCGCAGCTCAATATCACGCTCGATGAAGCGCTCAAGCAGGCGCCGCAACTGAAAGCGCTGATCGATGGCGACGCTCGCTATACGGACCTGATGGAAGTGGCCAAGCGCCTGGAAGGCCTTGCGCGGCACGCTTCCACGCATGCTGCGGGCGTGGTGATCTCGCCTGAGCCGCTCACGAACCTTGTCCCTTTATACAAGTCCAATAGGGATGAAATCACGACGCAATATGATATGAAGGGCCTTGAGCATATCGGCCTGCTCAAAATGGATTTCCTCGGTCTGACGACGCTCACCGTGCTGGACGACACCGTGCACATGATCGAGCAAAATCGCAACCAACATGTCGACCTGAGCACTTTGCCGCTCGATGATACAGATACGTACAAGCTTTTTGCGCGTGGCGAAACGACCGCGATTTTTCAGTTTGAGTCGCACGGCATGCGCGACATTCTGCGCCGCTACCAGCCGACGCGGCTAGAAGACCTCACCGCGCTGAACGCGCTCTACCGCCCCGGCCCGATTCAGGGCGGAATGATCGACGATTTCATCAACCGCAAGCACGGTAAGAAAAAAGTCACGTACGATTTGGCGGAGCTGAAAGAAATATTGGAAGAAACCTACGGCGTGATTCTGTACCAGGAACAGGTCATGCAGATTGCCCACAAGCTGCCGGGGTTCTCCCTCGGTGAAGCGGACATCCTGCGCCGCGCCATGGGCAAAAAGAATCATGCGGAGATGGCCGCGCAGAAGCAGAAATTCGTGGCGGGCTCTGTCGCGCGAAAATTTTCCGAGAAAAAGGCCGAGAAGATTTTCGACCTTATGGCGGAATTCGCCGGCTACGGTTTCAATAAATCGCACTCCTGCGCCTATGCGTTGCTCGCCTATCAAACGGCATACCTGAAGACACATTTCCCGGTTGAGTTCATGGCCGCGCTGCTCACGTCGGAAACAGGCAACACCGAAAAAGTCGTTAAATATATTAACGAATCGCGAGGTATGGGCATCACGGTGCTGCCGCCCGACGTGAATTCGAGCGATCTCGACTTCACGCCGGTGGGCGAAGCGATTCGATTCGGCCTGCGCGCCATCAAGAACGTCGGAGAAAATACGGTCAAAGGGATTCTGGAAGCGCGTGCGCAGCTTGGCAAGTTCACTTCGATCTATCAATTCTGCGATCACATTGACACAAAGCTGCTGAATAAACGCGTTCTGGAGAGCCTGATCAAATCGGGCGCAATGGATTCGCTCGGCGCGCGGCGCTCGCAGATGTTTGCGGCCATTGACCGAGCCATAGAAGCAGCGCAGCGGCGCCAGCGCGAAAAAAATAGCGCCCAGCATGGTTTGTTTGGCGGCGTTTCGGCTGTCGCTGAGCCAGTCGATGAGCCGTTGCCTAATATCGAGGAATGGCCGGAGCACGAAATTCTGGCTTCGGAGTTCGCCACAGTCGGGTTTTATATTTCAGGACATCCGCTCTCAAAATTTGCTTCAAGGCTCAAAGAATTGAATGCTCTGGAGCTCGCCACGGTTGAGGGACGAAGAAACGGCGAGGAGATTACCGTCGCGGGCATCGTGATCGCCATGCGCAGCATGCGTTCGCGCAAAGGCGATCGCTGGGGAATTCTTACGTTGCAGGACATGACTGGAGTGCTCGAGGTTCTCGCGTTTCCGGAATCGTTTGGGCGGCTCGAACCCTTATTTAAGAGCAATGCGCCATTGGTGTTGAAAGGGCGCGTGAACGTCGAAGAAGCGGGGACGCGCCTCGCGGTGACCGAAGCGCGCAAGCTGGAAGATATGGGGCAGCGTCTTCCTGCTGTGATGCGCGTGAAAGTAAATCTCGGGACAGTTGACGCCAGCGTGCTCGATGAGCTGAAGGAATTATTTGTGAACAGGCCGGGCTCATGTGCGGTGGCGTTTGACATTATTTCTCCCGAGGGGGCGGTGGCAACGCTGCGAGCCGATCAGCGCGTGAAGGCGGACCAGGAATTGGTGAAGGAAGTGTGCCGTTTGTGTGGTGATAGCTCGGTGCAACTCGAAGCGCGTACGTAAATGTTCTGTAGCGCGCCTCTTAAGAGGCGGGGGTTTAGGCCAAGCGCTACTCTATATTTGAAGTGTGGGCATCGAGCATAGGGTTAAAGAAGTGCCGACGCGCGGACTGTGCGCTGGGCCGTGAAGATCGCACTTGGAATTCATCTAAACCCTCGCCACTAAAGAGGCGAGCTACAAAAAACTGGCTACAAAAGGCAATTCCTCGTAGAGTCTCAAATGCGCGTTTATCAGTAAGAAGGATTCGCTCGCTACTTAAAACCTATGGCTCAAGACCCACGCAAGAACGATATCGAAAAGCTGGAGAGGGAATTAACCGACCTCGAGCGCATCTCGAAACCGGATGCTCCTTCCGCGGACCTGACTCGCCTGCGAAACGAAGTGGCGCAACTACGGCACGACTTTTACGAAAATATGAGTGCATGGCAACGAACCCTCCTGGCGCGCCATCCGCAGCGTCCTTACATGATGGATTACGTTCGCCTCCTGTTTGAAGATTTTCAGGAGTTGCATGGCGACCGCGCGTATGGTGACGACCCGGCCATGGTCACCGGGTTCGCAAAGTTTAACGGACGTCCCGTCGTACTTGTTGGCCAGCAAAAGGGACGCGACACGAAGCAGCGCGTGGCTCAAAATTTTGGTCAGGCCAAGCCCGAGGGTTATCGAAAGGCGCTGCGCGTGATGCAACTTGCCGCAAAATTCGGGCGGCCGATTTTCACTTTTGTTGACACGCCGGGCGCGTATCCGGGCATTGATGCCGAGGAACGCGGCCAGGCGGAAGCCATCGCGCGCAATTTGCGCGAAATGGCTCGCCTGCCTGTGCCAATTGTGGTGACGATCACGGGAGAGGGCGGCTCGGGCGGAGCGCTGGCCATTGCGGTGGGTGATCGCGTGAACATGCTCGAAAATTCCGTGTATTCGGTGATTTCTCCGGAAGGCTGCGCATCGATCCTTTGGCGCGATTCAACGAAAGCGGAAGTTGCCGCGGAAGCGCTGAAGATCACAGCGCCGCATCTCAAAGAATTCGGAATTATCGACGAAATTGTGCCCGAGCCGGAAGGAGGAGCGCACACCGATGTGAAGGCTTCCGCCTCGTTCCTGGGCAAGGTGCTTGACCGCTCGCTTCGCGATCTTGCCCGATTGCCAATCCCCGAGCTGCTCGATCAGCGTTACGAAAAATTCCGCCGCATGGGACAGTTTTTCGAGACTGCTCGAAGCTAGCCGCTTTTGGATTTACATGGAATGAAATCGCCTGCCGGAATTCTGTTTATCTCAGCACAAACATCTATTTACGCGTCCAAAGTACCATTGCCGGATTCGCACCACTTTGCAGCATCCCCGTTGTTGCCCACGCCGTATCGCCTTACTCTGATGAGACGGAGACAGGCCTTTCATGTTAAAGAACACGGGAACGCAAGTAACGGAACAGGGTGCGACGAGTAATGGGAGCACGCAGGTGTTTCGCCCTTATGAACGACTGGTTACAATCAAGGTTCTTGGGAAATCTTTTGATGTCCCGGAAAAAAACACCATTCTGCGGGCCTTTCAATACATCAGCCCGGAGACGATTCCGTACGGAAGATTTTGCTGGAATCAGGACTGCCAATACTGCCGCGTCGTTGGCAAGTTGCCCGACGAGGATCAGCCCCACGAACTGCTCAGCTGCAAATTCATGGTGAGCGCGGGCATGGAAATCAGCGAGATCAGCCCTGAACTGAAGTATTGCCTGCAAAACAAGTTAGGCAAAAAGTAGTTTCTGTCGGGAGCGCGCCCTGCGTTCCCGAGCGCCCAACTGAAAGTGTCCCCGCCACACGAATCTCTGCAAGCAGATCCAAAGCTCTTCCTAATCCGCAACTTTTTCCGTGCGCCGGTGTTTGTCTTCCTAAGCTCGATTTTCGAGTTTGCTCAATGGCTTGGCCCAGTTCCACCCCTGGAGACTGAGGGCTTTTGCATTGAGTAAGGGAAGGCGCGCCGTCCCCGATTACGGCGCGCCTCTCCGTTTTCAGAAGAATCCTCGTTTCCTGTACCTCTTCCACTATTTGCTGTAGGATGTTCCTGTGTATGGAAAAATTCATGACTTATCTTCCTTGCGACGGATGCGGCCTTCCCGCTTCTCCTGAACATATCGCCGAACGCGTGCAACGTCTCGAACAATCAACGAAATTTCGGCCCGTTCACATCGGCACTTTATTCATTGCTCTGGCGCCTGCTGCCAAGGCTGCGGACGAGTTTTATGCGCCTGCCCGGGCGAAAGAATTCTTCAACCCTTTTCTGGAAGCGTTGGAAATTTCTCCCGCCGATGAAAAATCCGCACCGGAAGATGACCCTCGAGCGACCGATCTGGCCAAGCTTGCCGAATTTCAGAGGCGAGGTTATTTCCTGGCCTATCTTTCGGAATGCCCACTTCCGGAGAATAAAGAAACTCCCGGACAGACTATCGACCGTCTCGGCTCCACAATGGTTCGGCGAATCAAATTTAATTACCGTCCAAAGCACATTGCCCCTTTGGGGCAAGAGCTTTCCCCGCTGGTCGAAATGCTAAGTAGACAAGGCGTTGGCCCCCTATTGACGGCCAGTGGCGGCCACGCGCTGCCACTCCCGGGTACAGGTCCGCAGGAATGGCTGCAACTGTTCCGAAGGTCGGTAACGGCTGGGGCACTCTAGGCGAATCATCGTGCGATTATGATAGTATTTGATTTAAGCTTGTCGGGCAGTACCTTGAGCAGGGGGAATCCGTGAAAACCAAAGCGAAATTCGGCATCGGGGTAGCGATTATTCTGGTCACTCTTTCGTGCCTGGCCTACGTGGGCGCGCAACAGAGCAAGACTTACTATCATACGATTTCGGAAATCCCGACCTTGAACGGGCCCGCACTGCATCAGCGCCTTCGCGTCGGCGGCGATGTAAAAAATGGCTCCATTCAGCATTATTCCGGCCGTGTGGAATTCGTTCTGGTTGAGCAGGGAAAAACCTTGCCCGTGAGTTATGTAGGCACCGATCCGCTGCCGGACACGTTTAAAGATGGAGCGCAATGCCTGGTCGAAGGCAAGATGCAGCCCAATGGACAATTTGTAGCTGAGACTGTTCAGGCAAAATGTGCGTCTAAATATGAGGCCGCTCCGGGCGGCCAGTCGCAGCCGGGTAGCACCAGTGATAGTTCATATCCTAACGGCAAGAGTTAGGTCGCTACTCAACTTTAAAATTTATACGCAGCAGTAGTGGATACTGATTGGGAATGATTCCGCACGATGACGGCGATCAGCCCGGAATCGAGGTCTTACATTGGATCTGTTTGGCGCATATTCATTACTTCTGGCCTTTGCCTTCGCGGTGTACGCGATTTTCGGCGGCATCGCCGCGATCATTACCCGGCGGCCACTGTTAATCAAGTCCGCGCGAAATGCGGGTTTCGCGGTCTGCGTCCTCATATGGATTGGAACTTGCAGCCTGTGGTATCTGTTTTTCACCAACAATTATTCACTCGCGTATGTCGCGGCGCACAGTAACCGCACGCTTTCTCCCTATTACAAATTTTCCGCATTGTGGTCCGGACAGGAAGGCTCGCTGCTGTTCTGGAGTTTCCTGCTTTCGATTTACGTCTTTTCCGCACTGTTTACGTATCGCGGAAAGCATCCTGAACTGATGCCATATGTTGGCGTGGTCATGGCCGGCGTTCAGATTTTCTTTCTGACCATGAATAATTTTGTCGCGAGCCCCTACGGCGTGTTCGTGGGCCCCGGCGCGGGAGGCATTCTGCATCTGGCGACGCGCGCGGACGGAAGCGGCCTCAACCCGCTCTTGCAATATCCTGAAATGGCGATTCATCCGCCGACTTTGTATTCCGGTTATACGGGCTTCACCATTCCATTTGCATTTGCGCTGGCCGCGCTGCTGGGGCGATACCCGGGAGAGAAGTGGATTCACCTGACGCGCCGCTGGACCATGATTGCATGGGCGTTTCAGTCCGCGGGCATTCTGCTCGGAGCGCACTGGGCCTATGCGGTGCTCGGCTGGGGCGGTTACTGGGGATGGGATCCGGTTGAAAACGCTTCGCTGATGCCGTGGCTTACGGGAACGGCGTTTTTGCATTCGGTGATCATGCAGGAAAAGCGCGGCATGATGCGCGTGTGGAACGTGTGGCTCGTCTTCCTCACGTTCATGTTATGCATTTTGGGGACGTCGCTGACGCGCAGCGGCGCTGTGAATTCCGTTCACGCGTTCGCGGAATCGAATATTGGCCACTGGTTCTGGGGTTTTCTGCTGCTGATTGTTTTCGTGTGCCTCGCGGCTTATTTTAAGAATCGCGATTACTTGCGCAGCGACAATCAACTCGATTCCATGCTGTCGCGCGAGTCCAGCTTCCTGTTCAACAATCTGATTCTGCTGGTTGCCTGCGTTGCGGTGCTGGCCGGCACTTTGTTCCCGGTGCTTTCAGAAGCGGTGCGAGGCTCGAAGATTAGCGTTGGCCCGCCATTTTTCAATCGCGTGAATATTCCCATCGCCATGTTTCTGCTGTTCCTGACGGGCGTCGGTCCGCTGCTCGCGTGGAGAAAAACATCGGTCGAAAGTCTGCGCAAAAATTTCGGCTATCCGCTGATTGGTGGATTCATAGCCGCGGCGATTGGAGTTGCTCTGGGCTTGCGTGAATTTTATGTCACGCTGTGCCTGCTGCTTGGTGTGTTCGTTACGTTGACGATTCTTGCGGAATTTTATCGCGGCGCGCGCGTGATTTCCGCTCGCACCGGCTCTAATATTTTCTCTTCCGTGTCGCAGCTGACCATGCGCAACACACGCCGCTACGGTGGCTACGTCGTCCACTTTGGAATGGTGCTGGTCTTTATCGGCATCTCCGGCACGGCATTCAATCAGGACAAGCAAATGGACATGTCCGCCGGATCGCAGATGGCGTTGGGGCCGTACACGCTTCACTTGCAGAATTACGACTCCACGCAGGAAACGAATTACAGCGCCGAGCGCGCCACAATAGATGTGGAGAAGGACGGCCGCTCTGTGATGATGCTCTATCCCACGCGGCGTTTCTATCCATCCAACCAGGAATCCGGCACCATGGTGGCGATCGCCTCGACGCTTCGCGAAGACCTGTACGTTGTCTATGCCGGGACGAATCCGGATACGAATCTTCCCGTGATTCACGCTTACCTGAATCCGCTTGTAAAATGGATTTGGCTTGGCGGTTGCGTCGTCGTGCTGGGGACTATTCTTGCTCTTGTTCCGAACAGGCAAGCGGTTATGGTTTTATCTACCGCTACGGTGGGCCAGTCTGTGTCTTATCCCGGAGGGACGCAGCCCGCGCAAATTTTGAACACACCGCGGTCAAAGTTGCCAAGTGACCATGACTAGCCGCCGCCAACTAGCTTTCATCTGCGCTGCGTTTGTATCTGTGGCCACGGCGCTTGTGCCATTGCACATGTCGGCGCAAAAAACCGACCGCGGAAAATCCTTAGGCACGAAGTTAATGTGTATGTGCGGCTGCGGGCAAATTCTCACGCAGTGCAATCACATTAATTGCCCGTCGTCCGGCCCAATGCTTAAAGAACTCGATGCGCACGTTGCCAAGGGCGAATCAGACGACCTGATCGTTCAGGATTTTGTGCAGGAGTATGGCGAAAAAGTTTTGAGCGCGCCGCCCACCAAGGGATTCAATAGTATTGCGTGGTACATCCCGGGCGTGGCATTTGCCATCGGACTGGGCATCGTGGTTACCTTGATTCGATTGTGGCGGCAGCGCGATGTGGCGCGCCTTGCAACCGTAGCGAATGCTCCACCTATTGCGCCGACGTCTGCTTCTGAACTGCGCGACGTTCAACTCGAACGCGCAAGGCAGCAGGCCGACCGCGAGACCGAGGAGTAGGGACTCAATATAATTATGGCTGCTACGCTCATTGCGACTCAATTTCCGGACACGATCATGCTTTCGGCGTGCGTCGCGCTGACACTAGCCGCGGTTATTTTTGTGTTTTGGATTGAGCCGGATGCAGGCGATTCCGCGCCGCACCGCTCGCAGCTCGATCAATTGATGGAACGCCGGGACTCGATTTACGATAACTTGCGCGACCTGAAATTTGAAAACCGTGCGGGCAAGTACGCGGAACAGGATTACGAACAGATGCGGGATGCGCTCGAAACCGAGGCGGCGCAAGTGCTCTTGGAAATAGAACGTGTGACCGGAAATCAGGCGCCAATTCCGCGCCGCGATCCGGCCAATGCCGCAAATCCCAGGTAGTAAATCATCCGATTCAAGTGGCACCATGTCGCGCGGGCTTCATCCTGCGGGTTTTTGGCCGGGAAAGGTTCAGCCCTGCGGGAAGAGCTTGTGAAAAGAAGAGCCAAACCATTTTGAATTAAAGAGGATGTATTTTGCGAATGAACTCAAGTCAGAATTCAATCCGATTGCGACTGCTTCCTGTTCTTGTTCTCCTTTTGCTCGCGTCCGCAGCAGTGCATGCCGGAACGGTTTCCGGCACCATCCACAACGGCACGAATGCCAATAAGCCTGCTGCCGGCGTGGATGTTTTGCTGATCCAGTTGCAAGGCGGCATGTCCGTCGTGGCCAGCACGAAGACCGATGCCACGGGGCACTACCAGATTGACAACCCGGGAATCGGCCAGGGACCGATGCTCATTCGCGCCGTCTATCGCGGCGTTTTCTTTCACCAGCCGCTCACCCCCGGCACTTCGACCGTCGATGTAACGGTCTACGAACCCACCACGAACCCCTCGGCCATTCAGGTACCGCTGCGCCTGCTCGTGTTTCAGCCCAACGGCGATAAATTAATGGTGGGCGAAGAGTACTCCATCCAAAATAATTCCAATCCACCGGCCGCCTATTTCAAGCAGGACGGAAATTTTGAGTTTACGATTCCGCAGGGCGCGGAGATTGACCAGGTATCCACCTTCGGCCCTTCGGGCATGCCCGTTCGCCAGGGCACGATCGACAAAGGCAAAGGCCGCTACGCAATCGCCTACGCCTTCCAGCCCGGACAAAACGGCGTGCGCATCTCTTACATCCTGCCGTACAAGGACAATCAAGCCAAGATTCACGAAAATTCCACGTATGATGCGCAGCGCGCGTTGCTCGTAATTCCTCCCACCATGCAAGTAGCCAGCGCGGGGTTCAACGCGGCAGGCACTGAGCAGGGGTTTAACGTATTTTCAAAAGATTCTCTGAAAACGGGAGCAGGATTCGATATTACCGTTTCCGGAACAGCGCCTCCTCCATCCGACGCCGCCGCGGCACAAGGCGCAGCACAGCCCGACCAGACGAACGGGCGAGACTCGGGTCCCGAGTCAACGATTGAAACCGCACCCGCGCGGATCGGCGATGAAAAATGGATTTTGCTTGGTGGCCTCGCGGCGATATTCGCTGTTGGGGTGGCGATTTTGCTGCGGCAGCCTATGCCTGAGGTGGCAGCCGCTCCTGCGCCCACTCAGGCGCCCAAAGGACGCAAAGCGCAGCGTGCCGCGCAGGCCAAAGCGGCCCAGGCTGCGCCCGCTCCCCCTGTGCCACCATCTGCGCGCGTCGAGAAAATGACGCGCGAAGTGAACTCAGATCTGGATTCGCTGAAAGACACCTTATTGCGCCTGGAATTGCGGCGCCAGGCCGGAACCATCACCGACGAGGAGTACGCACTGGAGCGTGGTCGCGCGGAGCAGTTGCTGCGCGATCTGGTTCAGGGCTGAGCGGTCGCGCGTGTCGACTCCGCACTCAACATCCCCCCATGGCGGTGCCCTAAGCGGACGCGGCAACGGACTGCGAATTCAATTCAACGATATAGAAAAACGGTACGGGATGCGCCTCGCGCTACGCGGTATTTCTCTGGAAATCGCGGCCGGGGAATGCGTGGCTCTGGTGGGGCACAACGGCTCGGGCAAAACCACTCTGCTTAAAATTGTGGCGCAATTAACGAAACCTTCGCGCGGCACGCTGGCATTTTATTCCGCGGAGAATTCTGTTCCACTCGAAGAAGTGAAGAGCCTCGTTGGCATGGTCGGGCACAACACGCTCCTTTACGAAGAAATGACTGCCGAGGAAAATCTTATTTTCTTTGCGAAATTATTCGGGCTTGCAAATCCTGCCGAACTTTCGCGGAAGGCGCTTCAGCCCGTCGGCCTTGCCAACCGCGCCTCGGACCTGGTGCGAACATTTTCGCGCGGTATGCGGCAACGGCTTTCGATAGCGCGCGCGTTGCTCGCTTCGCCCGGCCTGCTGCTGTTCGATGAAGCCGGCAC
This sequence comes from Saccharimonadales bacterium (SeqCode), assembly GCA_035486415.1. Taxonomy (GTDB): domain Bacteria; phylum Acidobacteriota; class Terriglobia; order Acidiferrales; family UBA7541; genus Palsa-360. Next base: position 19,146 of record DATHNC010000087.1, read on the forward strand.
GGGACTCGATCCGGAAGGCCAGCACTGGCTTGGGACGACGATCAAACACCTTCGCGACTCGGGCTGTACGATCCTGATGAGCACGCATGGCCGCAACGAAACGCAGGAAGCGGTAACGCGCGCGATCCGCCTCGAAGGCGGCAGAATCACGCATGACTCCGGCGCGGGCGGCAATCCGAATGAGGTGCTGGTGATGGCCGCAGTGCGTGAGAGCGGGGAAGAGGGCCAGCAATGACTCTAGCGCGTGCTACCAGCGTGATTCTCGCCAAGGAACTGAGAACTGAGTTCCGCTCGCGGCAATTGCTGGGCACAACTGCCGTTTTCGTGTTGATAGTAATTGTCCTGTTCAGCTTTACTTTCAATCCAACTTCCACGGAATCGCGCCGCTTCGGCCCCGGCCTATTGTGGCTGGCGTTTTTATTTGCAGGGTCTCTCATGCTGCAATCATCCTTTTTGCGCGAGCAGACGAATGACACGCTGGCCGCGCTGCGTCTTGCTCCCATCGATCCGTTCAGCATCATCGCGGGAAAAATGGCGGCCAATTTTTTATTCCTGCTTCTTGTCGAAGTGATTTTGCTTCCAGTTTTCGCAGTGCTCTACAACGTAGCGATTCTGCCGGTGCTGCCCCAGTTGTTACTCGTATTGGTGATGGGCACGATCGGGCTAGCCGCAACGGGCACGGTTTTTTCCGCCGTGGCTGCGCAGGCGCGTTTGCGCGAACTGCTTTTGCCGCTGCTGCTGCTTCCCGTGCTGGCTCCCGTTCTGATCGCCAGTACTGAAGCCACCATCGGAGTCCTGCAGGATCCTTCCGAATTGTCTCTGGTATGGCTGACATTTCTGGCATGCTTTGATCTGATCTTTTTGACAGCGGCATGGATGGTCGGCGAATATTTGTTGGAGGAGTGAAATGGCAACGCAGGTACAGACACTACCCACGACCCGCCCGGCAATCTCCGTGCCGTCGGTGCTGCTCATGTTTTTCTTGCTGGCTGCGGCAAGCTATGGCGCGCTGATCTGGGCTCCCACCGAAAATACGATGGGCATTGTGCAGCGCATTTTTTATTTTCATGTGGCCAGCGCGTGGTCTGGATTTATTTCTTTCTTCATAGTTTTCTTTGGCAGCGTCGCCTACCTGCGCACGCGCGCGCCTAAATGGGATTGGCTGAGCGTGGCATCCGCCGAAGTTGGCGTTGCGTTTTTCACGGTTGTCCTCGTGACAGGCCCGATCTGGGCGAAGCCGGTGTGGGGCATCTGGTGGACGTGGGATGCGCGCCTCACCTCCTCCTTCTTACTGTGGGTGCTGTTCGTCAGCTATCTGGTATTGCGAACTCTGGTGGAAGAGCCCGAACGCCGAGCCCTGGTTTCCGCCGTCTTCGGTATTTTTGCCGCGCTGGATATCCCGCTCGTCTATTTTTCGATCTGGTGGTTTCGCACGCAGCATCCTCAACCGGTAATCGGCGACGGCGGAAAGCTGGACGCGCGAATGGGCTGGGTGCTGCTTCTGTGCTGGGCGGCAACGCTGGGCGTGATGGTCGTTTTGATCCGCCTGCGATATCGGCTCGAAGCACTACGATCCGAAGTGGATGCGCTTCGCATGGAGTCGGCGCGAAGTACGCGGTAGCGCAGCAGAAAAGCTTCAGCTTCAAAGGGGCGAGCTACAGAAGCTGCTGTAGCCCGCCTCTTTAGAACCCGGGTCTAGATGATGAAGCAGCAGGCAGTATTTGTTCGCACGATGGTCTTGTTTTAGAGCCGACAAGAGATTTTGCACGATCACGTAGGGAGACAATCGATGAAGAACCTGAACTTCCTGACCGCAGCCTACATCGCCATCTGGCTCATCTTCTGCGGCTACGTCCTGTCCGTAGCGCGCCGGATGGCGCAGCTCGGAGACGATATCCGCCGCCTGAAACAGGACGGAAAATAAATTAACTATTTCCAAGCACACGAAAGCACCGTGACCGAAAAGAAAAAAATCGGCGTAGTCCTGTTCCAACTCGGCGGCCCTGATTCCGCGGATGCTGTAGAACCGTTTCTCTACAATCTGTTCTGCGATCCCGACATCATCAATTTTTTTGGCGCATGGTTTGCCCGCCGTCCCCTCGCGCGCTATATAGCCCGTAAACGCGCGGCGGATGTAAGCAAAAATTATGACGCCATCGGCGGACACTCTCCCATTCGAGTGCTCACCGAGCGCCAGGCGCGTGCTCTCGAAAAAGCTCTGGCCCCGCAGTTCGATGCGAAATGTTTTATCGCCATGCGTTATTGGAATCCGCTTTCGGCGGAAGCTGCCGCGCAAGTGAATGCCTGGAATGCGCCAGACCTCGTGCTGCTGCCCATGTACCCGCACTATTCATTTGCCACCACTTCGAGCAGCCTGAAAGAGTGGAAGCGCGTGTTCCATCCCAACGGCAACGCGCCGCGGGAACACACCATAGAGAAATTTTTCGATCATCCGCTGTACATTGAGGCGGTCGTGGAAAAGCTAAATCTTTCGCTCACGCATTTTGACGAGCCGGACCGCGCGCACATCGTCTTCAGCGCGCACGGATTGCCGCTCAGCCTGATTGAGCGCGGCGACCCGTACGCGCGCCAGGTTGCGGAGACCGTCAAGCTGGTAATGGATCGTGGCGCCTGGAAAAACAAGCACACGCTTTGTTTTCAGAGCAAAGTAGGCCGCCGCAAATGGCTCACGCCATCGCTCACAGATACGATCGATGCGCTCGCCGCAGCGGGCGAAAAAAATCTTCTCGTCGTGCCCATCGCCTTCGTCACGGAACACATCGAAACGCTTTCTGAAATTAATCTCGAAGCGCGCGAGCAGGCGCACGAGCGCGGCGTCGAACAATTCGAGATGATGCCCGCCGTCGGCGACTCGCCCACATTTATTTCCTCGCTCGTGGATCTGGTCCAGCGTTCACTTGCCGAAAATTCCAGATAATTTTCAAATTATAATTTTACGAATGTAGTTTTTTGAGCGCTGAGCCAATTATTTTTTTATCCGAAAAATAGATCGCTTTCCCGAATTGACTTCGCAACTGCGTAAAAATAGCCTGTATCCATGCAGGTTTGCAGCGCAATTCATTCAAAAATCTGTCGCGCATCGCGCTCTTCAGCACAAAAATAAATAATCCTAAGTATAGGAATAACCTTGACATGAAGGCCCTCGCGGAAATATAAGGAGCTGTCGAGTTCATCCGTTCTTAGGCCCCTGTACAGCTATTGTCTCGATCTCTATTTTTATCGAGAGGATTCATAGCGAATATGGCCGACCCCGTTGAAGTAAACGCTGCAGCTCCACCGGCAGCGAAGTCCGGAGCAGTTGCAACAGCCAAACCGCCCGCGCCAAAGCCGGCGGCAAAACCCAAAGAGAGCGCTGAAGCTCCCGATCCCATGCGGAGACGCGTGATCTGGGGCATGATTTACGGCTACCTGGGCATCAATCTCCTGATGTTTTTGCGATTTTTCTTCCCACGCGCGTTGTACGAACCCAACACCATTTTCAACATCGGTTATCCGGCGGATTTCTCCATCGGGATCGATCAACGTTACTTGATGACGAATCGCGCCTGGGTGGTTCGCGAACCGGACCGCATTTTTGTGATTTTCGCGCGCTGCACGCACCTCGGCTGCACGCCAGAGTGGAAGCCCGCGGAAAATAAATTCAAATGCCCCTGCCACGGAAGCGGATATGACAGCGAGGGCGTGAACTTTGAAGGGCCCGCGCCGAGGCCTATGGACCGCGCGCACATTGACATGGACCCGACAGGAAAACTGATCGTCGATACCAGTAGATTGTATATGGACGATCCGCGCGCGGGTGTAAATCAGTTTAATGATCCCGGCGCATACTTACCGGTTTAAGCGAGTAGATGACGCATGGCATTTCTGTACCCGCCTCTTCAGAGGCGGGGGTTTAAATGTCGCGTCGTCTAAATCCCCGCCCCTGAAGAGGCGGGCTACAGCATCGGTTTTGAACTTGCACGTAGGCCAAAAGATATTCCTCAGGACCTGGGACACACTCTCTAGGGGGCACAGGGATGGCCGAAGAAAACGGCGAAAAGAAGGGCAACGGGCTGTTTGGCCGTGTGCGCCAGGACATCACAGATCTCAAGACCACGATCAAGGAAAAGGGGAAGGACGAACTTGAGGCCCTGAAGGAACCCGAAAAGAGCCAGCTCTTTCGATCCGTTTTCCGCGTCAAGCACGATGAGACTCCACGCAACCGCGCGCTTTCCGTTCTCTCCAACGTTTTCTTTCACCTGCATCCGGCCAAGGTCAATCGCGACGCCGTAAAATATAAATATACGTGGGGCATGGGCGGCATCACGTTCTACCTGTTTATCGTGCTCACGTTTACCGGCGTTCTGCTGATGTTCTATTACCATCCGAGCAAAGTGCAGGCCTTTCGCGACATTTTGTATCTGGAAAATGACGTCCCGTTCGGAAAGCTGCTGCGCAACATGCACCGCTGGGCCGCGCACTTGATGATCATTGCCGTGTGGCTGCACATGTTTCGCGTCTTCCTCACAGGTTCGTACAAGCGTCCCCGTGAATTCAACTGGTGCATTGGCGTCCTGCTGATGGTGTTGACCTTGCTGCTTTCTTTCACTGGTTACCTGCTGCCTGACGATCAACTGGGCTTCTGGGCCGTCACGGTGGGAACAAACATGGCCAGGGCGACTCCCTTGTTAGGAACAGAGGGTCCGTTTGGCGCCATGATGGGCATGACGCCGTATAACGACGTGCGCTTCGCTCTGCTTGGCGGATCGATCGTGGATGCCAACGCGCTACTGCGCGCTTACATCTGGCACTGCATCGCTATTCCGCTGATCGCCAGCATCTTTATGGCGCTGCATTTCTGGCGCGTGCGTAAAGATGGCGGAATCTCTGGGCCAGCTCCAGTGATGCTCGAATCCGAAATTAAAGAAGAAAAGGGCCACAGGCCGGTCATTTTGCGCCCAAGTGGAATGGTTTAGCGGGGAAGCAGGGACAACATAAATTTGGGGGCAGGGACACCGGGCCAAAAGATCTATAACAACGAACTAACAAATTAAATAGCGGGGTTTGAGGCCAATATGAACTGGCACCAGATGTGGGAAGTTGCATCCGCTCCGGATAACGTGCCGATCGTCGCACTACTTTTCCTGGTCCCGTTTTATGTCTGGTATGCCTTCAAACAGGCAGTCGACAACGATCGTCTGATCGACAAGCTCTCCGCCGATCCCGCCCTCGCTAAAACGGAATACCGCAAGACCGAAGATTGGCACCCCAAGTGGGAGCGCGAAGTTCACACCTGGCCGTACCTGTTGCGCATCGAACTCGTCGCCGCAATTCTAGTGACGGCCTTGCTCATGGTGTGGTCCATCACGCTTAGCGCCCCGCTCGAAGAGCCGTCCAATCCCAACGTCACGATGAATCCCGCCAAGGCCCCGTGGTATTTCCTGGGCCTGCAGGAAATGCTCGTCTATTTCGATCCGTGGATTGCCGGAGTCATCATGCCGACGCTCATCATCGTCGGCCTGATGGTTATTCCTTATATTGACGCCAATCCTCTCGGAAACGGTTATTACACCTATAAGCAGCGGAAATTCGCCATCTGGACGTTTCTGTTCGGATTCATTGGTTTATGGGTCTTAATGATCGTTATAGGGACCTTCATACGAGGCCCTGGCTGGATGTGGTTCTGGCCAGGGCAAACATGGGACGCGCAAAGAGTGGAATTCGCCGTAAACCGGAACGTCGATCAGATTTTCGGGATCAACGGTTC
>DATHNC010000088.1:0-26510 GCA_035486415.1 Saccharimonadales bacterium (SeqCode)
GCGCTTAACGGAACCCTCTTCGCAAGCTGCGACTCATGGCGCTTGAAGAACATGTCGATGCGCAGGCTGCGGCGACCGCGGCCCGCGAAGCAATCCCCACTCTTCTGGCGTCGAGCGATGAGAGCGTATTGCGATCTCTGCTCCACAATCCGGCGTTCGACGAAACACACGTGTGTCTTTTGCTCGAACGAAAAGACATCTCCGGATTATTGTTGGAAGAAATTAGCAAACGTAAAATTTGGCGCGCGGCTTATCGTGTTCGTCTGGGGCTTGCAGCCCATCCCCATACTCCGCGCCTGATCGCCATGCGCCTGCTCAGAGAGTTGCATCTGATGGACCTCGTTCGCATCAGCTTGCTGACAACTTCTTCCATGGAGCTTCGCCGCCTTGCAGAAGAACGGATACTGACTCAATTTGCGCAATTGCCGCTCGGGCAGAAGATCATGCTGGCCAGGCGAGGCTCGACGCGAATTGCGGCAAGCCTTGTGCTGCACGGTCCCGAGCAGGTTGCGCGCGTGGCCCTCAACAATTCATTTCTCACTGAGTCGCAGTTGCTGAAAACTCTGGCCAAGCAAACTCTTCCAGCGCGAATCGTCGCAGCGGTGGCCAGTCACGACAAGTGGTCCAGGCTAATTAATGTGAGGGTCGCGTTGTTGCGGCATCCCGGAATATCTCCGGATCAAGTGTCCGCGCTCTTGCCTGGATTGCCGCGACGGGACATCGAAGATTTGCTGGGGCTTTCGCGGCTGAAAGAAAATGTGCGGGCGCACTTGCAGGAAGAACTTGCGCACCGGAAAGAAATGGGAGATTTATTGTAATAATTAAGAAATATATGACAAGCGCAGGCGGTCTGCGAATGTTGGCATCGGGTCGGAAACTTGACACTCCGCGGCTCGGAACATAGCATCCTCAGAGGGGCGTGAAATGAGCATCCAGCCGTTAGAAGAAAAGATTTTCAGGACGGAGCGCAGGCATTGGCAGCGAAAGAAATTTGAGGGAAATATCGAGATCGATTGGGGATCGACAGTTCTAAATGCGAACGTGCGGGATATTGGCCCGCAAGGTTTATTTGTTGATCTGATACCCCCTCTATGGCTTGGAGCGACGTTTCACGCAAGGCTGATGCTGAATCCTATTCTTTCGCTGGATTGCACCGTTGCCAGGGTGGATCCGAGGGGCATCGCTGTTACCTTTAAAGTTTCCGTGGATAGCGGCAAAGAGCAGCTGGAATCCCTGTTGCTGAGTTTGCCAGCCGTATGACGCGTTGCCTCGATTGCGGTTCGGATCGTATTGCCGACCAGTGTCCGGCGTGCGGCCTGACTTCCGCTGCGGCAGAACTGGTTGTGCGCCGCCGTCTGGTGAAACGTACTGCTATCTTTCTTGTTGGTATTATTATATTTGTAGCTGCAAGCCAGGTCTTTCCCGCGCTCGAACTCGATTCCATTCAAATTTTTGGCGGCCTTGTATTTTTCTGCACTCTTGCGCTCGGATACTGGCTGGACTACCGCGCGCGCAAGCATCAGGAAATTGAAGTCATGAAGAGAATTTATTTCGGAATGATTCCTGTGCCGTGGATTTTTGCAGGACTTCTTTTTCTAAATGGAAAGCTGGACACTTCGCGTCCGATACGAGTGCCGGCAACCGTCATTGGCAAAGTCGCGACGGGCGCTTTTCCGCGCAGCCGGCGGCTGATCGTTACTTCGTGGAGGTATGGGCGCCGCTTCGAGCACATCGCCGTGGACCAGAATGATTTCGATCGCTTTCAGAAGGGAGACGACATCGTGATTCAAGCGCAAAAGGGCGCAGCGGGCATTCCGTGGGTTTACGGTGTCTTTCGTCAATAGGGAAGTGCAAATGGGATCGGATGCGCTCAAACGTAATTCTGAATGGCAATAAATTGAAAATTGCGCATCGTGCGTCTGGAAGTACTTAAATTCTCGATTCATTTGTGAGAAATACAAGAAACTATTTAGGCTTTAAAAGCATAGATCCTTCGCTTTGGCCCAACATTTAAAACCCCCAATTTTTTCCTGCATTAATACAGAGCCAACTGTCTTGATATAGGCTGAATCACGTATCGATGATTTCCCTGCCCTGTTGTTTGATGCTTCATACACAAATTCTCCCCAGCGCCAATCGCAGATCTCTAAAATTAATTGGGGTAAATGGAGCCACGTCAATGAAACCAACTAACGGTATTAGAACAGCGAAGGCAGCAGCCGCGGCAGTACTCTTATGTTCGCTGAGCATGCTCGCTCAAGTAGCCGGGACCAATTCTCATGTTCAAACAAATCAATCTGGAAACGGACCCGTATTCCGAATAACGGTCGTGGAACGAACTGCAAAAGCAATCAATTACCGCCACCGCAGCGGTTCTACTCCCGTCGATTTTCGAGGAACCGAATTGATGCCGCAGGCTAAAGGCGAAGCGATTGTTAACAGCAAGCAGGGACGGATCGAGATCGATGCAAGAATGGAACATCTTTCGCCCGCAACACAATTTGGCCCTGAATATCTGACCTATGTATTATGGGCCGTGACGCCAGAAGGCCGCCCTAAGAATCTGGGTGAAGTGTTGCTGAATGGCACCGGTAGCAAGCTTAATGTGACGACAGACCTCCAAACGTTTGGACTGATTGTGACGGCTGAACCTTATTTCGCTGTCAGCCAGCCAAGTGACGTTGTCGTCATGGAAAACACTATTCGCAATGACACACAGGGAACTATTGAGCCAATTGACACGAAGTATGAACTGCTGCAGAAGGGCATATATCTTCAAAATGTGAATTCTTCGGAAGTTCGCCCGTTCGTGATGAATCACAAAACTCCTTTGGAATTCTACGAGGCTGAAAATGCTGTGCGCATCGCGAAATGGACGGGTGCGGAAGAATATGCTGCAGATACGCTGCATAAGGCGGAAGAGGGAGTTCAAAATGCGCAAGAAGAGCTGACTGGGAAAATCGGGAAAAAGACGGTTTCTCAAAATTCGCGGGATGCAGCACAAAATGCAGAAGACGCCAGGTTGATCACGATTCAAAAAATACAGGATGAAGCAGCAGCGCGAGAAAAAGCAGCCGCAGAGCAGCGAGATGCGGAAGCCAGGGCGCGTACCCAGCAAGCCGACGCCGATCGGATGAACGCGGAACGGGCGAAGGCGCAAGCCGATCAAGCTGCGGCAGAAGCTCAGGCAGAAGCGCAGCGTCAGGCTCAAGCACGTCAAGCGGCAGAGCAATCAGTACAACAGGCCGAACAGGAAAAGGCGCAACTCAGAGAGCAACTCCGGCAGCAGTTGAACATGATTTTAGAGACCCGAGAAACCGCCCGTGGATTGATTGTCAATATGTCAGATGTTTTGTTCGATTCCGGTCAGCACACCTTGAAACCTGGGGCACGAGAAAAGCTGGCCAAAGTGAGCGGCATTATTCTAGCGCACCCAGGTTTGAATCTTCAGATTGAAGGCCACACAGATAGCGTTGGTGGCGATGAATTCAATCAGGCATTGTCTGAAAAGCGTGCAGATACCGTGCGCGATTACCTGGTTACGCAGGGAATTTCTGGTGATGTAATTTCCGCCCAAGGAGTTGGCAAAGCCGATCCCGTGGCGACAAACAGCACCGCAGTCGGGCGGCAACAAAATCGTCGCGTTGAGTTGATTGTTTCGGGTGCGCCAATCGGGGCAGCTGGACCATCGGCTTCCGGCATTTCGCGGTAGCCAGAAATAAATGAGTTGAGAAAACTGTGTATAAGAAAAACGTGCGCCGCGCTTTACGCCACGCCGGTGTACGTTTTTCTGCGCAGGAATTCTCCGGCGCCGGGCTTGCCGATAAAGTTTCCGTTTTCGATAATGATGCGGCCGCGGGACAACACTGTCTTCGTAACGCCCTTTACGCGCATGCCCTCGAACATGGAATAATCCACACGCATATGGTGCGTCTTGGCGCTGATGATTTGTTCTGCGTTGGGATCGAAGATCACGATGTCCGCATCCGAGCCGACTGCGATCGTGCCTTTGCGCGGATATAAGCCGAAAAGTTTTGCCGGAGCGGTAGACACAAGCTGCACAAAGCGGTTGGCGGAAAATTTCCCGCCGTGCACGCCGCCGGAATAAATCAAACTGAGGCGGTGCTCGACGCCCGGGCCTCCATTGGGAATTTTGCTGAAATCGTTTTTGCCCAGTTCTTTTTGCTCTTTCATGCAGAAGGGGCAATGATCCGTGGAGACGACTTGGAGGGTATCGTGTGCGAGTCCCTGCCACAGTTTTTCCTGATTCCATTTTTCGCGCAACGGCGGAGTAAAAACATACTTCGCGCCCTCGAAGCCCGGCACATCCATATTTTCCAGCGAAAGGTGCAAGTATTGCGGGCACGTTTCCGCGTAAGCGGCAAGGCCACGGTCGCGCGCCTCACGAACTTTTTCCAGCGCGTCATTGCACGACAAATGCACGATGTACACCGGCGATCCGGCCATTTCAGCGAGCGCTATGGCTCGGGAAGTGGCTTCGCCTTCGGCCGTAGTGGGTCGTGTGAGCGCGTGATATTTGGGCGCCGTCTTTCCCTCGGCCAAGGCACGCTGTACCAGCACGTCAATCGCGCCTCCATTTTCCGCGTGCATGCAAATCATTCCGCCGTGCTTTGCAGACTGCAGCATGGCCTTAAAAATTGTGGCGTCGTCCATCATGAAGACGCCGGGGTAGGCCATAAAAAGTTTAAAGGACGAAACGCCTTCGCGGACCAGCGCTCCCATCTCTTCCATCTGCGCGTCGCCCAGATCCGTGATTATGCAATGGAATCCGTAATCGGCGACGGCTTTGCCTTCGGCCTTTTTCATCCAGGTGTCGAAGGCATGCCGCAGCGTCTGGCCTTTATATTGAATTGCAAAATCGATCAGCGTGGTCGTTCCGCCATAGGCCGCGGCGCGCGTGCCGGTCTCGAAATCGTCAGCGCTGGTAGTTCCGCCGAAGGGCATATCCAGATGCGTGTGCACATCGACTCCGCCGGGAATGACGATGCAGCCGGCGGCGTCAATTAATTTCGAGGCGTTTTCGATGGGAAGAGTTTTGGCGATGGTTGCAATCTGTCCGCCGGTGATACCGACGTCGGCTGCGTACGTATCGGTTGCAGTAACGATCGTGCCATTGCGAATAATCGTGTCAAATCCCATCGCTTCTCCCGAACCGCTGGATTGAAGGCAACGATGCATCTTAGGCCATGCATCGAAATCGTGGCAAGCTGATGTGGCGTAGGCTTCAGCCTGAGGGGTTGTGTCTTTGCAAGGACTGGACCCCGCAGGCTGAAGCCTGCGCCACGGTAACCCGGCGCTGATGCGGTTTATGCCCCATTCCCGCAATTTGACTTGCAATTGCTGTTATCGCACAGTGCTAGAATGACGAAGTAATTCTGGCCCTGATGCCCGGTGGAAAAAAAATCCACCGGGATGCTTATTTCAGGGGAAGACGACGAATTTGAGGTGTGCGCATGTCCCTTCGCGAACCCGCTCCGAAATTATCTCCTGAAAAATATGAAGAAAACTTTGCGGACATCGCTCCGCAATTGAATTCGCGTCAAGCCGCGATTGAAGCCGCGCGCTGTCTTTATTGCTTTGACGCGCCGTGCATGCAGGCCTGCCCCACGCGGATCGATGTTCCCGGTTTCATCAAACGGATCATGACGGGGAATGTGCGGGGAGCAGCGCGCGTTATTCTCGAGGCAAATATTTTGGGCGAAAGCTGCGGGCGAGTTTGCCCCACCGAAGTGCTCTGCGAAGGCGCATGCGTGATGGTCGAAAAGGGCGAAGAAGCGATTGAAATTGGCCGTTTGCAACGATTTGCCGTGAACCATGTCTACGAGCGCAATATTCGATTGTTTCATGCGGGCGCTTCAAACGGGCGACGCGTGGTCTGCATCGGTTCGGGCCCCGCGTCTCTGGCGTGTGCAGCGACTCTCGCGCGTAAGGGCTACAACGTAACGATTTTTGACCGCCGCGATCTGCCGGGAGGTCTGAATACCTACGGTATCGCAGCATACAAATTGCGCGCAGCGGATTCGCTACGGGAAATTGAAATGGTGAAATCGCTCGGAGTTCAATTTCGCCAGAATGTGGATATTGGTCGCGACATTTCTTTTGAACAGTTGGAAAAAGATTTCGACTCGATTTTCATCGGAGTGGGCCTTGGCGAAACCTGGGCCATGAATATTCCCGGAGAAGATTTGCGCGGAGTATGCGGTGCGCTGGAATTTATCGAGCCGACAAAATCGAAGTCGTTTTCAAATGTTCCCATCGGCCGCCGCATCGCCTGCATTGGCGCGGGTAACACGGCCATCGACGTGGTGACCGCTGCGCGACGCCTCGGCGCGGAAACTGTTTATCTCGTCTATCGAAGAAGCGAGCAGGAGATGCCGGCGTTCCGGTATGAATACGATCTGGCGAAGAAAGACGGCGTACAGTTCCTGTGGCAAACGCAACCAGTGCGCATACTCGGATCGGATGGAACGGTGACCGGACTGGAATGCATGCGCACGCGTTTGGGCGAACCCGATTCACGTGGAAAGCGCGCGCCGGAGACAATTCCCAACAGTACATTTAAGATTGACGTGGATATGGTTGTTCGCGCGGTGGGACAAAAGCAGGCCACGGATTTCCTGCGCGGCGTGAAAGGAATTGAGGTTCGAAAAAATGGCACCATTGCGACCGACGCGAGCCAGCGCACCGGCAATCCAAAATATTTTGCGGGCGGGGATTGCGTGAATGGCGGCAGGGAAGTAGTGGACGCGGTGGCGGAAGGGATGGCCGCGGCAGGTGGGATCGATTCGATGCTTGCTCCCACGGCGGCACACGGCAAGGAGAATTAGTTTTCCATGGAAATTCCTGCGACGATTAGTGAGCGATTTCCTTTTCTTGACGCGCTCGATGTAAATTGGGAACCGGTTTCCCGGGCCGCTTTTTACGGCTGGCTTGGTTTTTATGGCCTCTTAATCGGGAATGCCGCGTTCGGTGGTCATTTATTTCAATGGTTCGACCTTGTTTTTATTCCGATTCACGAGGGCGGCCATTTGCTTTTCCGAATTTTCGGCGAATGGTTGATGGTCGCGGGGGGCACGTTTCTGCAACTCTTTGTTCCGTTCGCATTAGCTGTAAATTTTGCGCTGCGGCGACAAATTCCAGGGACAGCATTCTGTGCTTTCTTTTTCTTTGAGCAATTTATTCCCATCTCCTTGTATATGGCGGATGCGCGCGCCCAGGAGCTGCCGCTATTAACAATAGGCGACTCGGAAGACGTGATCCACGATTGGTTTTATCTTTTCTCGCATGCAAGAGTGCTGGAACATGACACGCAAATCGCCGCCACATTTCGCATGATAGGTTGGCTGGGAATGCTGTCTGTAGTCGCCTGGTTCGCGTGGCGTTCCTGCGAGAAAGTGTAAATGGACAAATGACCTATGAAATTCACGGTTTACGAATCACCAGTCACCATCCACCAGTCACCAGTCACTGCACCGGAGGTGCGCCATGGCTGACCTGCGCGTAAAATTTTGCGGCATTGAATCGCCGAATCCATTCTGGCTCGCCTCGGGCCCCCCAACGAATACGAAGGGGCAAGTCATGCGCGCGTTTGACGCTGGATGGGGCGGCGCGGTTTGGAAAACGATTGGCGAGCCCATCGTTGACACTTCTTCGCGCTACGGCGCCGTGGATTACAACGGCACGAGGATGATGGGCTTTACGAATATCGAGCTCATCAGCGACCGTCCAACAGAAGTAAATATTCTGGAACTCGCCGAAGTGAAGAAGCGCTATCCGAAAAACCTGGTCATCGCTTCTTTGATGGTGGAATCGAAGCGCGATAAATGGCACGAGATGGTTCGCCGCGTTGAAGATGCGGGCGCCGATGCGCTCGAACTGAACTTTGGGTGTCCGCACGGAATGAGCGAGCGCGGCATGGGCTCTTCCGTCGGGCAGGTGCCTGAATATGCGGAGCTGATCACGTCGTGGGTGAAAGAAGCCGCGAAAACACCGGTGATCGTGAAGCTCACGCCTAACGTCACGGACATCACGCACATTGCACTAGCCGCGCAAAACGGTGGCGCGGACGCCGTGAGCCTGATCAACACGCTCAACTCGATCATTGGTGTCGATCTGGAAACATTTTCGCCGAAGCCGGACGTGGGCGGGAAATCTTCGCACGGCGGCTATTGCGGCCCAGCGCTCAAGCCGATCGCGTTGCATCTGGTTTCCAGCGTCGCAAAAACGGTTAAAATTCCAATTATCGGAATCGGCGGAATTGGGTACTGGAATGATGCAGCCGAGCACATCGCTCTCGGGGCGTCCATCACGCAAGTGTGCACCGCCGCGATGCACTATGGATTCCGCATCGTCGAAGACATGATCGATGGCTTGTCGGCATACATGGATGACCACGGATTCAAGACGATTGCGGATTTTCGCGGCCGCGCCGTACAGAACATAAAAGATTGGGGAGATTTAGATCTCAATTACAAGGTCGTCGCCGATATTCACAAGGAATTGTGCATCGGCTGCCAGCTCTGCTACATCGCATGTGAAGACGGCGCGCATCAATGTATCGAGCCATATACGATCGCTGGAAATGGCAAGAAGAATCCAAATGGAATGGGTGTGCACGTGCCGCAAATCATGGAAGAGAAATGTGTGGGCTGCAATCTCTGTGCGCTTGTTTGCCCCGTTGACGAGTGTATTTCGATGAAGCAGGTCGATACGGGCTTGCCGTTTGAAAGCTGGAAGATGCGCGTGAAGAGGCTTGAGGAAACACCATCGGACTAGCAAGTGATGCACCGAATTGACATTGCTCATCTAGAAGTCACCTCATTTTAAGACGGGCAGTTTTACCGCGTGTTCCGCGTCACTTGGTTCGCTGCCGCCGACCGCGCAAGTTTTATCGCCGCCGATAATATGATAAATTTGAAATTGCCATGAAACGCGTTGTGGTTGTCGGATCTGGTTTTGGCGGGTTGGAAGCTGTCACGCAACTCGATACTCTCTTTGACCGCAACCCTAACGTAGAAATTCTCCTCCTCAGTGACCAAAATTATCTGCTCTTCACGCCGCTTTTACCCCAAATCGCATCGAGCTTCACGGATCCGCGCCACATCATCCAGGCAGTCCGTGAAATTCGCGGCAAGCGCAAATTTGTATTTCGCAGGGAAATGGTTCGCGCCGTGGACACAGCAATCCGGCGCTTGACTGTTGATTCCGGATCGATTGATTACGATGCGCTTATCCTTGCGCCGGGATCGCGTACCGAATTTTTCAACACGCCCGGTGCTCGCGAAAATTCCTGGGATTATAAATCGCTTCAGCAAGGTGTCGAATTGCGCGAACACATTATCGACCAATGCGAGCACGCCGATCATACGCTGGACGCTGCCACGCGCCAGACCATGCTCACATTTGTCATAGTCGGCGGCGGCTATACGGGGATTGAGCTTGCCACGGAGATGCGGGATTTTCTGTTTCGCTATGCCGCCAAAACGTACCGTGGGATCAGTGCATCCGAGATTCGCTTGATCGTGCTGGAAGCATTGCCGGATATACTGCGCGGTATTGGGCCGAAGCTCGCCGCGCATGCGCGCAAACGGCTGCATGTCAGTGGAATCGAAGTGCGGACTTCTACGCGCGTCACCCGCGTAAATAAATGCTCCGTCGAAATTAATGGAAATGAAATGCTTCATGCGGACACGATTATCTGGACAGCGGGAGTTCGTGCAATTGAATTGATTGAGGCGCTGCCTGGCCCGCACGACCGCATTGGCCGCGCGATTGTAAATCCACAGCTGCAGCTTGGCGATCACCCGGAAGTGTTTGTCATCGGGGATTCGGCCGCAGCTATAAATGCGCAGGAGGCGCCGCGAGTTGCCCCGGTGGCCATCGAACAGGGGCGCGTAGCCGCACTGAATGTTGCGCATCTTTGGAAATGCGAGCCGCTGGAGACCTACGAATACGCGTCGAAAGGAATGCTGGTTTCGCTGGGCATGAACTACGCTGTGGTGAATGTAGCTGGCTTTCAGGTCAGCGGTTATTTTGCATGGCTGTTCTGGAATGCCGTCCATCTCTACAAATTGGTTGGATTAAAAAAACAGGTGCAGGTTGCAGGAGACTGGATTCTTGGTTTGATTTTTCCCAGGGACGCCGCCATCGTTCGCGAACCGAAAGGATGCAATATATGCGACAAGCGCCAGTAGGGCGGGCTTCAGCCTGTCCTACTCGTCCACCGCGTGCATAACCGCCCAATACACAAGAAAGCTCGCCGCAAATCCCACAAACCAGGCATAGTCGTACAGCACTCGAAGCGCAGGAACAATCAGTCCTATAAACGCAACACCTGCTCCTGCGGCGAGAGCTGCCATTGCCCGCCAATTAATTCCGCCTGAAAATTCATAAAAACCCTGCCGCAGATAAAGATCTTCCACAAGGATGATTTTCTTGCGCACCACGAAATAGTCGCAGATCATCACGCCGGCAATCGGTCCAAGAAATCCGGAATAACCGAGCAGCCATCCGAAAATGTAGTTGCTGTAATTCGCCAGCAACTTCCACGGTTGGAACACCACGACGCCTACGACGCAGGCAATTAAACCGCCCGTGCGAAAACTGATGAGGCGGGGAGAGAGGTTTGAAAAATCATTGGAAGGAGACACGAGATTCGCCGCGACGTTCACGTTCAGGGTTGCGAGCAAAAGCGCCATCATAGCGATCACCACGGCAAACGGATTTCCAAGACGCGCGAGCACCTGCACTGGATCCCAGATCGTCTGCCCAAATATGATGATCGTTGCGGAAGTGACAGCCACCCCAATGAAGGAATACAACGTCATGGTCGTGGGCAGGCCCATCACTTGCCCCATTACCTGCGCGCGTTGACTGCGCGCGTAGCGAGTAAAATCAGGAATGTTGAGCGCCACCGTTGCCCAGAATCCCACGACGCCCGTGAGCGAAGGAATGAAAAAACGGAAAAAATCTTTGAACGTTTGAAATTTAGATGGCGTTGAGAGCATGGGACCGAAGCCTCCCGCTTTCACAACGGCCCACATGAGCAAAGCCACGCCGATAATCAACAAAAAAGGTGCCGTAATACCTTGAAGGAATTTAATCGTGCGAATCCCCAGCACAATGACGATGACGTGCAAAAGCCAAAAGCCCGCGAAGCAAATCCAGACTCCTGTCCCATAATTTCGCCACGAGGGAACTAACACAACCACCATTGCGTTGATCGCCTCGCCGCCGATCCACGTATTAATGCCAAACCAGCCGCACGCAACCAGTGCGCGTAATACCGCTGGAATATTTGCGCCAAAAACTCCAAACGAAGCGCGCGCGAAAACCGGGAAAGGGATTCCATACTTTGCCCCGGCATGCGCGTTCAAAAGCATTGGAACAAGAACCACGACGTTGCCCAAAAACACTGTAAAAATGGCCTGTTTCCAACTCATGCCGCCGGCAATCATTCCACTGGCGAGCATGTAGGTGGGAATGTTCACGCTCATGGCGATCCATAGGGCGGCGTAGTTATATGTGCCCCAGCTGCGGCGCGAAGAGGGAATTGGCGCCAGATCTTCGTTGTAAAGCGAACTCGATCGGACGGTTTCGGCGTCAAGCACGCCGGAATGCAAACCATCGTGTCCGGAATGTTCGAGGTCGCTCATCGGTCAGTAAATTCCGCGCCGAAGATCAGGCATTTGAGGAAGTTCAATGTTGATTGCCCTTCCCTCATCTGTAAGTTTCAAGAGGATCCGGAAGGCAGAGCCGACATCCTTGGTGCTCCAATCCGAAGTCGCCAAAGGTTTGGCCGGCTTGTCAGTTTCGCGCCACAAAAGGTCGTCGCCTTTGTGTTCGAGCTGCTCCATTTTAATTTCATAAACTTCCGTCCGGTGAACGTAGACCACCAGGTAGCGGTTGCCAATCTCCACCAGCAAAGGGTCAAACTTTTTCCC
Organism: Saccharimonadales bacterium (SeqCode); assembly: GCA_035486415.1. GTDB lineage: Bacteria > Acidobacteriota > Terriglobia > Acidiferrales > UBA7541 > Palsa-360. Next base: position 11,964 of record DATHNC010000088.1, read on the forward strand.
CGCCTGAAAAACATTCCAAATTTTTGGCGCGCGGGAATCGACTTGCAGGATTGCATTGGGAATTGATTTCCAGACGATCCTATCTTTGTCCGAAGCGTGGTCTAGAACAGCGAGGAAAAGCATTAGGGCGGCGACCGAGACTGTCCGTTTCGCAACTGTTTTTTGTATTGCGTTTTTGTCCATAGTAAAAGTACCGGTAAAATTCGGAGCGCTTTTGTAGCCCGCCTCTTTACAGGCGGGGTTTAATTGACAGAACATTTAAACCCCCGCCTCTGAAGGGGCGGGCCACAGCATCATCGGCCGCGTGCACGGCAATACACACGCCCCTGTTTCAGGGCCAGTCCACAGCCAATTGCCGCGACTTCACAACCACATACTTATTCTTGCGAGCAAAGATCACCAGGTCGACCAGCAGCTGCACGTCATTCTCGCAGTATTTGCAAACTTCTTCCTTGCGACCATCTCGCCACCATTGCACGATATCCAATCCATTGCCCGTCTTCTGATTTCCCAAGGTCTCACGCGCAAGGTCATCCAGCTTGATGCGATGCCCAAGCCGGCGATGCAAGTCCACAAGGAGGTCAAACGATTTCGGTGCAAGGTGCTTTACCGGCTGGTAAGCGCTGAGTACTTCAAAATCGAAGCGATCTCCGTTGAATGAAATTATGCGGTCAAATTGCGCGAGCTCAGCAATGAGCGTAGCGGCCTCGGCTTCAAACCAGCGCCGGAAACCTTTTTCAGCGTCCCAGGTGACGCACACGGCGAGGCCGAAGCGCGCAATGCTGGACCATCCCCCTTCGACTTCATGCGAAAGGCGCAAGGTTTCAATGTCAAAATAAATTTCTCGTGTGGTATCCGGAAAAAGATTGAGTGTAGTTCCCATTTTTATTTGTTGAGCGGCCAAACGAAATGTTCAATTTGGCGGCTTTCGCATAACGATTGTAAATCACCAAGCGGCCAATATTAAAATTTTATGTCCAATCGCTGAAAAATCCTTGGCAGGTATTCATCGCCCGAGTGTGATGGCTTTGCTACGAGGTTTTGTCACGCAGGTTTTGTAAGAATTCCACAGCCACGCCCCACCGCTGGTCTGCTAACCGGTCAGTACGCCCTACCTCCCCAGCATATTCCTTGTTTATGCTTCCGGGGTCGGTCCAATAGGGATAAATGATGTGCAAACGCGATTGGGGCAGTAAGCTCGTATCTGTTTTGAAGTATAGACCAGTCATCGAAACATTTTCGGTGTTCGTAATCTCTTCGCGTTGTCCCTGTTCCGTGGCGTAGCGCAGTCGAATTGGCAATGCCAATTGATTACGCCCGGATACGCGCCGATCGCCTTCGCGAGCCTCCAAATTTAAAGGCCGTTCGGTCGCACTCAACTCCTCCACTGCTGCGGGTTTGCTTTCCCCGTCCTTCAAGTAATTCAATCGCGCAGGTATTTCCCAGGAAACCTCCGCGCGAATGGCAAATATTCCTTCGTCGATTACTTCGTCCACGGCGGAAAAAACATCTTCGTCCCACCCGTCGATCTCAATGGCTGAGCGGCGACATATGCGCAGCAGTTCCAGCAGATCTTGCAACTCAAAATGTTCGGTGTCAGCCAGGCAAGCTTGATGCTTGATCCATGCATCAAGTGGCGCGTAATTGCAATGCAACATCCCCTGTGCGCAAGCGGTATACCAACTCGCGGCTTGCCGGTGCCGTTCCTGATAGGGGAGCAGCGAAAAAAGACAATGCTGATCCGCGCCAATCGCCTCTGCAGCCCCGGCGGCGAATCGATCGCAACGCAGCTTCTGCGCGCGCTCTTGCGTTTTAGTGATTTCGCTTTTTAGAAGTGCCATTTCTCTATCATTTCTTGCGGTCGATCGACCTTAGCGGCCGCTCGAATTTTCACAAAAGGAGTGGTTCAGGAGACAGTCATGCGTAAGCTAGAAAATTTGCGTTGCAAGATCGATTTCATTCTCAATTGCCTGAACGAATTCACGAGAAATATCGATGAATTCGACACCCACTCCTACTTTGCTGAGGCAATACCGAACTTCACAACGAGTCTCGATCATGATTCCACTTCGTGACAATCGAAATCGCAGTTTGAGAATAGCTCCCTCCGGGAATTCCTTTGCCGTATTGACGAACATTCCATGTGGGCTCAAGTCCGGCGGGCGCACGGCGATGTCTTCGGTGGAGCCTTCATAAATCATGCTGAGTTCGCTGAACTGCGGATGGCGTTCATCCCGTCGGATTGCACTGCTAGATTTGCCGTTCCTTGCGCCCATCGCTAGAAGACTCCTTCGGAAATCATTTCGCGGTTCCGTGATTGGCTTGATGAGGGCTCAGCCGGACACTGCTTCCCGCAGGATGGGCAATAATTAAACGTGGGAAGAATGTGGCTTTTGCAATGCGTGCACTCCAAGCGTGGATTGTTTTCCATGGGCACGATCCTGAGGATTTCTTCGAGCGTTGTGATACCGCTCTTGATCTTATCCAGCGCATCTTCCTGCATGATGCGCATTCCATTCGCCCTGGCAGCATTGCGTATTTGTTCGACGCTTCCATTGGCGCGGATCAGGAGGCGTATCGACTCTTCCAGCCGCAACAATTCGTAAATTCCTATTCGTCCGGCGTAGCCTGTTTGGCTGCATTTTTCGCAGCCATTGCTGACAGCCATTTGTTTCGGCGGGTTGGACATGCCCAGCTGTGCCAGCCGCGCCTTGAATTCAGGTGTTGCAGGTTGTGAGGATTGGCAAGAGCAGAGCTTTCGCACCAGGCGCTGTGCCAATATTCCTGTCACAGACGAGCTGATGAGGTATCCCGGAATTCCCAGATCGAGCAGGCGAATGATGGCGGAAACGCTGTCATTGGTATGAAGCGTGGATAGCACCAGATGGCCCGTTTGCGCTGCCTTCATAACAATTTCCGCGGTTTCTTTATCGCGAATTTCGCCCACCATGATGATGTTTGGATCCTGCCGCAGGATGGACCGAAGGCAGCTGACAAAAGTCAGGCCTGCTTTCGCATTTACATGGACCTGATTGATTCCGGGGAGGACATATTCGACAGGGTCCTCAACCGTAACGATATTGACGGAATCCTGGCGTAGTTTATGCAGGGAAGAGTAAAGAGTGGTGCTCTTGCCTGAGCCCGTTGGGCCTGTAACCAGAACCATTCCTTGAGGCATCGATAACAGCTCGTTCAGTCCCACCGAAACATCATCTGGCATTCCCAAGTCGGCGTACCCAGTCAGCGGCGCACTCGTCTCCAGCAACCGGATCACAACTTTCTCTCCATATTGTGTCGGCAGAGTTGAGACACGCAGATCAATCTGCCGGGTGCCGATAGAAACCATGAAGCGTCCGTCTTGAGGCGCGCGCCGCTCAGAAATATCCATATCGGAAAGAATCTTGATTCGCGAGACCAGTGAATTTTGCAGGGTTCGGGGGATAGATTGATAATCGTGCAGCACGCCGTCCACACGCATGCGCACCACAGTGTCGGCAGATCGAGGCTCAATGTGAATATCGCTGGCTCGTTTCGCCATTGCCACTTGAATCGCCTCGGAAACCAGACGAACCGCGGGCGTCTTTTTATGTTTTAGATCGGCATGCACTTCCTGGATGGCTTCCTGATTAGCCTGCCGGGAACTTGTGGAAAAAAATTCAACTTCCTCAAATTTTACTTTATCCGAACTACTTCTTTCACCGGATAACTCCCGCTCTCCTTCATTGCCGTAGTGCTTCTTGATTGCCTGCTGCAGTTCGCTCCGAAATGAAAGTCGGGGCGAAATCTCCATGCCCGACTTAAATCGGAGTTCGTCCATGTGAGCAAGGTTCTGAGGCGCCGCCATGGCAACTATCAGGCGCCCTTGCTCTTTTCGCAACGGTAGAATGCAAAGGCGCTCAGAGATTGCGCGGGTTACCAGCTTCAAAGCATCTTTTTCAGGTGTAATTAATGTGCAATCGATGTAAGGGATACGAGAGACTTCTTCCAAGGCAGCTCCAAGATCCTCCTTGGCCACGAGGCCTCGTTCCAGCATTATTTCGCCCAGGTGTATTGCCTTTCCTTGCTGGGCCTCAATGGCTCTGACAAGGTCCGGTGAAGAGATCATTCCTCGGTCGCGCAGTACTTCTCCTAACTTCTTTTTTTTCATAGAAATGAAGCCTGGCACCAATGACGCCCCACCGTCGGCTGGGTTTCGTAGATGCTATGTCCTTTCATTAGAAGTTGCAGATCAGGCTAGCAGACGGGAGACAGATACTATATATGTCAATTCAGTGCTGTGTTCTAAATTGGAACACTGCGTTAAGTCACTTATTCATAATGGTTTAGATGCTGGATGTAATTTCTAATGTAGCAAGAGTCATAACACGGGGTATTTCAGCGTAAAAACCAGCCTCATGAATCTGAAGTTAACCTCGAAGATCGCCAAAAGATTTATCCATGATCCGCACCGCCTCATCCACGTCCGCTTTGCCGATATTCAACATGGGGGACAAGCGGATTACGTTTCCGTACAATCCGCCTTTGCCAATGAGCAGTCCGTGCTCTCGAGTGCGCTCCAGCAGCAGAGCTGTGGCTTCGGGCGCTGGTTCTTTCGTCACTCGATCTTTCACCAGTTCCAGACCGAGCATCAGGCCCTTGCCGCGTACTTCTCCAATTAACGCGTGTTTCTGCTGAAGCTCGTCCAGCTTGCCGCGGAAATAATTCCCAACGCGTTCTGAATTCTCGAGCAGCTTTTCTTCTTCGATAAATTCAATCGTGGCTTTTGCCGCGACGGACGTGACCGGATTTCCCCCGAACGTGGAAATCGTCAGCCCCTGATAGGATGCCGCCAATTCCTTGGTGGTGATCGTCGCACCAATTGGCGCGCCGTTGGCCATGCCCTTGGCGCAGGTCATGATATCCGGAGTGACTTCCCAGTGTTCGATGCCAAACCATTTTTTGCCGGTACGCCCGAATCCTGTTTGTACTTCATCCGAAATAAACAGGCCGCCGTACTTTTTTACAGCGTTAAAAACAATTTTAAAATATTCCTTCGGCGGGGTAATAAATCCACCCACCCCCTGAATGGGCTCGGCCATGAACGCGGCAATCTGCCCGCTGGTGCCAGTTTGAATTAAATTTTCAACATCCTTTGCGCAAGCTACTTCGCAATCCGGATATTTCAGGCCAAGAGGGCAGCGATAGCAATACGGATTAATCGCATGGGAAATGCCAAGGCTGATGATTCCGGATTTCCGCCAGGGAGCTTGCGCCGTCACGCTCTTGGTCAGCGATGATCCGCCCGCATAGGCGTGTCGCAACGCAACGATATCAAAAGACCCCGTAGCCATGCGCGCAAGAAGAATCGCGGCTTCATTGGCTTCTGTCCCCGAGCTGGTAAAAAAACTGGACTTCAGCACGCCCGGCGTAATCTGCGAAACTTTTTCGGCGAGATTAACAATCGCCTCATTCGGATAAAGGGTCGAAAGGTGTTGCAGGCGATCAATCTGCGCCTTTACCGGCCCGGTGATCGCGGGGTTCGCATGGCCCACCGAAACCGTCAGAATCCCGCCAAAGAAATCGAGATATTTTCGTCCTTCCACATCCCACACGTGCTGCATGGACGCGTGGTCCGCCACCAGCGGTTCCTTGTAAAAATTGGTGACCGCAGGCCAGAGAAATTCTTTATGTTTCCGTACGACTTCTTCACTGCGCGTCACAGATTTGGGTTGGGTCGTCATCGAAACCTCTTTGGAACCACGGATGCACACAGATGAACACGGATAAAATCAGAAGCGTAAAAAGCTAAGGAATCAAAAACTCAAATTATAAAACAGTGGCGGACTTGGACTGGCTTTAAATACATTTTATCTTTCTTGATTTTATCCGTGTCCATCCGTTTGCATCCGTGGTTCCACCGCTTCAGTCTGCCGCTTGCGAACCACGCGAGGTCAGCGTTCGTGTAATTTCTCCGTAGGTTTCCGGCCTGCGATCGCGGTAGAACTGCCAGACGTCGCGTACTTCCTGAATTTCATCGAGATTCAAATCGGCCACCAGCAATTCATCCTTATCGCGGCTGGCTTGCGCGAAAATCTTCCCACGCGGATTGCAGAAATAACTTTTCCCGTAAAATTCGCCGATCTGCCAGGGTTTTTCAATTCCCACTCGATTGGACGCTGCTACGAAATAGCCATTCGCCGCAGCGTGCGCCGGTTGTTCAAGCTCCCAAAGATATTCCGACAGCCCCGCGACAGTTGCGGAAGGATTAAAAACAATTTCCGCGCCATTCAGGCCGAGGCATCTTGCGCCTTCGGGGAAGTGCCGGTCGTAGCAGATATACACACCCACTTTTCCAAACTTCGTTTCAAAAACCGGATAGCCCGCGTTTCCCGGAGTGAAATAAAATTTTTCCCAGAATCCTGGATGGCAATGGGGAATATGATGCTTGCGATATTTCCCCAGGTATTTCCCGTCCGCATCGAACACCGCTGCCGTATTGAAATACAGGCCGGTCATCTCAACTTCGTACACGGGAACGACCATGGCCATGCTGTATTTCTTGGCAAGTTTTTGCATCCGCGTCACGGTTGGGCCGTCGGGCACAGGCTCGGTCAGCTCATACCATTTCTGTTGTTGCTCCGCGCAAAAATATGGGCCATAGAAAAGTTCCTGCAGGCCGAGGATCTGCACTTTGCGTTTGGCCGCGGCGGCGATCAGCTTCTCGTGCTTTGCGATCATGTTTTCTTTGATTTGTTTCAGGGAAAATTTGGTGGGGGACCATTCGCAATGCGCCTGTATCAGACCGCAACGCACGATTCGAGCCATGCCGCACCTCCGCGGAAGTTGAACTGCGAGTGTACTCCGCAGCGGCATCGTGCGACAAGTAGCGCGGGCTTCAGCCTGCGGTGGTATGTTCTTGTGGCGCTGGCGTCTCGCCGGCGGTTTTGCGCTGCGTCGCGATAGGTGAAACCCGCAGACTGAAGCCTGCGCCACAATCCCTCCCTAGCTCTTCATAATCTTGCGCTTCCAAAGATCCCAGTCCTTCGGGAAATCCGTATTGCCCACTTCAGCCAACTTTGCCTCTTCCGGGTTAAGTGTTTCCACTTTCCTGCCTCCTGCCTGAAGATGCATCTCTGAATTAATCTTCAGATACACGCTGCGACCCACGGAATGCATGATGGTGGTCCCAACTGCTACGCCGCCATGCCCGCGCATGAGCGCGGCAGGCCCATTTCCCAAAGCTTGTGCGAGGGCTTTTCCCTTGGCCGCATCCGTAATCAGCATATTCGTATTTCCAAAGGTCTTTCGAATGTCAAAAGAAGGTAGGCCCGAGCCGATAAATCCAGCCATGTGGTAAATCGGCAGCAGCGGCTCATTGATCGTCCCCATCAGCACCACAGTGGGCGCGTGAGTATGGACAACGGACTTTACATCCGGCCTCGCGCGATAAATTTCCGCGTGAATCCACCGCTCACTATACATTCTGCGATTGTCGCCATTTGACGGAACGCAATCGAAATCCAATTCCATAATATCGCTGACGGTAACCAGATCCGGCGCCAGCCAGCGAGACAGAAAAAAGTGATTCGGATTTGCAGGATTGCGCACACTTACGTGGCCATATCCGTCGACCACACCCTGATCCTGCAGAATGTGATTTGCTGTGACCAGGTCCTCTAGCAGAGCCTGCTTATCCTGCTTGTCCTGTGGAATTGGTTCCGGAAGCAGCGCGGAATGTGCGGGTTTGGCGCTCACTTCATCCGCGGTTCCCAGCAGGGAGCCCGCCAGCAGCAAGCTGGAGCCGGAAAGAAAACCCCGGCGGCCGAATCCGGCTTTAAGCAAACGATTCAGTTCCATTGAAATCTCCTTGGAAGTCGAATTGATCGCATCTTCATCAACCACTGGCAAATGTGACGTGAAGTGCGGCAAAATCAATACTCGAAAAATTTTGGTGCAAAATAAATGGATTGGCTACACATCGGATACACTGATTCGCTCTCTTGTGTCAATCACGGACTGAAATTGACTCGGGCCGCGGAGTTGTTTGCAGGAATCACGCGAGGTGTGTATGCCCAAATGGACAAAAGTAGGCTATTCTGGCCACGTACAACACGGGAGAAACATTGAACCCAGAAATGATTTCACCGTTTTTGCGTCGTTTCTGCCGAGCTGTTATCCGCGTTATTCCAAGCTGCATTACGTTGTCGCAGGCTGTTGCCTTCAATATGTTTCTGGCATTTTCTCCCATGATCCTGGTCGTGCTCGGTGCTGTGGCAGGTTCCGCCGCGTTTCGCCAAGCGCTGCAGGGAATTATTGAACGGCTGCGCATCGTGCTTCCTCCCGGCACGCTCAGCATTCTGAATAACTTTCTTGGCCGTCATGACACTCAATCCTGGCAATGGGTTTTCCTCGGGCTTGGCGGAACGCTTCTGGCCGGCACTCAAATGATGAAGCTGATGATGGAAGGTTTTCGGCGCATCTACGGAGACGAAGAAAAGTTGAGCGGGGTCAGCATTCATTTGCGCGCGCTTCTTCTTCTCAGCGCTACCATCATTCCCTCCATCATTATTGTGAACCTGGTTGTCTTTGGTAGAACCGTCCGCAACCGCATGCTTCATATTTCTTCCATGCCCGTTCTGATTCGGCTTACGTGGAGCGCCCTGTACATAACCGTTTCACTTCTGTTCGCCTTAGTAGTATTGACGGTTATCTATCGCGTTGGCCGCCCTCGTCACCACGGATTTAAGGCTCACTTGCCCGGGGCGGAAGTTGCAACCATCTTATGGTGGGTCGTCAGCATTTCCTTGGGTTTCTATTTGCGAACCGTTCCCTACAGCCTGATTTACGGAGGCCTGGCCGTCACCATTGGCCTGATGCTTTGGATGCAGCTCACCGCGACCATTCTCTTTATTGGCGCCGCCTACAACGCCGAACTTCTGGAATCCTCGGACTGACCTGCCAACGCGTTAGGAGTAGAATGTTCATGTTTGATTCGGTCGCTGGAGGCAAAACATGGCCGAAATGCGAGTCGAGTGCTATTCCGGATTTAAAGCCGACGAACGTCCCTTGAAATTTATTTGGCGCGGACACAACTTTGATATAACCGAAGTTGAAGACAAATGGTATTCACCCGGCGCAACCTATTTCCGCGTCCTCGTTCTGGACGGCGACCGCTTTGTTCTACGCCATGAGGAAGCTCAAGATGTTTGGTGCGTGGATGCATTCCGTTCGGCTCGGGAACGGTTAGGTTTGCCTGAGGCTGGGCAAGTCGGCGCAGTTTAAACTGAGTGAAGCAAGAAAATCAGCTCTATTTCCTATCTTTTCTGAGGCGTGTGGTTGCATGCCTGCGTTACGTACTTTCTGGGCACCGTGCATTTCGCCCCGCAACTTTTCCTTTCTCCCCGGGTTAAACTCAGTGCGCGAGTTGGAAGCCTCGAACGCGGCGTGCATTTCGCGCGAACTCCCGTTGGGGGAGAACTAAAAAATGAAGAAACGAAATTCTCGCAACTCGAGATTCAGCACAGGTCCACAATCCTCGCTTTCCGCAATGATCGTCATATTTCTCATGACCGCAGGCGCCTTCAGCGCGCCATATCTCCTGGCGGCAACGGATAAAAAAGGCAGCGAAGACAAGGCGCAAGAATCTTCGCGCGCAAAAAAGGGATTGCCCACGGAAGGGCTGAGCGAAAATGAGGCCATTCTGCAAGCGCTCAATCGCCTGGGTTTTGGCCCGCGTCCGGGTGATATCGAGCGAGTGAAGGAGATGGGCCTGCAAAAATGGATCGACCTCCAACTGCATCCTGAATCGATTGATGACTCGGCTCTCAATACGCGCCTCGAACGTTTTCCTACATTAAAAATGTCTTCCGCCAAACTGCTGGATGAATTTCCTGAGCCGAAACTGGCAGCGCGTCGCGAAGGCATTACCGTGGAGGAATACCGCAAAGAGCAGCAGGATCGCATGCGCGCCGCTATGCAATCACCCATGCAAGGTGATGCTTCGGCGTCAACATCGCAAAGTGATATGCAAAAAGCCGATGCGCTGCACATGCCCGATTTCGATTCCGTCGATAATGACCTGAATGCAAATCCCGGAAAAGATAAAGGCCAGGGAAAAGGGCAGGGCGGCTTTGGTAACCGCATGCTCAATTATGAGCAGGTCAAATTGCCGCAACGGATCGTTGCCGAATTGTCCATGGCCAAAATGACGCGGGCCGTGTACAGCGAGCGACAGCTTCAGGAAATGATGGTGGATTTTTGGTACAACCACTTCAATGTGTTTGCCACAAAAGGCGCGGATCGCTGGCTGATCACGGAATACGAACGCGACGCAATTCGTCCGCATGCGATGGGGAAATTCCGCGATCTCCTGGGAGCCACTGCCAAAAGTCCTGCCATGCTATTTTTTCTGGACAACTGGCTTTCCGCTGATCCGGTCGCGTGGCAGAAAATGCAGCAGGAACAAGAGGCTCGCCGCCAGATGCGCGGTGGGGCTTTCGGCGGCGGACCGTTTGGCAGAGCGCGGTTTCCGCAGGGAAATCCCATGCCAAATGACGATCCGAATAATCCGAACGCAAATGCAAACGCGAAGCAAAAACAAGAGCGCGGCTTGAACGAAAATTACGGCCGCGAACTTATGGAATTGCATACGCTAGGTGTCGATGGCGGCTACTCGCAGGATGATGTAATAAACGTAGCGAAAGCTTTCACCGGATGGACGATCAAGCAGCCTCGCCGTGATGCGGAATTTTTCTTTGATGACCGCCTGCACGACAACAGCGTGAAGATCGTGCTCGGTCATGAAATTCACGCCGGAGGAATGCGGGACGGCGAACAAGTGCTCGACATTCTGGCGCGCGACCCCCACACCGCACATCACATTTCGTATGAACTGGCGCAGCGCTTCGTCGCTGACAATCCGCCCCCCGCGCTGGTCGACCGCATGGCGCAAACATTCTTGAAATCCGACGGAGACATTCGCGAAGTCCTGCACACTATGATTTATTCTCCGGAGTTTTGGGCCAAAGATACGATGCGCACCAAAATCAAAACACCATTTGAGCTGGTGGCTTCCGCCACGCGAGCCGTCGGAGCGCAGGTTGATATTCCGCTCCTGCTCGTGCAATGGACCAGCCGCATCGGCCAGCCGCTCTATCAATGCGAGCCTCCGACCGGGTACTCGAATCAGGCCGACGCGTGGGTGAACACCGGCGCTCTTTTGACCCGGATGAATTTTTCACTCGCCCTCACATCGAACCGCATTCGCGGCGTGGCAGTAAATACGGACACTTTATTCGGCAATGACGCGGCTGCCAATCCGCATGTCACTCTGGATCATGCAATTCTATTGCTGCTAGGCGGCCCGGCGTCACCCGAAACGCGCGACACGCTCGAAAAACAATTGGACGACCCGCAAATTTTGCAGGCCAGTCTGGACGATCCGGTAAAAACCGTGAACGTTTCGATGATCGCTGGCTTGGTCCTGGGTTCGCCCGAGTTTCAGCGCAGGTAAATTCCGGCAGGTTCTTTAGATCGCCTCTTCAGAGGCGAGGCTTATGCGCCAATGGTAAGGGCCTGCCAATTCGAAGTTAACTTTGAGCGATAAGAAACCCCTCGCCTCTGAAGAGGCGAGCTACAAAAACCACAAGCTACAAAATGCAATAAAAGACCAGCATCACGAGGAGTAAGGCAATGAAAATTTCTCGACGCATTTTCCTGAAAAGCGGCGGCATCTCGATGATCGGCATGAGCACAATCCCCGCATTCCTGCAACGAGCAGTCGCCGCAACTGCCATGCCGAACAAGAAAAAGTTGATCGTCTTGTTTCAGCGCGGCGCCGCTGACGGCCTGAATATCGTCGTGCCATTCGGCGAAGAAAATTATTACCGCATTCGCCCGACCATCGCGATTCCGCAGCCTCGAGCAGGTGTGGAGGGAACCGCAGTTGATCTCGACGGTTTCTTCGGCCTGCATCCGAGCCTCGCGCCTCTCGGCCCTCTTTTTCACAGCGGACAACTAGCCATCGTGCACGCCGCCGGATCGCCCGACACGACGCGCTCGCATTTCGACGCCCAGGATTTTATGGAATCTGGCACGCCCGGCGTGAAGTCCACGGATGACGGCTGGCTCAATCGCACCGTAAACGGAATGACCGAGCAGGACGCCACACCTTTCCGCGCCGTCGCGATGGGACCAAATCTTCCCCTCACGCTGCGTGGCGCGGCGCCAGCCATCGCACTCGCCGATGTAAAACAATTTCGCGTGATGAGCCAGTCCACCGCTGTGCAGGGTGGGTTCGAAGCACTCTACGCGCAGACGGTTGACAAAGTTTTGCGTGGCACGGGCACGGAAACGTTTGAAGCTATCGACATGCTGCGCAAGGCTGACCCTTCACGCTTTCAACCCGAGAATGGCGCTGACTATCCGAAGAGCCGCGTTGGCCAAACGCTTCAGCAAGTTGCGCAACTCCTGAAAGCGGACATTGGGATGGAGGTCGGCTTCGTCGACACCGGAGGCTGGGACAACCACGTAAACGAAGGTGGCGCGCAAGGACAAATGGCCAATTTGCTGCGCGACTTGGGTCAGGGCCTCGCCGCATTCCACCAAGATATGGGCGATCGCATGGAAGACGTTGTGGTGGTAACCATGTCCGAATTCGGCCGCACAGCGCACGAAAACGGAAATCGCGGCACCGATCATGGCCACGCCAATTGCATGTTCGTGATGGGCGGCCCGGTAAAAGGCGGAAAAGTGTACGGCAAGTGGCCAGGCCTCGGCCCTGGCCAGTTGAATGAAGGCCGCGACCTCACCCTGACAACCGATTTCCGCTCAGTGCTAGGAGAAGTGATCGGCGGCCATTTAGGGACCAGTAATTTGCGCGCCGTTTTTCCCGGTTTCGACAACAGTTCTGCAAAATTCCCGCGCCTCCTGAAAACGTAGCAATATCATGTGGCGCCGGCGTCCCGCTGGCGGTTTTCCTGTCCGTAATAATATTGATAAGAATCCGCCGGCAAGATGCCGGCGCCACCAATCCGGCTTAATTCGCTTTGCTCCCACTAAAGATTTGATAGTATGTGACATTTGTTACGGGCAGGATGCAATATTGGGTGTGGAATAAATTGCGCTTCTTGGGTGACGGCCTTATCCGTTGTTCTTAATTTTTGCGCCTCCGTCATTCCGAGGCTTCATAAGGGTAGCTGGGATTGGCTGCCCGGAAGAAACGTGCCGGAACTGCCTTTCTTGGGAGGTTAGACCGCATGAATCGCTGGGTGCGACTGATCGGATCCGTAATCGCGATGGCCATGATCGCGAATTTTCAATATGCCTGGGCCTTATTCGTAAAGCCAATGATGGGAGCGACAGGTTGGAAATTGTCCGACGTTCAGTGGGGTTTTACTATTTTTATCGCGCTTGAAACCTGGGTGCAGCCTTTCACCGGACGTTACATGGATAAATTTGGGCCTCGCATTTTCATGTCGTTTGGAGCCGTCATGTGCGGGGTAGGTTGGGTGGGAATGGGCCGAGCGCATACTTTGACCTCATTTTATGTGCTCTATGGTCTCGCTGGAATCGGTGCGGCCCTGGTGTATTGCGGCTCCACCATTGTTGGCCTGAAATGGTTCCCTGACAAGTTGGGTTTGGCTTCCGGATTAATTGCCGCGGGATTCGGCTCCGGTGCCGCACTTTTTGTTCCCTATATTGCATTCATTATCCGCACTCAAAATTACCGGTCCGCGTTCCTGTATACCGGCGTTGGGCAGGGAATCATCATCCTGCTCGTATCGCAGTTGATGGTGAATCCCGACCCGAATGATCCCCAGATTGCCGGCAAGAAGGTTGGAAGCAAGTACAAGGTAAGAGCTCAGGCGGAGCAGTTCACCTCTTCTGAAATGCTTGGGACTTACCAGTTTTATATGCTGTACGCAATGATGCTGATGATGGGAATCGGCGGGTTAATGGTCACCGCTCAACTCGGTTCCGTGGCGGACACCCTCGGTATAGCCAAAGCCGTTTTTACGATTGCCATCTTCGTCAATTCTCTCGCCAATGGCGCCGGTCGAATCTTTTGGGGCTGGGTATCGGACCACTTGGGCCGCGAACGAACTATGATTGTCGCGTTCCTAATTCAAGCCTTGGCACTCGTTACCGTCCTTCGTTTGGGACGTAACTCGCCATTCTGGTTTGTGGGTCTTCTTGCAATCGTCCTGTTCACCTGGGGAGAAATTTACTCACTGTTCCCGGCGACCATGGCTGATTTTTTTGGGATCAAGAACTCCGGTTCCAATTATGCATTCCTCTATAGTTCGAAGGGAGTTGCGTCCATTCTTGCCGGGGGCCTGGCAGCGCTGCTATTCGAACGAACGGGTTCCTGGACCGTAGTGTTCTATGGAAGCTCGACGCTCGCTTTTATCACGGCAATTATGGCTGCCTTGCTGATCGCCGTCCCGCAGCCCACGAAGCTAAAGACGGCGGCTGCAGCTGTGCCGGTAAAGAGTATCGAACCGTAAAAGGTCAATTTGTGGCGCCGACGTCCCGCCTGCGGTTTTTCCTGTCCGCACCGACTAAACG
>DATHNC010000089.1:0-8924 GCA_035486415.1 Saccharimonadales bacterium (SeqCode)
CAGGCAAACGCCGCGTCCTTGCAGGCGGAAGTGGCTCGCCTGAATGATCTTGTGCCGCCGCATTCCCACCCCATGGTTGAAGTGGGAATGTTCGCCGCGAATCTATGGTTTGCTGGAGAGAAAAAGAACTGGCCGCTGGCCGGCTACTATCTGAACGAAGCGCGCAATCGCATTCGCTGGGAAGTGCACCTGTATCCGGATCCAAAAGCCCCCGACGGAAGCACAGTCGACATTCCAGCAATTTTTGAAGGCATCGATAACGGCACTTTGCCCAAGGTACGCAAAGCAATCGATATGAAGGACAGCAAGGAATTCGAAGTGCAGTACAAACATTTGCTGGAGGATTGCTACGGCTGCCACAAGGCGATTGGGCGTCCATATCTGCGTCCACAGGTTCCGGTTTCCGGCGCGCAACCGATCATTAACCTCGATCCGGCGGCAACTTGGCCGCAGTGATGAGGGATAAGTTTTGGCCTTTGTGCTGTTAACCTGAAGTACGAATAGCTACATCGCAATTTTAGTGATGACGAGACGTCCTGTGTGGAGTGGCCATGCCTTACAGTTATTCACGCCTCTTTGAAGAAGTCACCGGCCGCAAATTTGAGAATCGGCCTGTGTTCGATCCGCCCAAATTAACTCCGCTGCGAAAAACAATCGCTGAATCCACCATTGGCCTTTTTGCAAGCTGTGGCGCCCAACTTGCAGAAGACCCGCTTCTCGGCGAGACCGAGGATATTTCCTTTCGCTTAATTCATCGCGACACACCAATGTCGCGGCTGGTGGTTGCGCATCAGACAAAAGTGCGCAAGTGGGCCGTGGAAGATCTCAACGTCGCTTTTCCGCTGGAGCGCATGAAGGAGTTGGAAGCGGAGAAAGCATTCAAGCGGCTGGCGCATACAACTGTGTCCATGGTGGGCTCGATTCAACGCTACACCGAGCTTGTCGAACAGACCATCCCGGCGATCAAGCAGATTTACGATTCGCAAGGAGTCGATCTGGTTTTCCTGTTTCCATTTTGTCCCGCTTGTCATCGAGCGACTACCGTTATTGCGAGAGCGCTGGAAGCGCGAGGTCTTCCTACATTGAGTATGAGCGTGCTCCTCGAATCCTCCGAGGAAGCCAAACCTCCGCGTACCTGTTTTCTGGATTTTCCCTTGGGATGCCCGGCAGGAAAGCCGCACGAAATTGAACAGCAACGGGAAATCCTGCGCAGCGCGTTGCAATTGGCCCCGGAATTTGATGGGCAGCCGTGGCACATCAAATCATTGCCGCATCAGTGGTCAAAAGATGGAAGTCGCGCCTGGGAAGAGGAAGTCAGCGATCTGTATCGAAATGGCGGGTTAAAGATAGTATTGGCGCATCGTGAAGCACACCACGCAAAAGGCGAATCGCTCGTAGGCCACGAACGCGAATTCGCGATTCGCTGTAATTGCTGAGGTTTTCCGTAGCGCGGGCTTCAACCTGCGGGGCTTGGTCCTTGCGAGTACTAAATTCCGCAGGCTGAAGCCCGCGCTACTGGTTTCAAAAATATATTCAGTTTGCATGCTGGGGCCGCGGGGTGTACGTTAGCGCCAAATGAAAAGCAAAATTCGTTTCCAGCCAAACGAAAACAACGCATCGCCTCGTTCGACAGTTGTCGAACGCCGTAAATTCATTGCGAATCTTGCCGTACTTGGCGCGGCTGCGCTAGTGCCCACCGATTTTCTGCAGGCCCACATGCCCGCCTCGACTCCGGCAAAACCGTTTCGCATTGACGCTCATCACCATTTTTCAGCGCCGGGATTTATTGCTGCGATTTCCGCGAGAAAAACGAATCAGCGCCCGCTGGAGCTTTGGACGCCCGAAAAATCCATTGAAGACATGGATAAGGGTGGCGTCGCGACATCCATGATTTCCACGAGCGAGCCAAGCGTTTGGTTTGGAGACAACGAAGCCGCGCGCAAGCTGGCGCGTGAATGCAATGAGTACGGCGCCCGGTTGATCGCGGATCATCCGAGCCGCTTCGGAATGTATTCCACGATTCCGCTGCCCGACATCGTCGGCAGCCTTCGGGAAATCGAATACAGCCTGGACACGCTGAAAGCCGATGGCGTCTGCATGATGACCAGTTACCAGGGGAAATATCCCGGTGATCCTGCGTTCGCGCCGGTGATGAGCGAATTGAATCGCCGCAAGGCCGTCGTCTTTTTTCATCCTGTGAAACCAGAATGCTGCAAGGATTTGCAGCCGGACCTACCTAACGGATTAGTGGAATTAAGCACGGACACGACGCGCGCCATTGCCAGCCTCGTATTGGATGGCACCGCGTCGCGCTATCCGGATATCCGGTTCATTTTTTCTCACGGCGGCGGAACGATGCCTTATCTAATGACAAGGTTCGCTGCGCTGTCCGCTCGTCCGGACATCGCCCAGCGGTTACCCAACGGTTTCGTCTACGAAATCCAAAAGCTATATTTCGACACGGCGAACTTTATTAATCCCTACCCTTGGCCTACACTATTAAAACTGATGCCCGTGTCGCATATTTTATTTGGCACGGATTTTCCATTCTCCAGCGCATCAGAAGTCGCCAAGGGGTTGAGGGAAGTAGGCCTCAGTCCAGCCGATCTCCAATTCATAGAAAGAGATAACGCCCTGCGGTTATTTCCTCGTTTGAAATAGAACAGCTTCCACAGGGTGCGATAAAAACGCACCATTTCTGTCATTCCGAGCGGCGCGAGGAATCTCTCTTTCTTCGTTCTCTTGTAGATGAACCGAAAAGAGATTCCTCGCTCCGCTCGGAATGACAGCACAATGAAATTTTTCCGCGAGTCTTCGTACTTTTCTCCTTTGACATTTATGCTTGCAAGAGAAAGTTCAACCCCAGACAGACATAAGTCTGCCCTACTCAACGCCTTCCCAACCCGCTCAAGCGGGTGTATATTTCGCTCTACGAATTCATCTTGAACTTTTAGAGCCAAAATTACGGCTCAAGCGGGGGTTTTTCCGTGAAGATTCGCTGTTATCCATTCCGCGCGATCGCGCTGTTCGCAGCTGTTTGCGCATTGTCCCTCGCGCAAGGGCCTGGCGTGCAAGCCCAGGGTCAGGACCGCGCGCCGGAATATTACAAGGCTGACATTCAATACGGTGCGCAAATATTTGCCAGCCAGTGCACGGCATGCCATGGCACTTCTGGCGATTTAATTCCCGGCGTCAATTTCCGCGCCGGCGTTTTTAAGCGCGTGGTTACCGATAATGATTTGCGCGCAACGATTACCACCGGAGTTCCCGGCACGGAAATGCGCCCCTTCACATTCGGCGCGTCCGAACTCACCGGAATCGTTTCCTACCTCCGCAATATGAATAGCACTGACGCGAAAAATGCCATGATCGGCAACGCAGGACGCGGCAAGGAGCTTTTCAACGGTGTGGGGAACTGCGCATCGTGCCATGCGGTCAACGGCAAGGGCCCTCGAGTGGCTCCCGATCTTGGTGACGTCGGCGCCGTGCGCACAGCCGACCTCCTTCATCGCAAACTCGTAGACCCAGCAGACAATTTGCTGCCCGTCAACCGTTCCGTGCGTGCGGTAACAAAAGAAGGCAAAACCATCAACGGCCGCCGCCTGAACGAAGACACTTATTCCGTGCAGCTCGTTGACGAGCAAGAGCACCTGGTTTCGCTCACGAAATCGGATTTACGCGAATTCACAGTTTTGAAGACCACGCCCATGCCTTCGTACAAAGACAAATTCAACGCCCAGGAACTGGCTGACATCGAGGCATATCTACTTTCGTTGAAAGGTGTGAAATGAAGTATTCACAACGCACGTCATTTTTGCTGGCCCTATCCTTGCTGATTCCTTTCGCGCTCCGCGCACAGGTAACTTCCGAGCGCTTGCTCCACGCAACCGACGAGCCACAAAACTGGCTGACCTATTCAGGCAGCTACGCCAGCCAGCGCCACAGCCTGCTCAAGCAGGTAGACCCTTCGAACGTAAAGAATCTCGAACTGAAATGGGTTTTCCAGGCGCAGTCCTTGCAGAAGTTCGAGACCACTCCGCTGGTCATCGACGGAATCATGTACCTGACGCAATCTCCGAATGACGTGATTGCGGTCGATGCGAAGACCGGCCGCGCGTTTTGGGTCTATCATTACGCGACATCGCCCGCTTCGCGTCCTTGCTGCGGCATCGTGAACCGCGGCCTCGCTATTCTCGGCGACACGCTCTTCATGGCTACTGTGGATGCGCACCTCATCGCGATTGATTCGAAAGATGGCCATGCGATCTGGAATGTGAAATTGGCCGAAGCTTCCGCCGGATATGCAATGACGATGGCACCCCTTGTAGTAAAGGATAAGGTCATCTTAGGCGTGGCTGGGGGCGAGTTTGGCGTTCGCGGCTTCATCTCCGCATTCGAGGCGCAAAGCGGGAAGCAAGTCTGGAAGTTCGATACGATTCCTGATCCCGATCAGCCGGGGCACGATACGTGGCGCGGGGGCGATTGGGAGCACGGCGGTGGCGCGGTCTGGATGACCGGCTCGTACGATCCGGAACTCAACTTGACGTATTGGGGTACGGGCAATCCTGGGCCTGATTGGAATGCGGAGCAACGCCCCGGCGATAATCTTTACTCCGATTCAGTGCTGGCACTCGATCCGGACACAGGAAAAATGAAATGGTATTTTCAGTTCACCCCGCACGATCCTTATGATTACGACTCCGTGCAGGTCCCCGTTCTGGTCAATTCGAATTGGAACGGAGCGCCACGTAAATTGCTGATGTGGGGGAATCGCAACGGTTTCTTCTACGTGCTCGATCGCTCCACTGGCAAATTTCTGAACGGCAAGCCTTTCGTGAAGGTCAATTGGGCGAGCGGGTTGGATGCAAATGGCAGGCCCATCGCAACTCCGCAGCCTGCGGGTGCGACTACCTATCCCGGCATTCAGGGCGCAACGAACTGGTACTCGCCTTCGTACAGTCCGCGAACAGGGCTTTTCTATATTTCCGCGTGGGAGAACTACGGCACCATATTCGCCGGCGTCAAAGCGGATTATGTGGCAGGGACGCGCTTTACGGGTGGAGCGAATATGAGCCCAGTCGCAGGCGCTGAAAATCCTACGGGCACGCGCACAGGACCTGTTAATACGTATACGGAAGCCATGGGCTCGGGCGCCGTCGTGGCCATCGATCCCGCGACCGGCGATAAAAAATGGAAGTACGAAATGCATGACGTCAATACCAGCGGCATCCTGACCACTGAATCGGACCTGCTTTTCGTTGGCGGCAGGGAAGGATATTTTCAGGCGCTCGATGCCCGCACCGGAACGCTGCTCTGGAAGCAAAACCTGGGCGGAGAAATTATTGCCGGGCCAATGACGTATCAAGTGGATGGCAAACAATACGTTACGATCGCGTCGGGCAACGGCTTGTTTACGTTTGCTCTGCGTGAGTAATTTTGCCGATGGTTGCTCGGGGCTTTAAACATAGCGTTAGGTGCAACGTTGAATTCGCTCCAAATGAGCGTACGCAACTGCAAAGTGAAGAGTTACGCATTACTTAATAATCTGGTTTTGAAACTAAAGTAATGCTATGATTTTGCAGTTGTCACGCCAAAATAGTTCTGCCTGCTCGGGTGAAGCTTGTGATTGGGTATGGCAGGTTGATGATTGGTGTGCCAGGCCCGCTTCGCCGAAAGTGTCCCCAAGGCGCTGATAGGCCACAGTTTACCGCTCACGAATGAGCGCGGCGAGATAAAACATGAGAGCGTTTGAAGTTTTTTCCGCGAAAGATTCCCGCGATGCTGTTGCCTTGCTCGCCAAGCATTCCATTTCTTCCAAAGTGAAGGTTATCGCCGGCGGCACCGATTTGCTGGCCGATCTCAAATTCTCGGCGCACTCTCCCAACGTGGTTGTCGATATCTCTCGCGCAGAGGATTTGAAATCGATCCTTGTGACTGACGATGGCCTGCGCATTGGCGCGCTGGTTACGCATTCGCAGATTATGCGCTCGCTGGTCATTCAGGAAATGTTTCCGGCGCTGGTCGACGCGGCGCACACGATTGGCGCGGTGCAGACGCGAAACCTTGGCACGCTTGGCGGCAATCTGGTTACCGCGGTTCCCTCCATGGATAGCGGACCCACGCTGATGGCGCTCGAAGCCATTATCAGTATTCAGGGGCCGGATGGCCGCCGCGAAGTTCCGCTCACGGATTTCTTCCTCGGGCCGCGCAAAACCGTTTTGAAGGCCGATGAATTACTCGCCGAGATCGTCATCCCCAAGCAGAACCTCGGGAAGCCGACTCACTTTTTGAAATTTGGATTGCGCAAAGGCCAGGCGCTGGCTCTCGTCAATTCCGCGGCGAGTTTCTGGGTTGATTGGGAGAAGCACACGTTTGTTGCGACGCGGATCGGTCTCGGCGCCGTTGCGCCCAAGGTGATTCGCGCGACGCAGGCTGAGACTTTCCTGGAAGGCCGCAAAATTACGCCGGAAGTGATGGCCGAAGCCGGCCTCATTGCGGCCAACGACGCGAAGCCAATTACAGATTTCCGCGCGTCAGCAGGTTATCGCAAAAATCTGGTTGCAGTGCTTACGAAGCGAGCTTTGGAAGGCGCATACGCGCTGGCGCAAGCAAAGCGATAGGGAGACACGGAATGGTTACCGTAACACTTACAGTGAATGGCGAATCCCGCACGGCCACCGTCGGAGGAGAAACAACCCTTCTCAGGATGCTGCGCGATAACCTGAATCTTACCGGCTCGAAGCTGGGCTGCGACGTTGGAGATTGCGGCGCCTGCACCGTGATTGTCGATGGCAAGCCCGTGAACTCCTGCCTCATGCTTGCGGCGCAGGTCGAGGGCCGCGAAGTCGAGACCATCGAAGGGCTTGCTTCCATGGATCGCGTTCATCCCATTCAGAAAGCTTTTGAAGAGTGCGCTTCGCTGCAATGTGGATTCTGCGGGCCCGGCGTGATCATGTCGGCCAAGGCGCTTTTGGACGAAATTCCCAACCCGACGATTCCGCAGATTCGCGATGCGCTTGGCGGTAATCTTTGCCGCTGCACTGGTTATGTGAAGATGATTGAAGCGATCTTGCTTGCCTCGCGAAATATGCGAGGGGAAGCGGTTGAAGTGAATCGCTAGTCGGTCGATTGGAATTCAGAGATGGTCCTGGGAAGGAGTCCCAACGTGGACAAGAAACCAAAAGTAGCCGAGAAAGTTTCTCCAGCGGAGTCGGTGCTGAAAGATCCCGGAATTCTACGCGAGTCGGTGGCCTCGCCGCTCGTCACCTATCCGATCGAAGTTGTTGTTCCCAAGGCGCGCCAGCAGACTCCCGCCGTGGGGCAGCGCGCAACGCGCCTCGACGGCCGCTTGCATGGTCTAGGCCAAACGTCCTACATCGACGACATGACTTTCCCAGGCATGCTCTATGCCAAGATCAAGCGCGCAGGGGTGGCCTCCGCACGCATCAAGAGTATTGACACAAAAGAAGCCGAAGCCATGCCCGGCGTAATGGCCGTTCTCACGGGTAAAGATGTTCCGAATAATTCTTTTGGTCCTTCGCTGAAAGATCAGCCGGTGCTGGCCTACGAGCGCGTTTTCCACGCAGGAGACCCTGTGGTGGCCGTCGCCGCGCTCACGGAACAAGCTGCTTTGGAAGCCTGCGAAAAAATTAAAATTGAGTATGAGCTTTTTACTCCTGTGCTCGATCCGCTGGAATCGCTGAAACTGGAAACACCGGGTGTGCATGCGCCGTCCGCGAATATTTATCAGAAAAAATTTATTAAAAAGGGCGACATCGAAAAGGGTTTTGCGATGTCCGACCACATTGTCGAAGGCCAGTTCCGCACGCAGATGGTGGAGCATGTGCCCCTCGAGCCGCACGCGACAATCGCCATGTGGGACGCCAATGGCCGCGTGACGATTTACTCGACGCTCGGACGCATTACGCTTGGTCGCGCGGATATCGCCAGCACCCTTGGAATTCCCATCAGCCGCATTCGCCTCGTCGCCACGATCGTAGGCGGCAATTTTGGCGGCAAAAATGAAATCACAACCGAGCCCGTACTGGCGTTGCTCTCGAAGAAAACCGGTCGCCCGGTGAAGAGCGTATTCACCCGTCCAGATGAATTTATGGCGTCTACGACTCGCCATCCTTTGATCATGGATTACAAGACTGGCGTAACGAAAGACGGCAGAATTCAGGCGCGCAAGATTCGCCTCGTGCTAGACGGTGGCGCGTATTGCTCCTGGAGCGAGACGACGCTGAGCAAGGCCTGTATTCTTTCGGCTGGCCCTTACAACATCGAAAATATTTACGCGGAAGCATACGTTGTCTACACAAACAAGACGATGACCGGCGCGATGCGCGGATTTGGCGCTCCCCAGGTTTGCTTCGCGTACGAATCGCACATGGACGACATCGCGAAGCTCCTTAATATGGACCCGCTCGAAATTCGCCTGATGAACGTGTTTCATGAAGGCTCGATCAGCCCCACGGGACAGAAATTGCAGAGCGTAGTGGTCAAGGAATCGCTCTTGCGCGCGGCTGAAAAGTTTGGCTGGAACGGCAAGGGAAGCTCGGCTGGCGGCGGGAAACTTCTGCCGAAAGAAATTATTGACGCGACAACGGTGCGAGTATGAAAAAGCGCGGACGTGGCATGGCCTGCATGTGGTATCCGATCGGGTTCACCGTCGCGGCGAACCCCAGTTCCGCTGTCGTGAAGCTCGACGAAGACGGCACAGCGACGCTGCTGACCGGCACGGTGGAAACCGGACAGGGATCGCTCACGATTCTGGCGCAGATCGTGGCTCAGGAACTGGGCATCTCGACGGACGATGTAAATGTTGTCTCCGCTGACACGGACGCGACGCCTATGGACACGGGTGCCATCGCCAGCCGCACGACGTACGTTACGGGTAACGCTGCCCGCCTTGCCGCTGAAAA
>DATHNC010000090.1:0-63380 GCA_035486415.1 Saccharimonadales bacterium (SeqCode)
CATGTGCTTGGGTGTAAAGTCTCCAGCGGTTGGGCCGGGACCCTACGCAGAGGTGGACATCGGTGCCGGAACAACCCACGCCAGTGTTTTCTCAATATGGCCTCAGTACACCGGTCAGAGGTGGCTAAAGGAGCGACTCGCTTTTTTCGGCGCTTGGTCAGAGCCATATGGTATGGATGCAGTCGACGCCACCATCGCCAAGCGACGAGGCATTTCACGTGACGACTGCCTGTCCTTTCGCGGGACGGAACGAGAGGTACTTCGGCGCATTGGGGCAACTGATCTCGTCGAGACGATGGATAAGATTCGAGAGACATACTTAATGGCATGGAGAAGATCAAGGCCAAAGCTAAACTTAGCGGAATTGGAGACATTTAAAAGTCATCAAGTATTTGTGACCGGAGGGGGTAGCCTTGTGCCCGAGATTGTGGAAATTTTCCGTCGGCATCCCTCAGGTTATGAGCGGCCGCTCGTTGTGAGACGGCTAGAGAGCCCACAAGATCTTCACAGTACAGATAGTCGGGCCATTCAGGCTGACGATCTACCTTTCATCGCCGTGGCTTACGGCCTGACGTTTGATGCTCAAGAAGTGCCGGAGACGTTTACTCCCAGCCAATTTGGTCATGCAGTCCGGCCAACGGCTACGCGAATTAGTTGGGAAGACATGTAAAGCTGTGTAAAACTCGATTTTAGCGGATATCATAATTAAATCACTAAATGCGGTTCTTGCTCGGTCTTCCGATAGTCCCACATTGATGATAATTGATGCTAATCGATGACAATTGGCGCATCGCCCTGCACCGTCCGGAGATATTGGATGTTGGTTCCTCGACTTCCGGACAATTCGTAGCCACAGACTGTAAGCAAACAATTTCCCGGGCTTCACTTCGCCAGCTCAGACCATGGGCACATTGCACTTGTAAAACCTTTTTAAAACCCGGCACTTTTGAACTTTTGTGAATTTCCACATCACCTCAACGAGGGGCATTCATTTTTTGTACTACATATTTCTCCATATTCGGAGTCGGATACATCGCCGTGCAGCTACTCGACTAGGCCAGAACTCGCTAGAAACAGTAGCGGCCTGGTGAGCACCCGCCCTACTGATGGCGGTGCCCCAGGGATGGACAGGGCATGAGCTAGGCCCAGCAGCGTTCAGTCGTGACGCTTGTGACGCAATTCACCACGGTCTCTCATCCGGCGAGTGTAGTCTCGTGCCCGCCTGAGTTGCTCGAGGAAAGGAAGCCTGCATTTGTAAACCAGTGTCGACCGCCGCGATTTTTGCTGGCTCAGGCTCGCCTTGGGGTAATACCTTTGTCGTACCCGCGCACAGTGTCGAGGCTTCTGAATCGCTACGTTGGAGCTGGATTTCGTGGCCGTGGCGCTGGTCCGCATCACAATCGAACTAAGATCGAGAATCTGCAAACCATACCTCTCCAGGATTCCATGAATAGCGAACATTTCGCCCAGCTCTGTAATTTGAGCCAGCTCCTCTGCCAGAATCTCGAGCGTTTGATCGACTTCCTTCGCGGTTTCGAGCTTGTAATACCGAATTATCCTTGATGCAATTAGCCGGGCACGGGCAATTATCCTTTCCTAAGCTTCCATGTCTCGTTACCTCCATTTACCTTCGATATTTGAGTATTGACTGGATGATGGGTGCGACGCATCCAGGGGGCCGGCACCCGCCATTCACTCAATCGATAAAATTTGGAAACGTCGCCGTCGTTTATTCAGGAACTTGGGTGCAGAATGGGTGCAAAACCCTGCTTTTTGAACCCAAATTAGGGGATGGCTGGTGAGTAAGGGCAGCCGAATCAACGTGAATTTTGCGGATTTATGGAGCGGGCGATGGGAATCGAACCCGCGTCTGAAGTTTGGGAAGTTTGTACCAAAGGGCGAAAGATATGTGTTTTCCCGCCGCTGTTCCTACTAGCACCGCTAGTAACCTAATTCGTGCTTTCGGTCCAATACGGATTCAGGCTTTTCAGAAACGAAGGGGTCGAGTCGATCGGCCTGGCGCGTTGCCCATTCTATCCAATCCTCGTGCTGCGACTGCTTCTCGTCACCCCAAGACTGGGACTTTTCCTGATACGCAGCGATAAATCGCCGCAGTCGCTCAGCACGCTCCCACGCGTCAACCCATTTATTGAACTGTTCCAGTTTTTTCTCTTCTTCATGGATGTCCTTCTGCAACTGTACTCTTTCTTGGGCTCGTCTCTGCTCGTTCGCCTCACGCTGCCTGCGCTCCTCCTCCTGACGCCGCAGGGCAACAGCCGTTCGCATCAGGGTAGCGATATAATCAGGAATCAGATTCTCAACTCTTTGGACCTTGGCATCGCTCCAACGGGTTCGTTGTTCGTATCGTCCCAACGCTTCCGAACGAATGACCAGCACTAATTTCCCCGTGGGTTCGTGCGTTACGACTTCATCATAATCCCAACTGTCCGTCGGATTGGGTACGCGCGCTTTTTTCGTCACCACCTTCCGAATTGGCTCCTCGATCCCGAATGAAATACGCTTTCCGTCGATCAAAGTCATAGTAGGCCCATTCTCAGACACTTCTAGGCTAAAGCCGCGCCGCTCTAAAACCGCTATCAGTTGCCCGAGCACCTGTAGTGCACGTTCCAGGGTTCCTTCGCTCACCTTCACGTCGAGCCCGCCGGGCTCTCGCGGAAGCAGAATTCCATTTTCATCTTTTCGGTTGCGGCTCCGGAGCAGACTTGCAGTGCGTCGGATGAGAGGGTGCAGAGGTGCTCCCGGATCGATTACGGACGGGTTAAGCGCGCCCGAAGAAAGTAGATTATCTATTGCGACAAATTCAGGATCACCTTGATCGGTAACGTTTTGCGGTTTCCTCTCGACTGGATAGCGATAGATTACCGGAACCTTTTCGAGTTTTGGCAATGGAGGCTTTTTAGCGCCTGCATGTCCATGCGCAAGCTTCGCCCAGTGACCTCGGCCTGGAACCGGCACAGACAATTTTCGGCAAGTCTTGCCGAGTGCGACTGAGGACACGCCGTATTCCTCAGCGACTTTCAACAGGGGTTGCTCCCAAACTTTCTGATAGAGCTCTTCACGATCGTATCGTTGCACCACAGTCCCCCCCTTTTGCCGATGATGTGTATTTCAAATTTATCTTTTGCTCAACGATTACCTATTTTGAGGCGGCTGGCTTTTGCTCGACTTTCTAAATGGATTCCGAGCCGCAAAAGTGCTTCTGTTTTCGCTTTTAGATGCTCCTTCATTCGTGGTGTACCTAACAGTCCGTGCACCCTCTCTGCAGGACATGCATTATGTTTCCGAAACATGAGAAGCAGCTCAATCGTCACATCGGGCTCACATTCGACAAGCGCGCGCCGAACCCAGTTCATTTCGTCATTTCCGTCAGGATTCCAAATCGCACCGTGAGCAAGCAGTTTGCGCACGGATTCGAGGGATTGTGAGACATCGTATTTTGACTTAATCCCCTTGCTCGCGTAGGGATTGAAGCCCGCGAATTTCATGTTGTGTAATGCAGCGTCCAAGGCCGATGAACCGCCATTAACTTTGTTGTTTGGGCTACCGCCAAGTTCCAGTAAGTATTCCAACGTTTGGCTCCGCCCCAACAATGCGGCACTGTAGAGTAGTTCTGGCAGATTGTCGCGGCTGGGATCCGGTTTCAATTTCTTCATCATGTCGAGATTTTCCGCGTGACATGCCTCTTCCAACCCTGATGTAAAGCACTCTGGATCTTCCGTATACTCTTTTTCCAGGCATGGACCTCGGGAACGTGGATCACCCCCAGCCCACATGAGCAAACTGACCCACTTCAGGTCGCCCTCACCGCAGAAATGACGCAGGGCACAATCGAGTTGCTCTTGCAATTGCGGAGCTAATTCTGGGTGTGCGCGTTTGTACTCGACGAATGGTCGAAGCGCAGTCCGGACTTTCGTACCAAATGCTTCTGCGAAGGGGCGCCCCTTCACAGGATCTGCGCCGTGGTCCAGAAAAAAGTGAATTAGTTTTGGTTCCCAGGTAAGAAGGACATCGGCAAGAGGAACAGCTGTAATCTCCGCGCCGTTGGCCAACAGTAATTCGACTAAATCTAGTCTGCGCGATGACACTGCAGCGGACAGCGCCGCGTTTTTCACTGTTTGGCTGGACTCGTTCTTGGCAATCAGTTCAACGAGGCTGTGAAATCCAATTTCGATGGTGATTTCGAGGAGGCTTCTCTGTCTGCCACGTCTCGTCGCTTCAGAGATATCTAGGGATTTGCCCTCAGCGATCCACTTTTCGATCTCGAACAGTCTGCCCGCGCGGCAGAGTGCAATTAGTTCTTTCGCTTCACTTATGGCAGCGCTGGGATCCATTTGGCTCATTCCCAACTCGTATATTACGGAGGAGGGAAGGCCTGCTTCAAGGTCCACAAGAATGATCTCGAAAGCGGACAAATGCGAAAATGTCCGCGACGGTGTAGAACTCGGCTCCAATGACTTCAGGAACTGTGTTCTGTAGTGTGGCACCGCTCCTAGGAACGGAGATCTTCTTGGTCACCACACTGAACCCTGCTGTCTAGTCTTTGTTCGCCGTTGGCCACGGCAGTGCGATTGTGATGGTTCCTTGAAAACGACTGATTTCGCTTCTTCCTAATTGTCCCCGATCATGCCAATGCGGATCGGGCGCACGAATTCCTGCGCGATGGGCGTTTCTAAACATTAGAACTTCTCCACATCGCAACTCACCTCGCCAGGGGTGCGCAGACCCATTTTTTGACACCATTTAGCACCAATTGGAGAGAGGGCGGCGGCGCTACGCCTTTACAAATTCAGGACTTATTTTTTAGAGATGCAATTCCGATCCCCACCGCCCCTACCAGAACTTTCAGGTACAAAAGCACTTAGGTTTGAATCGCTGTACTAATCGGTACATTATACTAATTGCAAAGTTTCAAGCGCGCTACGCTGTGCATCGGTATCGCTGTGCACGTAAAAGCGGAAGGTTGTTTTAATGTCCGAATGCCGAAGGATTTGCTGCACGGTCTTCGGCAATACTTTGCTGCTTGATAACGCCGTGCCTAGTCCGCGCCGGAATGCATGAAGCCCTGCGCCTTTCGCTGGCAACCCGAACTTCCGAATACAAATGGTTATAGGCGTGGCGACAGACAGTTGACAGCGTCAAAAGTCCCGAAGCATACTACGCGCGATGCGTCGCCAGCCGCCGCTTCTATTCGTCACGATTGCGCTCACGGTTTTTGTGTGCGCTTCAAGCATTTGGCTCGTGCCTGTTGGTCACGGTCCTTTCCCCGCGGCCTACGGTCCAATGAGCCCACTCTGGGCACGCCGCGCAGCCTTACGATTGCTATTTAGCATCGGTGCGATTTGCGCTGTTATGATGGATTTTGTGCCCACCGGTCTATTCTCTGCAGGCTGGCAGAAACAATTCGTTCATTTAGCACTCCCGAATCAAAATCTTACCGGCCCATCTTTAGTGTGCGTTCTCCGCTGCTAGTCCGTCTTGATCCTCCATTAATAAAGCGTTCGATTATTCGTTTGTGAATGTGGTCTGAAGTACGTTCGGATTGCCGGATTCCGGTCGCTCATCATCCATTTTATTTCAAGAGAGGACTCTATGAAAGAAGATCACATAAAGCACGTTGCGATGACCCTGTTGGTTGCATGCGTTTTTTCTTTTTCCGCCTGCCACAAGCAAGTGGTGAGTGCCCCTGTCCCCGCCCCGCCGCCAGCACAACCCGTCCACTCCGCGGCGGTGCAACCAATTCCACCGCCCCCGCCGCCTCGGGCGACAAGACCAACTCCGGCGACAGCGACGCCGAGCCTGAGTGAACTGTTCCAGCAAAATGTGAAGGATGCGTTCTTCGACTTCGATAAGGCGGATGTGCGATCCGACGCCCAGGAAAATCTTAGGCGAGATGCCGATTTCCTGAGCGCGCACGCGAATTTGCGCTTCGAAATCGAAGGACACTGCGACGACCGAGGGGGAGAGGAATACAACCTGGCCCTCGGAGACCGTCGCGCGGCGGCCGTGAAGCAGTATCTAGTTTCGCTCGGCATTTCTCAGAACCGGATTGAGGCGGTTAGCCTCGGCAAAGAGCATCCATTTTGCAGCTCGGAGGACGAAGCTTGCTGGCAGCAGAACCGCCGAGGACATATGGCGATGCCACAATAGGGGCCACTAGTGCGTCCAGATCGTTGCCAACCAATCGCTCGGCGGAAAGCGGATTTCCGTTACGCCCAATCAGCAAATCCGCCGGGCGATTCAATCGTTCCAGTTAACGTTTTTCGCGGGCCGGGAACACCATGGACCTGGCGGCCAGGAAAACTAATTACCACCGAGCCAACGAGCATCCGATGGCCAAAGCCAAGGCTGCCAGCAAACAACGTAAACGAAGTGTGTCTGTAATCATGGATTCTCTCCTTAGGGATTCTCAAAGGAAGTGGCCGCTCGTATCTAGCCCGACTTCAGCTACCGAAGCTGACTATCTCCTTGCGCAGTTCCCAAACCCGCTAGGAAAAACCCCCGAAACCGATTCTCGAGGGTTTATTACGAGTGACTCGCTTCCTAGACCTCCACGTAGGCATCTGGATCGTCGAAATGATTTATTCCTGCCCGCGGGTCCTGCATAAATAGCCGACTGGTGTCCACCTGAATGGAACCGTTCGCCAGAAGGTGAACGTAACAGCGATCCATTGGACGCGGTGCCGGGCCAGCGAAATTAACGCCTTCCGAATCGTATTCGCTGCCGTGACAGGGACAGTGAAACATATCTTGCTGTGGGAGCCAGTCTGGCGTGCAACCTAAGTGCGTGCATCTCGCAAAAATAACAAACAGTCTGCCTGGTTCCCTCACAACCCAGATTCGGTTAGATTGCAAAAATTGCTGATTAACTCCGGCAAGGAAGTCATAAGGGTACCCGATGTTTACATTAGTGTTGGGCTCATAAAGAACCCGGGGAAAGAAGAATCGCAAGAACATCAGAAAATTAATTCCCAGATACCCATAAATTAGCGCCCAGATAACGCGCCGCCGCTCTTTCTCGAACAGTGTAAGGACTGCTTTCTTCTCCGATGTCTGAGTTGTGACGCGTGGAGGAGTTTTTGCCCCACCCTTGCTAGCAGATGTCTCTAAAAGTTGATGCGCCATGAATACGCTCCCAATGAGGCAGCGCAGAATGCCTAGTTTTCTGTAGGCCTTCTTGCAGATGTCTCATTTCGCCAGAGCCTGTAAGACACGCAAATAGTGGACGAGATCGTCGCGCGAGAGCATCCCCACTATTGCGTTGGTGCCGTTCCCACCCAGAACCGGAAGTTGATTGACACCGTCGCGGCCCATCTTTTCGAGAGCTGTCCACAACTCGGCGGCAGGATTAATCGAAATGGCCTTTCTTAGCGGAATCATTACCTGAGAGGCAGTAATTCCGGGCCACGCAGAACGAGGCACCTCCTTGATCGTAGAGAGCGTAACCAGTCCGGATTCTCCCTCACCGTTGCTCACCACGAAACAGCGCTGGCCTTTTGCCAAGACATCTTTGTCCACCAATTCCTGCAGTGTGATGTTTCCCGGAACCTGCGCAAAATCGCGGTGCATAAGCTCGGACACCTTGTGACCTCCCAGCAAGTCCTTAACAACTTGAAGCTGATCCTGGGATCCTGCAGCGCTTTCCAAGAACCAGCCGATGAACGCAATCCATAGGCCGTTGAATATATTTCGGGATAGGGCCTGCCACACGCCAAAAAAAATGAAGAAAAAACCGAAGAAACGCCCCGTAGCAGTAGCGATCGCGCTGGAGCGTCGAAAATTTCCAGTGATCCCCCACAAGACAGACCGGAAAATACGGCCGCCGTCCAATGGGAACCCGGGGACAAGATTGAACACGCCGAGCACGAAATTCAGGATGGCCAAGTACTTGGCCAACGCAAGCAAAGGCCCCGCATTCACAAGAAGCGGCTGCAACTCCCAAAAAATGAGCGCCAGCACAAAACTGACGATGGGACCAGCCGCAGCAATCCAAAACTCTACGCTGGCGTTGGGTGGCTCAGCCGCAATCTCGGATACTCCGCCGAATATAAACAAAGTGATTCGAGGTACAGGTATCCTGTATTTTTTGGCCACAACGGAATGCCCGAATTCATGGAGCAGCACGCTCAGGAAAAGCATCAACGCTGTAATTGCACCCATAAACCAATATTCTGCGACGCTCCAGTGTTTGAATTCGGCTGGATAGTAGCTGACGGCCAAAATCCATGTCAGCAAGCCAAAGACAAGAAACCATGAATAGTCGAGATCAACGGAAATGCCAAAGATTCGTCCAATGGGTATTCTGTGACGCAACATGGCTCACCCTTCCTTCCAGCAAATTCGCTTATCCAGGAGGGGGGAGTTCTGGAGTTTCGTGAAAGCGATTTCGATAGGCCGCAAATTGATCACGTACGCGTCCTGTACAGGAAGCCGCTAGCCAATCGACAGGACCAAAGGAGATCGACTATTAAGACTTCCCATTTGTGAAAATCGCAAATTTTTTCGTGGAGGTAAATTGTTCTTAGGAATTAGCTGTCTCTATAACTCCTGATATACTTGTGCCGTGAACAGTTTCTACAAAACATTTTGACATTTCGGTAGAAGGTCAGTTTGAACCTTGCCCCTGCTTGACTGTCTTCGTCTTCAGCGTAGCCTCAGTTTCGAGTGGCCGAACTTGAATCCATGTCGTATTGCGGTTGCAAGAACCGCAGCGGGGAAATTGCTGACCATCGAGGATTGTTCGCTCTTTGGGGTGGCAGGCAGATTCGTAAATTCCCGCGACTCGATTAACGTCGTTCGTTCTATTTGGCATGGCGGTTGTAGGTTCTATGAAAAGCGGGATATTCGTATAATATTCTGATCGCGCAGTCGATCCGAAGCTTAGCGCCTGCGTGTGGTTCCAACACTTTGAAATTTCAAACTGACCCAGTACCGACTTTTCCGACTGTCAGCGGCTGATTGGAACAGCAGCCCGCCGCTATAATATTGGGACGCGTACGCGGTTGAAATGAGGACGGCAGGCCGCTGAGCCACTGGATACTAAGCAGGCCTTGGTTCGACGTGTATTGCCTTCGCGTGCGCAGCTTTGGGGAGATCAATCGTAAGGATGCCGTCCTTTAAACTCGCATTGACCCTCGCAGTGTCCACATCAGCTGGCAAATCGACTGCACGTAAAATTTGGTCTGCACACCACTCCGACCGAATCTTCCGGGCATTCTTCTCCTCCTTCGCTTCACGCTTGCCCATTATTCTCAAATGCCGCGGTTCCACTTCAATACCAAGATCCTTCGCTGTGAAACCAGGCACCTCTGCCCTCAAAATAAAGTTGCCGTCCGACTCGGTCAAGACCAGATGAGTGGGGTGGAGCAGTTCGGCTTCGGCGCGGAGCCAGTCGTCTAATTCACGCCCAACACGGCCATCGGTCTGAAAAAGCTCGAACGCCCTGCGAGCGATTGACTCGTAGACCCTGTCGAATTGTTCAAATATACCGTCCGGGTTTTGGTGCACCGGTACTGATCCCTTAGCGGGTCGCATCGCGGTTGCTGATTGCGCAGTCATCTTAAGTTCCCTCCATATTGGTTGAGTGGTTCATTGAAATCCTGCGGGCATCTAAAACAAAACAATCCATTCTGCAGGCCGGATGACCTGCGAATCTGAAAGGCAGCATGCCTGCGGATGTCTTTAACCAATCGAAGGATAGTTCAGACACTTTGTGACGATCAATTCTCTGCAGTGCATAACGCTTTGTATGACTTTGGTCATACACGCGTTCACGCCTCAATCCCAGTTTGTTGAAGATGCATTTCTATCGGATTGCCCTGTCACAGCGAACGGTTATGTTAGAATTTACGCGTTTCCTCCCGACCTTGGACGAGTCCAAAGGGAAGGTAATCCGCAATGTCCCCTGACGAGAACTTCGGAAGACGTATCATCGGCTCTTTTCTATTGGGGATATTTGTTGCGCTAATCAATTACATTCTTGATGTTTCTTTCATTCGCTTGCGTGTCCTTCCCGCAACTACTGTTTTGAATGATTTGATCATCGGCGCGACGGCCGGATTGCTAGCATATTTCTGGATGGCCCGTCAGTTCGCAAGAGATGCACTAGAGTTATCAGCGGACAAGCTCCGGGAAGAAGCAGTACACATGGAACGCAAACGGATGGCTTTAGAACTTCACGACACCGTCTGCCAGGCTCATACAGGCGCCATCATGCATTTGGAATGCGTCATTGATTCCAAGGGCGATAATCTCGCAGCTTTAGGACACCTGCATCGCGCGCTGCAATTGGTTCGTGGGAGCATGACGGAAATGCGGTGCGCGTTGTGGGATCTGTACCCAGAGGAGTTGCAGAAAGCGGATCTCAAAAGCGCCATGGAATCTTTGGTCAAAGATCTGACTGCCGGCAATGCCCTTACCGTTCAGTTTTCTCTCGATGGAATGATCCGGCGACTCCCGGCGGAAACAGAAAAGTGTTTACTGAGAATCAGTCAGGAAGCTCTATCGAATGTCGTGAAACATGCCCAGGCACGCCAAGTGCGAATCGACTTGTTCCTCGACGCCCAACGGGCGCGCCTTACTGTAAAAGACGACGGCCAAGGATTCCAACCTGAATTGAATCCGGGGAGTTTCGGGTTGACCTCAATGGAAGACAGGACCAAGTCTTTAGGAGGCGTGTGGACAATCCATAGTGAACCTGGCCGCGGCACTGAAGTCCACGCTTCGATCCCCATTCCTCCCGCAACGAACTGAAGGGATTGCGATGAAAAAACCTCGTTCCATCGACATTGTCATCGCCGATGACCATTCCATCGTGCGCGAAGGTATAGCAGCAGTCGTCAACCGCGAACCAGACATGAAAGTTGTTGCACAGGCCAGCAATTGGCCGGAAGCAGTTCAGCAAGTCCTCCAAAACCGCCCGGATATCGCTGTACTGGATCTCCACATGCGCGGAAT
Source organism: Saccharimonadales bacterium (SeqCode) (assembly GCA_035486415.1). Classification (GTDB taxonomy): domain Bacteria; phylum Acidobacteriota; class Terriglobia; order Acidiferrales; family UBA7541; genus Palsa-360. The sequence continues at coordinate 10,975 of DATHNC010000090.1, forward strand.
GGAGCCCGCTGACGGTGTCGCAACGCTTCGTAAGAAGCTCCCAACCACACAGCTAATCATATTTTCTGCATTCGGCACGGATGAAGAGGTGTATCAAGTTCTATGTGAGGGAGCGCGGGGCTACGTACTCAAAGGCGAATCCGGTCGAGAGGACTTGCTCACATGTATCCGTGCTGTTTCGAACGGAGAAATGTGGATACACCCTTATGCAGCAACGAGACTTGCCGAGCGCATGACGGAGTCGAACCTGACGTCACGCGAGAAAGAAGTCCTTCGCCTAATGGCGGTGGGTAAGTCAAACAAGGAAATCGGATCGTCTCTTGATGTGACCGAGGGCACGGTGAAAGTTCACGTCAACCACATTCTCGCCAAACTCGGAGTAACTGGACGCGTCGAAGCCATCATGACGGCGATTCAACGCGGGTTTGTTCATCTGGTCGACAGCGTGCAGGCTCCAGCCCGCAACCCCACTGGTCAAGACGGCCGCCCGGCAAGTCTTCGCCCATCGGGTGGAGATATATCTAAAGCTATACGGTCTGGTACCTCCACAGGCAAATTGCATAACAAGCGATAAAGTACAAAACTTCTCTCGGGGGGACGCGCCGAGGATCCCTTAGGGGATTGAGGGCTGGGCCGGCCCGATCCTCCCCCCATCACTCGGGGGAATTGCACTTTTGACCCTCTCACCGTGCTGCTATTGGGTCAGTTAGGATCGTCAGAGGATTCTGCAATTTCCCAACTGGCAGAGGACAGCAGTGTTCGGGGCTGTGGTGGCCTCCAATCCACCTTTCCAACAGAGAAAGAAATCAATGGATGCCAAGAAGATCGAGGTTCTGCTGATTGGATGGAGTTCAACGGGGTGCTCGCCCTTATCCCTTCGATTGAGGAAGCGAGGGTGTAATTGCCTGTTTGCGATCTCCAGTCAGGAAGTTTGCTGTCTGCTCAACCGCAGGAGTTTTGATTTAGTGCTCAGTCCCATCAGATTGAACGGTGAGTGCCTAGATTATCTTATCGATCGGCTGGAAGGGTCCGATGTCACTCTGTTCTACTCAGAAGCAAGGAATGATGGGTGTTGGTGGCTGCCCGCCCTCTGGCTCGGTGCGAATTACTTTGGAGCGCCGGCCCTCCGTCACGGCAAATTCATAACTGTTCTGGATGAAATGATCGAGAAAATCCGATTTAGCATGCGAACCGCTACCGATGCTCGGCTCGCTATTGCCGACCGACTTTCAGGTCCGATTGCGACAATTCCATTTTCGCGAAGAGAATCGCTCTCTTCCAATCGATGATCGGCAAAAGTCAGGGGTTCATAGCATTAAAAACTTGGAATGCCGACCTAGAAGGATGCCTTTGTCATGAAAATTAGATTAACCATTTTAGTCATAAGCACAGCAGTACTTGCTGTAGCGTTAATCGGCTGTGGAAACAAGCAAGCGAAAAATGAAACGCCTGCAGCCAGGGCCACTGCCGGAAAAACAGTAGACGCGGCCACGGCTGGCTCGATAACCGGAACGATCAAGCTCGACGGGGCGCCACCTAAAATGAAAGCCATCAAAATGGCTGCGGAACCGGGTTGCGCGAAAGACCATGCGAACCAGCCGGCGATGACTGAGGATATTGTTCCCGGAGAGAATGGGACTCTGCAGAACGTTATCGTCTACCTGCAGGGTGATTTCGGACAGTACATATTTACGACGCCCACGTCGCCCGCCACGATTGACCAGAAGGGCTGCCAGTATCATCCGCACGTCTTGGCGTTGACAGTGAATCAGCCCCTTCAGGTTATAAACTCAGATCCAGTCACGCACAATATCCACCCCGTTCCCAAGGATAATCGAGAGTGGAACCAGTCGCAGCCACCAGGCAGCGCGCCTATCGATCAGACCTTCGCGCGACCGGAAATCGCGATTCCAGTTAAATGCAACATCCACCCTTGGATGAAAGCTTATATCGCCGTATTTGCCAACCCTTATTTCGAAGTGACAGGCAAGGATGGTTCATTTGACATCAAGAACATTCCGCCCGGGACCTATACAGTTACAGCATGGCACGAGCATTACGGCACCAGCGAGCAGAGCGTGACCATCGGGCCAAAGGAATCGAAAAACGTCACACTTACATTCAAAGTTACCGCCGCAGGCAGTTGACCGCATCTCAACATATGCGCCTCGCGGAAGGGGACGGCGACACGATGAGCTTGCGAAGAACCAAAGATCTAAAGGACTTTACCATCGCAGCAATCGATGCCGACATCGGATCCGTCTACGATTTGTATTTTGATGACGAAACGTGGACGATTCGGTATATCGTCGTTGAAACGGGCACCATCCTACCAGGTCATAAAGTCCTTATTTCGCCGTTAGCTTTGCGTCAACCTGCATTGCGGTCGCTTCACATTTGGGTGAATTTGACATGGAAGCAAGTCGATAGCAGCCCCAACTTCGATTTGCACAGACCAATTTCGCGGCACCACGAAATTAATTATCACGACCATTACGGATGGCCTTATTACTGGGAAGGTACGAGCGTTTGGGGTTCGTCTCACCCGCCGGGGAGGGCACGAACAATGCTTACCAAACCCTTTATACGCAAGAAGAAAAACTCTACTGATGCACACCTCCGGAGTAGTCGAGAAGTAGACGGCTACCATGTAATGGCGCTAAACGGTGAAATCGGCCACGTCGAGGACTTCCTCTTTGATGATGAAAGCTGGCAGATTCGTTATGCAATTGTTGATACGCGGAATTGGTGGCCAGGCAAGAGAGTCCTGATCAGACCTCAGTGGATCAAGCGCGTGAGCTGGCGGAATAGAAAAATTTACGTGAATATATCTCGGGAAATAATAAAGAAGAGCCCTCAGTGGGATCCGAATAGAGCGGTCAGCCGAAAGTACGAGCTTCGCCTCCACAAGTATTACGGCTCTCCTCCGTATTGGACTTCGAGGAATTAAGTTCGTTCAAGCTCTCCCTGTAGCATTGGTGCTCGCTTCCGCTCGAGTTTTCGCGGGCACCACAGGAGCTAAATTCTCCGTAAGGCGAGTCCCTGCCTCGGTCGATCCAATTATGAGCAAGCGATCATTTTCTTGCAGCACTGTTTCGCGGCTGGGTAGAACAACGTTCCCTGCACGCAAGATAGCAATAATTTCCAGGGCCGCGTCTTCCGCCATTTCATAGCAGGCCTGAATCGTTTTTCCTATTAAAGCGCTCTGAGGGTGCAGAACCCCCACGTTTAGCTTTCTTCGACCGGGTAGGTTCACCGTCACGCCGGAGTCGAGGAGTGTGACTAGATCGAGATGACCGACCTTTGCGGCTTTTGGGATTTGGCCGCTGCCAAGAACGCTGAGTGCTAACTGGATGTTTTCCTCGTAGCGAGCCGGGGATTGCGTGCGTCCAATTACTTGGGCTTCGTACAAACTGTTATATTTTAGATGCGAGGACAACTGAGTTTGAACCAGGTAGCTGAGCAAAACCGCAAATCCTGCGGCGGGCAGTAATTGGTAGCCGCCCGTCATCTCCGTCACCATTACTAAGGAAGCAATAGGGACGCGGGCCGCTGCGCCGAATACTGCCACCATTCCCACCACGACGAAAATCGCCGGTGGAAGATGAACTAAGGAGGAGAGGAATCCACCCAGCATGGCTCCAACAAAAAGTGTCGGCGCGAAGACCCCGCCCGAACCGCCAGATGATACCGTCAGGGCGAACGCGAGGATCTTCAAGAAAAGTAGGATTCCCAATAACTGAAGGGCGAGCCGGCCATCAATTGCTTCTTGAATCCATCCATAACCTCCTCCCAAGATCTGTGGAAATTTCAGCGCGATAAGGCCAACTCCGAGCCCCCCGATCGCAGGATTCAGCGAGGGAGGGAACGGAAGCGCCCGAAATGCGTCGCGCAGTCGGTAGAACACAACAGGTAGGAAAGTGGCTACAAGGCCGCTAGTGCCCCCAAGAACCCCGAACCACGCAACATAATTTAGGTGATGAAGAGCGGTCTGGCCAGCAGGGAAATCGAATAAGGAGTGCCAGCCTACGAAAAACCCGTTGATGCCATAGGCGACAATGGAAGCCAGCATCGTGTAGAGCAGGGCTCCGGATTCGAACTCCATGCTCCCGTACAAGACCTCGACGGCGAAGAATGCGGCACCAATCGGAGAACGAAATATCGCCGAGAGGCCTGCTGCCATTCCCATCAGAACCAGAAGGCTGCGCTCTTCATCTCGGCGATGCCCCAGAACGGTCGCATAGATCGACCCGACGCCGGCACCGATCAACGCCGTAGGCCCTTCCCGTCCCGCTGCGCCGCCCGAACCTATAGTGATCGCCGAGGCTACCAGCTTTAGTGGCGCTACCCGCGCCCGGATAAATCCGCCGGTGCGATGGAAGGCTTTAACAACCGTGTCCGTTCCGTGGCCTTCCGCTTCGGGCGCAATGTTATAGACCAACAACCCCGAGATTAGTCCTCCCACGGTCGTCGCCACTGGGATCAGCCAGAGGCCATGCGGGCCGATGTTCTGTTGAAGCACGCCACCCTCTTCTGGTAATCCAGGCCAGTGATAACCGGCGAGCCAGTTGAGGAACAAGTGTTCGCAGATCCGCAATGCCCACGTGAAGGCCTGTGCGGCGAGGGCCCCGACGACCCCTAACAGAGCCGCTTCGGCGAGAAGCCGCGGCTCACCCTCTTTTACCAAAATGGCCTCCGGTACCAGGAGGCACCATGAAAAATCTGTATGTGATGGACATAGTCTTTTGTGGTGGATTCAACCTGAACTAAATTTCCCCATAGTAATCAACTCTGACTAGACGGGAAAGATAAAAGACGAATGGCTCTGTCAGGCGTGTGTAGCCGACACAGATACTTGACATTCTATGTTTGTGGCAGTGCCGACCTCCCATTTTCAGATGACCGGCACTGTCTTGACCTGCGAGCCGCCCGCACACGGGATCACAGACGCTCGTGCGGCTCAACTGCTATGACTGGTTTTCTTTGTTAGGTTGCCGTTTGTCGCTGATGTGCTGCGCAACATCTCGCGTGCTTGCTTGAGATGATCCTCGAGCGTTGGCAGCTTTTGGGCGGCGAAGTTCTTGATAGAGGTGTCTTTGCCGTCCTTGCTTTCCATTCGAAATTCGGCCACATCCGCAGAGTGATCCCGCACCATATCTTGTGCATATGCCCGATCAAACGCTTCACCGGACAATTTCGAGAGCCGGTCGTAGGCCGTCTGGTCCTTAGCGCTTAATTCTGTTGGAAGAGAGATTTTATCCTCTGTTCCAATAGTTTTGAGGTCATCATCTGCCTTGCTGTGGTCAGTGACCATACGCTTACCAAATTCTTTAACGGTCTGGGTGGAACCCTTTTCTTCAGCGAGCTGGCCGAACTTAACCTCGGCGAGACCTCCCCGAGCGGCCATCTTAGCGAATTCAGTATCCGAAATCATTCGAGTGGTTGACGTGTTTTTTCTCGTTGCAGTTTGTGTGTTGGTTGATTTTGTTTCGCTTTGTGCGAAAGTAACCGATGCTCCAAGCAGCGCTGTAAGCGCCGCCAGAGTAAATACTAGAGACGGGTTTTTGATCATGATTTCCTCCGGCGCACGAAGTGTTTCCCTATGCGCAACCAAGAATCAAGGTCACGCCGGGGTTTTATGCGCGACATATTATATCGTATTACGATATATCTAACCGTCAAGCCATTTTTTAAGCCTCTCTTCCGGCCGAGCGCGCATCTCATAAGCATGGAAGGCGAATGCTCGTCCGGACCGGAAATGCTCGGACAGAAGTAAAGGAGGTACGAATGATTGGGATGAGTTTTTCAGCGTTCCTAACCCTGTTGGTTCTCGGGCTTTTAAGCTCCATTGTGTTGCATACGCTTGTTCGGTATCGCGTGCTGGCTGGGTTGGACGATTTTGTGTGCAAGTGGATCGTAGGTTGGATCGGAGCTTGGTTGGGTTCCACCGTATATGGCTATTGGGGCATCCACATGGAAAATATTTACATAATTCCGGCTGTGTTGGGCGCTTTCACTGCTCCTTTCCTGGCGACCGCAGCGCTTCGAGCACTGGCCAGGACTGTTGCAACGGCCCCGCGACAAGATGCGGCGACATCACAACCGAGCACGGCAACTCAATTTGAGATGAGAAAGGCAAGTTAGTTTCTAAACTTCCCGGTCCGAACGTGTCGCGCAGCGCGTTGCGTTGCGAACGAAAACAAGAAGCGGCGCTTGAGCTGCTAGAAATGAGGCCATCCGTAATGATTACAAAGAAATCGAACCACATAAGCGCGGATAGATTCGAGGCGCGCGAAACTCATGAGATGAGTAGATATGCAGCAAGTCCTGAGCCCCAGGCACAAGGGCCCACAGATAAGGTTAGTCCCCCCAGGTGGCAGAAGTCTGTGAATTCAGTAAAACCCCGCATTCTAATCGCCCATGACGATGACACTATCGCCGAGCAATTGGAAATTATCCTGCTACATGCAGGTCTTGCGTCGGAACGAGTAAAGAGCATGAAGGCGGCCTGTGAATACGCGAGATCGGGCCGTTTCCAGGTGATCGTATCGACTCCAGCTCTAAGTGATGGGTCATGGAAGCGGTTAGCAGACGTTGATAGTCACTACCGGCCAGGTTTTGTGATCATTCTTATAGCAACTGCCTTCGACCTCAACGAATGGGGCCAGGCCCTTGAAGATGGGGCGTTTGATGTCTTGGACGCATTGCATGAACTACCAAACGTTTCCGAAGCCGCGAGGCGCGCTTTGTGGGCCGCATACCTTAAAGGTGCTGGGCCTCGTCCCGAGACTCCGAGTTACGAGGGCGTGGCATGAATTTTGTGGCTTCCTTAGAGACACTACCCGTCAGCGGGCTGTGATCGCAGACTTCAATTTCCGTCCTTGAAGGTCGGCCGCTCCCATTGGAGGGCGAATTCAGTCAGTTTTGGGAGCCCTGAAGGTACTGGCCTTTCTTGATGCGAGACGGGAAAGCGTGGATGTGAGTTCCTGAAATACGAGACCGTCGGGAGGAAAAATCATGAGGTCTTTCATTTCGACTGTCAGCGATTTTCGCTTACCCTGAATTTGCCCAGACGATAAATGATCACGCGACCCCCTCGAAATGTGCTTCAGGACTCGGAACGTGCAATTCATCGTTGTTCACAAACTCGCAAAAAGCGCAGATTGCCATACTCAAGCACTAACATAACCTTTTGGATTGCCTGAATGGGTCTGCATTCTGCAATTCTGGATTCATCAGAGACAAAAAAAGCTACTGATGTAAACCGGCAACCGAACCTGCTTGACGAAGGGACCTGCGATCATTTTTTGTTGTCCCCGGTCACGGCGGGAGCAAGTCAAGAAGATTGAGCATCAGCGGAATCTGCTCGCCTGCGAAACAGGGGGGCGGCGTGTGTGATCAAGCAGTGTTGACATCATCAGAGGTCAAAGAAGTCGCCGACCTTGGTCGTCAGCGAAACCATATCCAATGCCAGATTGGCGATGCCTTATGTAACCCTCTGCTGTTGAATAGTCATCGGCCCCCATTCTTCTGACCAGGATATATCCAAAGATATAGATTCTGTTAGCTCCACAAGTCAATTGCACACGAAGAAATAAAATACAAATATTGTTTCCGTGGGATTTCACTCGTATGGATTATTTATTGCGGCCACATTGAGTGAAGACGGGCGCGTAGATACGCGTCCTTAGCGGGTAATGCGTGTATCCCTCACGATCTTTGTAGAGAAGATAGAAACGTTGATTAATTGAAAGGAGCATTTAAATGACTTGGACGAGGTTCCTGACCCGGGGGGTTGGTTTTATGATTCTGGCTCTGCTGATGGGCGTCGCACCCGCCAAAGCGCAGAGCCACACCAACACTGGAGGTCTTAAGATTCATGTAAACCCAAAACAAGATTACGTGTTTGTCGATGGGAACGCGATTCGTGACGGTAGTGAGACGATCCAGTTGAGTGCGGGCAAGCACAATGTGGGAGTTTACAACTATGGATACACCCCAGAAACGCAAATGGTTGACATTATTGTCGGAGAAAGAATTAGCCTAAATGTTGATCTTCAGAAGTCCGGGGAAAAGGTAAGCGGACCCTTCGGTGATATCGAACTAAAAGGTCACCCACGGGCAGCAGTTCTTCTGAATGGCAACACACCAAATTATTTCGTGGGGCACGTCGATGAGTTCGATAACAATTGGCTTTGGCACCAGTGGCTGCTCGTGAAGCCTGGCACCTATCAGCTAACGGCTACGCAAAAAGGACAAACGATTTGGTCAGGACCGGTGACGGTGAAAGCCGGTGAGCGAGTGATCGTGGATCTCAATCACGACGGCGCGATCAAAACCAGGGACTTCAAGCAAGGACTCAATCTCGGGCCGCAGCCGCGATTCGACGCGGGCGTTGCCAGCGCGATGGTCCCCATTGCGCCAGTAACGGCACAGCTCTCCGCTCAAGCCAATCAGTTGACTTGCGGGCAATCCACCGATTTGCATTGGAAGTCTACCGACGCCACGGACACTTCGATTACGAATATCGGAAACGTTTCGCCAAGTGGTGAGCGGGCCGTAAACCCGATGCGCCCGACAACGTACCAGCTTGTCGCCAAGGGGCCAGGCGGCACTGTAGAACAAACAGTCACCGTAAACGTAAATGGGCAACCCACGGCGACGCTCGCATTGAGCCAACCGGAAGTGCGCTATCATAAGATCGGCGACAAAGTCGTGGAACAAGATTCGGCGACTTTGAATTGGTCTGCTTCCAATGCGAACAAGGTCACCGTGCAGCCACTGGGCAGCGTAGAGACCAATGGCAGTCAGAAGGTTGAGGCGATGCCTGACGGATCGGGCACGGGCCCGATTGATCGAGACGTGACCTACACTCTTACCGCACTCAATGCCTGTGGTGGAACAACTACACGAACCGCAACTCTGCATGTTGTCGGCTCCATCGATCCAGCCCCGCTGGTAACGCTGGCGAGTGTTTTCTATCCCACGGCTTATCCCGAACGGCGCCATCCGAAAGTGGGATTGGTTTCCAGCGAGAAGCAAACTCTCGAGGAGGCAGCAGCCACCTTCAAGAAAAACGAGCAATATGATAGTGAGTCGAACAAGCTGATGATCGTAGGTCATGCCGACGTGCGCGGCCCCAAGAAGTACAACCTGGCACTGAGCGAAAGGCGAGCGGAGGCAGTTAAAGATTATCTGGTCTCGCAGGGTATCGCGGCCGACAAGATCGAGACCCAGGCGGAAGGCAATGACAAGCAACTCGATCAGAAACAGGTGGAAAAGCTGCAATCGCAAGACACACATCCACCGCAAAAATGGATGACGGAACGGGAAAAGGCAACCTGGCTTGCTTATAACCGCCGAGTCGACATCGTTCTTGAACCAAAAGGGCAGGAATCGACGGAAGCATACCCAAACGATGCGCCAGAAGCCCGTATTCTCTGGGAGCGGCCCGTGCCAAACATAAAATCGGTCGAGTCTGCGTCAAAGATATCCGCTCAAAGCAACGAGCAGGCTCGGGCGGGCAACTGAGCCCGTCAGCCAAGTCTATCGCTCGATGCACGCGGTAGGGGGCGTAGCACTTGTTATTAAATTGATAAACGCCCCCGCAAAGTTTCAAACGAAAGGGGAAACAAGAATGCGACTCTCAATTAAGGGCATTGCAATTGCCTCAGGGCTTTTGTGGGGCAGCGCTATTCTTTTCGTCGGACTCATCAATCTGGCAAAGCCAACCTACGGGATGACGTTTCTAACGATGATGACGTCGGTGTATCCGTGGTTCCATTCATCCCATACCGTTACAAGCGTAGTGATCGGCGCGATCGATGGAGCGATTGACGGCGTTGTTGCCGGCTGCCTGTTCGGATGGCTTTACAACATGATGCTGGACCTGAGCAGCAAGTCGCACACTCTCCAGGGACGGCAAACATAGCGGGGTTCGCGGTGCGTCGGTTCGCTTAAAGAGCGCGGCATCCAGACTCGGTCGCGGCTGGGCAATTGACGAAAAGGTGGGTACATTTCTCATCTAGAAGAAGTGACACGCGTTCTTCATATTCGTTCTTACGCACCGCGAGCATAGTAAGAAAGAAATGGCTATTGTGGTCGGACATTGTGATCCAATTCATACTTCAGTCGCTTTGTCATGCCGATCTCTCCGTAGTTGGCTCCGCTGTATCTTGATTGGTTCGCTGCGCTCCCTGGTAATACACGAGGCGCTATAATGCTGCACAGTACACTTTGTGCTTTTTCTGGCCCCTAGAGTAATTTCTGGCTAATAGGCAGAATCGAAAATGTTTAGTGCGCAGTTTGAAGGCGCTATTCCTCTAGGAATTTCTAGAGGCTGGGTTCGTTTAGGCCGGAGCGCTGCCAAGGGATAAAGATTCGCGCTAGAAACGACCCTAGAAATCGTCCTGACGAACTTGAGAGTTCGCCAGGGCACGGTCAGTGTGTGGAGAAGAGTTTAACCGAATGGATAGTTTGATTTGCACAGTGTGCGCTGCTAGAAATTGGTGATTCAAACCGATTATAGGTTAGATGCAGGATGGCAACTGCTAGCGCCGAGTCAGGCCAGTTACCGATAAGAAGGGCGGTCTCAACAGGTCAGTGCAACACTTGCTTGCAGACTATCTGCCGTAGTTTGAAATCCCAAAGTCTTTCTTGGACGCTGATTTAATTTGAGTGCCACCTCATCGAGGTCTTCTTGAGAATAGACTGACACGTCGGTTCGTCTAGGGAAGTACTGACGTAAAAGGCGGTTTGTATTTTCGTTCGGGCCAAGCTGCCACGGGCTCTGCGGATCGCAGAAGTAGACTTTCACTTCCGTGTCCACCGTGAAACTTTTATGCTGGCCATCTCCAGCCCGCGATCCCACGTCAATGAGCGCCGCAAAGTTGCGGGCGTTTGCGAACGTGTTCATGAGCGAAACCGTTATACGAACGCCAAGTCAGCGTTGCAGTCGAGTAACGGAAATTGTTGAGTTCATTACTAGAACGTCGGCTAGGCGTTCAGCGCATGCCCGACCCTAGTCCAGTGTGATCGCGTTCGTCTGGGTTTGCGTTTTCTTCACGTAAACCACGCAGAAAAAGGCGAACGGCAACCGGCGAAGCTACGAACACGAATACGACAAGCAAGGTGGACAGCCATGGCCGGTCTTCCGGCAACTGGACGATCGCCAGCAGAAGAAACGAAATGCAAATACCGATGGAAAGTAGAATGAGGAATTGGGTAAACAGGCTACAACGCCGCGCCAACCTGCTCACCACTGTGACTGCTGCGACTGAAATCAACAAGAGCAGGAGCCATTGGGTCAGTGACATACCATCTCTCCCGTGTCTCCCAAATTTTCACATCCAGCTCCCGGGTACAAGTGAAGTTGTTTCACTCGTCCGCGTACTGGAAACGCTTGCGATAGGCCGCGATGGCGATCGCTCCGCCAATCAACAGAGGAGGAAAAATCATAACCAGGATCCCGCGTTTCAAGGCCACGATAAAATTCGCGCCGGAGTTTGCTGCCGCCTGGTAACACAACGCACAACTCTGGGCGTAGACACCTCCCGGCATGGCAAGCGCCAGCAGCGCTGCGCATCCGGCAGCCGCCGTTTTGAATCTCGATCTCACCACGCGAATGGTCATCTTCACGCCCCCGTTCATTTCAATTTCGCTGCACCCAAACGCTCCTCTTGACTTCATCCGATCGCGCCGTTCACCAGTGAATCACCCTCAAGTGGAGGAGCCTCATTGCATCCGGAAACATGTGGCCCATCATAATCATCACAAAAACAAACGACACAAATAAACTCCAGACCAGCTTCGGCTGCTCATACCTCAGGTGCATATAATAAGTAATGGCAATCGACGCCTCGAGCACCGCAAGGATTAAGAGCCACGGGAGGAGAACGTCTGGCGCGAAGTGCTGGTACGTGAGCGCTACTTCAATCGCGACGATGGCAAACAAGCCTAGCAGCAATAACCCATACGACTTCATGCCTGGAGTATGATTCACACTTTTCGTATCCATACGGTGATCGCCCTCACTTCGCGTTCATGAGATAAATCATGGGAAAAATAAACATCCAGACGATATCTACGAAATGCCAGTACAGCCCGACGGTCTCTACGTGATTCACCTGCAGCCTTCCTCGTTGGTACCGCAGTGCCACCACGAGTAAAGCGATTAATCCGCCTACGATATGAATCAGGTGTAATCCAGTGACGCAGAAAAACGTCATGCCCACAGTGACCGGACCGCCGGTGGGATTTTGAAACAGACGCCATCCCTCGTGAATCATTCTGATCCATTCGCTGAGGTGCAGAACAGCGAAGATGGTACCTAGGAGGACAGTGATGCCCAGCCACAGGGTACATTTGGACCGATGCTGTTCCCTCGCGGCTTCGAGCGCTGCGAGAACAGCCACGCTGCTAACCAAAAGTATAACGGTCATAATTATTGCGTTTATGATGCTTGATGTGGCGAATGGTCTGGTCCAGTCCGCCGTGCCAACTCGCAGGTAGGCGTACGCATAGAGAACCGCTCCAAACGTCACCGCATCCGAAAGGATGAAAAGCCACACGCCCAACTTTAAAGAGGGAATGCGATATGGCGACTCCTCCATTGCAGATCCTGTTTCCATGTGAAATGTCATTCCGGAATCGTCCACGATTCCTCCCTTCGCCTACTTACATTCGCGCGACGAGAATAATGAATAAAAAGGCCCACAAACCATCCATGAAGTGCCAATACACGCCCGCAACAGAGAGCACGCCAGTTTCTTGTGAGCCTGGATCGCGCCGAATTCGCCAGAACGCATACCCCAAGCCGGCTATCCCACCCAATAAATGCAACCCGTGCGCGGCAGTTAGCAGATAAAAAAACGAACTGCTGGGACTGGACGCCAGGAAGAGTCCTTTCGCCACCAGATCGCGCCAAGCCATAACCTGTCCGACAACGAAAAGGGCTCCGAGCGCGACAGTCGACAGCAACCAGAGCCGCGCTCGATCTAGGGCTTTCTCGCCCGCCGCCGGGTTTTGTCGCTCAAACTCCTGCGCCTTGGAGAATGAGTTACGCGCAGCTTCTAGGCTGATGCTGCTCACCAGCAAAATAAACGTGTTTACGTACATGATGCGCGGCACACCAAAATGGACCCAGTCCGCGGCGATGCCCTCTCGCACGATCAATGCGCTGATCAGCGCGGCGAAGCACATCGATATAGCCGCGACCGCAACCCACACTCCGGTCTCCGCAGGCAGAGTAGTCTCAGTTCGTGGGAAAGCGCTGATCCGGATTTCCTCGCGCAGATTGGTCGTTCCTGCGTGAAGACCCGCTGGTTTTATTTCGTTGGGAACTCGAACTTGAGGCGTGCTCGTGGTTGACAATGTTGTTTCACCCCTCCTTAATTCTTAGCGGGCGTCGACCTGTTCTGGCGAGACCTGCATCACGTAATCGTTAGCGGCGCCTTCGACACCATATAATTCGGGTCCGTGATGCACGACCAGATGCCTTCCTCCGAAATTGTCGAACGGCGGGGGCGAGGTGGTTGACCATTCGAGCGTCGTCGCGTCCCACGGATTGTCTGGCGCCTTCGGCCCACGGAATCGGCTCCAAAAGAAGTTGAAGAAGAAAATGAATTGGGTGGCGCCGACAAAAAGAGCGGCCATCGTGATGAACTTGTGCAGCGGGATCAGCGGCACTAAGTAGTTGTCGGTGAATGCAGCGTACCGGCGAACATTGCCGGCGAGACCGAGGTAGTGCATGGGCATGAAGACGCAATACACGCCAAGGAACGTCAGCCAGAAATGCCACTTTCCGAGCGTTTCATTCATCATTCGCCCATACATTTTCGGGAACCAAAAATGCGTTCCGGCAAAAATTCCAAACATGGCAGCGATCGCCATCACGAAATGGAAGTGGGCAACCACAAAATACGTGGCGTGCAGGTAGGTATCGAGCGAAGGCTGCGCGAGGAAAAATCCACTCAATCCACCAGTGATAAAAACGGAGATGAATCCCAAACAGAACAGAGAGGCAGTCGTGTAGCGCATTCGGGCGCCGTACACTGTTCCGAGCCACATCAGCACAGCGATTGTCGCGGGAATCGTAATGATCAAGGTCGGCACGGAAAACATAAGCGCTGAGAAGGGGTTCATCCCACTTACGAACATGTGATGGCCCCAGACCATGTAACTCAAAAATCCGATCGAAACCATGCACCCGATCATGACTTGATGGCCAAGAAGGCGTTTGCGGGCAAATGCCGGCAGGACCGTGGAGATGATCCCAAACCCCGGAAGAATCGCAATGTAGACTTCCGGGTGGCCGAAGAACCAGAACAGATGTTGCCAAAGCAACGGGGATCCCCCGGAATAGGGCAACACGGTGTCATTGACTACCAGACCTGTGGGGCCGAAGAAGCTGGTTCCTGCTGTCCGGTCGAGAATTAGGAGCACACAAGCGGGCAGTAACACAGCAAAGGCAAGGAGGCCGATTACGGAAGTAACAAACCAAGCCCAAGTGGATAATGGCAGGCGCGCAAGCGACATTCCCTTCGTCCGAAGATCCAACGTCGTGGTGATGAAGTTCAGCGATCCCAGTAATTGACCGATACAGAAAATGGCGATAGACACAGCCCATAACGTCTGGCCCGTTCCCTGGCCTGGTCCGGCGACAGCTCCCACAGAACTCAGCGGCGCGTAAGACGTCCAGCCGGCGAGTGGAGGGCCGTCACCGACAAAGAACGACGAAATCAAAACAAGGAACGCAAGAAAAGTTACCCAGAATGACATCATGTTGAAGTGCGGAAACGCCATGTCCTCGGCGCCCACCTGGATTGGCAGGACATAATTTCCAAATGCTGCGAAGGGAGCCGTGGTCAAAACAAAAAAGACCATGATCGTGGCATGCATGGTCATCAGCGAGAGGTAAAGGTCTGGAGTCATCACGTTGCCAGGCGCGCCGGATGGAAACAGCTTGCCTAAAAGTGGGATCGGGGCGTTCATCCACCCCAAGTGAATGCGCATCAGCCAGGAGAGAAGGAGTCCAAGAAAAACAGCCACGAGCGCGAGGTCGTAGTATTGCCTGCCGATCACTTTGTGATCGAGGCTGAAGACATGTTTGCGAATAAATCCTGTCGGCGCCGCATGCTGGTGAATTGTCGGATCTGGCGTGCTCATGAATTCCCTCGCAATAGAAGCTCCGGTTCACCACTGAAGGCGGTGAAACCAGGTCGATTTAAGTCACCTTACTGCGTTTTCAGCCATTGATCGAACTGATCTTGCGGAAGAACCTGCAAAAATGAACGCATGCTGTAGTGCCCCAGGCCGCATAGCTGTGTGCAGACAATTTCGTATGAGCCCACCTTCGTCGCCGTGAAGTGCAGTGGCACGTTTAAGCCGGGAACGATATCCTGCTGAATTCGCAACTCAGGGACATAGAAGGAATGAATCATGTCCTTGCTGTGTAGCGTGAGCGACACCGGCTTGTTAACGGGCACGGTGAGAGTGCCGACAATCACGTCGTCTCTCGCGGCAACGTCGTTTTCGGGATCGAGCCCGAAGAAGTTTCCATTTCCGTCCCGGATCTTCTCCGGGTGAATCGTGCCAAATTTCCCGTCGGGTCCGGGGTAGCGGAAGTTAAATGCAAACTGCTCCGCAGCCACATCCACTTGCATTGAGTCCGGATCTGGCGGCGTCATGTAGACGGCGGCCCACACCTTCGAACCGACGAACGTCAAGGTGAGAATTTCCATTCCGACCACGACGATTGCAAACCCGACAAGCGGCCAGGGACCGCCGGGCCAGTACTTGGACTTGCGGTCCTTTCCTTCGCGGGACGTCCAGACAAAAAAAGCAAGGACGAATTGGGAGGATAGAAAGAGGGCTCCAGTGAACCACATGGTCTCGTTGAACTGACCGTCGATCCCGGGTGCAATGGTGGAGATGGGCGTTGGTAACCACCATACGTGCGCAACAATGAAGCCAGCAGAAACCAAGGCAATGATGACGACGACGATTGCAAATAGTTTTCCCATCGCGATTCGCACCTGTACTGGAGAATTTTGGCCTCGGGTCCGCGCCAGCTTGGTTTGTCGAAGGCCACAACTTCTCGTGGCGCAAGCCGGCGAATTTGGTCAAATTTCGGCGACCCCTCTAGTACAAATACGGTGTCACCTTGAATGTGAAATTGGCTTTCGCCGGCGTTTCTCCGACGGTGACGTCCTGGCTCTGTACGCCGTACTGTTCCTGCCACGCGGTCACCGTGTACTTGCCAGGCGGAACGTCTTTTATGTCAAATGCGCCAGCGTTGTCTGTCACGGCGTAGTGATTCGTGTTGAGCACTGCGAAATAGCCGTGCATCCATGGGTGAATATTGCACTTCACTTCGATGAATTCAGGTGTTGCCCACTTGGTGATGATCGGAGGTGCGCCGGGCGGTTGCGATTTGTTCCACTCCGGGTTGTGCTTCGGCATCGGATGAATGTTGTGCGCAAAGGGATCATTGGTATAGATACCGAGTTCCTGGTCGGCATGCATTGGGAGTATATGCGGGATGTACATACAACCCTTCTGGTCGTATCGGACTTGTTCGCTCGGCGCTTGAGAAGCCTTCTCACCAGCGGAGATATACACAACCACATATTGCAAAGCGTCGCTGGGGCCGGTGGTTACATTTTGAGTAAGCTCCGGCGGATTGTGTTCCTTCTGGCAGGTCGGCTCTTTGGACATGTCAATCGGCTTCATCTTCGGAGGCGTGCCCGTATAATTTACTTTGCCTTCGATGCTTCCCCCAGCCGGCGGAGACCCGGCGGTCCCGACTACGACTGCCAAAACCAGTGCCGCCGGAATAAGCAAATATCTAAAACGCATGACAACCTCCTCAAACTATGAGTCGAAAAATAAATTCAATCAGCCGTTCCTGGCGGCGCTTGTTCGCCGAGGGGCTTCAGTTGGCCTGGATGTGACTTGACCCACGAATCGAACGTAGCTCGCTCGGGCGTCTTGATCGTGGTCATCAACGTCCTCAGGAAATGCACCAGGTCCCAGCCCTCCTCGGGCTTGATGTTGTCTGAAAAAGAGGGCATCGGCGTACCATCGAGTCCCGTCATGAAGTCCCGGTACATGTCCCGGTTCGTTTCTCCGCACTTAAACCGGTCGCTGTCCGCAAAATCGAAGGGCCGGATCGGCTCGCCCTTCGTGTCGGTCAGGGTTGCAGCGGAAGGGCCATCGCCTTTGCCAGCCGACCCATGGCATTTCCAGCATTGAATGTTCTGGAAAAGCTCGCGGCCATGAAGAATGCTTTCGATCGTGGCAGGAGTCTCCGCTGGAATTGTGATCGGAGTGCCTGCCTTTTCCTTTTCCCATCGCGGCGAGAACGATTTCACCATGGCGACAAGATTGGCGCGTTCCTGTTCCGTAAGCGGTCTCCACGAGGGCATGTTCGTCGTGACAAAGCCTCTTGTGATCGCGTCAAAGATGTCGTCGTCGGTCGGAAGTGTACCCGTGGGAGTGGAGCGGCATTTGAATACAGCCTCCGTAAAGTCCCGAGGCTTCTCATATCCCATGGTGGGGTCAAACCACATCGCATTTTCACCCGTGCCGTCGCCGCCGGGCCCATGGCAACCGATGCAGTACCGGCGATAGAGCTGCGCACCTGCATCCGGGCGGCCTTGCCCGTCGTCGAAGGCGTGACCTGTGAATCCGTAAACGTGGCTATCCATTTTTGTGGTAGCGGTGTGGATGTTGATATCGATCTGAGCGAAGCAAGGCGATCCGCCGGCAGCAAAGACAGCGAAGGCAACTGCGCTGAATAGCAACAATGAGGAATTTTTTAGCGTTCCCATGAGTTCGCCCCTCCCCCTAGAAGTCAAAATCAAAGCCGATAAACGCACTACTGCTCCAAACCGGAGTCGTCGGCAACAGTGGCGGGTTGCCGCTGCCGTCGCCGCTCAATGGAACGACGCCGATGCTCTTCACCCTCGAGTACTCCATGTGCCACGCTAAACCGGCACGGCTGAACATGATCGGATACCAACGGAGTCCGAAAGAATATGCGTCGGTGTTTCCCTGATTACTCGCGGTCGTATTGAGACCCTGCTGCGACACCCGCACAATCTCATAGCGCTGTGTCAGCACCAGTTGCGGATTCCAATAGTAGTGGGTCTCAATGAATCCGCCGTTCCAAACTGCGTCCTGCATTCCTGGCAAGAGCGGAGTGTTCGAAGGAATTGAATTCGCAAGATAGACGTTGTCCTTCGCGTGTTGGAAGAAGGGCAGGAATTCAAACTTGCCGAGATAAAAATCGCTTTGAACGCCGACCCGATAGAAGGGCACGTTTCCCGTGCCCGTGCCCGCGATCGCGACTCCTCCAACGGTTTGATTAAAAACTGTGGCCCTGTGCCCGTAATAGAAGAACGGCTGAATCCGCTGTAGACCTAGGCTCCCCGTCTGGAATCCCTGTGTGAACGACCCAAACAAATCAAAAGTTCGCCCAGTCAAGTTATCGGCGGCTCCGGGTGCGGTGACGCTGCTCGTAAAATTCACGCCCCCATCGTTGCTTTGGAGCACGGAAAGGCTGTATCTCGTGTAACTGTTCTCGGAGTGTCCTTGAATGGTGACGCCAATTTGGTTGTCGCCGATGCCGAAAATGTTGGCATCGCCAACCGGGGTGAAATGATAGTTCTGGTAGAGACCCCCATTTGCGGAAAGAAACAGGAAGCGCTTTTCGGAGATGAGGTTGTCGAGTTCGAATCGGCCCACTTGCACGTTCAGCCAAGGAGTTTTGGCGAGATTGTCGAAGCGAACGAACGCATTTTCAAAATGAAACGTCGCGGTCGAATCTGACGAGGGCAAGATCGAGAATGAAATGTTCTTGTAGAGCGTCCCGGCCAGCCAAAAATCCATCCCGGAGAGATCGAATCCTTGCTGCGTGACATTTCCACCCAGTGAGCCTGCCGGCGTGGAATCAACGATCTGGTTCGTCGTACGCTCCAGGTGCCAATTGGGTGTGATTCGAACGGTCGCCGGCCAGTAAGACGGGTTTTGCCAGATGGGAGAATCTCGCTCGTTCCCCAGCTGATAGCCACGATCCCTAAAGGCAAGCCCGAAATAATTCAGCTCGGGCCATGCCGTGTGGCAGGCCGAGCACGGCAATCCGTATTTTCGGGCGAAAGCGGGTATAGGTCTGAGGGAATGCAGTGGCGGCATCGCGTAAGTGGGTTCTGTGTTTGTGATGCCGAAGGAAAGTAGAAGAAGAACGATAAGAATTGAAATCGAGTTCAGCAAAAGTGCCAAGTGGGAACGTTTGACGGGCGCCAACCGCTTGAGCATCGGTCCTCCTCTACGCAACATAAGTTCCGACCGTACACTTTCAACCCCGACATTTTTGTTATAACGAGAGCGTTTAGTTTGTTGTATACGGTGTGCATTTACGTAACGGAATACATGTGAACATGTATATTTTGGATTCGGAGGCTGTACAGAGCATCAGTGCTTCCACTGCATCGCAGACATCGCATGTAAAATTGCAACCACTTCTCTGGGGATCGGACTACTACAAAACAACCACCCATGTATGCAGAAACATTGAAAATAGAGGGGAAACGAGGTTCGTTTTGATAAACTTTTCGGAAAACACTTCGACGTTTATCCTTGTGGTCACAAACTATTTTTCGGCATCACTCGGTTAGCCAAATTTGTACTTTGCGAGATTTAAATTGCAAACCCATGACTTTTTTATGTATTTACGAATATTTTTCCACAATATTTTAAAAATCAGAGATGTATCCTTCTAGTGAATGCATGAGAATTGGTATTTACCCCGATTGACAAGGCATCGGAACTGGGGTTATCAAAGTGAAGCTTTCCGGAATTCCGTTGATTATGTTCTCGCTCGAGTCTGGGGGATTTAGCTCCTTTGTGGGTGTGAAAATGGCCCTTCATGGAATCGTGTGCAGCGGACACTTTAGAAATACTCGGCTCCGCATCGCAACAGTATGCGCGTTGTCCACTCTTTGCCTCGCCTGCATCGGCTTCGCGGCGAGCAAGGAGCAGGAGTCGCCAGGTTTTGTGATGGAGTTTGCTGCGAAAGAATCGGACGTACTGCCTCTCGTGAAAAGTATTGCGGATGACTCGCTCGTTCGCGGCACGTTTGTCTTTGAGAAGGACAAGACTTTGACGGGAGCGATGCCCGCGAAATCGTCCAGCGCATTCGAGCCGTGGACAGGGCCCGGAGAGGTTTTTTACAAAGTCGTGACGGGCGTGCTTGCGCCTCATCATTTCGACCAAAGCAACGATATCGGAACGATCACCGTGCGCTACGTAGTGCAACCCGTGGCGGAGAAGCGCACACGGGTTCGGATCGACGCAATCTTCATCGAAGACGCCCGTCGAAAAGCGCACGCCTCCGACAGCACCGTGGAGACGAGCGAGTTCAAAGCGATTCAGGAAAAGCTGCAGGAATTACAATTGGCAGTGCAAAAGGTGAATGAAGAGCGCGATCAGGCTGCGGAGAAAGAAAAAAAGCTTCAAGAACAGCGCGTTGCGGAACAAAGCTCGGACCGCGACCGCGAGCAAGAAATTGCGCGGCTCAATGTCGCGGAATCCTCGATTCAAGGATTGAGGCAGCGGCTTGGTGATCTACAGCGGCAGACGGAGGTGCGCGTAAAAGGCGCAAAAACAGCCTTGAAGACGGCGCCCTTTGAAAAAGCAGTCGATCTTGATTCCCTGGACGCTGGCACGGAAGTGGCCGTGGTTATCGTAACATCGCAATGGTATGGCGTTCAGACCCCGGATGGACACCGCGGGTGGTTGCGCCGGGATCAGGTGGAGCAACTTCCATGAAATACGTCATGCAAAAACAATTTCCGTCTCGGTCACTCGGTACCATATTTCTTTTTTTCATTTTCGTTTCCAGTGCGCTTTTCGCTCAGAATTCTGGATTCGAACGGCGCTTTTCGAACCGCAGGCCCGACCTCGACGCCGCCGTCCAGCAGCTGAAAGGATCTTTCCAGGGTCGCCTTCCGATACTGGAAGGATTCGTATCCGAAACCAACGAACCGCTGGATCGCTATGACCGAGGCTACTACGAATGTACGGCGCAATTAACCACCGGGGGAAATGGCGGAAGCACGATTCGAATGACCGCGAAGATTACTGCGTGGTATACCGACCCCACGGGCGCGCAGTCCGGTTATCGCGTTTTACCTTCGAATGGAAGAATCGAGACAGACCTGCTCGATCGGATGAGCACAATACTCGAGAATCAGGCGCGCGCCAATTCTCCTGTCGTTGCGCCGCCGGTTTCACCCCCAACGCCCTCGACTCGGCTCTCAGGTTTGTCCGCGCGCTTAGCGCCGCCAGCAGCGGTCTCGACACCGGCTGCATCACTTCCAAGCGCGGATATTGACTCCTTGCGTCGCCGGCGGGAAGACGCCGAAAAACAAGCCAAGTCTCTAGAGTCACAGGTGCAAGATTTGGAGGAAATCCTTCGAGATCAGACCCATCCTGAGAATCTCGCGGTCGTGCGTAAATCTGGCACTCCGGTTTTTTCTCAGCCGGGCGGAAAGGTGCTCATGACTTCGGAGGCGAACGACGAGTTCGAACTCCTAAGCGTGAATCGCGATTGGGCTCACGTTCAAATCTCGGGTGCATCACGCGGGTGGATTGAACGGGCCAAGCTTGATATGCCAGCAGGTTTCAGTCAATCTCCGAACGAAGCGAAAGAGCAAAGTCCCATCACCGGCGCCGATGACGCGCCATTTCACGTAAGCCGACAGGAAACTCGCTCCTTTTCGGGCAATTGGGAACCGTTGCGTGGAAAAACCGTGCTGATCATCTGGGCAGAACCGGTGTCCGCTTCCAAAGCGATCCAGAACTCTTCGCCGGATGCGAAGCGAAAGTTTGCGTCGTCGGTTTTCGCCGGCGCCTACAAAACACGCACCGCGGACGTTGAGCCGACAAATGGAATCGTGATCGTCTTCGATTCGGCGGATGGAGGTCAGATCGCCGCGACCATGGCTAGCCTTGCTCAATGGACTTCTGGTCAGATCACGGAACAATCATTTTGGAAACTATGCTCGATCGATCCGCCGGATTTTCTTCAGAACGACGAACACGTGAACGCGGCACGAGTTGGTCAGTAGGCTATCGGCGCTCGGCCTGGATGATTCGCAATTCGGCTCAGTGATGAATCCGGCCAGTCAGCAAACCGGGTGTCTGTTTCATTCGTCACGCGTCTTGCTGGAAGCTTCTTCCACAGTTCCCTCGCCGCCTCCGACTTCCAGTCCCGCTCTTCTGAATTTTCTGCTGAGGCGCTATAACCACCGCATCCGGAGAGAACCAGCGTTGCGACCAGCAGCATTCCAACAATTAGTTTTTCAATACCGGTACATCTTACAATCAAGCGTTTCAAACGAATGTAATCACTTATTTTTCACCCCTTCCTAAAAGACTCGAAGTCAGCAAGACGTTTTAATTCCATTTAATTTATTTACTTCCAGGAACTGCATGTTAGCCGCTGTCGGAAACGGGTCCCACGCCGCCGTGGTGAAAAGCATTCATTCGAACCAGAGCGCGCTTTGTGCGGCGAGCGCGTGGGACGATGGCCGCAGTCTCTCCCCATCAAAGACTGTGGTTGCTCGCGTTAGCTTTTTTCGTGGTCTGCTCATTGTTTGTTGAATCAATGCATGGCGAGCGAATGATCCCTTTGCATTGCTCGCTTAAAGTTCGCGCCCGGCCTCATCTGCTTCATTTGCCAAGTCATTCAGAAATTCGAAAAAGTCCGGCGTTTGGTTGATGAAAAGCCCGTCATTCGTGAGCGCTTTGACTGCCCCCATGGCCGCCCCTTTTGTAGCGGTAGGACGAATGATTGAGCACACCGGGAACTTCTTGCTGAGGAACACGGTCGGTTCTGGCATGATCAAGTTGGACTGTAGTGCTTCCGGCTGTGGGATATCATTTGTGAGATCCGGAAATACGAGCGACCCATCTGTCAGCGGGATCGCGTTGCCTGCCTTGTCATGCCATGTTTGAAAATGCATGATCTCAGTGCCCCCGATGCTCAGAACAATTCGCAAGACTTCCAGACTCGTGGCCTTCTGTGCCATTGCCGCATACAGACTGGTTCCACCTTGCTCGATAAACGCAAAGTGAAAACCCGCCGTGTTGGCGATCGCCTGGACGTGAGTATTGACGGGGACAAGCGTATTGCCGATTTCAAGTTCCGCATTATTTCTGGGTATTGCGGGGAACTTTCCGCTTACCAAAGTTGGAACTGCATTGGGAAACGTGTCGCCCAAATCGGGGTTCTGATTGCCGCTGCGGTAGCGCGTCCACCAACTGGTATCCACGCTCAACTGCATCAGGTTTGTGAGCCGCTTCTTTGACGCGATTCCCGGAATATCCGTCACTTGAGTGCCTTCCAAAGTTCGGAAATGTTCCAGGTCCACAGGTTTCGCGCCCTTCGATTTCAAATATGCGTTGATGAACAGTTCATGGCTCATTTCATCGTCGGTGTTGTCTGCGATGTATTGAGGCATATCACCGTCCAATTGCTGAAGGGCGGTCTTGTAGCCTGAAACTGGCGCATTCTGCCCTCCGACTTCGGTGTATTGCTGCCACAGATCGGTTTCCAGTATCTCCGCAGCCGCAAGGAATCTCAGAATGGAAGCGTCTCCTTCCGTGATGCCATCCCTGTCTGAGCCTAACGCGGGAAGTCCGTTGGACAACAGACCTCCGCCTATCGTTACCGCGCTTGCTGCGGCAATTCCATTTTTCATGAACGAACGGCGGTTTGTATTGCCCTGCGTTTTGTTTTCAAGTTTCATCATCCCCGCTTCTCCTCTTTTATTTAAGAATAATTTCGCTTGCCTGCCTTAACTGGGCCAGACAAATCGGAAATCTTGCCCGTGACTGTAGTGGCGTCCGGACTTACTTTTGTCAAAGAGCAGTCAAATCGATGTCAAGATTGCGAAGGAGAAAATTGACAATTTCCATACAATTCGAAGGCGTCTCTAGTGGCGACGAGTATCGATGTTATAAGTATCCGCGGCGAAATTTGAAAGCAGTAAGGGGAGGCAAAATGAAATTTACAATGACAACTTGCTGGAAGGCGCGTCGCAAAGTAAAAAAACTTTTGCCAAAAACGTTGGACTTCCGAAGGTCCATCCGGCCATTTTTCAAGGACGGTTGTAGGCTGGGCTAGGATTCGCCGGTGGAACATAGTCCTGGCCGTATTTATTTTTGTGTTCCAGTGTGAAATTTGGATTTTCCACGACGCGAATGGATTCAAGAGTCCTGTTAGCGTCGGATATGGTCACCGTGCGACCCGCAGCCTTCAAGGCTTCCGGCAGGCTCCGCTCATACCAGACATTTAGCTGATAGCGTCCGTCAGGAACATTCGGCAGGGTCAATCGACCGCTTCGATCCGAAATACCGAAGTAAGGTGTGTCGACGGCAACGACAGCGCCGCTCATTTCCGGATGAATGTTGCAGAAGAGAAAACTTACTCCCGGGCGATCGAAGTGAACCGTCTTGCTCGATCCCGCCTCATAAAAGCCCAGGTCAAATCTCTTACCATCAAAAAGAGAAAAGACGTTATGCAAAAAGGGATCTCGATTGGGAAATTGAACTGGCGTACCAACCTGAATCACAATGACGTGAGGATTAAAGCTTTTGTTGATTTGCGCAATTTGGGGTGCAGGATGATTCGCGCCGGTTGTTGCCTCTTCGGCGTCGATCGGCGTCAACCAAATCACGATATTCGAAGCATCGACGGAGCCTTTTGTCCCATTCGATTTTCTCGACGCCTGCGGATTTAGTATTTCGACCTTGATGGTTACGGGCGGGAACTCCGCTTGCGCGAGCAAAACACACGCGCAAAAGCACGCCAAAGTAAGGCTCACGGCTTGCCTCATCAGGATATGGAAACTCATTAGAAGAGATACCCCAAGCTTATGTTGATATGATCTGCGTTGTGCGAGCCACTATCAAGCACCGAAGTGTTCAGATGTCGGTATTCGGTGGAAAATAGTATGTCCGATCGCACTTGATAAATGAAATTTATGAAAGGGGTCATGTTTCTGGTGAACGTATCTGGATAAATGGAGTTCGCAGAGAAGCGGCGTAATTCACCAGCGAATGGGTTTTCCAGGCCGAGTGCGGCATTGATTTCAAAATTAGATTTGGGTTTGAATTTAATTTGCGCCCAACCTCCCATCGAATCCAGGCCGTGAAATGTTGTGTCCGGATCATTAAATGAGCCGTTTAAGAGGACGCTCTCTCCAATTCCGCCTCCCAGACCAGCTACTGCTCTTCCTCTATAAAACTCGCCTGTGAATTCGAATCGCTTCCCTAACGGAAGCGTCAGGTCGGCCGTCCCGGCCCATCCGTCGACATTCCGGTTGAATCCCCAATCCTGCCGGCCATAGTATGCGCCTGAGCCGATTATCAAATCCTGACCAAACATGCGGCGTGTCCAGGAAATGCGAGCGGCATAGGCTGGTTGGCCGGATAGCTCACCCCAAGTGGGATAGCGGTAATACTCCTCCCTGGGAAAATCGCCCGATAGTGAATCAAGAATTCCTCCCTGCAAGGAAAGGCTTGAATTCTCGGACAGCACAACATGATGCTCAATCCGCAATTGCGGGGTCCACGCCCATAAATTCCCCGAATACGCGAGGGCGGGAATTGCAAGTGTCGCCAGCGATGTGGGAGCGAGCGGAGCAAAAAACAATCGATCCTGGCCGGCGACAATGGACGTGTTGGCCCAGTCCAGATGCACCGTTGCGGTGCGCAATCGAACCACACCCATCACCACGCCGTTTGGCACATCCGGGGATCCACCCGCAAAATCCATCGTTACTTCGGCGCTGGTCCTCGCTCCCATCACGTCGGGACCGAAAGTTTGAAGGCGGATCTGCGATTGCCGAACCGATCCTCCAAATGTGCCCGGCGAAACTAAAGGTTGAACGGACAGAGGTGGTTTGGAAAGGCTAGGGAAATCCTGATTGTCGACCGTGCCGCGATTTTCATAGAGGTTCAGCAAAATAATCCCTGACAGGCGCAGCCTATATTTGGATCCGCTTTCCACCTTCGTCTGGTATTGATCGTTGATCTTGTCTTCCATCACCTGTTGATCTTCTTCCAGTTTGTTCAGGCGCTGCTCGTTCTTATCGACCAGAGGCGGACTTGCAAGAGGAGTGATTGCGGTTTTCGCAACCCATTCCTTCGATGGAGATAGTTCAGAGGCGGTTAGCGGATCGGTTGTCGTCTCAATTCCATGTGGCTTCGCGAGGTCCAACTCTCGCCGCAATTCTTGCGTTTCCGCCATGTTGCGCTCTTGCTCCACTCGCATTTCGCTGAGTTGTGAGTTCAGTGTGTGAACCTGTGTTTGGAGTTCGTGGATCAAATCAGCGAGGGCATGGATTTGCGTTCCGCTATCTTGGGAGGACGAACTTGAGGCCGACGTGCTTGGCGCCTCCTGCCCTTGCGCTATACTGGAGCAGAGGAACAGAAGAGTTATGGCCGTACCCATCCTCAGCAGTAGTCTTTTTCTATCGCGTTTGCCGAGCATTTCCGCCTCCCTGAGGATCCCGAATTCAAGCATTTAGCTAAGTGGAACTCGCGCATCGCATCGCCGTTTTGCTAATGTAAAGGTTTATTGTGTGCCCTGCGAATAATCTTAACGCGATTTTCAAAGTGACTCGGGTGCTTGCCTGAGAAAAATCTTCCGGTCTAAATTCCGTGAACACCCGACCATACAATCTTCACTCGACGAACTGGATGCCGTTTTCGCGAGTGATGTTGTCCGCAGCAGATCGACTTGCATTTGGATGAGCGACAAGAAGTATACTTATGCCAAAGGTATGGCCAATGGATACTGTTCTCGTGATTGAAGACAACCGCCCGATGCAGCGCACACTGCAACGGTTATTCGCAGGGGATTCATTGAAAGTTCGGATTGCCTCCGATGGGGTGGAGGGCCTTGCAAGTTTTCGACAAACTCCACCCAATGTCGTGGTCCTGGATCTGAAACTTCCCGGGCTATCAGGGAAAGAGCTTTGCAGGTCGTTTAAAGCGGAAATGCCCTCTGTACCGATCGTGGTTTTAAGTGCGAATGCAGATGTCGACGACAAAGTGTTGCTGCTCGAATTGGGAGCGGATGATTATGTCACGAAGCCTTTTAGCCCAAAGGAACTGCTCGCGCGTGTGCGACGCGCCATGAGACGAAACGTCTGGAAACAACAATCAGACGCACCTCCCGCAATTCCTTACGGACATAAGTTACTGGCCTTTGGCGATGTGGAAGTTGATTTCACAAGTATGGAGGCGAAACGCGCCGGCAGTTCCGTAAGCATGACCGCGCAGGAATTCAAACTTTTGAGATTCCTTTCCCAGTCGCCCGAACGTGTGATTCCGCGCGAAGAGTTGCTCAATGAAGTTTGGGGTTATCAGAATTATCCATCCACACGAACGGTGGACAATCATATTCTCCGCCTGCGCCAGAAGCTTGAGCAGGACCCATCGCAACCGCGCCATTTTTTGACCGTCCATGGCGCGGGCTACAAATTTGTACCTGGCAACGCGACTTTAAGCAACAAGGTGTAGTTTCGCGGTGAGATCGATGGCTCGACTCAAATTACAATCGCAGCTTGTTGTTTCCACATTGCTGATTATTTGCTCCCTCACAGGCGCCATCCTCCTCATCATCCGCCACACGGTGAGCTTACAGATCGAAGGTCAGGTGAAAGACAGTACCGAAGCCTACGTTCGGGAGTTCGAAAGCATCCAGCGACAACTACAGGTTCAATTATCACGGACTGCCGGATTATTATCAGAAATTCCAACTTTAAAAGCTTTGATGACCACAAATGACGCGCCGACCATACAGGACGGGTCCGCGCCTTTCTGGAAGCTCGCTGGAAGCGATTTATTTTTGCTCACGGATCCGGCGGGCCGTGTGGTTTCCCTTGACGCGAGGCAAGTAGGCCTTACTCGGGAAATATCGGAGAAGTATGTGAAAACATCTTTGGAGGAGGAGCAGGATTCGATGTGGTGGTACGCGGGAGACCGTCTGTATTGGGTATTTTTACGACCAATCTTGGCTGGCGCTGGACCCGATGCAAAAACACTTGGTTTCGTGGCCGTTGGATACGAAACGAATTCCCAGATTATCGATCAACTCGGCTTTGTTACCGATAGCAAGATATTACTCCTCGCAGGTAATCGCATTGTCGCGTCCACTTTCTCGCCGCAGGATGAAATGCGGCTCCAGCAGCGAATTTTAGCGAATGAGATGACTCCGGGTGCGAACACATCGGAAGTGATTCTGGGTCAAGATGCCTATCGAGTCGAAAAAGTCGCGTTGGAGCCAAGCCCTCCCGCTCCCGTGCAATGTTTTGTTTTTGTTTCTCTGAGCCGGCCGATGGCTTTTATCCGTAAGCTAAACCGAACGATTCTGATTGTAGGACTCACCGCAATACTTCTCGCGTCTTTAGTGCTCCGTTTTGTCTCTCAGACGATCACGCATCCACTCGACAACCTTGTAGCCGGTGTGCGAGCACTGGCGGCGGGTGATTATTCCTATTCGATCACGCCAAGCGGAAGCAGCGAGGCTGTGGAACTTGCGGAGTCATTCTCAAGAATGCGTAGCGAACTGCTGGCGTCGCAGCGAAAGCAAATTGAGACGGAACGCGTTGCAGCCGTGGGCCGAGCTGCTAATTCCATCTCCCATGATCTTCGACACTACATGGCCGCCTTGGTGGCGAACGCCGAATTTTTGTATGAGGCGGAAAATTTGCATCTCAATCGGGACGAGGTCTACAAAGAAATTCAGACGGCATCGGAACAGATGACGGAATTGCTCGACTCCTTGCGAGATTTAGCGCGAGAGCAGCGAAATCTTTCTCCCGTCCCCGCGCATATGGACGAATGCGCGCGCCGAGCGATCGAAGCCGTGCGAGGGCGGCCGGAATTTCGACAGCAGGTGATTTCCGTTCGCCAGACAGGTGATATGGCCGGAGTTTTTGATCCGCAGAAAATGGAGCGCGCATTCCTTAATCTCGCTTTAAACGCTTGTGAGGCCGTTGAAAATCGTCAGGGGAAAATTGCATTTGATATTCGATCCACTCAGGACGCTTTTGAAATTCGCATCTCTGACAATGGGCCGGGAATTCCATCCTCCATCCGACACAACTTATTCGATCCCTTCGTCAGTGCAGGGAAAACGAATGGTACTGGCCTGGGCCTCGCTATTGTAAGCAAAATTCTTGTCGATCACGGGGGAAGCATTTCCGTAGAAGTTACCACCGACGACGGGACGACTTTTCTGGCCAGACTCCCAAGAACTCAGCGCTCGGTACAGAATATTGCGGAGAAAGTAACAACTTAGCAGCATTCACCCTTATAGTGATCATCGATTGGCAAGTTCTTGCCCTATGAAATTTTCTCAAGCCCATGCTCAATGTAATTACCCCTCTACTCTGGGGACTAGTGATAAATTGAAAATAAATACCCAGCCTTTCCCAGCTTCGCTGAATGCCCCAATTATTTCTCCCTGTGCTTCTATGAAGTTTTTTGCGATTGGTAAACCCACGCCGGTGCCGGGGATACGATGGCGATGGCCTTTGCCTCTGTAGACTCCTCGCATTTTAGAAGAACCCAACGACTGGTTCGCGGCATCCAATCCGGCATGACGGGAGCGGCTCAACTTCGTCTTGCGCCGGTCGAACGATCTGTGGCGGCGCGGTACGAGGCGCTTATTCGAGTTTCGCAGGCTGTGAGCGCCCACCGGGAGCCGAAAAAGCTCTTCGAGGTGCTCGTCGAGGAACTACGCCGTGTCGTAGAGTTTGATGGTATCGGGATTGCCCAATACGACGAAACAACGGACGCCATTGAATGGCACGTCTCCATCGATTGCGAAGAGCCCATTCCTGCTCTGAAAGACAAGTGCGCACAAAAAGAAACGATGACCTGTTGGGTGTTCCGCAATCAGCAGCCGCTCGTCATTCCTTTTGTGGAAGACGAAATTCGGTTCCCCGATACGATAGGGTTCCTGAAAAAGCACAAAATGCAATCGGTCTGCATGCTTCCCTTGACCACGGTGCATCGCCGAATCGGGAGCATATTTATAGCGAGTGAAATTCCGAATGCCTATGACCAGGATGAAGTGCGATTTCTTGGTCTGGTCGCGGACCAAATGGCTCTTGCGATCGACGATGCATTGAACTTTGAAGCCTCACGCACTGCTCAAGAGCAATTGAAACTTCTTCTGGCATTGACCAACAGTGTTGTTTCCACCTTAGATTTGCGGGAATTATTGCGAAGCGTTTCTGGAAACCTTCGCCGCGTGATGAGCTGTGATCTCGCCGGGGTTGGTGTGCCAGATCATGAAAGCGACAAGCACCTGCGTATTTATGCGCTGGACTTTCCCGACAGCAAAGGTTTTGTAAAGGAAGAACTCCAGATCCCGATCGAAGGAACTCCCCCGGGAACGGCCTTCCAGACCGGCGAACCCATCGTAGGAATGGTCAAGGATTTATGTAACATGATTTCGGATGCGCCCCCGCTCGTCGAAGGAATAAAAGCAGGATGTGTCCTGCCGCTGGTAAGCCGTGGACGGACTCACGGAGTCTTGCTTCTCGGACGCCGCGATGAAAAGTGCTTCAGCCGGGAAAACATGGAATTTCTGATGCAGGTGGCGGGTCAAGTGGCCATCGCCGTGGAGAATGCGCTCGCTTACAAAAAAATTGCCGAGCTGAAAGAGAAACTCACGCACGAGAAGCTCTATCTTGAAGATGAGATTCGCACGGAGTTGAATTTCGAGGAGATCATCGGGAAAAGCGCGGCATTGCGGGCCGTGCTCCAGCAAGTGGCTACCGTGGCGCCGACGGGTTCAACAGTTTTAATTTACGGGGAAACAGGAACGGGAAAGGAATTAATTGCCCGCGCCATCCACAACTTGAGTTCGCGCCAGTCGAACGCCTTCGTGAAACTGAATTGCGCCGCGATCCCCATGGGATTGCTCGAGAGCGAAATGTTCGGCCATGAAAAAGGATCGTTTACCGGCGCCATCGCGCAACGTATCGGCCGTTTCGAACTTGCTAACGGCGGTACGGTATTTCTCGATGAAGTCGGCGAGATTCCTCTGGAGTTGCAGCCAAAACTTCTCCGCGTGCTGCAGGAGCGCGAATTTGAACGGCTGGGGAGCACACGCACACTCAAGACGGACGCTCGGCTAATCGCGGCCACAAATCGCGATCTGTCTTCCATGGTGGATGAACAGACGTTTCGTTCGGATTTGTTTTATCGCTTGAATGTGTTTCCGGTTCGCGTGCCGTCCTTGCGAGAACGTCCGGAAGATATTCCGTTGCTGGTCCGGCATTTTGCCGAGCAGTGCGCCCGGCGCATGAATAAGAAGATCGAGACGATTTCCAGTGAAACGCTTAAGCAGATGCGGCAATACCACTGGCCGGGGAATATTCGAGAGCTTCAGAATGTAATCGAGCGCGCGGTGATCCTTTCGGTGGGCCCGGTCCTGAATGTTCCTTTAGGTGAAATCCAATCTCGACTCTCGCCAACGGCCGTGAATCGGGGCGGGAATGTGGACAAAAACAATCGGGCCACAACACGCAAGGGCATTCGCGGCGTCCTCGAAGAAACCGAACGCAAACACATCCTGAGCGTGCTGGAGCAGACGAACTGGGTTGTCGCCGGTCCTAAAGGCGCGGCGATTCGACTGGGAATGAAACGCTCCACACTTCAATTGCGCATGCGTAAACTGGGACTGTCCCGCGAAAACGCGCAGTTTGTCTCGTGATTTCCCTCCTCAATTAGATTTCGATCCCTCCAACTCGATTCCCACTTTTCGCACTGCCACGAAATTGGCAGATTGCCATAAAACTGGCAGTGCCATTGACAGTGTCAGTCCCTCTGCGTGATTTCTATTTTTCCTATCTCGTGCCATGTCTTGGCTTTCCGCGATTTCGTTTCCGAATTTGAAAATGGCATGGCGCGTGCAATTCAATCCGGTGAACGGAGTACCCAATGCTGAGAACAACGATTCTCGAAGAGTTGACTGAGCAACGATGGACGCTGCAAGGGCGGCTTTCCGGGCCGTGGGTTGCGCAACTCAAATCGAGTTGGCAGCAATCCAGTTGTAAAAGTGGAAAACGAAAATGCGTCGTGGACCTGAGCGGCGTGACCTTCGTGGACCTGGAAGGGGAACGCGTTATCGCAACAATGATGAACGATGGCGCGGAGGTTATCGCCTCAGGCGTATACACAAAGCACGTTTTGGAAATGCTCGAAAGACGCCGCCAGCGTTGGATCCGCAAATTGATGGGTTGTTTTTAGCGGCGACGTTCTCCGCCATGCTCATATTTTTTGTAAGCATGGCCATCGAGCTGAGAGAACAGGAGGACTTGTTCATGACGATGTTCGCTCTCGCGTTTGTATTGGGGATCGCTCTCTTCCTCATAGTGATGGGAGACGGAACTTGGCAATCGAAGTGAGCGGCCGGGCAAGACTAAATTTCGCGGTTGTCATACATAGATTCAAATCGGAGGGAAGTAGCAATGAATAAAAAGATGTTGGTTTCAGGGCTTCTTGGAGCAGTGCTTCTTATAGCATCGTCCGCCAAAGCGGCGGACGATGACGGATTCATGCGTCATGAGGTCGCTGTGCAAGGCACCGGATTCTTCACCAAGGATTCTACACAAAACGGAACACTCGAACACGCCACAAACACAGGTGGCGTGCTGGTGAACTACCGATTTCACATCAATGGCTGGCTCGCTGCCGAAGCAAGCTATGGCTACGATCGAAACACTCAAGAAAGTTTTGGTCCCGGCGGAAATTTCGGGATCCAGGCAAACGTTCACCAGGCGACGGGCGCAATGGTTGTTAACCTTCCCGTTTCCATTCACAGGGTGAGACCCTACGTTCTCGCAGGAGCCGGAGCGCTGGTATTCGCTCCTACGGATAATGCCGGAGGATTCATATCCGGTGCGGAGCGGCAGGCACGCGCGGCATTCGTGTACGGGGGAGGTCTTGACTACAAGCTTGTACGACATGTGGCGCTTCGATTGGAGTATCGCGGATTTGTCTACGACCGCCCTGACTTCGGAATTGCTGCTTTCAACTCGGGCCTAACCACGCACACCGCAGAACCGTCTGCCGGACTCGTGTTCCACTTCTAGCAAACACACCACCGAAATGGGGGCCAGCGTCTACGAATACCGAGGCGCTGGCCGGAAACCTTTACCCAGTTAATTGCAGCATTAAAACACAGTGAAAGCGTTGCAGAAATGCGCGCCGACGGGGGCCCTTCAATATGCATTTGCAAAACAAAGTCGCAGAGCCAGAAAAATTGAAAAGCGAAATCTTCAACGAAGATGCACTCCGCGAAGGTTTGCGTCTCGAAGAAATATTGCACCGCGCTCATCAGATCCATCGTTCTCGCGGCGGGTTGATTGGTTACGATCTCGAAGATTGGCTGCAAGCGGAACGGGAATTGATCGAGGAAATCAACCAGCATAATTCCTGATTGAAAAAACGGAATTCGAAACCGCACTCGCTGGAAATTCCTGCTCCTGATTTCAAATGTTTTGAGAAAAGCTAGCGGCCCGCTGCTTTTGCTGCGGACCGAGTGTCCCAGGTCGCGAAGCGCGTCTCGCCAAGTCGAGCGTTGTCGCCGGGGACTAACGTTTGCTCGCCTAGCTCCGCGCCGGCATATCGCGCGTGTGGGTCGGCGATGACTTCGCGGGGATCTTTCAGCGTTGCCAAGCGCCGCCGGACGAGATCATCAATGCGAAACTGTTCCGGTCCCCCGATTTCGACGATGCCATTTACCGGCGCGCCGGCCGCGACCCCGGCTACCCCGCTCGCCACATCGTCGGCTGCCATTGGCTGAAAAAGTACATGTGGCAAATGCACCTTGCCGCCGTCGACGGAAATGTCGGCAAGCCCTTTGAGAAACTCGAAGAACTGTGTCGCGCGCACGATGGAGTAGGGGATTGTAGACTCTCTTATCAGCTTCTCCTGAGCGATTTTGGCGCGGAAGTAACCGCTTTCGGACAGCCTGTCTGTTCCCACAACCGATAACGCAACGTGATGTCTTACCCTTGCGGCCGCTTCATGGGAGAGCAGATTGCGAGTTGATGATTCGAAGAACTTCAACACGGCTGCGTCTTCCCAGGAGGGAGAATTTGATACGTCGACGACGACCGAGGCACCTTTCAGCGCTTCGGCCAGTCCCTCACCTGTGATGGTGTTGACTCCCGAATTGGGTGATGCAGCTACCGCCTCGTGCCCTCGCTCTTGTAACTTGGGAACAAGTTTTGAGCCGATGAGTCCACTGCCGCCGATCACTACGATTTTCATAATTTCACCTTCCTTTCAATAGAGACTTTACAATACTGCCCGTCGTACCAACTAAAACTAGCAACTGCTGGATTGAGGGAATTGTGTTTTGCGGGAATTGCTTATCTTGCTCGGACTCTCCACGGAGCCATCCGGCTGAATGTCCCGTCTCGCACAATTAACGTGTGAAAAAGTACTGCTCCAAAATGGGCGAGGAACGTCAGGAACAAGAGGTAGGCGAGAACCGTGTGCGTTGTTCGTAGCATCGCGTACAACATGACGTTGTGCGGAAGAATGGGCGGAAGATGCACCGATCCAAACATCACGATCGGGTAGCGAGCCGCCGACAACATCCCCCAACCGACCAGCGGCTGCACGAAGAGTAGCGTATACAACAAGAGTTCGGACGCAGATGCGACGTACCGCTCCTGGGACGACATGGTGGGAGGAAAAGGAGGCAGTGTGGAGAAGCGGCGGTTCACAAAGCGAATTACGACCAGAATCAGAATGAGGATGCCCAATGGGCGATGAAGGGAAACGAGGCGATGGTAGTCTGAGATCGATGCGACCATGGCAATGCCAATTCCCAACATGGCCAGGACCAGCGCTGCCATAAGCCAGTGCAGGAATCTCATACTCGCAGTGAACTGCCGCCGCCCGGAGTCCATCTTGGCGCTCACTTTCGCACGTCGGAAGGGGAAATCGCGCTCGGTTCTTTCTTCTCGCCCGCCCTTCTTGTAAACGACTGGGAATAAACTGCCGATCGTGCACTCAGCAGAGGATCGTCGGAAGCCGCAATTCCATCCGGCAAAATCAACGGATCGAAATTAATGTCTCTTGCGGGACTGGTTGCTTCACTTTCAGCAGAATCAAGAGTTAAGGTTCCTACATCCACTCGCTCGCGCCCTTCAGGCCACGGAATGCTCGCGTCATCGGTTCGATCGCCGGTCTGCCCGAGAGTGACGATCAAATGCCATTGCAATGGGTGCTGACTGATGCTCGCGATCAACGCGTAAAAAAGGTAATTCTTGTCTCCCTGGGCCGGCCCAGGTGCACTCGCGGATTCGAACTGCTGTGCCGGCACCATCGACCATCGCACGGGGATTGACGCGCCACTCGCGTCGACGAAGCGGAAGGCATTGAGGGAGTTGAATGTGCTGTTATCGAAACCGGACGACTTTGCAAAGCCCTTGAGAATCTTGCCTGCCTGCACGGTCTCTGGGTGGTTCGCGAGAAACGCAGCCATTTTTTCCGGATCGGGTTTGTGCGTCTCCGGGTCAGGTTGTGATGCAACCAAGTTGTCGAAAAAGCCCTGCGGATTGTTGAATGGAAAGACAGGGAGATTGACCATCGCCGTCCTCCATTCTTCGCCATCGGGCAGCCTAAACTGAAGTCCCAAGCCGCGGACAGTGTCTGGAGCGTCGGCCTGATAGGGATTGCCGCCGGACAATGAGAAGCGGCCGATGACAGGTACGCGACCCATTCTAAAGACATCGGCTTTCGAGAGACGCGCTCCCTGGCCGTTGCTCTCGAAAAATCCGCTGACACCCAATCCCTTGGCGTGATTGAGGCGGAAACCGGAATGAATTCCGCCGACTTGCTCAAATTCGTCGGCGAACCGCGCAGGCGTCAATTCGTGTGGAGTAAGCCAGCCGCCTAAATAGAAGAATGTTCCCGCAACGCACAGAAGAATAATGCCGATGCCGCCCAACCTTATCACGTTGCTGCCTGTGGTTAGGTGCGCAGGGTGGAGATTCGCCGAAGGGATGGAGTCACTTGGCAATGACCTGCTCCAAGTGCCGCTGGAAATCGATCGATTTGGGGGCCCGCTTGATTTCCCGGCTAGCTTAGAACCTACACCCGGCTTTGACAAATCGCAATAGTTTCGTAATTATTTCCGGCGATGCTTCTTTGCGCGGCTTCTGAATCGACGGATCACGCAGAATTTGCCGCACTTCCTGATTTAAATCCTGGCAAACACGAAACCAATCAATCGGCATTGACGCATGGCACGGAATATTATCCAATCGTATTCGATCATAAATCTCAAATACGAAACGTTGGGCGAGCCGCCCGTCATTGGAGAGTAGAGTTATGAAGACAGGTACCAGTAGGTTCTCAAAGATTGCCGTGATCGCGCTTGCCTCGTGCCTCGCGGGAACTTTTTCCCTGGCGATGGCTCAGCAGCGTCCTGCAGGCGAGGTGGCGATTGGCAGCGCTGACATCGGCGGCACTGTGACTAGCGCGAACGGGCCTGAAGCTGGCGTGTGGGTTATCGCGCAAACGGCGGACTTGCCCACTAAATTTGCAAAAATGGTGGTCACGGATGATCGAGGCCGCTTCCTGATTCCGGAACTTCCCAAGGCAAAATATAGCGTGTGGGCGCGCGGATATGGCCTTGTCGATTCGCAAAAAGTGAATGCGACTCTCGGTCAGAACCTCAAATTGACTGCGACGATTGCGCCGACTGCCGCCGCAGCTGCTGAATTTTATCCCGGCGTGTACTGGTATTCGATGCTGCACATCCCGGACAAAACACAATTTCCAGGGACTGGGCAGAACGGGAACGGCATCTCGCCGCTCATGAAAACGCAGCAGGATTGGATCGATACGATCAAGAATTCCTGCCAATCCTGCCATGCTCTCGGCTCAATGGGCGTGCGCAGAATTCCCGCGGCATGGGGGCATTTCGACAATTCCGTGCAGGCCTGGAACAAACGGACGCAGGCTGGTCAGGCGCAGTCGAACATGGCGTTGACACTCGGCCAACTCGGCCGCAAGGAAGCCATCTCGCAGTTCGCCGACTGGACCGACCGCATCGCAGCAGGAGAGCTGCCCTCCGCGAAGCCGCAGCGTCCGCAAGGCGTTGAGCGCAACGTGGTCATCAGCATGTGGGAATGGGCGACGCCGAAGTCCTACCTGCACGATGAAATTTCCACCGACAAGCGCAATCCTCGTCTGAACGCCAATGGCCTGATCTACGGCTCGCCGGAAGAAAGCACGGACATGGTTCCCGTTCTCAATCCGATCACGAACGAAACGTGGCAGATCAAGCATCCCTTCCGCGATCCGAACACGCCGTCTTCGCTCGATTACACCCACGGCCACTCTGTGTATTGGGGCGACGAGCCGATTTGGGATGGCCACACGACCATTCACAATCCGAATTTCGACGAAGAGGGACGCGTTTGGTTCACCGCGCGAATCCGTGCTCCGGAGAACCCAGCCTACTGCAAGGCAGGCTCCGATCTTCCTTCTGCCAAAGTCGCGCCGCAGGATACTTCCGTCCGCCAGCTCTCCATGTACGACCCGAAAACAGGAAAATTTTCTCTGATCGACACCTGCTTCAGTACGCAGCATCTTTACTTCGGCCATGACGCGAACAACACGCTCTGGACCAGCGCGGGCGGGCCGGATAGCGGCGTGGTCGGCTGGCTGAACACGAAGATGTATCTGGAAACCGGCGACGCGAAAAAATCGCAGGGATGGACTCCGCTGATTATCGATACGAATGGCAATGGCAAGCGTGACGACTACGTAGAGGCCAATCAGCCCGTCGATCCCACAAAAGACAAACGCATCATGGCCGCATTTTATGGTGTTCAGCCGAGCCCGGTGGATGATTCTGTCTGGGGACAATCCATGGACGTTGGCTTTTCGCACACGAGCCAGCCCGGCTATGTCATTCGTCTAGTGCCCGGTTCCAATCCCACGGAAACCGCTCTCGCTGAAATCTACCAACCACCCGACATCGGATTCGGTCCACGCGGCATTGACCTTGACACGAACGGTGTCGTGTGGACCGCGCTTGCAAGCGGCCATCTCGCCAGCTTCGACCGCCGCAAATGCAAAGGCCCGCTGAATGGCCCCGGTGCGGAAACTGGAAAACTCTGCCCCGAAGGCTGGACACTGTACCAGTTCCCTGGGCCGCAATTCAAAGGCGTGACCGATCCTGGCAGCGCCGACCACGCCTATTTCGTCTGGGTCGATCGCTTCAACACTCTGGGTCTCGGCGCCAACGTGCCTATCGCGGAATCCAATGGCAACGAAGCCCTACTGGCGCTCGTGAACGGAAAATTTGTAAACATTCACATCCCATACCCGATGGGCTTTTTCAGCAAAAATGTGGATGGCCGCATCGACAATCCCGACGCTGGCTGGAAGGGCAAAGGCCTGTGGACCACAACAGGCACGCGCGCAGTCTTCCACAACGAAGGCGGCACGTCGGAGCGGCCCAAGCTGTACAAGCTTCAGGTGCGGCCAGATCCGCTGGCGCACTAGCTCGCGAACACGACGGTAGCCGGCGTCGATGTTGGCACGATGTCGACCGATTGGAATCCTGCTTCGGTGAGCCAGTTGCGGTAGTCGGACTGCCGGTAGGTGAAGCCGTCTTTCGTCACCACGAGCATTTGCGACGCGAACAGCAGTGCGAATGGATGGCCGGTGCGATCGTCGTTGAGGACAAAATCGTTGACCACTAGCGTGCCGCCGGGCTTCAGCGCTCTGCGGAATTTGCGGAAGTTCGCGATGTTTCCGGCTGGCGATTCCTGGTGCGCGATATGGGCGTAGATCGCGTAGTTATATTTTTCGGTGCCGAAGTCTGTGGTGTGGAAATCGCCGTCAATCGTTTGGAAACGGTCCGCGACGCCGAAGGTTGAGACAAAGCCGCGGGCGATTTTGTTGACGTTGGGCCAATCGAGTTGATTGCCAGTGGCCTCTTTGTTCACGCCGAGCCACACTGCCGACCAGACTCCCGAGCCGCCTCCCACATCCAGCCACGACACGGCGCCCGCATTGGCGATGCCTAACCGCTCCGCTGCCATCTGTGCGACAGGAAAAGAAAGCGCGGCGATCGCGGGAACCAGAACGTGCCAGAACGGATTGTCCGCGACCTCGACCGTATTTCGCGCGCTCGGCAAACCGGTTTTCGCGGCCTCCGGCAGATTCTGCCAGGTCGCGAAATCCTGCAGAAATACTTCCGCCATGCCGCCGAGATAGCTGGGCTTGCCCTTCACGAGAAACGCGGAAGCGTCCGGACTGTTCTGATATCGTCCCTCCGACAAAGTGAGAAAGCCCAATCCCGTCAAGCCATCGAGCAGGGCCTGCGCGCCGCGAGTCGAGATTCCCGTTTTTTTCGCAACGGTCTCCGTGTCACCGGGATTTCCCTCCAGCGCAGTAAATATTCCGTGCTGACAAGCCGCGCCAAGAATGCTGGTCGCCCAGCCGCCCGTAATAATCTGCATGACTTTTTCGGGAGTAGGTCCGTTCATTGTTGTCTCCAATCTAGATTTTTAGAGGCCAAAGTATATCCGAGGGCTCGGAAAATTGTCTTGTTGTTTGCGAACGACATACTCGAATCAAATTTCGTCCGGGCCGCTCTTTAGCTGTACCTGCAGAGTCTGCAAATCGACGGCGCGTTCAGTGCGAGCAATTACGATCGTGGCCAGCGAGTTTCCTAAAACATTTACGGGGACGAAGGCGGACGACAGGAGACTATGAACTCCGAGGATGAGCCCGATGCTGGCGACGGGGATTGTACCGGTGGCGGAAAGCGTTGTGGCGAGTATGACGATGGCTGAGCCCGCAACGCCCGCGCCGCCTTTTGACGTAAACAACATCGTCGCGAGGAGCGCCAGCTGTTGGCCAATCGAAAGATGGATGCCAACTGCCTGAGCCAGGAATCCCGACGCTGTGGCCCAGTAGAGACACGTTCCGTCGTGGTTGAACGAGTAGCCGGTGGGCAACACTAGTGCGACGATGGATTCTTCGATGCCGAGGCGGCGCAGCTTGGCCATCACACTGGGGAAAACAGATTCGCCGGAACTTGTGCCGACAACGATCATCAATTCCGCGGCGATATAGCGAATCAATCGCAAAATATTTATGCCTGCAGCAAAAGCAATCGGCGTCAGAACAATCGCGACAAACAGCAGGCAGCACACGTAGAATTCTGAAACGAGTTTGCCGAGAGACAGCAGTGAAACCAATCCAAATTTTCCGACCGTAAATGCGATTGCTCCGAACGCGCCAATGGGCGCGAGATACATCGCGAATCCAATCATTTTAAATAAGACCTGCGTGACCGAGTGAATCGTGTCAACGAGCGGCTTGCCTTTTGCGCCCAGCGCGAGCAAACCGAAGGCGAACATCAAAGAGAAAAAAAGCACGGGAATTACTTCGCCGTCGGCGAAAGCTCCCACGGCGGTTGCAGGCACGAGGTTCAGCAAAAACTGGCCGAAGGTGATTGGTTTTGGCAGGGCCTTCACGCCAATATCGGCGAGCGTTTTAATATCCACGTGCATTCCCGCGCCGGGCGCCCAGAAATTCACGAGGACTAACGCGAGGACTAGGGCGATGGTCGTCACAATCTCAAAATAAATCAGCGATTTAATGGCGACGCGACCGACCTTCTTCGCTTCGCCCACACTCGCGATGCCGTGCACCACCGTGCAAAAAATAATCGGGGCAACGAGCATCCGCACAATTTTGATGAAAAGGTCGCCCAGCGGCTTCCACGAATCGGCGTGCTGAGGCCACGCGTGTCCGACGGTCACGCCGAGGATCATGGCAAACAAGATTTGAATGGAGAGATGCTTGTACCAGGCACGCGCGCGCGGCCGTGTCGCGGAAGCCGGGCTGGCGTCGGTTTCGTCCAGTTTTGTTTCTGGCGTTTGCATGTTGAATATTTAGACGAGCGAGCGCGTCACATCATTAAATAATTCATCAACCGAGAAGCGGCGAGGGATCAAACTCTGCCACTCGGCATATTGAATGATTGTTTCGAGCGATTTGCGCACGGCCTCAACTCCAAATCGCAACACCGCCGTTTCTTTTGCGGGCGCGGCCGCCGCGCTCTCCTTCAGCATGCGATAAATCTCCCGCACAACATCCGGCTGTGTCTGCGTGATCGATTCCTTGATTACCATCATATGGTTGATCGGAACGCCGCCGTGATTTTCTGCCCATCGTGCGGCAACTTCCGCGGCATTCGGAATCAGCGGCTTGAGCGGCGTGCCCTCGGGATTTTCGCTTCCGAAAATAGCCGCGTCGATTTCGCCATCGAGTAACATTTGAAGCAGTTGTTTGCCTTCCGGCGCGCGCCGCACCCATGGCGGATCGGCGTATTCCGCGACGTGCGGCTCTTCAAACGTGATCCACTGAATCGAGCGAAAGTCGACGCCGTAATCTTCTTGCAGAAACCCTCGAACCCACGCGCCCGTCGTTTGCGTGTAGGCGCGGACACCCACTTTCCTCCCATTCAGATCTCGTGGATCAAGGTGGCCGCGCTCCGGATTAAAAAAAATCGTGTGATGCTGGCCGCGCGCGACGACTACGGCTGGCATCAGCACGTACGGCTTGCCGTACGACTTGGCCTGCAAAAATGTGACGATCGCAAGCTCGCCCAAATCGAATTTCTGTTCGCGCACCAGGGGTTTGAAGCCCTTGTTCGCGGGTTTGATGTCCGCAAAAACAAAATTTACGAGCGGCGATTGCAGCTGCCCGCTTCTCAACGCGCTGATGTTCGGATGCGACGCCAAAAGAGTCTGAAGGGTCAACGGCAGCTGCGATGCAGGCATCGATTTCCTTCTACTTTCCGGCCAGCGCGGGATAAAGAGTGAGTGCCGTTTTTGAGAAGATCCAGTTGCGATCTTCCCCCGAAATTACAGACAACGCCGATTGGCAAACTTTCAGCAGTCCCGGGAGCGTTCCTTCCGATGCCGGATAGTTCGATCCCCATGCGATTCGCGAGGCTCCAAATTTCGATACGAGCAACGGGAAAAATGTCGCGTGAGTGGCCTTCCCATTTTGCGCTTCCGCGGCGGTGCGCGGTGTCAGCTTCAAATATAAATTCTTGAAATCCGCCAGTTTAAATACTTCGGAGGCCCCGGCATAAGGAGGGCCGTCGGATAGAGTCGGCTTGGCCAGATGATCCAGAATGACGCGGACTTTTGGAAACCGCTCCAACATGTGGACGAGCTGCGGAATCGCCTTCACCGTCATTTGCATGCACACGGGAATTCCGAGTTCGCCTGCGCATTCCCAGGCAGGGAAGGAGCGCGGATCGTCCACCCAGTCCGCCTGATTCGGCATCGTGCTGCCAGCCGTGAACAGTCGCAATCCTGTCAAGTTGCGGCCAATCCAATAGCGAATTTTTTCAGGTGCGTCGGGCGCAAGAATGTCCACGGAAAAAACGCCGGTGAAACGGTCCGGGTGCGCGGCTACGGCGTCTGCAATATACGAATTATCGTGACCGTAACAGGTGGAGGCCTGCACCAACGCCGATTTCGCGATGCCCGCCTGATCCATGGCGACAATCATCTGCTCCACGCTGACGGGTCGTTCGCGCGACCAGTCCGATTTGTGCCCGCCCACAGGGGCGTTCGGATAGTGCTCGGCATCGGTGCTGATTACGTGCGGATGGATGTCAATGGTCATGGCGCGATTCGACTGTCGTCTCCTTCAAATTTCAGGCAGCACACCCGACTCTCGCGATGCGGGGCGGGAGAAATCTCAGGAGTATTTTTTAATTTGCGCGCCACCGGAGGGGTAGGTTAGTCGAAGACAACACAGGCCGTCAATCCGCCATCCAGTTTTGAGCTGTCAAGTTTCCTCAAAGTTTAAGAGCCTTGATCAAGGCTCCGTAGGCGGAGCAAACTCGAGACACCAAGCAAAATGAAGGGCGGGAATGATACAGTTAGGGCGACCGGCGCTAAAGCCTTCTGGATTTTTGCTCGGAATTAAAGGACCGGAAAGATGGGAACAAGCCAAAAGAGCGCGATAACTTTTCCGTCCCGCACCAGGATAATTCACAGTAAGACGCCGGAATCTGCGGCCATGTTGGCAAACGTCAAACGAGCGATGGCGATTACCGCCAGAATTAACCGTTTGACGTTCGACGATGCGGACGAAATTCGCGCCTTGTTCAGCGAGCTTGTCGGCATAAAGGTGGACGAGAGTTTTTTGCTGATCCCTCCATTCTATACCGCCGGCGGTGACGAAATCCGCGTCGGGCATAATGTCTTCATAAATCAGAACTGCACTTTCTATGATCTCGGCGGACTCGACATCGCGGACGATGTGTTGATCGGGCCGAACGTGAGCATCATCACGGCGAGCCATCCTATTGAACCTTCGCAGCGACGCGCCGCCACAATCGGAAAGCCCATCGTGATTAAGAAAAACGTATGGATCGCATCTGGTGCGACCATCATTGGTGGCGTTACAGTAGGCGAAAACTCGGTCGTCGCTGCAGGTTCGGTAGTCACCAAGGACGTTCCTCCGAATATACTTGTCGGAGGAAATCCGGCGAGAGTGATTCGTTCCATTGCCGATTGAGGGGACTTCAGCAATGGACTGCAACTGGAACTTCATGCTGACCCGGAACCGGATGTTCAAACGCGGGAATGCCAAATTTGCGGGATCGGTCGAAAGACCGGCTGGTCAGTGAAATTTTATGCAAAACGACCACACGCTTTTTTATCCAAACACAATTACATCGTTCGCTGTATTAATTTGTTGCTCGTTCTCACCGATAAATAGAAGAGGGCGGAGGAGGATGGCCGGCCAGTTTTGAATTAATTGCCGTGCGTCCTGGGTTCTTGCGATTTCTGCATGCGGGGGGTACCTGTTGAAGTGCTCAAAAGCACGCGGCCACTCAAATAGCCTCAGCCTTCTGCTGCAAAAGATCGCTCTCCTGATTTTCATTTTCCCTTGGCTCCACGGAGTTTCGGCTCGCGCGACGGGACTCAAGCCGGAAACAGCTGCCGCATTTGACCGCTATGTTCGCATTACCGAATCCAAGATGGAGAGTGATTTACAGAGCAATCGATTTCTGGTCGTTGATCAATTACCTGACCCTCAATGCAAGGAAGCCTATGAACAACTTCATCGCGGCCAAATCTTTATCCAGGAAATGAACACTATGGACGGTCAGCTTCCCGTCCACATTCCCAATGGGCTGATTCATCATTGGGTCGGAGTGACTTTCATACCGAAAGCCACTCTCAAAGATGTGAACGCCGTTCTGCAGGATTACGCGAATGAACCCAAAATCTATCAACCGGAAATCCGCCGCTCGAAACTGATCGAGCAGAATGGAAATAGATCGAAGGTCTATCTTCAGTTTTTCAGCAAATCAATCATTACGGTTGTGCTGGATGGGTATTTCGACGTCACACTGATATCGATCGACAAAACGCACAGCGAAAGCATCTCGCACTCCACCCACATCGCCGAAGTTGTGAATTCCGGCAGCGCGGACGAGCATGAGCGCACCGACGGCGTCGATCACGGTTACCTGTGGCGCCTCAACAGCTACTGGCGGATTGAAGAGAAAGACGGCGGCGTCTACGTTCAAAAC
Source organism: Saccharimonadales bacterium (SeqCode) (assembly GCA_035486415.1). Classification (GTDB taxonomy): domain Bacteria; phylum Acidobacteriota; class Terriglobia; order Acidiferrales; family UBA7541; genus Palsa-360. The sequence continues at coordinate 55,682 of DATHNC010000090.1, forward strand.
GAATCGATCACGCTGACTCGGACCGTTCCAGTGATGCTGGCATGGATTGCAAATCCATTGATTAAAAGCCTCCCTCGTGATGTACTCGCGCACATGCTGAACGATACGCAAGACGCCGTGCGCAAGAAATCAAGAAGTTCCATGGCTGCACCGCTCGAAGAAAAAGGGAATTAAAGGAGACGGGAATGAAACAAAACAAGACGGCGAAAACTGAAACCACGAGGCGCGCTTTTATTTCCAAGAGCGGCTTTCTGCTGGCTGGAACAGTATTGGCCTCTTCGGGTGCTGCGGAAGTGAAAGCCAAAGTTGCTAACTTTACTCCGCCGATTCCCGATCCGCAGCAGGATATCGCAGCGCTTCGCGCGGACCTAGCCACAGCGAATCACATTTTGTATGACCAGGGAGTAGTGGATGGCTACGGGCACGTCAGCGTGCGGCATCCCGGAAATCCAAATCATTTTTTAATTTCGCGATGGCTCGCGCCGGACATGGTTACGGAGAGCGACATCCTCGAAGTTGATTTCGATTGCAAGCCGGTGGGCGGCGATAAGCCGCGTCTATACAGCGAAGTTTTTATTCACGGCGAAATTTACCGGGCGCGTCCGGACGTCAAATCAATTGTGCACACGCACGCTCCCGCCGTAATTCTGATGGGCATTTCGGGGGAAACTCTGATGCCGATGTATCAAATGACGGGTTATATGGGTTCGGGCGTTCCGCTGTTCGATATTCGCCAGGCCGTAGGCATGACCAATATGCTCATCTCCGATCCTGTCCGGGCAAAAGCGCTGGTGCAGAAACTGGCGGATAAACCCGCGGTGCTAATGCGCGGGCATGGCGGCGTTGTGACGGGCGCAAGTCTAGCTCAGGCGGTTGGACGCAGCGTATACATGAGGGTGAACGCCGAGCTTCAAGTGCAAGTGCTCGGCAAGAAAATGACGTACCTTGCTCCGGAAGAAGCGAAACTTGCCGGCGATAACGATTACCCAAAGGATTGGGAAATGTGGAAACGGAAAGTCGCCGCGCAGCGCGGATAAAATAAGTTCAGAATTCTAAGATGAAATGGCTCTGTTGACATCCCACGGTTCCGCTGCCGATCTGCTGTAGCCCGCCTCTTCAGAGGCGGGGGTTTAGATGATGTCTTACTTAAAGTGTGAAATTGGGGCGGTGAAGTGTGGACCGCGGCATTTAACCCCCGGCAGGTATGCAGATTTGTCAATTTTGGCGTTAACTATCATCTGAACCCTCGCCTCTGAAGAGGCGAGCTTCAATCTTATTTCTGGGCTACGGCCTTTTCCGTTTCTTTTCGCAGGTGCACGAAGCCAACTTTTCCGTAAGGTTGCGCGCCGTACCAGATTCGCCCCTGCGCATCTTCAAACATGTCCCGCGTGCCGCGCTCGCCGTAAGGCGTCGGGTACTCGATCACCTTGCCGGTCTTGGGATCCAGCTTGCCAATCACATCCGTATACATCGACGCGTACCAAAGCTCGTCATTGTGATCGACACCAATGCCGTAGGGCGTTGCCATGGGCCCGGGTAATTTGAATTCTTTAAATTGCTGCGTCCTGGGATCGAACCGCGTGAGATTTCCGCCAAAATAGTCGCCGAACCAGATCATCCCCTGCGAATCGATTTTCAGGCGGCGTGGCCGCGTATCGGAATTCGGCGGCGTCCATTTCGTAACCTTGTTTGTCTTCACATCCACTTTGCCGATGCTGTGATGGTCCCTGGAATTAAATTCAGCGAACCAGACGTTTCCTTCCTGGTCGACCGCGATGCCATACGTGTCCGGAACTTCCGGAAAGAAAGTGTATTTCTTGGTTTCAATGTCGAACTTGCTGAGCGGTCGCCCTGAACTCCAGATATTTCCCTGCAAGTCAGCGACGGCGGTGTGCCTGCGCGGATCGCTGGTTTGATCTCCTGCCGTATAGCGCAGATTGGGCCACGGCGCATTGGGTTCCATTTCAGACGGCGGAGGGCCATCATACGGCTGGCGAAATACTTCAAATTTTTCCGTGCGCGTATCGAATCTGGCGAGAGCGTTTTGCTTTTCAATCGTGAGCCATACGTAGCCATCCGATGTGGGCAGAATTTCATGAATGAATGGGCGCGTCGCGTCCGGCAATCTCCACGTGTGCAGTTCGCCCGTTTCAGGATTCAATTTTGAAAGGCCGCCGCCCATTTCCATCCACATGTTTCCGTCCTTATCCTGCTTGCTGCTCCCCGGGCGGTCCTTCGGTTCTCCCGTCAACTGATAGTCGACATAAACAATGTTCAGCGCATCGTCGGAAAAATAATCGTGCTCTTGTTTTACCTTTTGATATTGCGGCAACTGAGCAGGGGAAGAAGGCGTTTCGGCATCCGGCCCGAAAACGGTTCCCAAATATTCGGATACTTGCGCCGCAACATTGGGAGATATCTCCGCGACGCCGACTTGCCGCATGTGGTCAATCGCTTCGAGCCAGCCTTCGCGGTCTCGCCCCATCGTGCCAATGCGGCTCATCGCGTGGCAGTTGAAGCATTCCTGCAAAACCACATCTTTTCCCTTCAGGTCAGGCAGCAGGATTCCCGCCTGATATTTCGTCAGCTGCGACCACTGCACAGAACCTTTCTTCATCGTAAAGCTGGCCGAGGTCGTTTTTCCGTCCTGCACGGCGATCTGCGTGAGGCGTGAAGGATCGCTTCGGAATCCGGTGGACGTTGCCCATAGTTCGTATGTCCCCGCGGGAAGATTGTCTGTGCGAAATTGCCCCTGATTATTTGTGAGGACCATCATGATCATTTTGGTTTTTACGTTTTGCGCGCGCACGAATGCCGCTCGAAATGGAGTGCCATCTTCGGCTTTTACTGTTCCCGAAATATCTCCGCCGGGCGCAGCGTAGCTCGAAATCGCAAAAGTAAGCAGGAAGGCCAATAAAACGAAGCTAAAAATCTTTTTCATAGCAATCTCCACGCACTGGATAAGACCGCCGCGCATTGGGGGAAGTATACAGCAATATAATACGCAGAAATCCAAAATCCGGATTGCTGATGGCGCATTTGAAAAATTGAATCGTTCCCGATGAATAATGGTCTGGTTTATGGAGTTACGTAAATCGGATTGGTGAACACCCAAAGTGTCCAGCGGCGCCAGCCTGTAACCCCAGGTTGGCGAAGGAAAACTTCGGTCCGGTAGCGTCCCGGTCCTGAAATAGGTTCGTCGATGGCCCGAGTCTCCTGCTCATCGATTTCGCGGCCATCTCGAAATATCTTGATCAGTGGAAGGCTTGAGCCGGAGGGAACCGAAATTTGCAGTCGCGCGCTTCCTGTCGAATGCAACACATCGCCCGGACCGCCGGATTCATTCGCAGTCGATATGCGGAACGAAAAGCCGTCAGAGGGGTACAGCGAGTCCAACCCGCAATAGGAATGGCCATTTCTAAGCGCGCCTACAAGTTCAGCGGAACTTGCCAGCGCGGGGTTACCGCCTCCCGCGTCCGGCGACATCAGCACGTGTTCACGCGCCACTTCCATGGAGGGCACGTACTGAGGGAATTTCCAATCTTTCCCAAATGCAAGACGTACCCGCGCGTGGGTGTCCGCGGCGCAAATTCCCGCGACCGGCCGCTGCTGCAGGAGTTCGTCCCACTTTGCAAAATTTTCTTCCGGCGTGCGCGCAAGTCGAACCAGCGCCAGTTGATTGTTCTCACTGTAAATAATCAAGGCGTTGATCAGGTCGAGAAAATTATTCTGACGCCATGTTGCGTCTTCATTCCAGATTTCTATGCCGTCGAAATCGGACGTATTCCAGTCTGTCCACGGCGTATGAGGATGATAGGGATGCGCAAGAACTCGAAAGGCCCCCACAGCCCCAGCCGCAGCAAGGAGTTCGCGATCGTTCCTTGTTTTTGGCTCTACCCACGATGGTGGAATTCCCAGCGCCAGAAAATGCCCGGCGGTTGTCCCAAGTTCTTCACCCGAAATGATGGGCAGATCCGGCGGATCTTCATCCAGATCGCTTTGGGTCACGGCGACGTTGTGGTCCGTAATTGCAACGAAGGTGAGATGCGCCTTTTCCGCGGCTGACATGACGTCGGCTACGGTTCCGCTGCCGTCGGACGCTCTGGTGTGCACATGGAGAACACCGACGCGTTCCGAGTGGATTTTATCCTCCGAAATTTGTGGAAGCTTGACCAGTAGGCCATCGGCTAGAATTCCCGCGACCATGAACGCGGCAGCGATGAAGAGTGTTAAGCACACTTTTACTTTACTCGATAGTACTAGGTTATGGATGTGTGCCTCCTTTGTCCGTTCAGCGGCTGACGGGCGGAATAATGCCTCGAATGGAACTGGCAGTTATAATGCCTGTTAAAAGTGTGAGCATCTAACGGTGCACTGTCAAGCGGCAATCAACACTGTTCTCAAAACGATATATAAGCAAAGGCGATATAAAATAACTGAAAATCATATGCGATGCGGGGAAATTCGCTTTCTGAAGCGATTAAATATTGTGTTAAAGTGAGGCACAAGCACGTAAAGGAGCGCCGATTGAATTCTTTTCCTCGGAGATACAAGGACGCAGCTATAGGTTTTTTTGCTTTGTTTGCCTGGCTGATTTTAAGCGTGAGCGCGGCGTGCGCACAAACCGCGAACGCCCCCACACCCTCTCCCGAAACCGCTGACAGACTTCCCGTGCGCGGCACCGAAATTGAAGTCTGGACCGGCGGCGGCGCTGATCCTATCGGGTCAAATGGCGTGACCCAGGGCAATAGTCAGTGGACTGCAGGCCTTCGCTATGGTTGGATCCTGACCGACGCGCACGGCCCTGGCTTTCTTCGTGGCCGGTTTGAATATGCTCTCGATGCGTTGCCCGTTGTAATGGTGTTTCAGCCTGGCGGCAAGTCTTATGGTTTCGGATTCGACCCGTGGATCATGAAATGGAATCTGGAACCGCATCATCGAATTTCCCCTTACATAGAACTTGGCGGTGGCGGGGTGATCAGCACTCAGGAAATTCCGAGGGGCGAATCCCATTTCAATTTCTCCCCGACCGGGGCGCTTGGCGTCAATATTCTGCGCGGAAAATATCACTGGAGCATCGATTTCCGGTATCTCCACTTCTCCGATGCGCAAATTACTAGTTTCAATCCCGGCACGGATACTTTCGGACTCCGCATCGGCTGGGGCGTATTCACTCCCAGTCATTAGAAATCCGCGCTGGCGATCGATTCAGTTTTCCGGGCTTGGGTACCGCCCTAAATGAAATACAAATCCGCTCGTCAGGCGCCAGTTATCCTGCGCCTCCGGGCTGTTAATAGGAAAATGCGTGGTGATCCAATCGAATCCGAGAAGCCTGGCGGAAACTCTGCCGCCCAGCCTTAGATCCAACCCCGTGCCGACAGCATAGGCCCATGTTGTATAAGTGGCCGTGGGAATTTTTGGGTATTCATTGTCCCGCCCATATGCGAGTCCGATCAAAAAATGAGCAAAAAGATCAACTCGCCTCATCCCGCGGAATGTCGCTTCCGGCCCAAACAAGGCAAGCAACTCTTTGCTGTTAACGTGCTGTGCCCCCGGAGCAGATGGAGCTATGTTTACGATATGATCGGCAAATTGCGCGTTGAACTGGCTGGTGATTTTAAAATAGCTGGTAAAAGATCTGTCCAGATCCACCTGCACACCGTTGCTTGGCAATTGCCCCTGTTTAGCGATTCCCGAGCCCGCCAGATCCTCTGAGTAGCCCCCATATAGGTCCCATTTGGGTAGACTCTGCGCCGAAGCCCTCGCTCCCGTCCCAATTAAAAGCAATATTGCAATCAGGATTTTACTCACTTCCAATTCACTCCTTTCAATGTAGTTACAAACGATTAAGCCCTCCGATATGACCTATCTTCCTGAGGCCACTTCAGTTCCAAAATCCTTTTCACCTTTCTGCATGTTTTTACTCGCTGATAAGATTGCGGCGAGGAGCTCTGCAAATTTGATGATATAACCCGCGTCATGACCACTCCATCCATGCATCCTGATCACAAACTAATGCATAATTTGTGGTCGAATAGCGTATCTTATTTCTTGACAGCAGACCTTACCCCGCAGTACAGAAGTGGCATTCTAAAATGCATCCAGCGCGAGTTCCCGTGTTTGATGGGAGGCGAAAACTTACCTTGAAAATCAGATCGAACATGGCTCTAGCACTCGCCTTTTCCTGCATTTTCGTCGGCAGCTTTGCGCTATTAAGCGCCCAGAACAAGCCTTCTGCCGTGGCGCCAGGTGTCGCCAGGTTGAGCGAGGAAGCGACTCGTGGAGAAAATTTGTTCCTGCAGCGCTGCTCCATTTGTCATTTGCCCAGGAAACTTAAATTTGGATCTCCGCCCGTCGTTGGACCTAGTCTTAGCGGACAATTTAAGTCCGCCACGCCCGATCAAATGAAAGTCCTGCGAGGTTTTATCTTGAAGGGCGGACCGGATATGCCGGGATTTCAATATGGTCTTGATACGAACGAAGTGAATGATTTGATCGCGTACCTGAAGACGCTGTAGCCCGCCTCTTCAGGGGCGGGGGTTTAGATTCCTCGGCGGCAGGGTCGACGTGCGAACTCTAAACCCCGCCTCTAAAGAGACGGGCTACATCAGACCTGACGGTAATTAGGTAATTGAAGGACGTCAATAGAGTCAGGCAGCCTTTGATTTCATGGAGGAGCTTTTGCAGCGAAAAACCGCAACCTTATTTTTTGTGCTGGCGATTGCCGCGTTCGGATACGTTTTTCGTGCGCCATTCGCATTTTCGCAAACGGCGTCTCCTTCCGCCGTCCTTGCCGGGGCGGTCGATTCCAACGACGGAAAGCCGCTCGGGGGAATCGGCGTCTCAGCGCGCGGCGTAAATAATACTTTTACTACTACAGTCTATACCGACGACGCGGGACGTTATTTTTTTCCACCTATGGAAAGCGGCCCTTACAAAATTTGGGCGCAAGCCGTTGGCTTCGAGACATCCAAAGCGGACGCCACTCTTTCGGACGCAACAAAAAAGCAAGTCGACCTCAAGCTGGCGCCCCTTGCCGACTTCCATAAACAACTTTCCGGCACGGAGTGGGCCGAGAGCTTACCGGAAGATACGCCCGATGACCGCCGCATGAAAACCGTTTTCATCAATAATTGCAGCGGATGCCATCAAGTCAGTTTTTTATTGCAAAACAGGTTTGACGCCGCAGGGTGGAGCGCGGTCATTACGCTGATGGAAAAAATGCAGTCCATCGGATACGCACCCGCCGACATCGCGCCCAATCAAGTGATTCATGCTTACAAACCCGAGCTTGCGGAGTTTTTGGGGCGTGTTCGCGGCCCTGCAAATGCTTCGCTGAATTGGAAACTCCTTCCGCGCCCTACGGGCGAAGCCGCCAAAATCGTGATTACCGAATACGATCTGTCGCGGCCGGATATTCCGGGTTGGACCATGGAGCACAACGGGACGGATTGGTCGGAAGGCACTCCATCGCGGTGGGACGGGCGCGCCGCGCACGATGTGGCCGTCGACAAAGGCGGCTTCGTTTGGTTTGCCGACGACGCAACGCCGGAGCGCACTCTTGGAAAACTCGATCCACACACCGGAAAAATTACGGAGTACATGCTGGCGGATCAGAACAATGCTGCGGAAAGTTCGCACGCCCTTGTCTTTGATAAGGCGGGAAACATCTGGTTTGCAAACGGAACCGAGGGAAGTC
>DATHNC010000091.1:0-28028 GCA_035486415.1 Saccharimonadales bacterium (SeqCode)
TCATCCATAAAATCTTCACAAGCTCCATGAATTCAAATCAACGCGAGCCGACTGGGATTATCTATAATTTTCCCGCAGCCATGAGGCCTATCCCTGAGGTGAGGGCAACGGCGACGTCACCTGCGCGATGCAAGGCCTTCAATCCATTGCTGTCGGGCACAAAAAGAATATCATTCGACTGCATTGCAATATCTTGCGACTTCATGCTCAAGATTTTTGAAAGATTTACAGGCACTTGATCGCGAGTCCCCGTATTTGGGTTTTTTCGAAGAATGACCGCATTCTTCAATTTCGCGGTATTGGTTGCGCCACCTGCAAGAGACAGCATCTTCAGCATGGTCATACGATCCAAATCATTCTGCATCAGAAAGCCGCCGGGACGAGTTACGGCGCCTACAACATAAATAATTCCCGCGCGCGGAACGGAGACCACGTCACCGCCTGTCAGCGGGATATTAAAATCCGCATTGTTCGATTCCAAAACGTCGGACAAACTAATCGTGAAGCTCTGAGGGGCTTTCGGGGTAGGTGCATCATTCGGATCAGCGGAGTCAGAAACATCCGGGCTTGGGCGAGTCACGATGACTGTGGTACCGGCATCGTCCGCAATCCCTCCTGCTTGCGACAGTGCCTGAAGCAAAGTCGTTTTGCGCAATGCTTGAATCACCATCGGATTCTTGACCGCGCCAATCACGGTGATCGGCTGACTGTGCTGCTCTTTCACCGAAACCGTAACCTGGGGCGTCGAAACCAGACCATTCGTCTGCAATAACTCCGCCAGCTTGTCTTGCAGTTGAAATGGATTCAGCCCGGCAGCTCGAACCTTGGTGGGCATCAGGGGAAGCGAAATATATCCCGTCTCATTCACGCGAACATCGCGCGAAAGCTCTGGAACATCGAATACTTCGATTCCCAACAAATCGCCGCTTCCAATGAGGTAATCGCCCTGCTTCACATCGGAGGCGAGTGCAAGTTGTTGGATGCGATCGTTGGTCTCGGCAGCGACTCTGCTGATCGGCTTGTTAGGCACATCGGGAGGCACTGCTGTTTTTTGCTGTTGAGCGAAGACGGAAGGAACTACGAGAACGAAAAGAATCATCGTCCGCGCGCATGAATACAACGACGGGCGCATTACGCCCTTTAAATTTTGATTGCTCAATATAGATACTCCCCCAACGCAGCTGCCATTATACAGAGTCTCACACTGAGTCAAGAGGTTTTCTTGATGGAAAATTAGAATGTTCTGCAAAGATAACCCAACTGCAATTCCCAAACAGGCATCTACAACCAATGTACGTAGCTGTGGGCATTTTGTGGCCTGCTTACTTCGGACATAAATCCAAATTAATTACGTGAAGCGCATTTTCCACGGAGATAAAAACAACAATCAATTTCTCCGCGAGGTGGGTAGTGCCGGAAAAGCGGACGTTGCCAGGGCCGCCTGCAAAAGAAAAATAAGCTCGTTGGAAGGGATATGGAAATTGAAGTCCACCCCTCCGTGCACAAGAAGGCCAAGGCAGGCGGTTAATGCGCCGGCATGAAATGCGAAATTTCGCGGATCGCCTTCCGAATTAAGAATCTTCCAGGATTTCCAGAACACAAAAATCAGAAAGACAAGCCCGCAAAGGCCCCCGATCGCGCCTGTTTCAGCAAGAGTTTCCGCATAATCGTTGTGGCTGTGATTTACGACCAGACCATCATAATACGATTCGTATAAAGGAAACACTTCCTGCAAGGTACCAAGCCCGGTTCCCAAAACACGATGGTCGTTAAAAATGTGCAAACTGTCGTGCAGCATTTGCACTCGGCGTCCCTCAGTCGTCTCCAGCTTTTTATAGGTGGCGAAACGGTCCAGCGCTCTGCCAATTCCCAGCCAGGAAACGAGAAGAGCCGCCAGTGTGACAACCAACGCCCCCGCGACCAGCGCTTTTTTCTCTCTCCTTCGCAAGATGATCAGAATCGCCAGAAAAATCACCTCAGCTACGAAACTGATGATCCCGCCTCGTGAAGCGGACAAAAACAGGGATCCAATCGGCAATAACGTGAAGAGCGTGATGAGCGGCAACTGGTCGCGGCGCTCCGCGCCCAGTATTTGTATCGCGAGGCCCGGTGGTATAAGCAATTCCATCAATCCGGCATAGTGGTTCCGGTTTACGTAGGGCCCGAATGGGATGCCGCCATACTGCAATTCGCGCAGCCAGTATAATTTTCCGTTGAACGTAAAATGCTGCAGAATCGCAAACAGGGAAACCGCAAAACCAAGGCTTAACAAAAACCAGACGAAGGTGCGCCAGTGAGCTCGCGTCCTGTAGGACTGAATACAAAGAAAAAACAGTGCTACGAGCGCTGAATACTTCAACCATTCGATCCGCGTTAGAAACGGCACCGCCGTTGTCCCAACCGCAAGCTGAAGCGCTGCAACCACCCAAAATGCCAAAAGGGGCCACAGAAGCGGATTCCACACAATATTTGTTTCTTCGCTGGTCAATATTTTTGCCGCCCAGACCAGCAATAAAATGGCCGCTCCGATTTCCAGAACGCCTTCCGACCAGGGTTCCACGGCTCCGTGCGCCAGCACAGCGAAGGCGGCCAAAACACAAATCCCTGTTCGCAAAAAGCTCACGCGCGCGACCTGATAAAAGTATTCAACATTTTTAATTTTCCACTAAAATCGCGATTTTACTTTTCAGTTCCGCTTGGTGATATTGTCTGTCGCTGTGTTTCATGTCCGCCGCTGCCGCCCGGAACCAAACTCACATCGTCAATCCAGACGGTTCCGCTCAGCCGGTTGTCAAAACGCTGGCTCTGCTTTCTTACCAACCGAATGACTATCAGATGGGTGTTTGGCCCGGTTGTAAAATCACTTTGTTCCAGAGTCCATGGCAAAGTTCCCGTCTCATTCGGCGTCAGCAAGTCCACATGCTGCGGGTCCTTGGGATCCAGGACCTCGAATCGCATTCCGGATTCCGTGGAGATTTTGTCCGTCCGAATAAATCCTTGAAAGCGATAACGCGTGCCGGGAGACACCAGAACATTCTGAATTAAATTTTGATACTCCATATTCTTGGTGCCATCGAATATCACTCGCGCAGCCCGGCCGCCGGAGTGTTTCTGCTCCGCGTCGTAATCAAAATCGGCGCCATCCTTTTCATCCAGCCGCCAGCCAAAGCCTCCACCCGAAATATCTTTCTCAAATCCGCCATCATAAACCAGTGAATTTCCAGCATATCCGGAAGCAGAATCCGCATTCGCGGCCACAGCCTGATGCCAAACCGTTCCCGCTTCATCGAATTTTTCCTGAGCCACCAGCATGTCCGTCAGACCATAAACCAATTTCATGTCCGGCTGAGGATCTCTTGCTATCAACCGATGCCAGACTTCCAGCGCCGCCGTCGTATTCTGCTCACTCACTAGAAATGTGAGCGCAGCTGAATACGCGTCGACTGTCTCCGGCAAAATCTGGTCGAGCAGCAGGTGAATGTCCGGTTCGCTGTGCCAGATGCGTGAAACCGCGAGAGGAATCAAGTTAGGTTCCACGAGGATGGCGCGATGAATTTCCGCATATGCTTCGGTCAACCGGTCTTGGCGAAGCAGAAAGTTGCCGTATTTCCACGAAACTTCGGCCGAAATCGGGTATGCCATCTGGGCAGCTCGAAAATTGCTATCAGCTTCCGCAATATTTCCCGCCATCTCGAATGCCCCGGCCAGATCGAGTTTGTAGTAAGGGGAATGCGGATTTAGCTTCACCGCGCGCTGATAATCGGAAATCGAGAGAGGAATATTTGCATTATCGAAATCGAGCTGGCGGTAGCGCCCCATCCGGTACCACGTTTCGGGATTGTCCGGTTCAATACGGCTGGCGCGTTCCCAATTCTCGGGAATCGACGACAACGCGTAATGGCTCGCCAATGCATGCTTGCCACCGGCGTAACAAAACCACACGGCCGCAGCGATGGCAATAATGGCGACTATACGCGACAAAGTAGGATTGATAGACCCGTCAGGCATGCGCCGATAATCTGCAACGAATCCCTATCGCTGCGCAACTAAAAATCGTGGAAAGGATTGAACCTGGGCGCATCAGACAACAGGTAAAAGAGATATAAAGCTCAGGGATTTCCAAAAGATCCGGTATCCAGGGACGATATAGGTCCAAATTGTGCCGGCTGGTTTGCTCACATTTGGCCAAAACGAAATTGACGATTCCGATGACGGGTTCGCAGTTCAACGGCGTTTTAATCCAGACCCGTATTCCCGCAGCAATCTCAATGGCCGGACTAGAGCGTAAAGCGGGGACAGCCAGCGCGGCAAATAAATAGTCCCTCGGTCGCTCTCCGTCGGGCTCAACGCAAGCCATAGTGTGTGGCGCAGTCCTTGCCCTATTCCATCCCGTGACTGAATCCGAAACATGGCCCGTTGCAATACGCCTTCGTCTGGATCCGAAATCCTCGCATATCGATCGCAAACTTTCTCTGCCAGCTTCCCAACGGCACCGTTCCGTGAAATCGCTCGCAGTACTGGCTCCGGCAGCGGCGCACCGAACAGATCGTGGGCCAGGTAAAGGCCGAGCAGCAGCACCCGAGTAGATTCCATTTCTCCGGCAATCTCGAGCGCCAATGGCCAATTGACTTCCTGCACAGTGGCTAATTTCGCGATGTCGAGTACCCAGTTCAGGCGCTCCCAGAAATGTTTCGCGCCATGCACGCACAACATCACCAGGGTATCTTCGACTGAAAAAGTGCGCAGCCGCTGCCCGCCGATCTCGACGATCATCGACCTGCTTGCCAGGACTTGAAAATCGATTGGTTTAGGGAAATACCGAAGTGTTCGCTCTGAGTGAATTTCAACTAAAATTTTTTGCGGGTTCGACAAGAAAGAATACTGCCCCGGAGCACTTTCCTTCTTTCCGTCGTGCACTTCCCGCAGGTCGAATTGCGGAGAATAGCCGGACACCTTCAAAAGTGAGACCACTTCCGGAATAAACTTCTGCTCCACAACAAAATCAAGATCGGAATATTCTCGCCGGACAAAACTGCCGTAAGCAATCCACGCGAGGATGGGTCCTTTGTACGGAATAATGAGAAGATGGGCGCCCTCGAAAAGTTGCTGCAATCGCAACAGTTCGTGCAAGAGCACCATGCTCGAAGTCGTGGAGCGAGTCGTAGCCTCGCGCAGTGCATTCAACTGCGCGGGCGATACCAGATCCCTGGCTGCATTCGCGACCATTTCATAAACAGTTGGTGACAAACGATGATGTTCCGCAACGGCCATCGCTTCGGACCAATCCAGCCGATTCTGAATCAGCAGGCGAACGTCCTCTTTCGCTTCCGGTTTGACCAGCGCGCGTCCACAAGCAAGCACGAATTCCAGTTCTGGGCGTGTTGCACCCTCACAAGCTAGCCGTTTTGTTACTTTCGTCACGCCCCCCATTTTCGACACATCTTGCATTTGTTGCCATAAATATCGCGTCATGGTTCGTGCAAAGACGCTTTTACTCTCTACCATTATTGTTTAGCCTTCTTCATAATTCCCAAATTACGAATGATCCGCGAAGACTCGGGCTGAAATTTCTTGGCGCATTCGGAAAAAGCAGCGTTGAAATCAGCATCGTCAGACAAGAGCAGTCCGCCGGAGCGAATATGTGGATAACTCGTCTCAAATTCGAACTTCATATCTTCGTAAGTGTGGCTGCTGTCGTGGATGAAAATGTCCACCATGCCTAATTGCGACAGAATGTGGGGAAGCACAATCCGAGAGTCGCCAAGCAGCAAGGTCCACCTGGCCCTAAGGTGTTCGGGCACGATCCAGCCGATTTGATTTCCGGCCGCCAGGAATTCCTTATTATTTATGTCTATGGAATAAACATGCCCTTTGCCATTGAGGTGGCAAGCCCTAAGCAAATACGTGGAAGAGATGCCGTTCGCAACACCCGTCTCCACTATCGTTTCTGGAGCCATGGCACGAGCGAGGACGTACTGCATCAGAACTTTCTTGGCATATAGATCGTTGCCTGGGTGAGGGCCATCTCGAAGCTTCGGTTCACAGTTTTTCCAATACCTCATCAGCTCCGAATCGTTCGAGGGTTCATTCAGAAATTTGCGGATGCTGCTGATGCTTGACCTAGTAAGTTTGGCCAGAAATCGCTCGTCAATCCCCAATACATCATTAACCAACGCCTTCGCGGTGTAACGTGGATGACTTAAGGCACGGGAAAGGCGGTATTTAAAATTTTTCGCTAGCCATCTCATACCCGTCTCCATGTCGCCAAAAAAACAGTCTAGCACCACCCACAGGTTAGGTGCTGCCTCGAAAATATTGCCTGTTGTAATCCTCGGAAGGAATCCTTGCAAAAGTGAAACCGCAGAGGTATTCAGGAAGTTTAGACTTTCTTATCATTTACATAAGTATATGTTTATGGTCGAGCATCATTTCAACTAAAATTTCGGGGTGATGCCAAATACCATTATGTGAGAAACTCAGGCGGGAGTAAAAATTAAACACATGTCTCTTTCTTTTTCAAAACGTATTGTTGCGAGACCAGATATTATGATCCGCAAGGTTGGGGAAGAATCTGTAATCCTTAATCTGAAAACCGAATTATATTTGGGTCTGGACGCCATCGGAACGCAGATGTGGGCAATGCTTACTGAGTCTGCTTCAATTCAAGAGGCCTATCAGCGGATTCTAGCGGTATTTGACGTCGGTGACGAGGAACTTCGCCGGGATCTTGAGGAATTCGTCGGCCAACTCTTGGAATATCAACTAGTCGAAATAGAGACGGAGGAGACCTCGGCCCCAGGCCATTCCTCATGAGTGGCATTGTCGGCATTCTGAACTTGGATGGAGCACCCGTCGACAGGAGCCTGCTGCAAAACCTGACAAGCTTTCTCAAGCCTCGTGGCCCCGATGCCCAACAGATTTGGATGGACGGTCCCGTTGGTTTCGGGCATTCCCTGTTTAAAACCACAGATGAATCAGAACACGAGTCCCAGCCATTTACCTTAGGAACTGGCACATGGATCACTGCCGATGCCCGAATCGATGCCCAAAGTGAATTAATCGAAAAGTTAAAGATTCAGGGCCAGCACATCACGCCTCACCCCACGGATGTCGAATTAATCCTGCGTGCATATGAAGCCTGGGGTGAATCTTGCGTTGAACATTTACTCGGAGATTTTGCTTTTGGGATTTGGGACTCGCGGCGACAGCGTCTGCTTTGCGCCCGCGACCACATGGGGGTAAGACCCTTCTATTATTCCCAGATCGGATCGTTCGTAGTCTTCAGTAATTCGCTGGACTGCATTCGCGAATGCCCTGTCGTATCAAATCGGCTAAATGACCTGGCCATCGCCGATTTTCTCCTATTCGGACACAATCAGGATTCTGCGACGACATCTTTCGCAGATATTCGTCGCTTGCCACCAGCCCATTGTGCCAGTTGGTCTGGTGAAGGACACCAAACCCGACGCTTTTGGACCATGCCGATCGACGAGCCTCTTTTTTTCAAGCGGAAAGACGATTATTGCGATCGATTCAAGGAACTATTGCGGGAAGCCGTGGGCGACAGGCTTCGTACACCCCGCGTTGGAGTCTTCATGAGCGGCGGGCTAGATTCACCAACCCTAGCGGCGACTGCGCGCGATCTCCTGCAGGAGCGTTTTTCGAATTTTGAACTTCTGGCCTTAACTGCAATTGATGACATCAAGCCCGATGAGGGCTATTACGCCGGCTTGGTCGCTAAATACCTCGAAATTCCGATTCACTATTACAAATGGGACGACAGACCGGTCGACCCGAATTGGGAGCAAACTCCATTCCGCACTCCTGAGCCATGTGCCATTGGGTGGGACGTCATTCCCAACCGAATCTATAGGCGCCAAGCCGGATTGCGCAGCCGGGTATTTTTTTGGGGTGAAGGCCCTGATAACGCACTCATATTGGAGTGGCGTCCCTTTCTTTTGCACCTAATCCAGCGACACATGTACGGACATATTCCTGGTGCGATTGGTTCGACTTTGATTGCCCAGAGGAAATTGCCGTTTTGGGGCACAATCTCAAACAGGGCTGGACAATTGTGGCAGGGAAGTTGTCCGGTGGACACTTTCCCGACCTGGCTCAATCCGGACTTAGAATTGCGCCTGAAATTGAATGCCAGATGGCGAGACAATCAAAGATCCGAGGCTAAATCGTCGCATCCAATTCGGCCAGAGGGCTACGCTTCTCTCCACATTCCATTGTGGCAATTACTGTTCGAGGGTATGGATTCTGGAACGAAAGAAACGTTTTTTGAGATGCGGCACCCATTTGTTGATTTACGGATATTGCGATTTCTGCTCGCTGTCCCTCCCTTGCCCTGGTGTAGGTCGAAATATTTGTTGCGGCGTTCGATGCGAGGAGCATTACCGAACCAAGTCCTTCAACGCAAGAAGAAGGGTCTCCCTGGCGACAGATTGGCGAGACGATTGGTAAGCCTTGGATCCGTGCCTTTTACGCCAACAGCGAACTTCCTTGGTTATGTAGATCCCAAGAAGATTCTGGACGTCCCGATTGATAATCAATGGGCATTCGAAGGACACATGCGAGCAAGAAGCTTAAATCACTGGTTGCAATACTCGCAAGGACTATTGCATAATTCGTAGGCGGGGGCCACTGTCCATGACTACGAACCAGAACCTCTCTCCGGAACTGAAAAGGCCGTATAAGAAGCCAGAAGTTAGTGTGTATGGGGATTTGAGGGAGCTGACGCAACACGTGGGCAATAAAAGCCCTCATCTTGATCCTCCTTTTCCCCCAGGCGGTCCTTATAGGACTAAATAGTGACTGGCATCACGCTTCCCACGGTCGAGAGTCCTGCCTCAAGGAAGCGTATAATGCAGGTTCATCTGCGCACAGCGACGGCAATGGGTGGCCAATATACGGATCGAGTTAGTCCATAATACATGCCATCTTCGAGTTTCTTTCACAATTTAGGTCTATTTGTCCGCGATAAGTTTTTCGATCCCTCTACTTGCGCTCAAATCCAAACTCAGATGCATAACGCTGAATCCGAGAGGGGTGCCATCGTATTACCGGATGGGCAAGGAGAAATTGTAGATGAAGACGTCCGGAAAGTTTTGAGCATCAAGGCCGAAGGCCCCTTGAGAAGCATGGTCTGGGACACAATTTGGAATCTTAAGCCAAGCCTCGAGGATCATTTCAACGTACAACTTCGGGGGTCTGAACCGCCTGTATTTTTGCGGTACGGAAGAGGGGCGTTTTATCGACCCCATAAGGATTGCGATCCCAAATCTCCCGCCTGCACCCGGAATCGTCGAGTCTCCGTTGTAATTTTTCTGAATCGGTGGTCCAATGATCCTGCGAAAGACGCTTACGGCGGCGGGGCGTTAACATTCTACGGCTTATTAGACGGACCTACTTGGGGGAATTGCCCGCTTCCTTTGCTCGCAGAGCCGGGTTTGCTAGTTGCCTTTCGTTCTGACACATTGCACGAGGTTTGCCCTGTGACCTTTGGACAGCGGTTTACAATTGTAACCTGGTTTGGAATATGAGTGTTACGACCACACTCGAGGGCGTGATTTCAACGGCATTCTTAAACTTCTACCCGACCGTGGCGCTCATGAGTTGATGCATTAGACCCGAGATTGTAGGGGACTTGGATAAACCTTTTCTTCCATCGTATATCATGCCTTTATATGGGCCGTTCTGGTCGACATAGTGCAAGAAAACTTGCGCCGAGTGCTCTCCTGGAAAATTTTCCCTCCAATGCGGTATTTTGATTCCTCTATAAATCATTGCGTCCCCTTCTTTCAAGGAGATGCATTTAGCCATACCTCCAATTTCAATCCATATCGGCCAAGGTTCATTGGCTACGTAACCAAGATTCAGCGAAGCGCTAATTTCGCAAGAAGGCCGGTCATGGTGGCGCCTCAAGACGTCTCCGTGCCGATAAACGCGAAAATACGAATAAGTGGGGAATAGTTTTACACCGCTTTCAGCCTCCATCCTCGGAAGCAGCAAATCTAGGAGGGTATCCATAAACGGGTCAGAGTAGAAATTGGGAGTGTCGGGCACTGCCGAGTCCCCAAGTCTTAATCTACCTGTCTGGGCCGACTTTAGTACATATTCATAAAGAAAAGAACGCACAGACTCGGGCACGAGTTTCCGCAAAACCACATAGTCAGCTTGGGCGAAACTGTTCGTTGACTCGCTCAACTTCTCCACCACACGACTCCTTACACAAAATGCTTCTCAATTTTAGATTATACTTCAAAAACTGGTTTTTCAAATGCGGGCTTTGTTCATTCGATCTGTTCGGAACGAACTACTTGATAGTCTAAGTACCATAATGCATCATTAAGGTCGGTCTAGGAGACCATTACGGACTTTGTCATTTTCTTATTTCGCATATGGGCTGCATTTATGCAGCAATCTAGCCATTGCTCGGTTAAACGAGTCCTCTACGTCTTCTGCGGTGGATGTCCAGGTTTCACTCGGCCACCTGCCTCCATTGCTCAGTGAATCTCGCAAGGGCGAAGAAGAAGTCTTCTACCTCAGCCCTGAAATTGAAGATGAGGAAGGGAATCCCAGAGTAGTAATGTCGAAGTCATCTGCAGGATCATATTTTAGAATTCGGTACGGCGACGGAGCAGAATTTCTTATAGATGAGCCGGGGACGCAAGTGTGGGGAGCTTGGCTAGACAAGCTCTCCCTGGAAGACGTATTGGTTTTTTTGCTCGGGCCAATCATGGGTTTCGTGCTGCGCCAGCGTGGCCTGACATCTCTACATGCCAGTGCGGTTGCCATTGATAATCGTGCCATTGTCTTTATTGGTCCTCCTGGCGCTGGGAAGTCCACGACCGCTGCTACGTTCGCGCTGCAAGGTCATTCCGTCATTTCGGACGACATTGTACCTCTATTGGATCGTGGGAATGTTTTTGAAGTCCCATCCGGCTATCCTTGTGTATGCTTATGGCCAGAGTCGGTGAAATCTCTGTATGGTTCGTTGGATATCCTCCCACTCCTGACGCCCACTTGGGACAAGCGGTATCTGCCGTTGGGGAATGCCGAGCATCGTTTTCAGCGCGAACCCTTACCTCTTGGCGCTGTCTATGTCCTGGGCGACCGGTGCATTGAACCTGCCCGCCCTTTGGTGGAACCAGTACCGGCCGGAAAAGCACTCATCGCGCTCGTCGCTAACACATACATGAATTACTTGCTGGACTCGGGCTTGCGTGCTCGTGAATTCGGCTTCTTGGGGAAGGTCGTACAGAATGTGCCGGTCCGCAAGATCCTGCCACATGCAGACCCAATTTATCTAACCAGGCTTTCAGAAATTATTGTTCAGGACTTTCGCAGTTTGATGACTTCCAATGACATGACGCACACGCGGTAAAGCAAACATGCATAGTTACAATATCAGTGGGCATGGCCGCATGATATCTGACAGGGAACGCGTCGCTGCATATTCCAATGCGTTGCGAAAGGCGGTCAGGCCTGGTTGCATTGTCGGGGAAATTGGAGCGGGGACCGGCGTATTTTCCATGCTGGCTTGCCAATTGGGCGCCCGACGTGTCTACGCGATCGAGGCGGATCCCATTTTCGAGGTGGGCCGGGAAATTGTTTTCGCCAACGGTTTTGGCGACAGAATTACATTCATCCAAGACATGTCGACCCGAGTAGAACTACCCGAGCGCTGCGATGTTATCGTTTCGGAAATCCATGGCATCCTCCCCTGGTTTGAAATGCATATTCCCTCAATTGTGGACGCTCGGGAACGCATGCTCGCCAGCGGAGGAATCTTAATTCCGCAAAGTGAAAATTTGTGGGCCGCGATCGTGGAGGCTCCGGAACTACATTCGTTTCTGCTAGATCCCTGGACACGGAATCCGTTTGGATTTGACATGAGGACGGGGCGGCAAATTGCTACAAACTCATGGCAAAAAGCGCGCGTGAAACCGGAACAACTGATAACTGAGCCCAAATGTTTTGCCACCTTGGATTACATGACTGTGACCGATCCCCAACTAAATGCGGGAGTGACTTGGGAAGTCTCTTGTGAAAGAAAAGGAACCGGATTTGTTGCCTGGTTTGACTCGATTCTTTGTGACGGAGTTCAATTATCAAATTCGCCTTTCACTCCGGAACTGATTTTTGGGAGCGCATTTTTTCCTTGGCCGGAAGAAATAAAACTGAAGACAGGTGATAAAATTGAACTAGCGCTCAGTGCTCACCTGATAAGCGGGGATTACATTTGGAGATGGGAAACAACAATATTTTCAGCCGGAAATAGTCAGAAACCCTCCGCTCAGTTTGACCAATCCACATTTTCGGGGACTCCGCTCTCACTGAAAACTATCCACAAGAGAAACGGCGGGTATACTCCTTCCCTAAATGATGAGGGCCAAATCGATCAATTTATTCTTTCACATTTGGACGGCCGCACTTCGCTCCAGGAATTAGCTGGAAGGCTCGTAGGGAAGTTTCCGAGCTATTTTGAAAGCCTGCAAACCGCTTTAAATCGTGTTGCAGATTGCTCACAGAAATATGGCCGATAATTAGGATTCGTGGTCGTGGTTTTTGAACAAAAAACTAATATTTCTATAATCACTCAAAACGTATCTTGCCGCGGGTGCTCGTTCCTTCTATCGGAGCGGCGATCTGTGCATCGAATCGCGCATAGTGCTGGTGCACTTCAATATCGTCATTCAAAACTTGTCCGCCCAGTTCGATCCATGCATGTGCCTCGAAACGTCCGTCTTTCTTGCGTGCGCCAATGCGCAGTTCACTCTCTACGCCGTCACGCCGTAAAATCCACCAAAGCGTAATGGAGCGCTCGAGACAATTGGGACTTGACAGGCCGTGCAGTTCCGCGGAACGCAGTGCGCGGACTGACCGCAGGGCCGTCTCACGCTGCGAGTCCGCTGACATGGATTGGAGGGGAGCAGTTGGCAGGGAAAATTTCTCGATCAGTTCCTTCCATCGTCGGAACCCGAACAGGCGCAATCCAATTTCGGTCAAAGGTAAAATCAGCGCGGCGAGCAGGATCAATTTGCGATCTGCGCGAGGTCGCATTCGGAATCTGCGCCATTTTTCGATCAATGGATCACGCGTCAGGGCCATCAATCTTCTCTCGCGAATATCTCTTTGAAGTTTTCAGAGGATTCCTTCAATCAAGCAGGGCCACGACATAGGATGTCCGTATCCGGTGGTCACTTTAAATGCTACGGCCGAATCGAGATCGCAGTTAAACTCAGAACAATCTAGGCATCGGATCCGTTCTTCACCTCAATCAAACCTTCTGCAAGCAGCTTTTCGAGAAGAACCATCAGGTCTTGGGCGCACTTTTCCGGCTCAACCTCATACTCACCGGTGATCGCGTTTTGAATCTCCAAAACTTCACGTGGTTCCTGCATCAAGTTCCAGATTCGCGCCCCCACCTGATCCAGACCGTAGTAAACGCCACTCTTAATGTTCAAGATCGCCGCTTCTCCCGCAAGGTCACAGGAAACTTGGTCTTTTGCAGCCACAACGACGGAACGATCTGAAATGGTTTGGCTCATACCTTTTCTCCACTGCCTGCTGAAATCAATTGCCGGTTGCACCCATCGAGGCAGTTCAGCAAAAAGCATTCATAGCATTCCGCAATAACTGCCACGCAGGTTAACTTGGCATACGGCATGCCGCAAAATTGTAGCGGCTTGTGCTTGTAACGGCAACGCGATTCGGAATTTAGTGCAAGATCATACAACGGTCAATGAAACGTGCATTGGGAACACTGCGTTGCAGATTAAGACTATCTAGGGAATCAATCCGGCAACTTTCAAATCGCGAGGCAAGTTTTAAAATTCCCTGGTCTCGCTGCTCTGAGCCAAATCCAAGCAGGCACGATTTGCAAGGCTTCCGGGATACACTCGTGCCTATCTTAAAATTCTCTAGGAGAACTCGCAGTCCGCCACAAATTGTCATTCCAGTTACTTTCTGTTGTGACTAAATCTGGAACATCGTCAATTTTGCGTCAAGAATCCCTGCTCTTCCCCAGTACGCGTCTTAAAAACAATATCTTGTGCCAAATTTTGTCACCTTCATGCTCGACATACGTATGTCGCTCCTCAATTTGTCAGGATTTTCCTTGATTGTCTCCGCCGGTGCATTGCCTCATTCTTCACTTCCGGGTGAGTTGTCTTTAAATGTGAGGGGTGATTGCAAGAAGAAGGAAAATTCAAAGCGCGATGGAGAGCCTGTGGACAGCGGACGCAAAGCCCTGAACCTGAGAATTTTTGCGGAAGCAACACTTTTTCTTTTTGCGTTAAGTTTTTCGGGATGTGGCGCGGTCGGTTCCAATTCGAACTCCAACACTACCACCGGAGGATCAATCCCAATTGTCTCAATTGTAATGACAACTCCTCCACCCACGACAATGAATCCTGGCGCAACATCGTCTATCGCGGCTACCGTTTCGAACGACAGCTCAAATGCAGGCGTGGATTGGAGTTGCACCCCATCCGCATCTTGCGGATCGTTTAATCCTGCGCACACGGCGAGCGGCGCGGCTACCACTTATACAGCCCCCAGCGCTACAGTAAGCGTGGTGATCACGGCTACCGCAACCAGCAATCATTCCGCAATTGTCACGAATAATGTCTCCATCGCCACAGCCTCCACGAGCGGCACCACATTAGCGCCAGGCCAGTTTGTATTTTCGGTGCGGGGAGAGACCTCAAATATTTCTGTTTATGGCATTTCCGGCGCCTTCGCTTTAGATCAGGGCGGCAATGTTACAGGTGGAGAACAGAATTACGTCAGCGTTGGCGGAGCAAACTCCCCTGAACCCGGCGGCGACACGATTACCGGCGGCAAATTAACGACCAGCGCGAACGGTGCGGCAACTCTGACACTCACTACAAATAATAGTGCGGTCGGCGTCAGTGGCACGGAGACGTTCCATATCGCCCTCGCGAACAGCAAACATGCACTCATCGAAGAATTCGATTCCAGTGCGACAGCCAGCGGTAGTCTCGATTTTCAAACTCTTGGGCCGGGAGGCCTTGCCCAAATTAATGGGCAGTTTGTATTTTATGTGAAAGGCAAGAGAGGAACGATTGAGGAAACTTTTGGCGGCCTTCTTACAGGCGACGGCACTGGCAAAGGAAATATTGTGGTGGACGTGAACGATGACGGCGCCGGCGAACACGGAGGCACAAACGTTGCCACCTACACTGCGCCGGACAGTTTTGGGAAAGGAACCTACACCACTCCTGCTGGCACCGATTTTGTCTATTACGTTGTGAACTCCAAAGTTTTGCGGATTACCGCTTTCGACTCCGGATGGGCGGACGTGGGTTCCGCGTATGCCGGAGTGAGTAACGTTTCAAAAGCCACGCTTCACCAAAAATTTATTTTTGCCGATTCCAGCGTTTTTTCCTCTGGCGCCACGTTCGCCGCAGCGGGAGAAATGACCTTTGATGGAAACGGAAACGTGTCCGGCTTCGCCGACGTAACTGAAAATGGCCACGCCACCGCTGCTGCATTCACCGGAACCTACATGATGAGCAGCAACGGATACGGCAGCATCACCATCAATCCAGGGAATACTCAGGATGTGAGCGCCCTCGGCTTGTACCTCGCGGACCCAACCATCAACTTCGCGGATCCGAATAGCACAACTTCCGCAGGCGGCGGATTGTCCGGACTCCTCCTCGATCTGGATACGAAAATTGTCGGCTCCGGCGAGATGATTGTTCCCGGAACGCAGACCGCGTTGCCCTCCGGAAATTTTGCCCAGCAACTGCAGGCCACGAGCAATAATCTTGAAGTCGATGCGGTGGGGCTTGTTTCGATTACAGGGACCACGTTGACCGGAACTTTGGACATTAACGATACTCTACTAAGCACCGCTCTCAAAATCGCTCTTTCTGCCACCACTACTTCCGCTCTGACTGCCGATACAAATAATCCAGGGCGCTCAACTGTCAATATTTCCATTGCCAGCACGCCCGCTCAAACACAGAGCTTCGCCCTCTATCAGATCAGCAGCACGCAATTTCTGGTAGTCGAATTGGACTCGTCTCAATTCGGCGCGGGCATTCTCGAACAGCAGCAGTAGTCCACGATCTTGAAAATAACTTAAACGCTGGCCTTTATAAAAATACGGGCGAACCCATTTTTGAAGCTTGACTGCAAAATTTGGAGGCGCAGGACGGGATCGAACCGTCGATTAAGGTTTTGCAGACCTTTGCCTTACCACTTGGCGACCGCGCCTCTGTCCCCAACGGCGAAACGAACCATCCGTTGAGCTGAATCTAATTCCTGATCCCACAGGCAGTATGCTTGTCATCTTCCTTGCCAATCAGGAGAACTTTCGCCTGGCCTCCTCAGAGCTCGCGCCTCCTGCCAGGCAATTCGGAAGCGAAGAGCAATTGACGCATTCAATGCGAGGGATCGGTGTTTTCGACTTTCGTCAACTGAATTTCCGGAATTGCTCGTAAGTTCCCGATTTTGCCAACACCCGGTACGCTTGAGCGCCAAACTTTCTTGATCTTTTCAAGGTAACCAGTTTTCAGCAGCAGCTTCTTGAGAGATTGGTTAAGCAGGTAGGTCACTGTTTTCAGAAAATTGAACAGGACGCCTTTAAGGGTCGGAGCATAAATATAGGCCAAGCTTTCGTTCCACGTATGATTATAAATAGCCCGTTTATGCCTGCCGTCACCTGCTCCCAGATCAATTTCAGAAACAGTATGCGGCCCGCTAACCTTAAAGGCTTCTTCAATCCAATGCATCAAAACTAATGACCCCAGCGAATACTCGGTATATTGGGGGTCGAATCCCATGCAAATGCCGTGCAATGTCTGCCGATATTGAATTCCGATCATAAAAGCGCAGGGATTTTCACCGAGAGAAAGTATGCATCCGCGCAAAGCGCCTTTTTGGGCGGCGGTCCGCAACAATTGGCGAGTTTCGGGGTCATCCTGAAATCCCACACCGAGCGCTCGTTGATACGTTTTTCTCGCTATTTCTTCCGTGGCATGGATGAGGTCTTCGACTTGGTCTTCTGTGCGGAAAGATTGAATTCGCATCTTTCCAGGGAAATCGGCTTTTACCCTTCCTGCATAACGTTTCAGATTATGCCGCTCCTTCCTGGAAAGGCTGGCGGTAAACTCTTCATAGCTGCTCTGAAGCCGGAGGCATCCATGAGGCTGCGTGGAAGCGAAATGATCGCGGCACAAAATTCCGGGGACGCTCTTTACCGCTCCGAAAAGGGATGAATCTATTTCCAAATAATCGAAGCGCGCAACTTCAGCTTCGCCGCGGCTTAAGCATTTCGCAATTTCACGAGTGATGAAGTTGCTGTTCTCCGCGGATCGGTTACCAAGAAAACCATCATGTGAGATACAAAGGGTCCGGACTTCCGACTGGAATAGCTTGAGGTAGCCAAGCGCGCAGCTGATCTTTGTTCGCTCCAGGCGTCCTACGAGGATGCTGTCAAGGCATCCATCCCGGTAGACAAGCAACACGTGTGGACATTCAATCTCCGGTCTCAAGCGCACCATGGAAAGATAATTGTCAATGTCTGTGCTGGGATTCGATTGCCATTCCGTCCAAATCTCGCGAATCTCTTCAATTTCAGAGACGCTCCTCGCAGTTCGAAGCGTGAGGTTACCTTCTCGAGTCGAGTCCATTTTCGTGAACCTTTCCGCGAATCGACAGCCGACCTTTGGTGACGCCAGTTTCTCATGTGCAACATGCAACGAATCTTATGAAAGAAGGCTATCCTTACGCTGAAATGTCATGCGGGCGACGAATTGCCAGCATGTGTGCGCACCGCGCTTTCGGAATTCGGATGTTCCGCTTCGGCTCTTTTGGCCAACTTCCGCCATACACTCTTCGCTTTTTGATAAAGGTTGGTGCGTTTTAGGAACGCCCTCGCTGCTTCGTTGGGCAGGACCGTAATCATGCGCATCGCGCTCAGCATAAGCCCCTCAAGAGACGGAGCATAAACATGTACGTTCGTGTCTTGCCAAACTACGTTGCCGAAGCGTTTCTTGTACTCTTCATCGCTGAAGCCAAAATCGATTTCCTCGACGCCCTGTGAACAAAGCTCTTCCATGATTTGCGACAGCAGATAAGTCCCAGGCGAATAGCGAGCATATTCCGGATCGTATCCGAGGAAATCGCTGAAGAATGTCTGCTGATAAACCGCCCCAATCCAGAAAGCGCAAGGTTTTTCAGCCAAATACAATGTGTACACCCGGAGGTGACCTCCTTCTGCCTCCGTTTTAAGGACCTCCAGCAGCATTGTATCCTTGATATTGAACCCTATGGTGCTTGCTTTTCGCTGCCATGTTTTCTGCGCAATTTCCTCAACCACGGTTAGCGTACGGCGCAGATCGCCTGGAGCCTCGAATCGTTCCACCCTCACCTGACCTGGAAATTCATGGGAAAGCTTTTTTGCAACCCTGCGAAATTGTTTACTTCCCTGAGAAGATTCTGCGTAAAGCAAGTCGATGCTGCGCGGAAGCGTTCTTTTCCGGTGCGGCCGAAGCGGCGTGAAGTGATCACGAAACAGAAACTTGGGCTCGGTTTTGGCACAGCGAAACAGCGGCGAATCTGCATCAACGTACTGAATCAGAGCAACGTCCGCCTCTCCGTTTCTTAAACACTTGGTGATTTCACAAACGATTTTCCTGCAATCATCCGGAGACGCTTCTCCGCGTAATCCCCCGTAGGGAATTGTCAGCACGTTGGCCATGCGCTTGAATAAACGAAAATATCCGAGGCGGAATGTAAATTCTCTGCGAACAATCTTTCCAGCTATGAGCGCAACAGGCCTTCCAGCACGATAAAGAGCCAGAACGCGCGGCTGTGCAGTGTCGGTATTGTCTTGCCCTCGCCCAAGGAAGAAGATGTCGATATCGGAGTCCCGCGTTCCCGGACTGGTCGACCAGAACTCCCGGACGCTTTCGATTTCCGAAACGCTCCGCAGAATTCTCACATCTCCGTCAACCGCATTATGAGCCTGCATGCCCATTTCTGTCGGAAGCGTAGACTTTGTTTGCTTCGGGACCACGTTTTCCTGTCCGGCCAACCATTGATGTGGCCCGCATTCTTGGTTTTTTTGGCGCCTAACTGGATTGCCAATTCACCATACTCAGTCAAAGGCCATCACACCTGATTGGGCTCCAACACTTTGTGATTATAGTCACATTTCTTGCCCGATGGTCTCAATAGAACAAAAGGTTCAAGTTCCTATAGTACTTCGGTTTCGTATGGGCCTCCATGATATTGAGGCCACCCGTTTCTCGAGACCAGCAGATCAGAACCTTGGAGGCTTTCAGGCAGTGAGGCGGCTAGGATGAGCTGTATTTTCCGCTATAACAGTACTTTCGGGGCATGGATGATCCTTCAATTGTGGGGTCACAATTGCCTGCACTGGATTTATATCAGATGGTGTTGCATCGACCGGTTGAGCTGGCACCGTTTATCGGGACCTGGGTAACGCGCGACGTAAGTCAGTCGCCGACTTGGCAAACACGCATCCCCCTGTTTTGTCCCTGATATATGCCGATTTATTTAAGAGTTGAACGCGTTCAAAATAGCTCTTGACTGAGGGACCTCTTTTTGCAAATATTTGAACATGTTCAAAACTGAACCGGTGACTAAGGCATCCGTGGTTACCGAGCGCAAAATTCTGGACGCAGCTCTTGAGCTGTTTCGTATCAAGGGCTTCGAGGAAGCGACAATGCGGGATATTGCTGCCGCAGCTGGCGTCGCCACCGGAGCGGCTTATTACTACTATCCTTCGAAAGATTCCATTGTTCTCGCCATTTATCAGCGTTCTTGCGCAGAGATGCAACCGATCATCGAAAAGGCGATGGCGAATGCAACGGGCACCTTAGAAGTTAGCTTGAAAGCATTGATCCAAGCGAAACTTGAGTATTTTGCACCATACAGGGGTGTTCTTCGCGCTCTGCTGAAGAACGGAGCCGATCCCGCGCACCCACTGTCGCCGTTTGCCGAAGGCAATAGGCCCATTCGGGAAGTAGACATGGCGTGGTTCCGAAAACTTGTGAACAACTGCGGCCTTCGCATCCCCAGGGATCTCGAACCCCATCTGCCGGATGTGCTTTGGCTGTTCCAGATGGGTGTGATCTACCTTTGGGTGACTGACGAGTCGCATGGACAGCAACGAACGAGCCGTGTGTTGGCCCTTGGGTCGAAGATCGTTTCCACTCTTCTCAAAATCGCAGGCCTACCTCTCACAAGACCGTTGAGAAAAGCGGCCATTGAGTTGATCGAAACAGTAAAGGGCGGGCAAGGAGGACATCGTGACATCTGACCAAAGCCTCATGATGAAGGTGGGAGTCGGTCTAGGGCTTGCTGGTTTAGCACTGGTGATGATCCGCAATGGGACATACGGTTTGACCCTTTTTGTAGTCCTGCCCGTTGCTGCGGGCGCGTTGGGCGGCTGGATTTGGAAGCCGAAAAGCGCAAAAAATGCAGCCCTGATAGGGATGGCGGTGAATGCAATTGCAAGCCTGGCTTTTCTTGGCCTCGGGTTCGAGGGTGTCATTTGCATTGGAATGGCGCTTCCGCTCGCATTACCGCTAGGAGCGCTCGGCGCGTGGAGCGTCTACGCATCGGCGAACAAGCGCAGTCTGAGGAGAGGAACAGCAACGATGATGCTTTTGCCGCTCACCCTTGGCGCTTTGGGATTTGATGCGACAGCGAAGCCAGACACGTTTGAGGTCCGTTCATCGATCGAAATCGCGGCTCCGCCTGATCGCGTCTGGAAGAATGTTGTTTCGTTTTCCGAGTTGCCGCCTCCCAGTGAATGGATTTTCAAAGCGGGCGTTGCTTACCCCATACGGGCGCGAATCGAGGGTGCGGGCCCCGGTGCGGTTCGATATTGTGAATTTTCAACAGGTCCCTTCGTCGAACCGATAAAGGTATGGGATGCGCCGCATTTGCTTCGCTTCTCCGTAACCCAGAACCCTGCGCCGATGATCGAGTGGAGCCCTTATGCCAAAATCATGCCCCGTCATCTACACGGGTATCTAGTTTCGGAGCAAGGCCAGTTCTTGTTGACGCCCCTTCCCAGCGGGCACACCTTGCTGGAGGGAACCACCTGGTACCAGCATGGTCTGTGGCCAGAGTTGTATTGGACGGCGTGGTCTCAGGCAATTATCCATCGCATTCACATGCGCGTACTGAGGCACATAAAAGATTTGTCGGAAGCGGAGCGGTAAGACAACGGCTCCACATTGCGGTACGAGGGGACAGGTTGCCAGGGCTTTGAATTAGAACTTTGGGAGCCCCGTGCTCAGTATTTTGAATGGCGGTGTTTTTCGAGTCGGTTCCCATGTTGGGCCAGTTGAAACAAAAGCCCCACCCTTGAAGAGGCGTCAAGGATGGGGCGCTCCCAGTGCAAAATCTTAACCCCAAATGTCTGTGCAGGAATAGTATTTGACTACGCAGCGGAACTCTTCTGCGGAATGCGAACGGCCGGGCCACCCGTTCTCAATGAACTTCATTGACCGTCAAACTCTCGCATGAATCGGCGATTTACCAAACGACCCAACTTGACGAAAAGCACTGCGACTTTCATCAGTGGCCTCAAATACCAATAGTGAGCCTGAACAAAACGGTGCCACAGCTTGTCGCTCCAATCCTCCGCAACATTTTCCTTCCCCTCATAAATCGGATTGTGTTCCGCATGTATGTGGTGCCCGATTTCGTGGTAAAGCACAGTTCCCAAGGAGAAGTAGCGCATCAACGGGAGTTTCAAATTTCTTGCGGACGCGCCTTTCAAGATGTTGTCGATATGGAGTGTGATAGACGCCCGCGACGCTCGGCTGGCACCAGAATAGTAACCCCGTGATTGGACCAACTTAATTTTGTGATTGCGGCTCCATATCTTTTGACGCTGTCTTTTTCTCGGCTGCGCGCCTTGGTTAGTTAGAATAATGGTCTGAAGCCCCACCAGATAGCGCGGTGGCACTGTTTTCAACAGGTCGTCAATGATTGGCCGAACAGACTGGGGTGGTATGTAATCACGTTATGCTTCCACGATATCCGGGGCGGATACTTCGCACTGGCGCTCCGTCTTTTGACTCATAGACTGTCTCTCGCGAGTTCCCCGTACGTCGCGACGGACGAATGTATGCGACTACAATTTTCCAGTCAATCAGCAAGACAGAGATACCTACTGCACAATGATGATTGCTCCGGGATGCTTGCTTGAATGGTATTCACAGTGTTGTCACACAATAGATATAGAGTGGAAACGCTGATGCGGCTACCTTTTTTTTCCTGCCGACTATTCAGCAACAACTCTAATTGGGAAGAATCGAAGCTAAACGCCCCGGGCGATTTTCGCAGCGGCAGCGCCCAGAGTGCGGTCACTTTGCGCTGACATTTACAAGGGGTATGAAGGTCAAATGAACCGAAGAAATTTTGTGCGGCTTGGATGCGCCACGGTGATTGGTGCGGCGGCGGGCCAGCTTCGGCCCGCCATGGCGGAGTCAGTTGCGCACGGGAAAGTTCCGGTGCCTCTACAGTCCCCGATGATGGCGACATCGGAACGCGATGACAGGGCTGCCATCAAGGGCGCGACGGACTTCACCCTTCGAATCGCGCCGATGCTGGTCGAGCTCGCTCCTCAGGTTGTGGTCAGTACCATCGGTTACAGCGACAAAGTCCCCGGTCCCCTCCTGCGGATGCGCGAGGGCCAGACCGTCACGATCGACGTAGTGAACGAAACGGACGTTCCGGAATACGTGCACTGGCATGGTCTGCTCATCCCTTCGGAAGTGGATGGGGCGGAAGAAGAAGGCACGCCTCCAGTCCCGCCGCATGGCCGCCGGCGCTATCAATTTGTGGCCAAGCCGGCGGGTTCGCGGTGGTACCACTCGCACACTGCGGCCATGACGGATCTGCATCGCGGCGCCTACACAGGCCAGTTCGGTTTTCTCATGATCGATTCCGCGAACGACCCTGGGCGCTACGATCAAGAGGTGTTTCTGGCACTCCGTGAATGGGAGCATTATCTAACCAACATGGATCAGGACGAGATACAGGCGGATCCCAACGATCCGATGCCTGAAAAACCAGCGAGTCCAGACAAGCGTCCCAACGGTCTCGAAGTCAACGCCGCTCTTTACTCAATCAATGACAAAATGCTCGGAGCGGGCGAGCCACTCCGCGTGAGGGCGGGCCAGCGCGTCCTGATTCACTTCCTCAACGCTAGCGCCTCACAGATTCATCGCATCGGTTTATTCGGTCACCATTTTCAGGTGATCGCTCTCGACGGAAATCCCGTGCCCTCTCCTGAGCTCGTTGATGTGATTGAGATCGCCCCCGGTGAGCGCGTGGATGCGATCGTCGAGATGAATTTCCCGGGCGTTTGGATTTTAGGTGAGCTGCGCGATGGCGCGCGGCAATCCGGCATGGGCATCGTCGTGGAGTATGCCAATCAGGCACAGCCGCGCCCGCAATGGCTTCCGCCTGCGAAGTCGCGGTGGGACTACACGATCTTTGGTAAGCCCGCGCCGCATCCCGCCCCAGACGAGACTATCGACATGGTCTTTGAAAAAGTGCCTGGCGGGCCCCGGAGGATCAATCACTGGCTCGTCAACGGCAAGGAATATCCGCATGAACGGGAATTCGTGTTCCGGCAGGGAGGCCGCTACCGGCTGGTGTTTCACAATCGCAGTGACGATTCTCACCCGCTGCACATGCATCGGCACATGTTCGAGCTCGTTGAGATCAACGGCAAGCCCACTGCCGGCATCATGAAGGATACGGTGGTCGTGCCCGCATTTGGACGCGCCACAGTGGATCTGGTCGCTGACCAGCCAGGCCTGACGCTGTTTCACTGCCATATCCAGCAGCACATGGACTTTGGTTTCATGGCGTTGTTTCGCTACGCATAGGCGCAGCGGCATCGCTTCAACCCGGTCGTTACTTTTTTCGGAAGCCGTTTAGACCCTCAGCAAACGGAAAGAATCTCCTCGTACGTACTAAGACTACCATAACTACATTGACTGAAATGACTTGCGAGCCTATGTTGCGGTTTTTTCACACAGTCGAAATGCAGGTGAAATATTGAAGGGATAAAAGTCACGATTCTGGAAACAATCTAGCTACAAGTTCGAACGGGAGGAACGGCATGAAGATGATACGGAAAGGGTTCCGAACGGCACTGCTCATGGCAGCGGCCGCTTCGGTGCTGGCATTTGCAGTTGGCGCACAGGCGCAGGATCAAAACGACAACGACCGCCCACATCACAACGACAATTCGTGGCCTTACGCAACGACAGGCAAATCGCCCGTGCTTGCTGTGGTTGGCGACATCTCCTGCCAGCCAGGAGCGGAGGTGTCAGGTGAGGCTGGTAGTGAAGTCTGCGCCGACCCTGCAACCCCCCCTGCCTACACCAGCACCTCTCTATGGCTATCCCAGGAGGCCACTGCGAACCAGATTGAGACAATGAAACCTGACGCCGTCGCGCTCCTCGGGGATCTGCAATACCAGGTAGGCCGATATTCGGACTTTGAGGGATCGTTCGATTTGACGTATGGCGCCTTTAAATTTCTCCAGCGGCCCGCGCCCGGCAACCATGAATTTTACAACGAGCATGGCGAGACCGGCGTTGCTGGCTACGGCTACTTCGCCTACTTCAACGGCTTCCAACTCAATCCCAACGGCAGCATTCCGACGACTACGATCCCGAACCCGTGCCCAGTACCATCGGCCAGTTGCAAGGCGGCTAGCGCCACTGAGCCACTTTTCGCCCAACCCGTACCGCGCCAGGATGGACAGGCGGGACACTTCGGTGACGCCGGCGATGGCTGGTATTCCTACAATCTTGGCTCGTGGCACATTATTTCGCTCAACATTGAGTGCTATACGCAGCCGGGCGGCTGTTCGGACACGGGCACCTGGTTTAAATCCGAACTCGATTGGTTGAAAAAGGATCTCGATGAGAACCACTCCGCTTGCACAGCCGCGTACTGGCATCAGCCCTTGTTCAGCACTGCCGACAGCCTCTCCCAAGAGGGCACGACCTCTCAGGCGTTTTGGCAACTGCTCTACGAACACAAGGCCGACTTGGTGCTGAACGGACACGACCACCTCTATGCCCGCTACCGCCCGCTTGACCCAGCCGGGAATTACGATCCAAAGAACGGCATACGGGAATTCATCGTGGGCACTGGCGGCGAGACCCTTGATGCGGTCGTCTCAAGCGCAACCGGCGATGCTGGCGCGCAATTCAATGCCGCGAATCTCGAGGCGTCAACCGGGAACTTCTGGGGAGTGATGGCCCTGACGCTCGATGACCACGGCTACAAGTGGGATTTCGAGCCGGCACTGGAACTTCCTGGAGTTCCTGCTCCTGCAGGGGCTTACAGCGACAAGGGCTTTGGCACATGCCACGGCGGTCAAGACAACAGGTAATTTCCAAATCGCTTAGCTCCACGGTTCCTTGGTTACAAATTCCCCGCTCTTCGCGCGTTCTCGCGGAGAGCGGGGAATTTTTTTCGCCTCGGCCCATCTTCTGCGGTGGAGATGAGGCCGTGGTCACCGACAAAGTGCTATGGGAAATACGTCTCCCTCTTCTCAATTCTGCGGGCGAAACCGGTTCTGCAACGGGTTTAAGCTCTCGCGCTTCAAATTGCATAACACAGCCTCTAGATACTCTTCTATTTGATGGTGGAGTGTTTCTTTTAGAAACTCTCGGTCCAAGCCCTGATCAGTCGTCTCCTAAGAAAGTGCCACTAACTTTTTGATTTTTTATGGATAACTAGAGCCACTTTCTTCTGCTCCTGTCTGGGCGGAGCTCAGTCAATTGCTTCTCGGAGCGTGGCTTTTCCTCAGCGCTGCAATCGCGACGCGTCCATTTCATTGGCTCAACTTGAAACCGCAAATGGTGCTCTGAAAGTTCTGGAATGCTTCTTTGCGTTCTCTATCTCGCAAGCATCTGTGGGATTCTTGTTTGGTTGGGATAGAATCAGCCACTATGAGGCTGGCAATTTTCGCGGTTCTCCTGCTATCCGTCACCACTGCTTTCTATGCGCAGACGCGTACTCCCGGCCCTCCCGTTCGCGCAAGGCGACAATCATTTAGCGTTGTCGAAGCCACAATCCCGGAAATGCAAGCCGCGATGGAAGAGGGACGAGTCACATCGCGGGAGCTTGTGACCCAGTACCTGCTGCGCATCGCCCTTTACAACAGCAAGCTAAATGCCGTCATCACCGTGAATCCTAACGCTCTCAGTGAAGCGGACGCGCGCGATCGAGAGCGGGCGATTGGCAAAGTGCGCGGACCGCTGCATGGCATTCCGATCGCTCTCAAAGACAACATGCTCACGATCGAAATGCCCACGACTGGAGGCGCGCTGGCATTTGCCGGTCTTATCCCGCCTTACGAAGCCACGCTTACGAAAAATTTGCGGGATGCGGGCGCTATCATTATTGCGAAAACGACGATGACAGAACTCGCGAATTGGGTGGCAGGCGGGCCGACGCCTATGCCTGGCGGTTACAACGGGCTCATCGGATTTAGCATGAATCCTTACGATCCCCGGCGTGACCCGCGACCTGATACGTTTGACGGTCGTCCGGTTCTTGCAACCGGCGGATCGAGTTCCGGCGTGGGCACGGCTGCAAACCTCTGGGCTGCAAATATCGGAAGCGAGACGTCCGGCTCGATCCTGAACCCATCCAATCAGACTATGCTCGTGGGCATCAAGCCCACCGTGGGCCGGATCAGCCGTTACGGCATCATTCCGATTACGGCGGATCAAGATACGGCAGGACCGATGGCCAAGACCGTCACCGATGCGGCGATTCTGCTAGGCGTCCTGGAGAGCGCAACTCCAGATCCGAACGATCCAGCCACTCAGAAATGCGCTGCACCGCCTGGGCGCGACTACAGAAGGTTCCTCAAGACCGACGGCCTCAAAGGAGCGCGAATCGGAATCCCCCGTGCCTTCTACTACGATCCTATCTTGCCGCCCGGCGAGAAAGAGCCGGTGCCTCCGGAGGGTGCCAATCCCAATCGGACGAAAGTAATGGGTGAGGCCATTGCGGCGATGAAGCAGCAAGGTGCCGTCGTAATCGATCCGGCGGACATTCCCAGTATCGTTTCAAGCGATCCGCAGAATAATTTGCTGAAGTGGAATACCTGTTCCGGCCTCGAAAACGCCAAGGACAAGGATGCAAACTGCTCTGTAGTGTTCAAATACGGGATGAAGCGCGATTTTAATAAATGGCTGGATTCGCTTGGCGCAGCGGCCCCGGTAAAGTCTCTCACCCAGCTTCGTGAATTCAACCTCGCTCATGTGAAAGCCGGCGCCATCAAATATAGCCAGTCGCAGCTGGACATCTCCGATGAGATGGATCTGGAGGCCGATCGCGCACGCTACGAAGCTGACCGTGCAAAAGATTTAAGGTTGGCCGGCGCGGAGGGGATTGACGCCACACTGAAAAAATACAATCTGGATGCGCTCGTCTTTCCGGGCGCAAGCGGGGCCGCCATTGCTGCCAAAGCTGGGTATCCCACTGTAATTGTTCCATTCGGAACGATTCCAAATGCGCCAACCGTCCCGTTCCCGCCGGGTTTCGCCGCGAAACCTGCGCCTCTCGGTGTAGCTTTTACTGGTTCTGCGTGCACTGAGCCAAGATTAATCGAGCTCGCATACAGCTTCGAACGCGCGACCAAGCGACGTGTACCACCGCCCGCTTTCCCCTAGCAGGGAATCGATTGCAACTGTGCAACGGCTTTGGGACATTTAACATTCTGGTGAGGTTACGAGTAGCGAACGAGAGGCGCCGTGAACTTCCCTTGTTGTGTTTTAAGATATGGTGCGCCCGGAGAGATTCGAACTCCCGGCCTTCTGGTTCGTAGCCAGACGCTCTATCCAGCTGAGCTACGGGCGCACGCTTTCGACTTCCTCATATTACCAAACTTTCGCCTTCACGGGAATTTGTGAGGGATACGGGCTAATGCTTTGAGCAGTCTGGCTTTTCGATGC
>DATHNC010000092.1:0-7542 GCA_035486415.1 Saccharimonadales bacterium (SeqCode)
ATGTCTCGCGAAGAAATTATAATTGTGAATTTATCCGGGCGCGGCGATAAGGATATGGAAATCCTGGCCCGCTATTTGTAGGTTTTAGTAGCGCGCGCTTCAGCCTGTGGATTTTATTATTGAGTAAGAACAAAGTTCCACAGGCTGAAGCCTGTGCTACTAAATACAAATGTCACACGCGACCACAACCATGATGAATCAAACGCGCATCGCGCAAAAATTTGCAGCCCTGCGCAGCACCGGCGAAATGGGCCTCGTCGCTTATATCACCGCCGGCGATCCAACATTGGCCGCAACCGAGCAGTTCGCGCTCGCGCTGGCCGAAGCGGGCGCTGACGTCATCGAACTCGGTGTGCCCTTCAGCGATCCCGTGGCAGATGGTCCGGTAATTCAGCGCGCGAGCGAGCGCGCTCTTCGCAACGGCACAACTCTCGCAAAAGTGCTTTCGCTCGTAAAATCTTTGCGCGCGAAGACCGAGGTTCCTCTCGTTTTGTTCAGCTATTACAATCCCGTGTTGCAGATGGGGCTGGAAAAATTCGCTGAAGCGGCAAAAATCGCAGGCGCAGATGGCGCGCTGATCACGGACATCACCCCGGAAGAAGCCGGCGAGTACCGGGCAGCGATGGCTGCGCATGGATTGGATACCGTTTTCCTTGCTGCGCCAACATCCACCGACGAGCGACTCGCCCTCATCTCAAAATCGACCAGCGGTTTTCTCTATTTAATTTCGCGAACCGGCGTGACAGGCACGAAAGACCAGCTTGCGGATGAATTGCCTGCGCTCGCGCGACGCGTACGTCGTTTCACGGAGTTGCCGATTGCAATCGGCTTTGGCATTTCGCTTCCCGGCCACGTTTCCTTGCTTGGTGGGTTGGCGGACGCCGCTGTAGTGGGATCGGCCCTGGTGGAAGAGATTGAGCGTGCTGATTCGATTGACGCAGCGGCCGTAGCGCTGGCCGCACGAGTTAAATTATTGAAAGGCGCGGCGGCGGCCGGAATGAGCCGGCGGGAGCCACAAGCATGAGCGTAGAAGATTGGCGTCGCAAAATAGATGAGATCGACAAGCGCCTGGTGGAATTGCTGAACGAGCGTTCGCGCTGCGTCGTTGAAATTGGAAAAATTAAGCAAACGACGGGCGACGCGCTCTATCAGCCAGATCGAGAGAAGCAAGTGCTCGATGGCGTCGTGAGTGCAAATCCAGGCCCGCTTCCGGACGCTGCGATTCGCAGGTTATTTGAACGCATTCTGGATGAAGCGCGCTCGGTCGAGCGCGTGGTGATGCACAGCAGTGACGGGAAGAAAGATCATTAGTGGCACCGGCGTCCCGCAGGCGGGTTTTGGCGCGGTCAGTGAACGGCTCAAAAAAAACCGCCGGCGAGACGCCGGCGCCACAAAAAGCAAATACGAATTCTCTGAACAGGAGTTGAAATGGTTGTCGTAATGCAAGAGGGCGCGAAAGAAGAACAGATCCAGCATGTGATCGACCGGCTCGTGTCGATGGGATTCGACATTCATCGCTCGACGGGAGCGTCGCAAACCGTGCTGGGCGCCGTGGGAGTTCCCGCGGACTTCGATCCGCGCGACGTGGAAGTCCTCGACGGCGTGCGCGAAGTAGTGCGCATTACGCATCCTTATAAGCTCGCCAGCCGTGCCTTTCGCCCTGAAGGAAGTGTGATTCAATTGCCGTTGGGTGTCCGCATAGGTGGTCCGGAAGTGGTGATCGCAGCGGGGCCGTGTTCAGTCGAGACCCCGGAACAGATGGGCCTGATCGCGCAGCGCGTGGCTAAAGATGGCGCAAAAATTCTGCGCGGAGGAGCGTTCAAACCGCGCAGCTCTCCTTACAGTTTTCAAGGGCATGGTGAAAAGGGTCTCATCATGTTGCGCGAGGCGGCGGAAAAAAACGGCCTGCTCGTATGCAGCGAAGTGATGGACGCGTCGCAAATCCCGTTAATGCTGCCATACGTGGATATTTTTCAGGTCGGGGCGCGCAACATGCAGAATTATTTTCTGCTCCGCGCACTCGGGACTGTAAGCAAACCCGTGCTGCTTAAAAGAGGCTTATCCGCTACGATTGAAGAGCTACTGTTGAGCGCCGAATACATCATGGCCGGCGGGAACCACAACGTAATTCTGTGCGAGCGCGGTATCCGGACATTTGAAACGGCCACGCGCAATACGTTCGACATCTCCGCGATTCCTGTTATTCAGAAACTTTCGCACCTTCCCATCGTGGCCGATCCGTCGCACGGCGTCGGAATTCGCAACCAGGTACCGCCCATGGCACGCGCCGCCGTTGCCGCAGGCGCCGATGGGTTGTTGCTCGAAGTGCATAACGATCCTGATCACGCATATTCCGACGGCGCGCAATCGCTCTACTTCGACCAATTTGAAAAACTCATGGCCGGACTCCGCATCATCGCCCCCGCTATCGGCCGGACCATCGCGTAAGCCATGGCTGCCTCCTTCCGCCGCGCTGCAATTCTTGGCACAGGATTAATCGGCGGCTCATTTGCGCTCGCGCTGCGCAAATATTTTCCGAAAACCGAAGTGGTCGGCTGGGACAAGCAGGAAGTCCTGAATCAAGCGCTCGAAAGAAACGCGATCAAAGAAGGGTTTGCGGACCTGCCAACGGCACTGGAGGGAGCAGAATTAATTTATATCGCGCTGCCCGTGGGGCACACGATCGAACTGCTCCCGGAAATTGGACGGCTTGCGCCGCGCAATGCGTTGGTTACGGATGCGTGCAGTACCAAGCGTTCCGTATGCGCCGCAGCCGTGGAATCGTTCCGCGAAGGCGGCGCTCAGTTTCTTGGCGGGCACCCCATGGCGGGAAAAGAAATTTCCGGAATCGCATCCGCGGACGCAAATTTATTTCGTGGATCGAAGTATGCTCTGATCCCCACTGCGGCGAAAGCATCGGATCCCTCAAAAATGGATTCGCTGGCGGCAAATTTTGTTGTGGTCATTGAGAAATTTGGCGCGGAGCCCATGTGGCTGGCCGCGGATGTGCACGATCGGGCCGCGGCGGTTATTTCGCATTTGCCGCAGCTTCTTTCCGTCGCCCTAGCGGGAGTCGTTCGCAAACAGACGGATGAAAGTGGCTTGCCGGTTATTCTTGCGGGTCGTGGGCTTCGCGATGCTTTGCGGCTGGCGGGCAGCCCGTATTCCGTTTGGCGTGATATTATTTTAACGAACAGCGACAATCTGGAGCAGATGCTGGATCAGATGATCCAGGCTCTGGAACAAGTGCGCGGCGAGTTGCGTACGCGCGCTCTGGAAGAGGAATTCTCGGAAGCCGGAGAACTCTACAAGATATTGCGGGATATGAAGTAAACTGTCTGAACCAAATTCTGGTCACATTTTAAATTCGTGGGGAGCCTGATTCGATGGATAAACGCGTAGCCAACGCCGATGTAGCGATCGAAAACCTTTTCGACGGCGCTGTCATCCTTTCGGGCGGATTCGGAACGTGCGGCGTCCCTGAAAACCTGATTGCAGCCGTGCGCCGCAAGGGCACTAAAAATCTGACGGTGGCGTCAAACAACGCGGGCACCATGGATTCCGGCTTGGGCATGCTGCTGCAAACGCACCAGATTAAGAAAATGATCGCCAGCTATGTGGGCGAAAATAAATTATTTGAGCAACAGGTGCTGAGCGGAGAAGTTGAGGTTGAGCTCAACCCGCAAGGCACGCTTGCCGAACGCATGCGCGCGGCTGGGGCGGGAATTCCGGCTTTTTACACGCCTACAGGCGTGGGCACGAAAATAGCGGAAGGGAAAGAAATTCGCGAATTTGACGGGCGAAAATATGTGATGGAGCGCGGCCTGCGTGGCGATTTCGCGTTCATCAAGGCGTGGAAGGGCGATCGCTGGGGCAACCTCGTTTACCGCATGACGGCGCGAAATTTTAATCCTGTGATGGCAACAGCCGCGGATTACGTCATAGCAGAAGTCGAGGAACTGGTCGAACTGGGATCCCTTCCTCCTGCATCCATTCACACGCCGGGAATTTTTGTGAATGCGATTTTCCAGGGCGTCAATTACGAAAAGAAAATTGAGAAGAGAACGATACGAAAGCGCGCGTGATTCGGAATCGTATTAAATTTGAATGACATTTGCAGCAAAAGGGGAAAGGTAGAAAATGGCTCAGTCTGAAGAGAGCAAGCGGGAACTGATTGCGCGGCGCTGCGCGCAGGAATTGCGCGACGGTTTTTACGTGAATCTCGGCATCGGCACGCCGACCCTGGTTGCCAATTACATTCCGAAGGGAATGGAAGTCGTGCTGCACTCCGAAAACGGCATGCTGGGCGTGGGCCCGTTTCCATTTGAAGGCGAGGAAGACGCGGATTTGATCAATGCCGGCAAGGAAACGGTCACGGAGATTCCCGGAACGTGCTATTTTTCTAGCTCGGATTCGTTTGGAATGATTCGCGGCGGGCATGTGAATATGACTGTTCTAGGCGCGCTGCAGGTGGATGAAAAAGGGAATCTCGCGAACTGGGCGATTCCGGGCAAGATGCTTAAGGGTATGGGTGGCGCGATGGACCTCGTAGCCAATTCTCCCTACGTGATTATCGCTATGGAGCACGCGACGAAAGATGGTATGCCCAAGATTCTCAAGCAGTGTTCGCTGCCGCTGACAGGCGCGGAAGTTGTTGACCTGATCGTCACGGAATTGGCAGTCATCGCGGTTACGCCGGAGGGCCTTGTTTTACGCGAAGTGGCGCCGGGCGTTACGCCTGCTGACGTGCAGAAGCTGACCGAGCCGAAACTGATTGTGCCCGAAAACGTAAAAACAATTTCACTGTAACTCGAAAATAGAAAATGCTCCGCTTGCGGGGGCCAAACGAGCGCATCCTTGGAACCCAACTCCATCGTCATCGTCAGCCTGCACACGCCCAAGGAAAAATTATGGGGCTGCGTGGTTTCCATGAATGCTTCGGGAGTCACGCTGCGTTGCATCGATCTAAATTCCTTCGACGATTTTATCCGTCAGGTGATGGACCCGGAGGGAGAGCGCATCGGGCTTCCCACATTGTTTTTTCCGATGCAGCGCGTGGAGCGTATTGCGCTCGACGAGCCGCACGGATCGATCCCATCGCTTTCTGAGCGGTTTGAGCAGCGAGTCGGACGCACTTTGCGTGATTATCTTGGGCTTTTCGTGTAATCGGAATCGATATTAAAAAATGGCCTCTCGCGTCTTTACTGTTCCCAATCAACTTACGTTCCTGCGGCTTGGATTTTTGCCGTTCTTTATTATTTCCATTCACTACCACAGATATGGCCTCGCTCTCGCGGTGCTGATTTTAGCGGGAGTAACGGATGGGCTTGATGGAATTCTTGCGCGTTCGCTGAACCAGAAAACCGCGCTTGGCGCGTATCTCGATCCCATCGCGGATAAATTGCTGCTGTCCTCTTCCTTTGTGGTGCTCGCGCTGAATCAGAGGATTGGCTGGTGGCTCGCAACGCTGGTGCTGAGCAGGGACATCATTCTCCTGACGGCGGCCAGCGTTATTCTTGTGGCTGGCGGTTACCGGCCGTTTCCGCCAAGCATATACGGCAAGGCCACGACGGCGCTGCAAATTTTGCTGGTGTTTGCGGTGGTGCTTCTGGCGGTGAAGGATTGGACGTGGCTGCGGGAAGCTACAAAAATTATCGTTTATCTGGTTGCGGGTTTTACGGTGTTCTCTGGATTTCATTACTGCTTCACGGTTGCACGCCGCATTGGGGAGCAGGAGCCAAAGTAGCGCGGGCTAAGGCCTATGCCACTGAAACCCTCTACGCAGCACTCTGCAAATAATTCATCACCATGAAGCCGAAGCTGACAGCGACGGCAATTCCCGCGGCCCATCCCAGAAAATTCGCCAGCCGCCGCTCGCTCATGTCCGCAGGAGCGCGATCTGGCATCAAGCGTCCAAGCAAATAGCCGGAAGCCACACCGCCAAGGTGAGCATAATTATCCGTGCCGCTAAACACAAAACCGAGAACAGCGATATAAATCAGCCAGCGAATCAGCGCACTTCGCAAGGCTTGTGCCGCCATATTTTTTCTGCCGGTTGTAGCTGCGAGCAGAACACCAATAAGGCCCAGCAACGATCCCGACGCGCCCACGCTGAAATGTCCCGCAAAAGAACTGACAATGTATCCAAAGGCGCCAGTAACCACGTACAAAAATAAGTACCGCGCTGAGCCATATAAATCTTCAACCATCGGTCCGATATCCATCAGCACCCACATGTTGAAGCCGATATGGATAAGGCTGGCGTGAAGAAATACAGCCGTTACAAATCGCCAAGGTTGACTGAGGTTATACGCAAACGGAAGTGACGCACCCAGGCGATAACTGACCTGGTTGGCAATCCCTCCCAGATTCATGAAACCGCCGCCAGCGCCCGTTCCTCCCGAAAATTTCATCGTGATCACAAACGACAGCGCATACATCACGCAGCAGATCGCCAGCATGGCGTACGTGACGGGCGAAGTTTGCGGCATCCAGCGGCCAAGCGAGCGGCTCGCGGCGGCAAACGAAAAGGTCATGTTGGCGCCACACTGATGGCACCGGGTTGCCGTGGAGCCGACCAGCGTTCCGCAGGCGGGGCAAAGTCGCGGCCGCTGGTTCTTCGGCTCCGAATGAAACATCTGGGCAATCTGGCTGCGCCAGCGATCTATCTTGTAGCGCCAGCGAACGGGAAGTGGCACGTCATCTCCTTGCTCATTGCTCGAAAAAATCGGCACGACTATAATAGCCGGAATCGCGCGCGGACGCGAAATGCGACCACGCGATTGAGATGCGAGTAGCTTGAAAAGTGAACGGGGCCCGAGTGCAAGCTTTCAAAAATGGCGGTATCTCGCTTGACTGACCGATTGACCGCGCGAGCCGCACCGTTTTTGCCTTCGAGCTGGCTGGTGGTTGGATGCATTGCCGCGCTTATGGCCGCAGGTTGCGCCGGCCGCCGCCCCATCTCCACCGTTCCTGCCCCCGCACCTTCTCCGACTCAGCAACCAGTTCCCCCACCGTCTCCAGTGCCGACTGCGCCAACTTCCGCGCCAAGTCCCGGACAGCCGCCGACTCGGTCAACGCCCTTCGTGCCCGGCATGTTCATCGAAGAGGGAACCGCATCGTGGTATGGAGTCCCTTTCAATGGGCGCCGCGCAGCAAACGGCGAAATTTTTGACATGAATACGCTGGTGGCGGCGCATCGCACGCTGCCATTCGGAAGCGTCCTGCGTGTTACGAACTTAAATAACGGCCGCGAAGTGGAAGTTCGCGTCATTGATCGCGGGCCATTTGTGGGGAATCGTGTTTTGGATTTGGCGCGGGCGGCCGCCGTGTCCCTGGATATGATCGGTACCGGCACGGCTCCCGTGCGCATCGAATTGATTTCGGGATCGAATCCCACGACCGGAGATTTCACCGTGCAAGTTGGCGCGTTTGCGGATCGCGCGAATGCGGAACGGCTGCGCGACAGGTTGCTCGCTCAATATCAGCCTATTTATATTCAGGATTACGACACGCCAACAGGACATTTCTACCGGGTGCGCG
>DATHNC010000093.1:0-61054 GCA_035486415.1 Saccharimonadales bacterium (SeqCode)
AACGTCACACAGTAGGCTGGCCGTCGAGTCTCGGTCCGCGGCGAGACGGCGAGAACCAATCGGACTAGTCAGCTGCGTTTCTTGCTCATTCTGAGCGTGGCGGGCGAAACCAATGGAATTGAGCTAAGCATGTAGGCTTCGGGCCGTAACGCTTTTCGGACGGGGGTTCAACTCCCCCCGCCTCCACCAAACAAGCTTCTGCGTTTTCTGCTGTTTGAATACCTCGATTTTGCCGCTTGCAAAGAAGCTGTGGGGGGCTGCGGCCAGAGGATGATTTTTTAGCGCACTATCCTCGCTACAAACCTAGTCACCGCCAATCATAAACGACCTAGTCCGAAAAACGGGAAATTCTTCGGCTTGATTGCAATATTTCAAATCCGGAAGCCAAGAGATATGAGCCTCAAGCACATTCGGAGCGAACAATATTTTTTCGGTTCAGCCTTCATTTGGGCGCGCGTGGCGGCGTGCCCAGTCAGGGAGCTTCGTGAGGGCACGGCCGAACTCGCGTTCCAGGCCGGGGATGTCGGCGCTGTAGCCGACGCGATCGAACCATTCCAGCATCGTCGCGGTTTCCTTGCTGTACTGTCGGACCTGTTCGATTGGCGTCTGAGCGAACGCAATTGGCCGGCCCAGCGCCTGCGTCAGGATCTCCGCCGCCTCCGGCATCTTTCGCACGTCACCGGCGAGATCGATCTCGCGGCGGTTCAAGCCGACGGCGTCGGTGAACGCGCGCGCGCCGAAGCAGCCTATGTCATCGACCGCAATCATCTGCAGCTTCGTGGCGGGCCCAAGCGCCCAGGCAAGCGTGGAGCCCTGGAGGCTGAAGGGCGCTAGCAGGTTCTCCATGAAAAACACTGGACGCAAAATCACATGCGACGGGAAGTTGAGACCGCGCACGGTTTCCTCGATACGCCACTTGTTGTCGAAGTGCGGAATGCCCGTCCGTTTATTCGCTGATCCCACGGAAGTGTAGACGTAGTGCTCCACACCGGCCTCGCGCGTCAGCGTCGCAAGACGTTTGCCTTGCGCTTCTTCCCGCTCGACGCCCGCCTCCAGCGAGTTTTGCACGCTGAAGACGCCCCATACGCCGGCCAACGCACGGCGGAGCGCCGCCGCGTCATCGAGATCGCCCTTGACGAGGTCGACGCCTTGGCGCGCCAGTGCCGCCGCCCGCTCGCTGTCCGGCGCGCGCGTCAGGCCGCGCAGATTGAACCCGCTGCCCCGCAAAGAATGTGCGACCGCGCCGCCTTGCTTGCCTGTCACTCCGGTGATGAGAATCGTTCGATTGCTCGTCATGATGGATTCCTTTCTACGAATTAGAGTTAGTTGGCTCTCACGGGAACGTTGGTCAA
The DNA here is from genome assembly GCA_035486415.1 of Saccharimonadales bacterium (SeqCode). Taxonomy (GTDB): domain Bacteria; phylum Acidobacteriota; class Terriglobia; order Acidiferrales; family UBA7541; genus Palsa-360. Next base: position 1,353 of record DATHNC010000093.1, read on the forward strand.
ATCCGTCGAACTTTTACTTGAACGATCTGTGCGCGACTGGAACAAGCCGGAAAATGCCGGTCGCACATCGACGAAGATCAGCCCCCACAGAACAGCCACGACAAGGGCCAGCGGAAGCCCGCTCGGGGCCATGGTAGCGTGGAAAGTGAGAATATTGACGATCACCGGCGCGAGCACGGCTACAGCAAACGGTACGTAGCGGTTGACTAGCAGAAGTACACCCGCGATAAGCTGAAACGCGAAGATCACCCACAGGTAATGCGAGACATAAAGGACAGCCATGAACTGTCCAGCAGTGCCCGCCGGCGGGGGAAGTGGAATGAAGTTGAGGAAGCCGTTCAGACCGAAAACAAGGAAGATCACACCTGCCAAATATCGGGCGATTACGGAAGCGATTCTCATAACCAGGTTCTCCTTTTGGATCAGCGCCATTACATGGCGCCAATCATATTGATGTCAATATAATTGATGATGGTATACTTCCGGGGGATTCAGGTTTTTTATGACCCGAGACAATCAAAAGACGGACCATATCTGGCTGGTGATGATGAAGGCGATGCGCGCCCTGACCAGGTACGCAGCCGCGGGTATTGAAGAGACGGGACTCGGCCTGTCGGATTTTGGTGTACTGGAACTCCTGCTGAACAAAGGGCCTTTGCCCGTCAATACAATAGGCCCCATCGTCGATCTGACCCCAGGCTCGATCAGTATCGCTGTCGATCGCCTCGTCGCGAAGGGTCTGGTCAGCCGGGTCGAGAGCTCCGAAGACCGGCGCGTTCGAATCGTTGCCCTCACACCACGCGGCAAGGATCTCATAGTTTCCGCTTTTCGAAAGCATTCCGGGCAGATGAAGAGAGTGTTCTCCGAACTAACCGCGGAGGATCTTCGTGGCCTTGAAGTGATGCTCAAGAAAGTCGGCAAGCGCGCTGCCGCGCTGAAAACTCAGGCGTGAACGGCGCTCGGCTTCCGCTTGTGGAAGTTACGTGGCATCAATGAAGGCGCAGAGTTCACATCTATCCCCAACAAATGACTTATAGCCAAATATTTATTATATATAGTGGGAAAGAAGGACGACACGATGGAATTAGGAAACGGTTTGCAAAACAAGCGGGTGGTTGTGCTGGGCGGGTCGTCAGGAATTGGGCTTGCAGCGGCAGGGTTTGCAGCATCGCAGGGGGCCAAGGTCGTTATCGCTTCAAGCAACCAGGAACGAGTTCAAATAGCCGTCGAATCAATCGGCGGTGAAACAGAGGGACACGCACTGGATATTTCCGACGAAAGGGCCATCGAAGCCTTCTTTGCAAAACTCGGCCCCTTCGATCACTTGGTATTCACCGCCGGCGATGCCCTGGCTTTGAACGAGCTTGCTGCTACAGACCTCAAGCAGGCCAGACGCGCCTTTGAGTTGCGATACTGGGGCGCGTTGGCTGCGGTCAAATATGGCAGTCCACACATTCGCAAGGGCGGCTCAATCGTACTCACAACCGGAATTGCGGGCAAACGCCCACGGAAGGGATGGGTGGTTGCCGCAAGTGTTTGCGGAACCATCGAAGCGTTGACGCGCGCCCTGGCAGTCGAGTTGGCACCCATTCGAGTTAATGCGGTATCCCCGGGAGTCGTTCGGACGAACCTCTGGCAGACCATGAATGCAACGGAACGGGAGCAGCTGTTTGAGAGCGTGGGCAGCAGACTGCCTGTAGGACGAGTTGGCGAACCTTATGACATAGCGCAGGCCTATGTATTTTTGATGCAGGAAGGATTCGCGACTGGACAGACGATAGTGGTCGATGGCGGAACGGTGCTGGTCTGAAGCACCATCGAAGAGCCCAGGAAATCGCGGAATCATCTGCGTCTCCCGCAAACCGAAGGCATCAAACTCTTAAACCCTCTCCTCGGGATTAACAAGCAGAAAGACTCGGAAGATGGAGAGCAGAACTCGGTGGAGTTGATGTGATCGAGTTGGGAGCAGAGTTTAATGAACGACGGTAAGATTTTTATCAACCGAAGCTTTTTGAAATTCAAAAATGAAAGGATAAATAATCATGTCTGCCACAACTGCAACTCAACGTGCACCGCTACCGCCATTCACGCACGAAACAGCGATTCAGAAGGTTCGACTGGCAGAGGATGCGTGGAATTCTCGCGATGCAGAAAAAGTTTCGCTGGCCTATACGGTTGACTCACGCTGGAGAAACCGCTCGGAATTTGCGAATGGAAGGCAAGAAATCGTCGCGCTTCTCAAACGCAAATGGACCAGAGAGCTGGACTATCGCCTGATCAAAGAGCTTTGGGCGTTCGAGGGAAATCGTATCGCCGTGCGCTTTGCCTATGAATGCCACGATGACTCCGGCAATTGGTTTCGATCGTACGGCAATGAAAATTGGGAGTTCGATGAGAACGGACTGATGCGCGCGAGGTTCGCTTGCATCAACGACTTGCCAATTAAGGAGACGGAGCGGAAGTATCACTGGGTACTGGGGCGCCGCCCGGATGATCATCCGGGACTTAGCGATCTGGGCCTATAGCGGCAATTTGGCGCCAGAAACGACATCTTGAAATTATCTGAAATGCTCTTGCATCCGGGATGTTACGAATTCGCGTTCACTACGAATCTCTCCGCCACCTAACTCGTGTTACGATTTCCAATTCCAATCCAGTAAGCGGAGTCGGAAACATTGAACAGGAGTGAAGAAGCGGAGCGAATTGCGAAGGTGATTGCCCGCGCGGGGCTGTGCTCGCGGCGCGATGCGGAGCGGTGGATTAACGACGGGCGCGTGAGGGTGAACGGGAAAACGCTGGACACTCCTGCGTTTACTGTTGTGCCAGAAGATAAAATTCTCGTGGACGGGAAACCACTGCCCGCGAATGAAGCGACGCGGCTATTCCTGTATCACAAGCCTGTCGGCCTCGTGACCACCGCGCGCGACGAAAAAAATCGCGCCACTGTTTTCGACAAATTGCCGAAGGAACTTCCGCGCGTCGTAAGCGTCGGTCGGCTCGACCTGAACAGCGAAGGTTTGCTTCTGCTCACGAACGATGGCGGCCTCGCGCGGTATCTCGAATTACCGGCGAATGCCATGAAACGCCGCTACCGCGTGCGCGTGAACGGCGTTGTAAAACCATCCCATCTTGCCAGCCTGATAAAAGGCGTCACGGTCGATGGCATGAATTACGGCCCAATTGAAGCCTCAATGGAACGCGCGCAGACCGGCGCAAACGTGTGGATCACCATTACACTTAAAGAGGGTAAAAATCGCGAAATCCGCAAAGTCATGGCGCATATCGGTCTGCAAGTCAGCCGCCTGATCCGCACGTCCTACGGCCCCTTTGAATTGGGCGATTTGCCAGCAGGATCGGCAAAAGAAGTTCCAGCGGAAATTCTCAAGAAAAAAGTTGCGGGATATTTCGATGATCGATAGTGATTCCCTTCCCTAATCCCCCACGACGAAATTGCATTCTGAATGTAAACTGTTGGATCTCAGTTTTCAGCGACAAGACGAAAACCAATTCAAAAATTTCAGTTTGATTGGGGAACGATGGGTAACCTAAAGAAGACAAACTATTTTGAATTGGGCAAGTCACCGCACGGAATCGGAGTCATTACCCACGGTCTCATAAAAAAGGGCGAAACTATTCGTCTATGGCGGCCGGGAGACTGGAAGATCTGGAATCCCAGAACATTTGAGCAACTAAAGTGGTGCAACAAATGGTGTATTTACGCGTGGGATAAATTTTTCGGTCCAGCCGATCCGAAGAGAATGTCTCTCGCCTGGTATGTAAACCATTCCTCAACGCCGAATGCGAAATGCAGGTATGGAAGAAACGGAAACTGGAAGTTTGTGGCACTAAGGAATATCAAGGAACTAGAAGAAGTAACCGTTAATTACTCAACGCTTGATTATTACGGAAAATAACTGAGGACGAATTGCACTCATTACATTGCACTCATTACAACATCGGTGCCCGAAGCTGCCATGCGGGAGCAACTGATTGTCATTGCGGCACTCTTCCTTACCTCGTAGTTTCTGCCTTAGCCAGGATTACGGCCGATCTGCGGGACGCCTCTTCGTAATAGTGCACAAATCGTTGCGGTTCCTCGGCCTGGTAATTTCCCAGATTATGCGCCCAACGAAAACCGATGGGTTGATACCAAAGTTCCGCCTCCACTTTGTAGGGACCTGTGGCGTTCCCGGTCGCGACTACATATCGCACTGAGCTGCCTTTGTCCGTGAATCCCGGATCGTCGGCTGCGTCGCCAGTCACCGCGATATTCTTTTCTGCGGTGGCCTTATCGAAGCCGTGCGGCAACAGGCGATTGTCCTTTAGGTATCCGACTGCATGAAGCAGGCCGGTGGTAACTTTTCCGTCTGAATCCTTCAGGATCGGTTCGTAGATTTCCACTTCCTTCGGGCTCGTAATCTCGCGATGATGCGGCTCGAACTTCAGTGGGTCTTCGTCATTCTTGTTACCTACAATCGACCCGTCCGGTTTGAGCGCGCCCGACTCAAACACCACATGCCCATGGTTATCCGTAATCGTAAAATGCAGCCATGCTCGCCGCGAAGGATACGCCGTAGGCAGCTTATGCCCGCCTAGATTTTCCACATGCACTTCCGCAGAGAGACCATCCGGCGTGGCATCCACACGCGTGATCGTCACTTTTGCCGCTTGCGTCTTCAAAAATTCGTCCGTGCGCCTCATCGCCGCATCCAACTCCCCGGCCTGCGCTTCCGTAGCTAAATCATCGCGATGATCCTGCAGCATTCCCTCCATTACGAAATTCGCTGCGATAAATACGTGCCGGTGCATGCCCTCGCGTGGCTTGCCGTACAACGCCGTTATGGCTACGGGCTCGTTCACCACCGGCATGTGGCAGTCCTGGCAGGTCTGCTTGTTCGCGTAGTCGCTATGCTGCCACTCCTGGAAGGGCACCTGCTCGGGGAATGTCGCCAACTTCTCACCCTTCGGCCCAAGGGCCGTGGTTAATAGAGTGTGGCAACTCCCGCAGAGACCCGCCTCACGCATATGGTTGCCCACGGTCGGGAAGTAGGTCGCGGTTGAGGAGTGCATCACGGTCTGGTGGCCCTTGTCGATTTCGAACGGTCCATATTCGGGCCGCTCGTCGTTCTCAATAGGTTTCGCGAAGACCACATTTCCGACAAACGTCGCGGGCGTCCCGAGCCCCGCGCTGTCAATCTGATGGCAAACCGAGCAAGTCACCCCATCGGCGGCCGCGCGATCCCCATGCGGAAACTTCTGCAATGGAATGAGCGAAAAGAGCGAAGTGTGCCTTCCAGCATCCCGGTCCGCCATCCGGACGGCTGGCATGTGGCAGATTGTGCATTCGTCCTCGATCGCCTGCTGCGACTCTGGATGATCGATTGACTCGCGCCGCACGCTGCCTTGCCAATAAGGATCGCGAGACGAGTTCGCCATGATGGTCGCGCTCCAATCGAGCCCAATCGAAATATCCTCACCCGAACTCATCTTGAGCCCGTTATGGCAAGCCACACAGCGGTCCGATGTGCGAAAAAAAGTTCCTGGAGGAGTCTTATCGCCCTTGGCGTTCTCCGTCTGCGACTGGCCGCGCAGCACGGCAGGAACTCCGATGACTGCGAGCGCCAGAACAACCATGCATCCCCAAGAGAGTCTCATCGCCAGCCATTCCATAATTTCCCATCCGCCCTGTCCCAAAGTAGATAGAACACCACCTGCGGCGTTCGCCCCTGTGTATTGGTGAACGGCTCCCTCACGCCAAAAGCTACTCGGACGTGTTGCCGCCTGCTTACGGTAATTTGCATCTCCGGCACGACATCCCAGTTGGTACGCGCCCCAAGCGTGAATTCGCGATCGGCCAAAAACTCGACCATGGGCGAAAAGAGCCGCCCCAGCATGTGGTCTTGAGCCATCGCCTGCCCTACCGCCACGCGCCAGAACATACTGCGCGGAACCACGTTTGTCTGCAACGGCAGGTCCGCACCCAACTGAGTTTGTATGAACGTGTTTTCCTTGAACAACTGATCGAACGCCGCAAAGGGTTCGAACTGTGTTGTACCCGTGCCGAACCCTCGCTTGCTGTCGCCCGCCGGCAGCAAAAAACCACCTTGGAGGCTGAGAATGGAACCCGTGCGCAAACTGGAAAACATCTCGCGCTTGAGCGCCAGCGTGATGTCCCCGAAACCGGCAGTCCATTGGTGCGCCTGGTCCGCATAGTTCACAGGAACGTCGGTTTCCAGCTGGGTGCGGGCATCTATGACGGTTCGTTCATCGATGATGTCCGTCGTCCACGCCGGCGCGCCCGATGCGCTCGCCGCCGTGGAAACTACAACCTCTTCCTCTGGAAACGCCTTCTCCGTAAACAATGCCCGCGGCAGATTCAGCTCGCCCAGCGGATCGTGGTGGACGTTTTTGCAGAACCCGCGCGTGTAAGCCATCACATCGTTGATCTGGTCGTCCGTCAGCAGATCGCCGAACGCTGGCATAATTTGTGACAGCCCACGCGAGGGTCCGCCGTGGACGATCACCGCCTTCCAATTGCCGTTCGGCTCGGGTGTCGTACCCGCGCAGTCCGTAAAGTCCGGAAATGTATCGGGCCGGCTGAAAACCGTGTCCGCCATGGGAGCGCCCTTGCCCTCGCTGCCGTGGCAAGCAATGCAGCCGTCGTCGTAAACTTTTTTTCCCTTCTGCGCGTTTGGAGTGTGCGCATAGTGGAGCGTCTGCGCAGAGAGAAGCAGTGGAAGGCCAAAAATGAGGATAAGGAATGCGATGAGTCCGCCGGCAGGCATAGCCAGCAACCTGAAACGGAATCCGCGCACATGTGATCCGGGAACGACGTGCACGTGCAGGACCTGCTTTCGTGCCGCGACTCTGTCCACGCTTAACACTCCACGGAAAGATTCTGCCAATTCGCTGCGCCGGACCGCACCAATCAAATCGGTCTTACGGGCTGTGCTTCGGAGTTTTCGTTTCGAGAGTCGAGATCATTTCCCCGGCTGCGGGAAGCGCGGCGACAGTTCCGGACAAAGTGATATCCCTTGCAGGAATTTTTCTGCCGTACAGGCGGTGGTTGTTGCCATTGTCCGGACGGATCGTCGTGCCTGCGAGAGAAGCCCCGGCAAACATGCCGCGGGCCCTCGAATAGCTCAAAATTTCGGCTTGCTGAACCTCACACGATTCGGTTGCTAATTCGTGTCCGACCGGGCCCGCTGCCGACGTGGCATCCGCTCCGAGTTTCACTTCGCTACCGAGCAGGGCGTTCGCACCCGCCTCGTTCATCACCAGCAGAATTAAATCCGTGGATTTTCTGTCGATCTGATAGCCGAAGTTTCCGCCTTCGAGAAACATCATCGTGGGAGCGCCCCAAGGACCATTGAAGTCTTCACCCTGCCGGCAAGTCATAGCACCGCGGCCGTAACTGCCGCCATCGATGCGTGTGGCCCTCAAGACGTTGGGAATGACAACCACACAATCTGACCTATCGAGTAAGTCCTGCGGAATGTCATCAGAAATGTCGAGTACGCTTTTCAAGACAGTGCCACAATTTTTCAGTCGGTTGTCATCAGTGGTTAGGTTCGAGGCGCTCGCCGTTTCCACAAGGATTGGAAGAACCGCGAGGAGAATGCTTCTCAGGAATGAAGACAGTTTTCGCATGAAATTTCCTTCAACGGGCTTTGCGCCTCTCACCCATGACTTTGCATTCTGGATACCATCGGTAAGGGCGAGGAAGAGCTTCGAGAAGTAGTTGAAAACAGGCGCGCTTGGGAAAATTTGAGGCAAAGGAAGCTGGAGGTTTATGCTAAAGCAGTCCATCGGATGGGATAGAGGCTGTCAGTATTTCGACAGTGCTGGCGTTTTTTTTGGCGAGAGGAAATCCGGACTGCCCGGCATTCCGAAAAATCATGAGAGCCGGGCAGTTTAGGAAAATTTCAGACTGAACGAATGTAGGTTGCTACTTAAGCGATACAGGATCGGAATGATTCCTAGGCGACTGTTTATCGAGCAACGCAACCAATTCCCGGCCGGATGCCGGGACGCCGACTTTATGTTCACGAACAATTGCCTTGGCGCTTAACTCGCGGCCATACAATTTCCTGTTCGCGCTGCCATCCGAGCGCAGCGTGGAACCCTCAAGTGAGATTCCGGCGAACAAGCCTCTGGAACGGGAATAGCTGAGGACCTCAGCCCTCATCACAATGTCCGTGTCCGCGGCTGCAGTGCGGCCCTTGGGTCCAGCTGCGGCGGATGCATCCGCACCGAGCTTGACTTTGCTCCCAAGGATGGAAGTTGCTCCCCTGTTATTCATGACCAACAGGACAAAATCCGTGGCTTGACCGCCCAGTTGAAATCCAATGTTGCCGCCTTCGAGCGCGAACAATGCAGGAGCGCTCCACGGCCCCGTGTAATGTTCACCCGTACGGCAGGTAATCGCTCCGCGGCCAAAATCGCCGCCAACTCCAATCGCAAATTTCAAGAGAGACGGAATGACGATGACGCACTCCGCCTTATTCAAAAGATCTTTTGGAATGTCATCCGGGATGTCCAGGATCTCCTTCAAAACTTCGCCGCACGCCTCGAGGCGCTTCTGTTCTCTAGTTTTCTCCGCGCCAAATGTTGGTACCGTCAACAACAGTATGATAGCCAATGCGATTGCCTTTTTCATTGATTCTTGCTCCAAGTTTCGGCACGGTAAATGCAATGGAATGAATTCAATTTAACCGCGCAGAGAATAATTTAGCCCCTGACCTATCTGCCGCTTCGATTGTGTGAAAAAGCAGCGAGCACAATTTTGGCACCGTCACGTTCAAAAACCCAGAGGGTAGAGATAAATTCGTTCCAGAATTTTTTTGCGATTTAAATCGCTTTTAGAAATCATCTGGCTCTCTTTACATTCCTGGGTCCGGTGCCATTCTGCTGTAGCCCGCCTATGAATAGGCGGGCTACAGCGTCTGCGCAGGGCGGGATGTGAGCCCCGCATTTGGATCCAGGATGTCAACAAACCCAGATAGCTTGAAGTCAAAAAGTCGCTCCTGCCCGCAATAGAAATTGCCGTATCGAATGAAAACGACCGGGCCGTATAATGTTTTCACTTTGTGAATAGTTGGATGGGGAATCGAATTTTTGCAACGTGGATATTCTCAAATAAACTCCATGGCCGACTCTCTGCAGTTTGACGAAAAAGCACTTCAGCATCTGGAGATGACTTACCGCTCGCCGGAAGTGGCGGCTCAGCGTCGTGTGCTGCTTGAAACGATCGCGCCGCGCGCAGGAGAAAAGGCGCTCGATATCGGCTGCGGCCCGGGCTTTGTTACGGAAGAGTTGGCGCACGCTGTCGGACCTGTTGGCGCTGTGCATGCCATGGACAACAGCGATAGCGCCGTCATGATGACACGCCGTCGCTGCGCCGAATTTGCCAACGTGCAGGTTCAAGTGGCGGAAACCACTCAGCTGCCTTACGCCGACGCGCATTTTGATTTGGCCGTGTCGACGCAAGTCTATGAATTTGTTCTCGACGTGCAACTAGCATTGTCAGAACTTCACCGCGTGCTTCGCCCCGGCGGGCGCGTGGCCGTGATTGACACAGACTGGCCAACGATACTTTGGCACACTGAACACCGCGAGCGCATGGCCCGTGTGCTAAAAGTTTGGGACGAACATCTGGCGCACCCCGCGCTTCCCCGGACGCTGGGCACCCTCTTGCGCACTACAGGATTTTCGTTGCTCGAATGCAAGGTGATTCCGTATCTAGACGTCACCTATAAGCCGGACAATTACAGTTTTAATATGGCCAAAGCGGTTCGCGGCTTCGTTCGAGGGCGCCAAGGAATTACGCGAGAGGAAGTGGACGATTGGTCGGCGGAATTTCAGAAACTTGCCGATGTGGGAGCATATTTTTTCTGCCTGAATCGTTTTCTATTTCTGGCCGAAAAGCGATCCTGACGATGGGAGGATTCACCCGTGAAAGAATTTAAAGCGAGTACGAGCATTCAGGCGCCAGCGGAAAAAATCTGGGCCGTGCTTACGAACGTATCGGCTTGGCCCGAGTGGGATCCGAATTGCGACAAGGTTGAGGGACAGGCGGTCCTCGGGAACAAGCTGAAAGTTTTTACCAAGCTGAGTCCGGGACGCGCCTTTCCAGTGAAAGTAACGGAATTTTCTCCGAATCGAAAAATGACCTGGACGGGCGGCATGCCCTTCGGGCTTTTCACCGGCGTCAGAACCTACACGCTGGATTCTAAAAGTGAGGGGAACGTGGACTTCACGATGCATGAAGTTTACAGCGGACCCATGCTGGGTCTGATCGGAAAATCCATACCGGATATGAACGCGGCATTTGAACAATTCTGCTCGGGATTGAAGATGCGCTCAGAAAAATCCTGATTACTTATAAAAAGTGATCTCATAAATAGACTTTTTCTTTTTTCACAAGGTCAACGCAAAGCGACGGTCTTGCGCCAACGGCGCGGAGGATGGCAACCCGGGGCAACGCCCCGGGACCGTGGCTCACTACCGATTCCGCCATTAAGGGGCGGAGGGGCCCTGCGCCCTTTCAGGGCGCTCCAGAATCGAATCGTTGCCAAACCCAGGGCGTTGCCCTGGGCTTGCATCCGACGGCGCTTTCAGCGCCGGAAAACGCGGATTTTTTTTGAAGCACCTGTCGATTGCTTTTCGATGATGGAATGCAGGCTTTTATGAGACTGCTAGGCTCTGCTAACATCCTCAGACAATTGCCATTTCTGCTGTAGCCCGCCTCAGAAGAGGCGAGCTACAGCGGGGCGGCAACGAAACCAGGAATATCAACTGGCCAGATGGCATCAAGTAACACCTGTAAGCGCGAGCGCCAGTGTTCGCTACTCAGTAAAATGTGTTTCGCCGAATCCTGCTTCGCCATTCTTCTCCGCCTCATTGTTATCTGTAAGGTAAATCACCTAAGGGCGAAAATTAGGCATTCTCGGGTGTCTTGCGGATTCAATGAACAAGGGTGGTAATTGAGACTGGACGGACGTTTTCGGGCTCGCTGGACTACGGGGGAACACGAAGGAATTTAGTGTTCGCTTTATGTTCGCCTTTGTGTATAATCCCCTGCCATGGGGACGTCCATGAAGAACTTGATCAAGAAGCTGCTCTGGCTCACCTTCTACTCGCTGCCGCTCATCGCATTTGTAGCTATCGGCTCGGAACCTCGCGTACAGGGCGCCTCCATGGCCTCGGGCACGGCTCTCTCTGGGCCGGTAAAAGTCACTATCAATAAGAGTCGCGGCGTGCCGGGAGCGAACCTGTCCTTGGCGTCGGCCATGTCTCGAAGGCCGCAGAGCGGTTTGACAACTTCTGCACAACTGGCCGCCTACATCCAGTCACAGGCCCTGAAACATGGCGTCAGCCCCACACTTGCGCTTTGGATCGTCAGGCACGAGTCGCAGTTCAACCCGCGCGCCAAGGGCGATGGCGAGGCCAGTCGCGGCCTGTGGCAAATTTCGAAGATTTACCACCCCGAAGTATCGGACGCGACAGCTTTTGGCGTGAAATCCAGCACGCAATGGAGCCTCGAGCGCATCAAGTCCGGCAAAGCCAACGAATGGTCGACGTACCGCTTCTGCAAAACTTTGTATGAGGATTGCCCTTTTCAATAACAACGCCTTCACAGCAGCGGAAAGTGCAGTTTATTCTGTCATTCCGAGCGAAGCGAGGAATGACAAGTGTTTTTTTGTAGCGTGTTGAAGTTAGTTAGGCCGAATCTCTGGTTTGATGATTTTCGTAACAGGCTAAAAAAGCATCACAAAGGATTCCCAGTCTGTACGGGCAGTTTCGCGGTTTCCCAGCTTACAATCCCGCCGGCAATTTCGCTGACCTGATTAAATCCGCCGCGCTGCAACAAGCTGGCGGCAATCGACGACCTGTAACCGCCGGCGCAGTAAACCAAGAGTGCACGGCCACTCGGAATTTTCGACAGATTTTCAACGAGATGATTTAGCGGAACGCTCAAGCTGCCGGCAATGCGTTTTTGCGCGCGCTCGCCCGGCGCGCGCACGTCAATCGCAACCGGGGGTTCAGGGGAGGAAAGCAGTTCCGCTGCAAATGGCGCGCTGAGGCGTTCCGTCTTCACCGTTAAATCCGGCCGCGATTGCAGGCTCAGCAAACCATCTTTCAGATAACCGACGATATGATCGAATCCAATGCGGCCGAGCCGCGTGGCCGCTTCGTTTTCGCGTCCATGGTCCGCGATGATCACGATGGGATGGTCATGATCGAGCACTGTGCCAGCCCAGGTAGCATACTGGCCGCCAAGCCCGATGTTGATGCTGCCCGCAAGGTGAGCAGCTGAAAATTCACTCGAATCGCGCGTGTCCAGAATCTGCGCGCCAACGGTTTGCAGCGCAAGCACGTCATCCAGCGTCATGGGATTTACGTGCGCGAGCGTTTGATCGAGCGTGGGGCGCTCTTCGCTATTCATCACCGCGTCATACGTGAAGTAGGCCGGAGCGTCCGGCTGATCGGCGGTGACCACTTGCAGAAAAGCTTCCTTGCTCATGGGCTGCAGCGCGTAGTTCACTCTGCGCTGCTCTCCCATGGTGGAGACTGTTTCCTTGCTGAGCGATTTTCCGCAGAGCGAGCCCGCTCCATGAGCGGGATAGACCAGCGTGTCGTCCGGCAGCGGAAGCAATTTGTTGTGCAACGAATCGTAAAGCATGGAACCAAGCTGCGCTGCGGACCAACCAAGCGCCGCGCGCAAATCCGGCCGGCCCACGTCTCCAATAAATAAAGTGTCACCGGTGAGGACCGCGTAGGGCTGCTTATCATTCACATCAAGGTCGTAAACGACGATTGAAATCGATTCCGGAGTGTGGCCCGGCGTTTCCAAAATTTTCAGGCGCACACGTCCGAATTCGAGAATTTCTCCGTCGTGAAGAGGAGTAAACGCGTAGCCCGCCCTGGCCTGCGCTCCCAGATAAATCGCGGCGCCCACGCGGTCGCGCAATTCCAGATGCCCGGCAATAAAGTCGGCATGGAGATGCGTGAGGAATACGTGTTTGATTTGCAGCCCGCGCTGGGCGGCCAGTGCGAGGTACTGATCGGTGTCACGTTGCGGGTCCACTATGGCAGCCGTGCCCGTCGCCTCGTCTCCAATCACGTAGGAGGCGTGCGCCAGACACGGCAGATAGAATTGTTTGAAAATCACTTTGAATGAGCCTCGTCCGCGGTGCTACTTGGGTTGTGGAACAATCCGCAGATAAGGACGTGGTGCCTTCCAGCCGTTCGGATACTTCTGCTTCGCTTCCTCTTCGGTGACTGCCGGTAGAATGATCACATCGTCGCCCTGCTTCCAATTCACGGGCGTCGCTACTTTGTGTTTAGCGGTGAGTTGAATGGAATCGAGCACGCGAAGAACTTCGTCAAAATTACGGCCTGTGCTCATCGGATAGCTGAGCATCAATTTGACCTTCTTGTCGGGGCCGACCACGAACACCGTGCGAACCGTGGCATTCGTTGCCGCAGTGCGGCCTTCGGAAGTGTTCCCCGCATCGGCCGGCAGCATGTCATATAGCTTGGCAATCTTCAGCTCGGGGTCGCCGATCATCGGATAATTTACTTTGTGGCCCTGCGTCTCCTCGATATCCGACGCCCATTTGGCGTGGCTCGTGACAGGATCGACGCTCAGCCCGATAATTTTCGTATTGCGTTTCTTGAATTCCGGCTCGAGCCCCGCCATGTATCCCAATTCCGTGGTGCATACCGGAGTAAAATCTTTGGGGTGTGAAAATAAAATAGCCCATCCATCGCCCATCCATTCATGAAAGTTAATCGTTCCCTGCGAAGTTTCCGCGGTGAAATTGGGTGCTTCGTCGTTAATACGCAACATGAGTTGTTTCTCCTCGTGAGAAAGTGACGCGCGCATTTTACGCCCGCCCCGCGCTACATACAATAAATTTGCCGCAGCGGAGGCCAGTCGCAACTTTTCATTGGATGAGGTTTAAGTAGCATAGGCTTCAGCCTGTCGGGTTTAGTCCTCGCAGGGACAAAACCTCACAAACCGAAGCCTATGCATCGAATGGAACAACAGTCGAGGCTACGTGAGCCAGAAAAACGTCCTTCGGCTAAATCCTCTACCAGGTAAGCTTCAAGGCAAACTGAATCTGCCGAGAAGGAATATTCAGCAAAGTAATCTTTCCCGGAGCAATATTAGTATTGATGGTTCCGTCCGAATTCAAAATGGCACGGTTGTCATTTGGCGAATTGTAATTCGGTCGATTCGTGACATTGAACATTTCCGCGCGGAACTGAGCTTTCAGCGCCTCGTGGATGGGAATGTTCTTGAACAAAGAGAAGTCGAGGTTAACGAGTCCGGGCCCTATTGCGTTATTGCGGCCCGAATTCCCAAGTTGCGTACTAATCAACGGGGCAGTAAAGCACTGCAGCTTAATATATTGAACCGCGTTCTGAGGATTGACGGGATTCTTGCAATCGGCTCCAGGTACTTTATCGGGATACTGATAGGGGTCAGTTGTGCTCATCCCGAGAGGGTCACCTGCCAGAAGCACGGTAAATGGCGTGCCTGAGGCCATGGTAAATACGCCTCCCGTTTCCCAATCGCCCAGAACCATCTTCAACGGCTTTCCGAACGAAGAAGGTGTTGGAATATCCCACTGATAATGCACCGTCAAGTTGTGTCGCTGATCCTGGTCGGAAAGTCCACGCCTGCACGATTTGCAAAACCACAGCAAAGTGGATACAGAATTGCGAAATGGATCGGAAGCGACCGAGCCGCCGCCAGTATCCATATTTTTAGAATAGGTGTACGAGCCCCCGACTTCGAAGGAACGGCTCATGGCTTTGTTGAGTTGAACTTGAAGCCCGTTATACCAGTATTGTCCGTCCCAAAGAGCCATTTGAGTGCGTCCCATATTCGGGTTGAGGACTCCTACTCCCGGGCCGGAGTTGCACAACTGAATCTGATAGGTTTTTGTGGAATTCGGCACCGTTGCAGTGGTGGGCACGTACGCCGATGAACAAGGCCACGTAAGCGGAGAAGTGAAAGGCCCTTGGGTACTGTTGTTGGCGTCGGGATAGACCATGTTATTGTCATCCGCTTGAAAACGCATGTGAATTCCGCGAGCGCCCACATAGCCAACCATCAGAGTAGTATTCGGTGTAATTTGCCGTTGAACGTTGAAATTAAACTGCATGACGTAGTTGCGCTTGGGATCGAATTGCATGACATAGTAGCTGAAGCTGTTGGCACCTGAAGCCTGCCCATAGGCCCCGCATGCGCTTGCACAGCCAAACTGCATCGCGCCCCCACTCGGCTTCAGGCCGGTGGCGCTAACAGCCAAGTTGAATGGAGCCGTGCTATCCACGCCACTTCCCATTTCCACCGGGAATGGCAGCACATCGAAAATCCCAAATCCACCGGCAACCGAGGTCTTTCCGTCCTTGAATGGATCCCACGCGAACCCAATGCGCGGCTCAAAATTCTTTTTGGTTGGATTCAAAATATACGGGCTTCCTGTGTAATTCGGATATTGCGGCGTTCCGGGCACCCCAGTGGGTGGGACAACTGGAGGACCGGCTGAACCCACAGTTCCGGGAAGCAAGACACGTAGATTCGCGAGTTTGTTATCTACTTCATTAATTACACTGGCCATCTCGTATCGTAGACCGATGTTCACGCTGAGGTTCGGACGAAGATGAATGTCGTCCTGAACGTAAGCGCCCGCGATCCACTGGCGTACTCCGCGCCCTGTTACGCCACCGGGCACATCCGCATTAATAGAAGCACCAGTACTATTTGCCCCGAGACCATTCGTCAGGAAATCATACAAAGTATTGTAAATAATCTGGCCGCCAGGGAAGTCCTGCCCCAACGTATTGCTTTGAATCCGTTCTAGGTTGGCGCCGAATTTAACAGAGTGAATTCCTTTGGTGTAAAACAAATTGTCGTAATATTGGAAGGAATTCCAGTGGAATTTAAAAGGGGCATAAGGAGCCAGACCGCCTGTATACCCGCCTGTGCCATCGTTAATGGTAATCGCTCCGATCGTGGACCCCGGTATAAATCCGAGTGCAGGGTCGGCTGCCGCGGGATTAATTGCCGTCGCATTGGATGGCGATTCCACGTTGTCACGATTGAAACCAACGCGGAACGAATTCAACAAGGATGGCGAGAACACATGGTTTTCTTCAATCGACACCATCTCGCGGAACATTGGATTGTGAATCAGAACCGTATCGTATTGATCCGGCTCGCTCTGGGACGCTTTGTCGAACAGGTAGGTGGCAAAGATCCTGTCCTTCGGGGAAAAGGTATGGTCCGCGCGGACAATGAAAAAATTCTCCTGCGTCTTCTGCGTAAGGGTAAGCGCAAATATTGCGGAATTGAAACCCGAACCCGGGACATCGGCAACACCAGGGCCACCACCTGGCACATTGCCCTTAGGGATAAGTCCGCTGTTAAAAAGTTTCACAATGTTGGCGTCCACCGGTGTCACTGGGCACGTACTCGCGTTTACCGTATAAGGACAGTTCAGAATTCCGTTTCGAGCGTCGGTCGAGGGTACGTTCGAACTGGTAGTAGTTCCCAGTGACTGCGTAACTCCCTCGTAGTCTCCAAAAATAAAAGTTTTATCTTTCTGGATGGGACCACCGCCAGAGGCTCCATACTGGTTCCTGCGAAATGGCGGCTTGGAATTGCCATACAACTTGTCGATGGCGCTTGTTGCATCCAGCGCATCATTACGCAGAAACTCATACGCGCTGCCGTGGAACTGATTCGTTCCGGACTTGGTGGTTGCGGTGATGATCCCGCCGGAAGTGCGTCCATATTCCGTGGAGTAGTTCGTGGTCAACACAGAAAATTCCGCGACCGCATCGGTGCCCAAATTCCCGCCGAGCACGCTGCCCGGTCCCGCGTTTGCGTAGTCATTAATGTTGACGCCATCCAACAGGTAATTGTTTTGCTGCGGACGAGCGCCAGAAATGGTCAGCTCAAGTCCCAGTCCGCGCTTCACGCGGTCTCCAGCATTGATGGGAGGCTGGTTTTGCGATTGGTGCACGCCCGGTTGCAAAATTGCCAGGTCGGTCCATGACCGGCCGTTGAGCGGAAGTTCCGCCACGGTTTTTTGCTCAATCACTCCGCTGATCGTAGCGTTGGCGAGGTTTACGGTGGGAGCCTCGGCCGTCACGGTAACCTGCTCATTCATGCTTCCCACTTGCAAGGCAAGGTTCAGAATCAATTCCTGCCCAACAGTCAGCGTAATACCCTTGCGCACCAGAGTTGAGAAGCCTTTTGCCGAAGCGGCAACCTCATAATTCCCCGGCTGCAAGTTGGGGACACCGAAGGAACCCTCGGCCTTCGTCTCAGTGGTTGTTGCAATACCAGTTCCTGTGTTGCTGATCGTCACGGTTACGCCAGCCATCTTGGATCCGCTCGGATCTGTAACCGTCCCGCTAATCGTCGCGCCAACCACTTGGGCGGACATTGGGGCGGGGTGAAAGAATCCGATCAGAATTGCAAAAATGAATGCTGTGCGCACACACTTCCTCTTTAACTCAGAGAGAGCCATGTCTTTGGAACTCCTTTGCATTTCTCATTCGGCCTTGGGCCTTTGCCGTTCCTGGAACTCGTCCGACGAGGTGGGAGATATGCGGGATGTTGATACTAAAGTTGTTATTTCACTGTCAAGTTAAAACTGAGCAGAATTGGAAATATTCTTTATAGATCATAAATATATCGTAAAACGATAGGGGAGCTTCCAGGGTGAAGGGAAAGGCGAGCCCCGCGAAAAAAGGCAGCAAAGCAACTCAACATTAAGAAAAAAGGCGAATTAAAAAAGCGGAGGGCGAAAGTGAATCACCTTTCGCCCTCCGCTGGATTCGAGCCGTAAAACAAAAAATACAGCAAACACTGTAGCTATTCGCGAGGTTGCAAGCGAACCAGGTAGCCGTTGTAGTCGATATACCAGACCGAAACCGGCTTCGTCGAGGCGTCAATGTACGTGCGCCGGTCATAGGCAAACGGCTCGGGCATCTGGTAAACGTGCCACTCGCCGTTGTGTTGGTTGTAGCGAACCATCTGCCGGCCGTGCAGCACTCCGGCCCAGACTTCGCCGTTCGCATCGGGCTGCGCTTCGTAGAAATCCGTGTAAGGACTCGGAGCGATCGGCGGTAGATGCTCTTCGATCAATCCAGTCTTTGCATTGAGTTCGATCAGTGCGCCATCTCCGCCGCCAAACCATGGGTTATCGTACGGATCGAAGCCGCCGCGCTTGGCCGTCATCATGTGTACGCCTGAATTCTGTTCAATCCATTTCCCCGTGCTCAGGTCCATTCGCTCGATGGTGTTCCCCCAGGCAGGCAATCCGCCGCCACCGTAATATTTGCCGTCCGCGGAAATCAAATTGTCATAGCTGAAGCCCGTCTGCAGCGGGTAGCGCTGAAGCACTTTGCCCGTTTCAGGATCGATCTTGCGGACGTTGTTGTCGCGGCTATCCCAGATGTAACCATCCGGCGTCATCGAAAAATTGCCGAAGCCCGGAGCATTCAGAGGCACCGGATCATCGATGTGAATCTGGATCATTTTCCCGGTGGTGGGATCGAGGTGATTGAGATTATGGCTCCAGTTTTCGGAAAACCAAGGTACGTCGTTCTTATCGAGCCGCACGGCGTGGGTTCCTGGCATGCCCTTGGGCGTCATCGGAATCAAATATTCCGTGACGATGCCTGTCTTGGGATCAAGCTTGCCGACGACATCGGTTTTGTGGCTTGTCCACCAGATGTTTCCCTTGGAGTCGCCCTGCGCATCGTGCAGAGCGAGGAGCGCTTGCGGCAATTCATATTCGGTAATGACGACGTGCGTGTCTCCCCCGCGAGGCCGCGGGAAAGCGCGCAAGGGCTCGTCCTGCTGATTCGGTCCTCGCACACGCGTCAGGAATTTAACGAGAGTGTCCACTTCCTCAGGCGTGGTGCCATCGCGGCGCGAAACGGAGTTCTTTCCGCCTTCGGTCGTTGTCGTTCCCTTGATGCGAATTACGAGCGAAGTGCCGGAGTACTGCGTCATGCGGTCGACGATCAGCGCCCAGCTGTGTTCATCGTAGCGGTTCCGGAAGATCTGGTTCCAGGAGTGGCACGCCGAGCAATTCTTTTGCAGCGTCGCCTTCTCCTGCGCCGTGCCCGGCATGTTCCAGAGCAATTCGGCGCCGCTCAACTGGCGCTCGATTTCCGGAGTGGCGGGCAACGCGTCGCTATCGGAAACGCGTTCCAGAACAATGTCGTCCAACTTCGTCGCGCCGTCGATGTGCTGGGATTCGACCACGTACGGCTTGAACATCAGCGGCGTGGGAACACGCAGCACGTAATCGCCGGTTTGCATCTTCGGAAATTCGAAGTGTCCTTTTTCGTCCGTGTACACCGTGGTGCGGATGCCGTTCGGCGCGATGAGTTGCACGCCGATACCCTCCGGCGAATCGCCCGACGGCAGCGTCACCATTCCGTTCGCCCCGCCGTTAATCCCGCTCTGCACGCTCCACTTGTTGGTCTCGGCGCGATACCACGGATTCGGTCCGGGATTTTCTCCCTCGACGCAGCACTTCCCTTCCTTGATGTAGGTGACAAGGTCGTTGATATCCGAATCCTTCAGCGTGGTGCCGAATGCGGGCATTCCCGCCCCGCCTTCTTTAATTTTTGCCGCAACGTTTTCGGGTGTCACTGGATCGCCGGACATCAGCTGCGAATGCTTAAAAAGTTCCTTCAGATAAGGGCCGGTCTTGGCGTACTGGTTGTGGCACATCCAACATTTATAAAAATAAATATTTTCGCCACGCCCCGCGCCGCTATCGGCGATCACGCGGTATGTGTCCAGCCGCGCCGAGCGCTGGTAATCATCCGTGTGAATCACTTTGGGCGCCGCCGGCTTGGGCTGCGGATCACCCGCAGCCTGCGACCGACTCGCGTTCCCCACCATTAACAGCGCAAATCCAGCCACAGCCGAAGCCAAAATTGCAACGCGCGTGCGCATTCCACTTCGATCTCTCATGGTAACCCCTGTCATTGACAATCGCAGTTCCGGGCGGACTACCCCGCAATCATAAAAATGCTGAGATTAGCTATAGTTCATAAACCAAAAAAAATCAAAGATTTTCGAGCGAGAGGTAGTGGCTCATTTGGATTCGCGCCAGCTGACTTGAAAGGTAAAAAAGTCGCCCGCTCAAAAAACGAGCGGCCGCTACCAAAGCAACCCCGGAGTGCCTTACGGTTTCGTTGCGGCATTTTCGCCCCTCGATCGGTCACCGCGCTGTCTCCGTTGTTCTCCAGTTTTTCTCTGTGTCCTCTGTGTTAAATCTTTTCCCATTTCCACAGAGTTACAACGTAATTATTTCTTGCGGCCAACCGTAAAATTCCAGCTTACAAAAATTCGACAGCCTTTTGACTTCCCCGTGACATTTTAGATGGGGTTCCCAGCTACGCTCATTGAGACGTTATAGGAAGTTGCAGCAGCGGAAGAAATTGGTTTTTACCTATCCCCGCCCCAGACCACTGCAAACCGTAAGGTCACATTCATCAACTCATGGGAGAAAAATAATAAAATGAAATTGGCAATAAAAATTACAGCTCTGTTCGCCTTGGCTTTTCTTTTTCCTTCATTTGGCTTCGCACAATATACCCGCACGGATTTAGTTACCAATTTGGGCACGGGCGGTACCGTTGAAGACCCCCATCTGGTCAACGCATGGGGGCTGGTTTCCACTGCGACAAGCCCTTTCTGGGTCAGTGACAATGCTACAGGGCTGTCTACGCTCTATACGATTAACAATACGTCTACAGGGATCAAGGCAACTGTGAATGGACTCGTTGTGAGCGTCACGTCGGCAACGGGTGGGGCGGGAATGCCCACTGGAATCGTCGCTCCGGAAACCCCAACGGGCGGCACAGATTTTACAGTCACCGCCGTAAATCCGAATACACATCTGCAAGCCTCTGCACCCGCTGCTTTCATCTTTGCCGCGCTGGATGGCACGATCACTGGATGGAACCCCACTGTTAACCCGACGGTCGCAATTCTTACGCCTGCCAACAGATCATCAGCCGGTGCTACCTACACTGGCCTGGCGATCGCCACCATTAACGGGCATAAATTTCTGTACGCCGCCGATGACGGAGCAAACCGCCGGATCGACGTGTTCGACTCCAATTTCCAATTGGTGACTTATTTTGGACCGGACGCATTTGTCGATCCCAGGATTCCGCGGAAATTTGCTCCGTATGGAATACAAACGGCAACTGCCAAGGATGGCACGCAAACCGTATGGGTCACCTATACGGCCCTCGATAAGGCGCAGGGTGGTTTTGTTTCCGCTTTCACTCCGGAGGGCCAACTGATGCGTCACATTGATTTGGACGGCCCTCTTCATTCGCCGTGGGGTGTCGCGATAGCGCCGCCAGACTTTGGGCCCCTAAGCAACGCGCTTCTCATCACGAATAACACTCCCACCGGGCGAATCAACGCCTTCGATCCCAAGACCGGCGCATTCCTGGGCGCGCTACGCGACACCGCCGGGAAGGCGATTGAAATTGACAACGTCTGGGCTATTCAGTTCGGCCAGAGCGGACCGGCGGGCTCAAACGGAAACACCAATCAGTTATTTTTCACGGCAGGAAACAACAACTACGGCAGCGGTACATTTGGCGTGATCACTGTCGGGCAGTGAAGCAAATCGTAAGGTTTGCTTCCTTGCGCGTGCGACCCGGGAGATTACTTCTCGCCGGGTTGCACGCATTTCCAGTACCCGTTTGGCAGGTGGCACAGCCATTGGACCATTTTTTGAATTTTCGGATCGTCCCTCTGTCACGTTTAGTGACATGCAAAGCTTTCGACTTTGGTTTTGGTTTCCCTTCAGCTTCATGACACATGAACTCATTTGAGCTGAACTTCAGGCCGACCCCCTCGACGACCACAATTGATTTGCAAACTGGAAGTTTAATCTCCATACAAGCCTGTCCCACCTGCCCGTTTAAGTCCGCGATAGAATGTGGATTGAACTTGAATCTAAATCCGGCCACTTAAAAAGCAAACGGACGAACTCCACAATTCAAAGTCAAATCCCGGCTCATGCGGATTGCGATTAATTGGGTCTTGGCACAGCGGATTTCTCGGAGTATTCTTCCAGTCACGAAATATATATTATTCATGTAATGGTACTAATGGTACTAGACAATAACATTGCCGTATACTCCCTTTTGCGCGATTGAGGCGATCCAATGTCGAACTGCATAGGTTGTGGCTCCGTCGTTGACCCCACAACGGAAGAAGCCAATCAAGCTGTAAATGATGTTCTCGTTGCCTCGCTGAAGGATGCCAAAAAGCATGGGGAAATTTGCCCTCTCTGCGGGCATTCGCAGGCGCAGCCCATTTCGCAGCGCAAGACGGTTCTGTTCGGCATGTTGGCGCTGCTTCTTATCATCGCGATTTCGATTGCGATCACTAATTTTCAATACCGGAATACCGAACGGCGAACCGCGGCACAAGAAGTATTGAAGCAAATCGAGTCCAATTCCCAAATCACACAATTTCTTGGGAGCCCGGTCACTATTCAAGGCAACGTCACCGGTACGATCAAGCAGGATGAGACCGGTTGGCACGAAGCGAAGCTGACGATTCCGGTGCACGGCCCGAAAGGCAACGCGACCATTCAGGTCTCCGGCGGAAGGGAGAAAGGGGCCTGGCAATTCACAACTATTGAACTGTTGATGCCTCAGCTGGAACAGAAAGCGGACCTGATTACCGGGAAAATGGTCAACTACGCTCCCGGCGATTACGTGGATATTCATACCGAAGCTGCCGGAACTCCGGAATACGTTCTTGCCGATATTCCCGCTCCAAGCTGGGATGGCAATTTTCCATGCGTTTACTCCCCGGCGAATTTTAATGCCTCGCCTGTGGTCGGAAGTTGCGGTACACCCGTGCCATTGTCGAAGGAAAGCATGACTCCTGTGGACCGCTTTGAGACTGATTTGCGACGGGGAAGATTCGTCCTGCGCCAGACGGATTTATCTATAATCGAGGCGGGATTTGATATCCCCCTGACAAGAACGTATACCTCGGACGATTGGATGTCGCCAAACAAAACGCACGCCTTCGGCCTGAATACCAACCATCCATACGACATTGCACCGCTGGGAACGCGGAACCCTTACACCGAACAATTCATTGTGCTGGAAAATGGCGATTTCCTCTATTTCCCGCGCGTCTCGAAAGGCACCGGCTACCCCGACGCGGTTTACCGCCAATCGGAAGTGGGCAACAGCTTCTACAAAGCCACGCAGAAATGGGACGGAAACGGCTGGCTGATGCAGCTGCAAGACGGCTCAACGATTCGCTTTCCTGAGTCTTACAGCGCGGAAAGCCTGGCGCAGGGCGCGCCGACAGAGATGACCGATTCGAAGGGCAACAAAATAACTCTACTTCGCGATGGCAGAAGAAATTTACAGGAAATTCGAAGTGCCGGTGGGAACTCCATCAAGCTTGCCTATGACAGTCATAACCGGATCGTGCGGGCAGAAAGCAGCCAGGGCACATGGACAACTTACGCATACGAAACTTCCGGCTTCTTATGCGATGTTGCTCACTCGGATGGCACTGCCCGCCATTATTCATACGACGGTGGCCTGCTTAGGTATGTTCGGGACGAACAGATGCGCGTGCTGGTACATAATTTTTACTACTATGCGGGTGATTATCTGATGCGGCAGGAATACGGAAACGGCAGCGTGTTCAAGTATAGCTATCAGCCTTCATTCAATGGCAAATATGCAGTGCAAGCGACAATTAGTTTGCCCGATGGCTCAGTCAAAACAGTTCAAACCCGAGATTCGGTGAGCGAAGTTTATAAGAGAATGCAGTAAAACCGCACCCCTGCTGAATTCCTACGCAACAGATTTTCAATTCGGACGAGTTCTGTGTCAGCCACCCATTTGTGCTAATAAAGATTGTTGAATGAAATTAAATCTAAACCCGGACCCTTAAAAACCAAAGGGTCCGGCATCCGGGAATCCAAAGTCAAAGGCTGGGATGCCGGGCTATTGTTTCTATGCCGAGCACTACTATTTCGATGCGGATTCTTGTCAAACAGATAAAAGTAGAGAGCGTATAGTTGCGACGCACTGCGCTCTCAAATAACACCTAGCATTAAAGATCGACACGGAGGATCGGGACAATCTCAAATGATCGAACGAGCGTATTATAAAGACAAGATCTCAACTTTTATCAATACCAGTCCGGATCAGATCCTAGGTGAACTGTCTAGCAGGCATGATTTCGCGCTTGATATCATGCAAAGAAATTCATGGATTGAGCAGATCTCCACCCTGAAGAAGAATCTTTGTGGCTTCCAAACCGGCTATATATTTTTGGAATTTTCGATTCCTAGAATGGGTAAGCGTGTTGACGTTCTGCTTGTAATTGACGGAGTAATTTTTGTTGTCGAATGTAAGATAGGTGCAAAAAACTATGATGGGCACGCAATTGACCAGGTATTAGATTACGCCCTCGATCTTAAGAATTTCCACGAGGGAAGTCATGATAAATACATAGTGCCTATTCTCATTTCAACTCGAGCAGTTAGGCAATTCGATTGCCTAGGGTGGTATGCCGATCATATTGCTATCCCGCTTAATTCCAACGGAAATGATTTAAGCGAAATAATCAGACGAGTTCTTACTGACATTCCAACCCAAAGGAATGTAGAACCAGATAAGTGGGCTTATAGCGGATATAAACCTACCCCCACTATTGTGGAGGCCGCACAGGCACTTTATCAACAGCACTCTGTTGAGGAAATATCGCGTTCTGATGCAGGAGCAATCAATCTCACTCAAACCAATAAGTGCATTTCCGAGATTGTTGATTATTCCAAAAATAACCGAAGAAAGTCGATCTGTTTTGTTACCGGCGTGCCGGGCGCAGGAAAGACCTTAGCAGGTTTGAATATTGCGATACAAAGACTAAATCCTGAACATGATGAATATGCAGTTTTTTTGTCCGGAAATGGACCGTTGGTTAACGTTTTAAGAGAATCGTTAGTAAGAGATGTGGTAGCTCGATCCAAAGAACAAAACAAACCAGTCTTCAAAAAAGAGACCGCTTCCAAAGTTAGCGCTTTCATACAGAATATTCACCATTTTAGGGATGATGGCCTTAAATCCGAGGCGGAACCCATTGAACACGTCGTTGTTTTTGATGAGGCACAGCGTGCCTGGAATCAAGCGCACGCAGAAAAATTCATGATTCAAAAGCGGGGCATGACTGAGTTCGCCATGTCTGAGCCTGAGTTTTTAATCAGTCTAATGGATCGCAAAAAAGATTGGTGCACAATCGTTTGTCTCATCGGCGGCGGACAAGAAATCAATACGGGGGAGGCTGGACTGATCGAGTGGTTTAACGCGCTGCAGAATCGTTTCAAGCATTGGGATGTTTATTATTCAGGACAGATCATCGATAAGAACTACAGTTGGGGCCAAGATTTGGCATCCAAGCTCATCGGTCTAAAAACTGAGCAAAAGAATATGCTTCACTTGGCTGTATCTGTTCGATCTTACAGGGCCGAGACACTTTCAGCTTTTGTCGAGGCTTTGATTGATGGTGATAACGTTTTGGCCCATACTTTGCATCAAGAAATAGAAAACGATTATCCCATTAAATTGACTAGAGATATAAGACACGCACGAGATTGGCTAACGAAAAAGGCACGCGGGACGGAGCGCTACGGATTGGTGGCATCTTCTGGTGCAATTAGGCTAAAACCAGAAGGAATCAACATTAAAGCGGAAATAAATCCTGTTATGTGGTTTCTGAATGATAAAAAAGACATCCGTTCATCTTATTATCTCGAAGATATCGCAACTGAGTTTGATATTCAGGGTTTAGAACTCGATTGGATAGGAGTTTGTTGGGACGCAGATTTTCGGCGAGAGCGAAACGAATGGGGGTCGCATTCATTTAAAGGCACGCGATGGCAAAATGTAAACGATCAACACCGCCGCATTTACCTTGCGAATGCCTACAGAGTGCTTCTAACCAGGGCGCGCCAGGGAATGGTCATTTTTGTCCCTAAAGGAGATCACGGAGATTACACGAGACTTCCTGAATTTTACGACGAAACTTTTGCGTTCCTGTCGTCCTGTGGATGTACTCCAATTTGATAGCGAATCTAGAACTTCAGAGACTCGTGGGCGAGGAAGCCTTTTGGGTTGGTTTTGAACTTCCAAGCGGCCCATCTGTCACGTTACGTGACAGATGCGATTTTGACTCTGGTTCTAATTTCCCTTCCGTTTCGCGGCTCACGAACTAACTGGCAGTCCTGCTCAGAGCTAGCTCAGCTACCGGTTGAACGGGGCCACGAGTGAGGCGTGGCCGGCGATGTGGCCGTCCATGGCTTTCATCACGTCGGCGCGAGTGGCGTTTGCGGGGAGATCGAGCTTCTCATCCAGGGCGAAGAGTTCGAAAGCGTAGTGATGCGCAACGGGAACATCCTGCGGCGGGCACGGAGGTCGATAGCCGAAGTTTCCGCCCTGGCCGGCGTTGCCGTTCGTTTGGTGGCTGCCGTCCGGCAAATCGGCGCTGGCGGAAGACACGCCGCCGGGGAGCGAGTTCGCGCCTGCGGGCATGTTCCAGACCATCCAGTGCAGGATATCGTCGACGCCCTTTCGCGGTCGTGGCTCCATGTCATGCACGATCAGTGTAAAGCTGGCCGTGCCTCGCGGCGGTTGCATCCATTGCAGGCCGGGCGAGACGGCGTCGTTTCCGGCGGTGCAAGTGTATTTTGCCGCGAGTTGTTTGCCGTCGGAAATATCCGCACTCACCAGGCGCATGGGCGGAGGAGCAGCCCCGGCAGGACGTTGGCCGCCGGCAGCAGCCGCACCGGGTCCGCCCGCAGGAGCATTTTGCGCGGCAGTCACTAGACCAGACGCAGTAAAAACAACCACGGTACACAGCAGAAAAAATAAGCTTCGCCGCATTTGTCCATGCCTCCTTGCTTCCGCACTCCTTGCCTCTGCTTTCCTTGCCTCAATGCTCCCCGCCTCAGTAATACACATAAGCTGCTCCCGATTCCGTGGACGGCTTCGCGGTTTTCGCGGGATTGACGCCCGTGCCGCCGCCGCTATCCTTGAATGCGCCCACGGCAAGCATTTTGCCGTCACCATTCAGTGACAGCGATATTCCAAATTCAGCGGCAGGATGCGGGTTCGAAGGCTTGACGTACGCGGCAGGCGCCCAAATGGTTCCAGTGCGCATGTAAATGTACGCCGCGCCGGAATCCTCGGCGGTGGCGTCCTCCTGATTGCCATTCAGGCCGGTGGCGCCGCTATCCTCCAGATGAGCTCCAACGGCTAGCGTGTTTCCATCGCGACTCAGGGAAAGAGCCCACGCGAATTGATCATTGAGGCGCGTGTTCGTCGCCTTGATGAATGCCTGCTGCGTCCAGGCCGTGCCGTTTCGAACGAAAACATAGGCCGCGCCCGTGGAGACGTCCGAAGCCTGGTCGTTGCTGCCTTCCGTAGGCGGCTGGATGCCGCGCAACAAACTGTCTTCGTCGAACGCGCCCGCAACCATCGTATTGCCGTCATCGCTAATGGCGATGGAGCATCCCAGCGAATCACCGGCTTCGGCATTCGAAGCCATCAGGCGAATCTGCTGCGACCATTCCCCGCCCTTGCGAACGAAAATGTAGGCCGCGCCTTTTCCTCGCTCTTCGTCGTACGCGCCCACGGCCAGGTTGTCCCCGTTGCCGCTTAATCCCACGGAGTAGCCAAACAAACCTCCGCGCGCCGTGGTGTTCCACGGCTTCACGTAAGCCTGCTGCGACCACGCAGTGCCTGTGCGCGTATAGACGTAAACCGCGCCCGCACCATCGGCCGATTTATCGGCCTGATTGCCGTTGATTCCCGTGGCCGCGCTGCGCTCTGAAATTGCGCCGGTCGCGAGCGTGTTGCCGTCGCCGCTCAATGCAAGCGAGTAGCCGAATTGGTCGCCATCGCTTTTTTCGCCCGTGTTGGAGGCCTTGACGTAGGCTTGCTGCGACCAAGCGCTGCCCGCGCGCGTGAACACATAGACCGCGCCGGCGCCGGGCATGGAGGCGTCCGATTGATCGCCATTCACACCAGTCGCGGAGCTGCCTTCGCCCGTTGCGCCCACCGCGAGCGTGTTCCCGTCATTACTTATCGCAAGAGAAGATCCAAATTGGCTACCGGCTTTGTTATTCGAGGCCTTCAGGTAAGCCTGCTGAACCCAGGCGTCGCCCATGCGCACGTATACATAAACGGCACCGGCATTGACCGCTGATTGATCCGCCTGATTCCCGTTTATGCCTTTGGCCGCGCTATCTTCGCCGGCGCTACCCACGGCCATGGTGCTGCCATCCCCGCTAAGCGCCACAGTGAGCCCGAACTGGTCATCCTTCTTTGCGTTGGAAGCCTTCAGGTAGGCAATCGATTTGGGATTCCACGGGGAACCTGCGACGCGGACGGGGCCGCCGCGCGGAATCAGAGCCGGTTGCGGAGTGGCCGCCGGCGCCTGCGCAAAACTTTCCGCGCAACTAAAGGTGAGCCCAGCGCAAATCATGCTGAAGAGACTGCCCGCCAAAACTATCTTGCTCAATTTCATTCCGGCCTCCGTTGAGGACCTGCGCAAAAACACATTCAAAAATTTTCACACCTTTGCGTGAAATCGGGAAACGGGCGCCATTCATTTCCGCGACGAAAAAATCCGTACCCGTAATAGCTAGACCTTGTCCGGACCCTAGCTCAGTAATAATCGTCGTGCTAAATAGCCTTTGTGGGTCGCGGCTTCAGCCGCCGTGCAAAAAGCACTTTTTGTCATCCCGAGCGGAGCGAGGGATCTGCTTTTCTTCTCGGCTTCCAGGAAACAGCAGATTCCTCGGGCAAACACCGCCCTTCGGAATGACAAGGTGCGAGCTTTTCCGCTACCAGTCCAGCCGCAGCATTCAGGGACATAAAGTCGAGTGCTTTACAGGCTGCGGAAAAACCCGATACTCTGTCATTCTGAGCGAAGCGAAGAATCTCTCCTGGTTTCTTTTCCTATACTTAAATCGAAGAGAGATTCTTCGCTTCGCTCAGAATGACAGAACAAGGCCTTTTTTTGTGGCAGCCTGTTTAACCCCGAAGTCCATTTAAGTACCTGGGACGAACCATTTACACGACGGCTTCTATTGTGCTTGTTCGCTCTTAAAACTGTTGTGGACGACCTTGCCCGTGTCCGTCATGGTGATTTTGCTTTCATGGGAAAGGTTCATATCGTTGGAACCGTTTTTGTTGCGGGGACCAATGATGGTGATCTTGTCCCCGGGCTTCAACGAATCGCGATCCCAGCCGTCACCCCTGTGCAACACGGCCGCGCCGCCAAGCTCGGCGTGCCAGCGTTGCGTGGCGCCGTTCTTGTCCTTGGCATCGAAAATAATGGCGGAGTGGGGGTTCTCAAACTGGAATTCCACCACGGTTCCCTGCACGGTAAACGGGTGGTCTTCGTCATAGCGACCGGCAAATCCGTGGTGCGCGAATGCCGGAACGGATAGCGCTAAAAGCGCAAAAGCCGGGAGCAAAAAAGCAGCGAGCGATTTGAATTTCATGGATCACCCTTTCGTTGGCGGCGAATGTCTCACAGCTAACTGCAAATAGTCAATCCACATGACGGCTTGCCTGTTGACTTCTGAACGTGTTTAGACATGCGGGCCGAATTGCAATTTCAGATTTTGCAAATCCAAAGTGCAGGGAATCTTATAGTGGTCCGACGTGCGCGCGAGGAGTTCGGTTACAGAAAATTTGCGGGGAATGGATCCTATTCATCCGGATGGTTTCTGCGTTCCCACCAGGACACGCGTGAGCTGAAGGCAGCAGACATACTAACTCAGCAAGCAAATCGAGAATGAACTGAAATCTGAACCCCACCCTTAAAAGACAAATGAGCCGGCTGCGGAAGTCCAAAGCCATCTCAAAGCGCGCGCCCGCCATTGCCCAGTTGGACATCGACACATAACTTGCCAATTTTAGCCGCAAAAATAGATTTAGAATTGCATACGTAACTACAACCTAACTAAAGCCAATTCTCCAGTTCGCTTACAGGTATGCCCGTGAGCTTGAAAAATAAAACGAATATTGCATTCATTGCAGCGCTGATTACTCTCGCCATCGTTGGCTGGTTTTCAATTGAAGGCAACCGCCGTACGGAAGAAAAGGACCATTTGGTTTCTCACGGCCGGGATGTCATTGAAGCCAGTGAGCAGCTACGCTCACATATCTACGACGCCTCAGTCGCCCGTCGAGCATACACACTCTGGGGAGACGCAGCGCAAATCGACACATTTAAACTGGCCACCAAAGCAGCGCTCGCGGATATCGCAACACTATACAAATTAACGGCAGATAATTCTCAGCAGCAGATAAATCTTGCACAAATGGAACCGCTCATAAAAGCGCGACTCTCCCTCCTGAAAGAGTCGGTTGAATTGCACCAGAAAACTCGGGATGACAGCAGGCAACAGGAATTGTTCAACGATCAAAGCACAAAGATGGCTACGGAGATCACGGACCTGGTGGATAAATTCGCCCGCGCGGAACGAGGACTTCTTCAGGAGCGATTGGCCGCCGCACAAGCGAGCGATCAGCGGGAAGCAACGATCAATATATTCCTGGGTGTTTGTATTTTTTTATTTTTGATTTTTACGCTCGGGCTCCTCAATCGTGAACTCTCTCGCCGCGAGCAGGCAGAACGTTCTGCCGCCGAACAAAAAGAGCTGCTTCAATCGATTCTCGACAGCTGCAGTGACGCGGTCATAGTCGCGAATACTTCCGGTAAAATCATTCTACGAAATCCGGTCGGTGTCCGGTATAACGCGGGTGCTCCTGCGGATGAGCTCAGTGAGAACTATCCTGAACTGCTGGGACTGTTCAAAGGCGATCGCGAAACACTTTTCAGAACCGAAGAATTGCCCCTCAGTCGCGCCCTGAAAGGAAATTCCGAAGTCGGGCTGGAAATATGTGTGCATCATTCTAAGAACGTAGAGCCTCGTTGGATGCTTGCTGCCGGTGGACCATTGCTTAATGTCAGGGGAGAGCAACGCGGAGGTGTGGTTTTCTTACGCGATATCACCGATCGTAAGAAAGCAGACGAGCAGTTAAAGCTCGCATTGCAGGAATCAGAGGCGCTCGCAAAAGAAAGCAGCGAGTTGAGCGAGCTCGGTGATTCGCTGCAGTCTTGCCAGACGATCGAAGAAATATACAGGATGAGCGAAAAGATGCTACCTGGCATTCTTGACTTCCGCCCAGGCACGCTCTCCATCATCAATTCATCGCGCGACCTTGTCGAATCGGTCGCTAGTTGGGAGAACTGCACGACAAGCGAGGGCATTTTTCATCCTGATGATTGCTGGGCTCTGCGGCGCGGGAAGAGCTACGGCTTCAACTCTCCATTGCCCTGCTCCCATGTGAGTGAGTCCGCCGCCACGAACTACCTATGCGTGCCCTTAATTGCACATGGTGAAACTTTAGGAATCCTGTACCTTGAAGATTTGGCGAGCCTCAAAGCTCATTCGCCTCAAGCGATGAATTTTGAGCGAACCACCCTCCATCGCCTGGCCAATGCGGTTGCCGAGAGAATTTCTTTTGCACTGGCGAATCTCAAACTCAGGGAATTGCTTCGCAATCAATCGATCCGTGACCCACTTACAGGGCTTTTCAACCGCCGTTATCTGGAGGAATCACTAAACCGTGAATTAAACCGGGCGAATCGAATGGATCGCACTGTTTCCGTGGTGATGCTTGATCTGGATCACTTCAAACATTTTAACGATACTTTCGGTCACCAGGTTGGTGACATCCTGCTCAAGGAAGTCGCCGTTGTGATTAAAAGTCGAGTGCGTGCGGGAGATCTGGCTTGCCGTTTTGGGGGAGAGGAATTTTCCCTCATTCTCGCCGAAGTGAATGCAGAAGGAGCGTACAAGTGCGTGGAAAGTATTCGCGAATCGATTAAGCATCTTTCTCTCCATCATCGAGGGCAGACACTGGGAACCATCACGGTTTCCGCAGGCGTTGCCACATTTCCCGCACATGGGAATAACTCGGAAGATTTAATACGCTCTGCTGACGAGGCATTGTATCGCGCAAAAAAATCCGGTCGCGATTGCATCGTCGTTTATGAGCCGGTTGAATCCAAGCCCATTTTGGATGGCAAGACCATTTAGTCACCCGAGCTTCGATTTATGAGCTCTCCAATTACGAGTTCTCTAAGTCATCGCCGAGGAATAGGATTTGCTATTCCGTGAGGCCAACCTTCTCGCTCTTAGGGAATCCGGGCGTGTGAGTTCCGTCGCTTTTCCGTGCAACGAAAATTTACTTTCCGCTATCCGTATGGCTTTCTGCTTTTTCCACATTCGCCTGCTTTTGGATTCCGCAATAACTAATGAGAAAAACTAAATTCCGACCCTCAAAACCATCGAGGAATCTGCCACCCGGAAGTTCAAAACAATCCCAAAGATTGGCCCAACCGCCCTCCGGGACACGCGCGAGTTTGGGGCAGCAAACGAACTAACTCAGCAAATAAATGGGGAATGAAATGGAATCTAAACACGGACCCTTAAAAACCAATGGGTCCGACGCCCGAAAATTCAAAGTCAAAGGCTGTGCCGCCCGACTAAAATTTCAAACAGAAGTGCTACCCGCGTTCCTGAATTTGCAGCAAGAATCGAATATCGACCGGTCTACCAAGAAGAGAGACATTTCTGCTTCAATCGTGATTGTTGCACCGGTTTGGTCGGTCTCACAAGTAACAACAGCGCCTGATTCGAACCGATGCTCACGACCGGAAATAGGTTCTTTTGCTTTAAAGGGATGAAGCACATCAAAATTGAGAGTCATCTCCGTGCCTTCATGCGCGTGTCCTTCATGTTGACAACAGGCTGGCCCACCCGCCACCTGGAAATTCAAAGTCAAAGGCTGTGGCGCCCGCCGGCACGTCGGGCATTGATAAAATCAATCAGTCCCTTCGGATTTCCACTAAATGCCGGACGCAATTTGACGAAGTAAACTTTCCCTAGGGGAAATAAAAAGTGATCCAGACTAAGGTAGCCTAACCACGGACACCAAGAGTTCTCGCATTTCTTGATATTTTTGTACGAGATATGCTTCCAGGATATGAAGCGGCGATATTTCAAAACGTTCTCTTCTGCTCGCACTTCTGCAGCAGTTAAACAGAGAATTCCTAAGTACGTGAGTGGTCCTATGACGACAATTCGGCCCGGGTATTCAAATATACCTTTGCTGAACCCTAGGGCCGACATTAAGGCGATTGAGGCGAACCAATATTTTACCAACACCGCCATGCCGAACTGCGTTCTAGAAATTATTTTCTGACCATTTCCCAAGACCACTCCTTGCATGCCTGCGGGTGGCACACCCTTTCGCCGTTGTTTCAATTGATATTTTGTTACCACTGAATAATACCACTGCTGCATGTTATCTACGAGGTACGTGGTTTTGCATTTTCCGGGCCTTTGCCCTTCCGGGCGAGTGACCCTCCTGCTCCAGGAGGGTCGGGGGTTCGACTTTCGTTACACTTCCTTGGAACGGAATTCCATTTGCCGCTGCGCCCCCAAACATTTCAAAGTCGAAAGCTGGGGCACCCTGCACCTTGACTAATGACGCTTCTGACCTATCCTCAACGAGAACTCAACTCATAGATCTTATACATAGATATGGATTATTGATGCGGGCCAGTTGATTGCGGGCCCCGTTGTGGTATTGTTTTGCTCCAAAATTGGCTTGGGTGAATGCAACCCTTTAAGATATGCGATAAAGAAAATTATTCAGATAATTTTCATGTGGAATTGTTAAGCTTTCGTCACCTGCGAATGATGGGTTTTCTCTGATGCGCTTTGTTTGATTGGGGTTTTCCAGGGCCGGTGCGGAGAATTCGCGCCAGGCGATTTCCAACCGGCAGGGGCCGGGGGGCAGGAGGATAAGGAATTCATGGGTGAATCATTCGGTCTTGTAAGTACAGTCATGCCTAAAGGGCGAATCGAAGCCCGCACAAGCGGTTCATTCCTTTCAGTCAAGCAACTTTCCATTTTGGAGTTAGGTTTGGCCGTGGTGATGATTTTCCCGGCCGCCAAGGCCGGCGCGCAGTCCACTCCGGCTGCCAAGGCCGAAACGGAAACGGAAATTAAATATATTCAGGCTCCCGGAGCGGCGCAGGCCGGAGCGCCAACGACTATAACTTTGGCGGATGCGATGGAAAGAGCGCGGAAGCTTGATCCGACTCTGGTTGGCGCGATGTCCGACGCAAAAAGCGCCCGCGAAGACCGGCTCCAGGCCAGAAACGCCATGCTTCCTCAATTGACCGGAACTTCCCAGTATTTGAACACTCAGGGAGACGGCGGAAGAATTTCAGACGGAAGATTCGTAACCAATGACGGCGTACACATCTACCGCGACTGGATCGTGTTCCACCAGGATCTTTCGCCGTCCCTTTGGATGGGAACGGGCATAAACCGCGCAAAAGCCGCGGAAGCTTTGGCGAATGCGAAGTCTGAAATTGCGCGGCGCGGGCTGACTGTTACGGTCACGAAAACGTATTACGCTCTGGTTTCGGCGCAGCGCAAGTTTGCGGCCGCACAAGCGGGCCTCGATCAGGCCAAGCACTTCCTCGATATCACGCAAAACCTGGAGCATCAGGGACAGGCTCCGCATAGCGACGCCGTGAAGGCGGAGATCGCATACCGCATCCAGAAGCAGGCTTACGACGAAGCAAGGTTTGCGATGGAAGACACACGCCTGAGTCTGTCTGTAATTCTCTTCCCTGATTTCAACCAGAATTTCACTGTCGTGGATGACCTTGACACGCCGCCCGCGTTGCCACCATTTCCGGAAGTTCAGCAACTTGCTGAAAAACAGAATCCTGACATGAGTGTGGCGATGCAAACCGCCCGTGAAGCGGAATTGGATGTGAAGCTGGCGAAAGCCGCGTTCCTCCCAACCATCACGGTGGAAGCGGATAACGGTATCGAAGCCAACTGCTTTGCCTTGCATTGCACGCGCGCCTCGATTACTCAAGTTGGTGTAGTCCCTAACCTTGGCTATTTCCTGACGGCGTCTCTAACTGTTCCCGTCTGGGATTGGGGCACGCTGCGCAGCAAGGTGCATCAGGCGGAATACAAAGAGGAATCAGCCAAAGCGACGCTGACGCAAGCCCAACGCACGGCGATCAGCGAACTGTATGCCACTTATGATGAGGCTATGGTCGCCCGCGCAGGAATGGAAGAAGCGCAAAAAACAGCGGAACTCGCCGCGGAAGGCCTGCGGCTGACGAATTTGCGATACGAAGGCGGCGCATCGCTCGCGTCTGAAGTTGTGGACGCGGAGACTACACTGGTCACCGCGAAAAATGCGTATGCCGATGCATTGGTTCGTTACCGCACGCTTCTGGCAACGCTTCAGACATTTACGGGAAGTTTCTGATGGTTCAAAAATTCAAAGGCAAGCAAAGGAATGGGAGCAAATCAATGTCTTTCTCCTCTATGAATGGTAGCGCACAGGCACAGACTGGATCACGCCACCCTCTCGAACCAGGCAGAGCGTTCCGCTCACTAGCCGTGGTGTTGGCCGCGGGATTCCTGTTCGCGGGTTGCGGCACGAAGGAAGTGGCGGAAGCGACACCCACCGTGACGGTGCAGGTGGACGCAGCGGAAAAAGCGGCGATCCAACGCAAAATAGTAACGGACGCGGTCCTGTATCCGCGCGACCAGGCGGCGATCGTGCCCAAGACCGTATCCTCGGTGAAAAAGTGGTACGTGGATAAGGGCAGCTACGTAAAGTCCGGACAACTGCTCGGCGAACTTGAGAACCAGGACGTATCCGGCGCGCTGATGAAGAGCCAGGGCAGCTACACGCAAGCCCAGGTCACTTATGACATGCAGGTGCAGAAAAGCGGACAGGATTTGAAATTCGCCAAGCTGACTCTGGACTCCGCGCAGAAGCTGTATGACAGCCGCGTGGCCCTGTATAAGGAGGGCGCCGTATCGGCGAAGGATCTGGACGACGCTACTTCCTCGCTGAGCCAAGCCAAGAACGCGTACGACCTTTCGCAGAAACAGTATGACCTGAAAGTTGCCGAGGGCCAGCTGAACTCGGCCAAGGGTGATACGGAAGCCGCCACCGCGGCGGTAAGCTACACGAAGATTACCAGCCCGATCAGCGGCGTCGTAACCGACCGTCCCTACTATCCGGGTGAGACCCCGGCCACGGGAACGCCGGTAATCACTGTGATGGATCTTTCCCAGATCGTTGCGCGCGCGCATGTGGCGCAGACGGAAGCTATGAGCCTGAAGTCTGGCGACCCCGCCACAATTACCATTCCCGGCCAGCCAATCTCCGTGAAGGGCAAGGTCACTCTGGTGAGCCCCTCCGTGGATCCGAATAGCACGACAGTGGAAGTT
This sequence comes from Saccharimonadales bacterium (SeqCode), assembly GCA_035486415.1. Lineage (GTDB taxonomy): Bacteria > Acidobacteriota > Terriglobia > Acidiferrales > UBA7541 > Palsa-360. Next base: position 37,838 of record DATHNC010000093.1, read on the forward strand.
TGGGTGGAAGCCCCCAACCCGAAAGGCAGCCTGAGGCCTGGGACCAGCGTACGCGTGTCGATGGTTGCTCAGACGGTGAAAGATGCAGTTGTGATTCCCCAAGCAGCCCTGCTGACGACACCAGATGGAATAAATCAAGTCATTGTTTTGGATTCGGACAATGCCCCCAGCAAGAAAAAGGTAAAGATCGGCGTCCGGGACGACGAATTAAAGACCGTGCAGGTCACGGATGGGCTGACCGGCGGCGAGCGTGTCGTTACGGTAGGTGCGTTCGAACTCGCCAATGAAGACGATCCAATCCTGGCGAAGACCAAGATTCAGGTCCAGACACCGACGTTGCCGGACGAGGACGACGAGTAATGCTGGCGTCGCAGATGTTTGAGAACGAGCACAGATTGGCAAGACTGGCCGGATTAAGCGCGGCCATTGCACTTGGATTTTCAATCACGAATTTGCGGCAGGTAAAACGCCATGTCAGATAAGAAATCCAGCCCTTCGAAGGTAGATTCAAATCCGGAGCAGCGCTATTGGTTTGCCCGACACTCCAAGTCGATCATCTTTTTGATCCTGACGCTGGCGGTAGTCGGAGCATACGAAGCGCTCTCTCTGCCGATTGCCGTTTTCCCGTCCACGCAGTTCCCTCGCATCATTGTGGGCGTGGATAACGGCGTTATGCCCATCGATCAGATGGAAGTCACCATTACTCGTCCGCTGGAAAACGCCGTGAACAGCGTCCCGGGACTCGATGATGTCCGTTCAACGACCAGCCGCGGCTCAGCGGAAATCGATCTGTCCTTCAACTGGAACGTGGATATGATCACCACGCTTCAGCTGGTGAACTCGGAAATCGCGCGCATTCAGAGCACGCTTCCGACCACAGCGCAGATTGAGACACACCGCCTAGACTTCGCCAGCTTCCCGATTCTCGGCTACAGCTTGACGTCCGACAAAGTACCGCAAACGGCGCTATGGGAAACGGCGACCTATGACATTAAGCCTCGCCTGAATCGCTTAAACGGAGTAGCAACCGTAATCATTCAGGGAGGACAGACGCCTGAGTTCCAAGTGACACCCGACCCATCCAAAATGTTACGGGCGCACGTCACGATTCAGGACATTCTGGATGCGGCCAATCACACGAACATTGTCGACTCCCCCGGCCTGCTGAGCCGCAACCACCAGTTGTTCCTCGGTCTGCTCGACTCACAGGTCCACGACGTGGCAGACATTGGCAACATGGTCATCAAGACCGTTGGCGATGCGCCGGTTCGCGTACATGACATCGGGGCGATAGCACCATCTTCAGCGCCAAACTATACGGTGGTCACGGCGAACGGCAAACCTGCCGTTCTCATCAGCGTTAGCCGCCAACCGGACAGCAATACGGTGGAAGTTGCCAACCTTGTCCACCAGGAAATTGAAGCGATCCGGCCAAGCATTCCTGCCGGAGTTGAGCTGAATGTTTTTTACGACCAATCGAACATCGTGCGTGAATCCATCGGCAGCGTCCGCGATGCAATCATCATCGGACTTTTGCTCGCCGGCATCATTATTTACTTGTTCCTGCGCGATCTTGGAACGGCGCTGATGACCGGCCTCGTTATTCCCGTGGCCATTTGCGTCACGTTCATCGCCATGAAGATGCTGGGTCAGAGCTTTAACATGATGACCCTCGGAGGCCTCGCGGCGGCGGGCGGGTTGATTATCGACGACGCGATCGTGGTGGTCGAGAACATCATTCTTCACCGGGACGGCGGCGAAGGCAGGCTGGAAGCGGTCAGCGGCGCTCTGCGCGAGTTAACTGTTCCGTTGATCGGATCGACATTGACTCCCATCGTCGTCTTTCTTCCCCTGATCTCCATCACCGGCGTAACCGGAACATTTTTCCGCGCGCTGGCCATTGCCATGAGCGTGTCGTTGCTCACTTCGCTGGGCCTCGCGCTTACCTGGTCCACGAACTTGGGCGTTTACCTGATCCGGCGCGGCAAGGAAGAAGGCACGGGCCACGCTGAACTCGTTGAGTCAGAAGGCATGGACGCGGAAGCGATTGAACGTGAACGCATGAAGCGCATGATGGCCGCCGAAGAAGAATCGTTGAAGGGCGGCTTCTTCGAGAAAGTGGTGGTCTTCTACGAGCGTTGGTTGCGCCGCGCTCTGGAACACCCGATATGGCTGGGCGGACTTTGCGCCGTCCTGATCGCGGTTTCATACCTCTGTTTCATGCAATTGGGATCGGACTTGCTCCCGCACATGGACGAAGGCGGATTCATCCTTGACTACGTCATGCCGGCCGGCAGTTCGCTTGCCGAAACCAATCGCGTTGTAACACACGTAGAAAACATCATCAAAGCCGTTCCCGAAGTAGAGAACACTTCCCGCCGCACGGGTTTGCAACTTGGACTTGCCGCAGTCACCGAACCCAACACGGGCGACATCGCTGTGAAGCTGAAGGACAAGCGGAGCCGCGGTATCGATGACATTATCAGCGAAGTCCGCGCAAAGGTGACGACACAGGAACCTGCTCTGGACGTCGAATTCACTCAAGTATTGCAGGACATGATTTCGGATCTCACAGGCGCTCCTCAACCCGTCGTCGTACAACTCTTTTCGGATGACGTCGATCAGCTGAAGGTATGGGCTCCACGCGTGGCCGACGCCTTGGATCGCATCCAGATCAATTACAAGAAACCCGTGGTCGATGTCGAAGATGGTATCGAGAATACGACCAGCGGTCCTGCGGTCGTTTTCAAGATCAATCCAGCGGCTGCCGCCAAGGCAGGATTCACCACGGACCAGCTCACCACGATCGCATCGTCCATCGTTGACGGAGAACCCGCGACGGCTCCCATGATTATCAACGATCGGCCGTACACGTTGCGTGTGCGTTACGCGGCACCAAACCGTGGTTCCCTGGAAGCGATGAACAATACGATGATTGTGAATGCAAACGGCGGAGCCGCCACACTTGGCTCTGTCTCCACGTTTGAAGAAGTTCCCGGCCAAACAGAAATCCTGCGCGACAATTTGCAGCAGGAAAAAGAAGTGACAGCGCGGCTTGAGGGAATCGATCTGGGCCGCGGTATCGCTGCCGTGCAAAAGGCGGTAAACGATTTACACTTGCCTCCGTCGATTCGAGTAGCCTACGGCGGAACTTACAAGGAACAGCAGAAGTCATTCAGCGACCTGGTCACCGTGTTGCTGCTGGCCCTGGTGCTGATCTTCATCGTCCTGCTGTTTGAATTCCGAGCCTTCTCGGCGCCCGTGGCGATTCTTTCCTCGGCGGTTCTGTCGACCTCGGGTGTGTTCTTTGCCTTGTACATAACGCGCACCGATTTCAACGTCTCATCGTTCATGGGATTAATCATGGTGCTCGGAATCGTGGCCAAGAACGGTATTCTTTTGCTCGACGCCAATCACAAGTTCATAGTAGCCGGGTTTGAACCGGAGGAGGCCATGATCCAGGCCGGCCGCCGAAGGCTTCGCCCGATTATGATGACGGCTATGGCCGCAGTGGCAGGTATGCTACCGTTGTCCCTCGCGTTGGGTGCAGGGTCCCAGATGCTGCAGCCCCTCGCGATCGCGGTCATCGGAGGAATCTTGATCTCGATGATCCTGTCGCTGATCATTACTCCAGCAATTCAGTACTATCTGACCCGCAATAAGCACGCCGTGGTAAGCAGTGACACACCAGTAGCGGTGCGGTAAGCGAAAGTGTTGCGATGAAATTTATTGCGGCATTGAAACGTATTAGTGAATAAGGACCGGGTATGTTTGCGTTCTGCTCAAACGAAACCATAAGGAGATGATTCGTATGTCAGCACAGAAAAAAGCAGGATGGATGCGCAAGATTGGCCCCATGGCCGGTCTCGCACTGCTTGCGTCCGTGGTTGTATACGCGGCGCCGCAAGCAGGGGGCTATCACGTCATTAAGAGGATGCCGGTTGGAGGCGAAGGCGGGTGGGATTATATGACCGTCGACCCCGACACGCATCGTCTGTATATCGCCCGCGGATCGCACTTCATGGTCGTGGACGATACGACCGGTAAAGTGATTGGCGATGTCGAAATTGCAAACTCGAAGAACTCCCACGGCATGGCGCTAGCCTTGGATCTGGGCAAGGGATTCACAAGCAACGGAGATGCGAACACTGTTTCCGTCGTGGACCTCAAGACCCTGAAGGCAACGACAGTAATCCCCATCCCCGGAAAAGATCCTGATTCCATCCGTTACGACGCCGCGACCAAGAGGGTTTTTACGTTCAACGGCAAGAGCATGGATTCCACGGTGATTGACGCGACCTCGGACAAAGTGATCGGGACAGTTAAGCTCGCTGGTAAGCCGGAAGAGGCTGTCGTCGATGGCGGAAACATGTGGGTCAATATCGAAGACAAGAGCGTGATCCAGGAATTTGACATTAAGTCCTATGCGATTAAGGGCTCCTGGCCGCTTGCGCCTTGCGATGGCCCATCCGCAATGGCCTTGGACAGCGCGCATCACCGCATTTTCGTGGCCTGCGATAAGGTCATGGTGGTGGTGAACTCGGAAAACGGTAAAGTGGTTGCCGCTCCTCCAATCGGCGGCGATCCTGACGGCAACGGTTACGATCCGGGTACGGGAATGGCATTCGCCTCTTGCCGCGACGGATTCGTTTCCGTGATCCACGAGGATTCACCGGACAAGTACTCCAACGTCGGGAACATCAACACGCAAGCCGGTACCCGCACGATGGCGCTGGACACCAAGACGCACCGCGTCTACACAGAGACTTCGGATTTCAAACCCGCTGCCGCTCCTACACCGGACAATCCGCGACCGCGGCCAACTCCGATCCCGGGATCATTCGTGATCCTCGAAGTCGGACAGTAAATAAATCAGCGTGAATTAAAATCGCCCCGGGAAGCATTGCTTCCCGGGGCGATTTGCGTTTAAGTAGCCGGGGTCCAGCCTGTGGGGCTTAGTGCATTTTCAACTAAAGCGTTTGCGGCACGTTGGTCCGATGGTCCGGAGTCCCGGAGGGACGAAACACTGTAGCCCACAGCTTCAGCTGTGGGAACAGGTAGACCAGGGAAGAAAGCCCGGGAGGGGCGGCACAATCGCGCGAATGAGTGTGTCGCCCCTCCAGGGCTTTCTCCTACCGCGTTCCGCGTCCCCACCGTTGAAAACGGTGGGCTCCATTGTTTCGCCCCTGGCGGGGCTGTCCTGAACGTGTAGTGCAATTTTTTTTGGTATATACTCTCGGGCAGCAACCCAAGTCAAAATCGTATTTTCTATCAGGAGCAAACGCCAATGAAATATTTATTCATTCGACGCACGATTGCTGTGTCAACGGTCCTGCTTGCGGTATCGCTCATTGCCACGACCTCGACACGCGCACAGGCGCCCGTCGACGACAGTAAGACAGTCGTCAAATCAAACAAGATTACGGACAGTTTTTATACGGTGGATGGCCGCGGCGGCACGATTGGCGTACTCGTCGGCCCGCAAGGCACGTTCATGGTGGACACGCAATTTGCGCCGCTCACGGATCGAATTGTTGCGGCCATCAAGCAAATTTCGCCCAACCCGATTCGCTACGTGGTCAACACGCACGTGCATCCCGACCACACGGGCGGCAACGCAAACATGGCCAAGTTGGGAGCAACGATTTTCGCGCGCGACGAATTGCGGGATCGCTTGATGAATCCTCCGCCAGGCGCGAATGGCCAGCCGGGAACGCCGGCTCCGGAAAGCGCCCTTCCCGTCGTGACCTACGAAGGCAAAGTTACATTTCACATGGACGGAGAAACGATTGACCTCATCCCCATTCGCAGAGCGCACACGGATGGCGACACGATGGTTTATTTTCATAACGCGGATGTGCTGATGACCGGCGATTTTTATCGCTCCATCGGTTATCCGAACATTGACCGCGTGAACGGCGGCTCGCTCGAAGGAATGATTAATGGGCTTGCTCAGGTGATCGCGCTGGCCGGGCCAAACACGAAAATTATTCCTGGACACGGCGCCATAGTTGATCGCACCGCGGTAATGGCCCACAGGGATATGATCATTGGCGTTCGCGATCAGGTTGCGAAACTCAGCCAGCAAGGGAAATCGTCGGACGAAGTAGTTGCAGCGCATCCGACATCGTCATTCGACGCCAATGTTTTGCCGGCTGCGCCGAACGGGGATCGCATGGCGGACCGATTCGTCGGCCAGGTTTACGCGGAATTAAAAACGAGCAAGTAGCAGTTCAGTGGCGCGGGCTTCAGCCTGCGGGGTTTTGGCCTTTCGAGGACTAACCCCCGCAGGCTAAAGCCCGCGCCACTGAAATTCAATTCCTATGCATCCTCTCATTCTGAAATCCCTTCAACAATTAAATGCACTCGTGGGCAAGGAAATTGCCACTACCGGTTGGATGGAAATTACGCAGCAGCGCATTCAGCAATTTGCGGACGCTACCGGTGACTTGCAGTGGATTCACGTCGATGAAGTGCGCGCGCGGCGAGAGTCGCCCTATGGAGCGACGATCGCGCACGGATTTTTAACGCTTTCCTTGATGACCCATTTTTTGAGGGAAGCAATTCAGCTGCCGGGCGAAGTTCGCCATATCATTAATTACGGGCTGAATCGCGTGCGGTTTCCCGCGCCTCTTCGCGCAGGAGAAAAAATTCGCGCAAGGATTGAGCTGCAATCGTTCAAAGATTTATCCGGCAGCGTGGAGGCGGTTTTTAACATCACAATCGAAACTGAAAATTCCACGAAACCCTGCTGCGTGGCGGAATGGATATTGCGGTATTTTTATAAGGAGCCAATTCGCAATTAGGCCCCACGGATCGCGGCTTCTATAAACTTCCAAAATTTTATCATTCCGAGCGAAGCGAGGAATCTCTCTTTCTTTGTTTTCTTACAGCTGACTCGAAGAGAGATTCCTCACTCCGTGCGGAATGACAGAACAAACGACTATTTCCGCAGCCTGTTCAGCCGCATCATGAAACAATTCAGCTTCCCTTTTGTGGATTCGTCGAGGAAAAATTTGTCCAGGCCAGATCCATGACGTAAAGAACGATGACGACGTTGCCAAGCCTTTCCGCCAAATGATTCTGCGGCATCAACTGGATCGCGCCCCACAGCAGGAAAGTACCTGCAAGCAGCACGTTTTTCATCAACTCGGAGGATCGCGGCCGTATGACCGGCTGCATAAACAGAAACGCAATACCGATCAGCAGTAATGGCGCAGCGGAAATCGCGGCAGAAGATGCGCCCGGAGGAGACCATAATTTTGCATCGCTGATCAACAAGCCTGCGCTGGCCGCCAGCGCCGCAATAGCGAGAACAACGCTAATCGAACGAAATGATTTCCTCAACATGATGAATGAGTGAGCCCTCTCTGCAATTTAATTCCAATTTTATTTCTGTTCATTGTTTCGACCCGCAACAGTTTACGAGCGGCGGGCATGAAGGCCCGCACAAGCCCACTTTCGAAGAACTAAGCATAAAGAAATGCCCATAAATAAGTCGTGAAAATAAAGAACCTTTGTAAGGACTGCAAAATTGGAACTTCAGCGGCTAAACAGGCTGTGGGAAAACCCAGTGCTCTGTCATTCTGGGCAAAGCGAAGAATCTGCCCTTGTTTCTTTTCCTACAGTTAAATCGAAGATAGATTCTTCGCTTCGCTCAGAATGATAGAACAAGCCCTTTTTCCGCCGCCTGTAAAACCGCACTCATTTTGCAGAACTTATGTCGTAGCTGAAGCCACGACCTACAATAATGATGCAGGTATTACACAGACTCTTTAGCGGAGGACTTTTTCCTGTACAATTCGCCGTACCTTGGAGGTGAAGCGGTGAAACAGAGTGCCATTCTGCGCGTTCAGTGTCCGGACGCCAAGGGCCTTGACGCAGCGCTCGCCGAATTCATCTACCGCGCCGGCGGCAACATCCTCCATTTTGAACAGCATATGGTCCGGGAACTGGGTCTTTACCTCGCGCGCATTGAATGGGATTTGTCCGGCTTTCAAATGGAAATGAATGATTTTGCGCTGCATTTCACGCCGATCGCAAATCGCCTGAATATGAAGTGGCAGATTGCTCTTTCCAGCGACCGCGATCGAATGGCGATTTTTGTTTCCAAATACGATCATTGCCTGGTGGATTTGCTTTACCGCTGGCACACGGGAGAACTGCACTGTGACATTCCGCTGATTATTTCCAACCATCCCGACGCAAAAAGGCACGCGGATTTTTACGGAATTCCCTTTCATGTGATCGAAATAAACCGCGAAAATAAAGGAGAAGCGGAGCAGCGGCAGCATGAATTGCTCGAAGAAAATAAAATCGATTTAATTGTGCTGGCCCGCTACATGCAAATTCTTTCTCCCTCTTTCATCGCCAACCATGGAAGGCGCACCATCAATATTCATCATTCTTTCCTGCCCGCATTCGTTGGCGCGAAGCCGCATCATCAGGCATTCGCGCGCGGCGTAAAATTGCTTGGCGCCACGGCTCATTACGTTACGGAAGTGCTCGATGACGGCCCGATTATCGAGCAGGACGTGATTCGAATTTCCCATCGCGATTCGCTGCAGGACCTTGTGCAGAAGGGGCGGGATCTGGAGAAAATTGTACTTTCGCGTGCCGTGAGCTGGCACCTGGAGCACCGGGTGCTACAATACGCGAATAAGACGGTTGTCTTCGATTAGGGTTACGTTATAAAAAATAAAATTCGGCGCGCAAATTTTCTAGCACGGTTTGGTGTGCCCCGCTTTGCTATAGCCCGCCTCTTCAGAGGCCGGCTACAACAACACCACACCCCACAGTCTAAAGACCTGTGCAACATAAAATCAAAAATTCGGATACGACCTCTCTCACGAAGGAAATGATTCTGGTATCCTCGTAAGAGTGCCCAGCAAATGGATTTGCCTAATTCATGTGTGCGTGATGGCCGCTGCCTTTGCGTTATCTGGCGCGTCGGCTCTGGCGCAGGCCCCTGCGAGTTCCGGGCAGGCCGCGCCCCAATCCGCTCCTGCCGCGCCGCAACCGACGCCTCCAGCGCAGGCGCAACCACCTGCTGAACTTGCGCCTCCGCCTCCGCCACAAAAAACTTTGGCTGTCGTGGTCCTTGACCCAGCCCATGGCGGTGCCGACCCTGGCGCTCGCGGTTCGTCCGGCATTGCGGAGAGCGACGTCGTGCTTGGCTTTGCCCGGCTGGTGAGAATTTCGCTGGAGTCTCAGGGATTTCGCGTTATTTTGACGCGGCAGGCGAATGAAGATCCTTCGTTCGACGATCGTTCGAAAGTCGCCAACGCGCAGCGGGGCGATATTTTTATTTCTCTCCATGTTTCCTCCACGGGACAACCGGGCACGGTACGCGTGTATTCCATGCCTCGAATGGCGCTGCCCCAAAATGGCGCAGTAGCGGCACGCGGAGGGCTTCTGCCCTGGGACCGCGCGCAATTTAATTTTGTCGATCAAAGCCGCAGATTGGCAGAGCTGATCCAGATACAGATGGCGCAGAAATTCCATGGATCGTCTGAAACGCCATTCGAAGCGCCGGTGCGGCAATTGCGCACAGTGGGAGCGCCCGCGGTAGCCATTGAGATCTCGAGCGTTAGCGTGCCAAGCCGCGCGCCGCTCGATCAAATGGGGCCAGGGCTGGCGGATGGAGTGGCGCGGGCGGTGGTCGCGTATAAATTAATTTATGAATCGGGAGGCAGGTAGCGCGTTGTCCAAAGGGCTCAAAACGACAATCCTGATTCTGTCCGCGATGGTGGTGGTGGGCCTCATCGCGCTGCCGGGATTGCGCCAGGCGATTCAGAGGCTGCAAAACCCTCCGAAGACGGAAGAGCAGTCCCGCCGCGAAGTGATGGAAGAGCCGATCTCCACGCCAACCGACGTGCAGGTGCAAGCGCAAATGTATTGGCTGTCCACGACTTCGCCCAACACGCTCGAGGCTACCGCGATCCAGTTGCCGCTTTCTGCCGATCCGGTGGAGAGGTCGAAGCAATTGCTGAACGCGCTCATATTGCGCGCCCCTTCCCCGGAAAAACGGACGTTGCCCGCGCAGGCGAGCTTGCTCGCGTTTTATCTTCAACCGGATGGAACGGCGATTGCCGATTTTTCTGACGAAATATCGTCAGAGATGCCATCGGGAATTTTGAGCGAACAACTTGCGGAGGAATCGATCGTGCAGACGCTAGGGGCGAATGTTTCGGGCATCAAACAATTGAAGATTTTGGTTCATGGGCAGGAAGCGGAAGCTCTTGCCGGACATTTGGACCTTTATGGATTTTTTGCCGTTGCGGGGTCGGCACCGGTGGCTCCGTCAGCTGCGACGCCGGCGACGGTCACCGGGCCCGACAGAACACAGACAAATCCTTCGACGAAATAGTTCGAAAAATAAATCGGATAGCAAGGCCGTGTGAGGATTTGGTAGCACAGAATTTTCATGCGGCTGAAAAATATAAGATTCTGTTATTCCGAGCGAAGCGAGGAATCTCTCTTCAATTTAGCGTGGAGGAAAAAGCAAGGAGGGATTTCTCGCTTCGCTCGGAATGACAGAATTCAGAATGACAGAATAGAGTACTTTTCAGCGGTCTTATATCCTGTGGGTTTTGTGCCTTTACTGATAGAACCCCACAGACTGAAGCCTATGCTACTTAAAAGCTAAACTAGTGCGCCGGGCCTGCTCTTGTAGCGCTTCACGATGGCATCGGCGCTCATGTAGGCGAGGGCCTGGATAGTGAGCGTGGGATTGAAGCCGCTCATCGATGGAAATGTAGAGCTGCCGATAACGAAAAGATTTGGAATGTCCCAGGTTTGACCGTAGCGGTTTACCACTGATGTTTTCGGATCGTTGCCCATGCGCGTGCCGCCTTCGTGATGCGCGCCTGGAGCGCCTGGGCTTAGCGCGCCGCGCCACACTTTGGTCGCGCCCATCGCCTTGCCAATTCCCTCCATCTTTTGCATCAGGAATTCGATGCGCGCAAGTTCGTTCGGCCTGCGCCAATCGTAGGTGACGCGCGGCGCGGGCATGCCGTATTGATCGCGGACGTTGGGATCGAGATCGATCGTTTGATCGGCGTAGGCTAGATTTTCAGTCTGCGCGTTGATCGCAGCATAACGCGTGAAATATTTTGCGAGGAAATCACGATATGCCGCGCCCCATCTGGGGACTCCGGGAGGCGGGTCCATGCTCATCGCTGTGCCGATGGGTCCGGCTTCTAGATCGGCGGGAGCAACGGAAATTTGCGCGCCGCGCATGAATCCCAGGCCGCTGTGGTCGAAATTGTCGGCGTTGAAATCGTCGATCGTGTGTTTCTGCGCGCTGGGGCCCATGTAAATGTTCACGAAACGGTCATCATACGCGGCAAAAACTTTGGCCATGATGTGCGCGGTGACATGTTTTCCGAGCTGCCCACTGGAATTGGCGAGGCCATTGGGAAATTTATCCGTCTTCGACAAAAGCAGCAGGCGCGTGTTGTCGTAAATGAACGGAGAGAGAATCACGAGGTCCGCTTCAATCGTGTTGTCCGAGCCGTCCGGGCCGTAGTAAGAAACTCCCGTCGCTCGGCCGCTGTTGTCGGTCTTGACGTGGTAGCACATTGTGCCGGTCAGCAATTTAAAATTGCCGGTCGCGTCGGCCTCGGGCAGCTTGGTGACGAGGATGCTCGATTTTGCGCCCACGTGGCAGCCGAATGCCTGGCAGAAACCGCAGTACGTGCAATTCGAGCGATCGTGGTAGGGCTGAGAAAGAATTGCGCGCGGCGAAGAGAATGGATGATAGCCAAGCTTGCGCGTGCCTTCCGCGAAAAGCACGCCGGACTGATCGTCGAGCAACGGCGGCAGCGGGTAATCGCGCTTGCGTGGAGCCTCGAACACATTGCCGCCGTCGATTTTTTTGCCCTGCAAATTTCCAGCCTTGCCGGAAACTCCCAGTTCGTATTCCGCCTGATCGTAAAAAGGCTCGATGTCGGTATATGACACCGGCCAATCGGCGACCGATGAATCTTCCGGAATGGCCGCAGCGCCGTAGCGCTCAATCGTGTGCGAGCGCGCTTTAAAATCATCTTCGTGCATGCGCCACGATAGCGTGCCGTAGTGCACCGTGCCGCCGCCAGCCTGATTTCCGTAATTGAGGACGGGCATTGGACGCGCTACCACGCTGGCATTGGGCCGCCACGTCACGGGCTGACGCTTGATATTCGGGCGCAATTCCTGGCGCTGGAAATAGCGCAACTCATCATGCGGATTGAAATCCGCGGTGCTGAGCCGCGGGCCGCGTTCGAGGCCAATCACTTTCATTCCCGCTTTGCCCAGTTCGGCGGCGAGGATTCCGCCTACCGCGCCCATTCCGACAATGACCACATCTGTTTTTTCGGTCGCCATGATTTATCCCCTTCCCACTGGGCCTTTGGCCGTTATCTGCAAACCGACGATGGGAGCACGAGAAAATGCCTGTTTGCTTTGCAAATCCGTCGGGGAAAAGATGGCCTGCGCGCCGGGAAAACCTACGAGGCGCCAACCGGCGAAGTCGCGGTTGCCGCCATACAGCGGGTCGGCAAACATCCCTTCCATGGTGTGCATGCGCAGCGTGTTGAAAAATTCTTTGGCCGTGGGCCATGCAAAACCTGTCGCCTTGCCCTCTTCCAGCGCTGAGATGACTTCGTCCTGCTTTTCTGGCGTGAGGTGCACGAAAGATTCTTTGTGCGTTGCGCGGCAGTGGGCATCGAGCTGCGCCAGTCCGTGGCGATAAAATTCCTGTAAGTCCGTGTAAGCGCCGGCCAGGGCGAGATCGATGTAGTTGAGCACGTCCGCTTCGCGCGCTCCCGGCTTGTCGGGTGCGCTGGGCATGAGTCGCTCGGTGAACGCGGCAATCGTCGCGGCATCGGCGTGATTGAAGAATGCGCCGTGCTCGGGGCCGCTGGGATGCTGCGCGGCGGGAGTGGTTGCGCCTCCCTCCATTTGTTCGTGGGTTTGGGCGATGGCGTCAGGCACGAGGCCCGCGCCAGCAACGGCTCCTGCGGCTGCGCCTGCTCCAACAGCCGCGCGCACTAGAAATTCGCGGCGAGATTCATCGTGTTTCTTCATGGTCTTCGTACCTCTTTAATCGATCGAGTTCTCGGGATCAAGGCATTTTAGCTGGATATGTGACGATCTGAAATGAACAATATCAATTTTCGGGGACAAAGTCATCGGCTGGTGGGTGAGGCGATTATCGAATTAGGATTGGGCGCGGCGGAATTGCGGAAAGCATTGTAGCGCCGGCGTCTCGCCGGCTGATTTCAAGAAGTAAGAGCAATCTGCAAAACTGCCGGCGGGACGCCGGCGCTACGAAATCCTCTGGACCTATGCTTCTGTAAGGGGGTCAAAATTTTTGAATAATTTGCTTTCCTAATTGGCAATCTGAAGTTGCGCAATGCAGGTGGTCGTCTCTGTTGACACCCGGAGTTCGGGCGGGCAAACTTTGGGCCATGCCACGAGGAGGAAACTTGCGAAGCGATGCGCGCGCGCACGATCAAATTCGTCCGGTGAAGATGACTCCGGACTTTATCACCAGCGCCGAAGGGAGCGTGCTGATAGAAGTGGGGAATACGCGCGTGATTTGCACGGCCACCGTGGATGATGGCGTGCCTTCGTTTTTGAAGGGCCAGGGAAAAGGCTGGGTGACGGGCGAGTATGGGATGCTTCCGCGCGCGACGGAGCAGCGCACGGCGCGCGAAGCCACGCGCGGCAGGCCGTCGGGGCGCACGCTGGAAATTCAGCGGCTGATTGGCAGGTCGCTGCGCGCCATTGTGGACCAGAAAAAGTTGGGAGAACGAACGGTGGTTCTGGATTGTGACGTGATCCAGGCTGACGGCGGAACGCGGACGGCGTCCATCACGGGCGCGTATGTTGCGTTGGCGATGGCGATGGAGCGGCTGGTGGCGGCGGGAATTTTGAAATCGGTGCCGCTGATTGATTCTGTCGCGGCGACAAGCGTAGGAGTGGTGGATGGAGTTGCGCTGATCGATCTTGCTTACGACGAAGATTCTCGCGCGGAAGTCGACATGAATGTGGTGATGACCGGAAGCGGAAAATTTGTGGAAGTGCAAGCGACGGCCGAAGGGCAGCCGTTTGGCGGAGCGGAATTGCAAGATATGCTGGCGCTGGCCGCGACGGGGATTCGCCGCATGACCGAGTATCAATCCAAACTGGTCAACACCGATTTCCGTGCGCGCGTCAAGTAACCCTCTACGATTGCTGGTGGCTTCCTCGAATCCAGGGAAGCTGCGCGAGTATCAGGCGCTCGCAGGACCAGACGGCGCAGCTCCAACCGGCGCGACGATTGACCTCGCGTTCATTCCTAACTTTGATTCCCTGCCGCTGTTTGAAGAAATTTGGCCCACGTTTGCGGAGAATGCTGCCGGAAAAGCGCTGCACTACAGCCGGTTTGTCAATGGGTTTGTGATTGCCGACGATTCGGGGCTGGTAGTTCCCGCGCTGGGCGGCGCGCCGGGAGTGCTCTCCGCGCGTTATGCGGGGCCGGGCGCTTCCGATATGGATCGCATTCATAAATTAATCAGCGAATTGCGGGTGAAAAGAGCAGATGATCGGCAGGCGAGATTCGTTTGCGTGGTGGCTGTGGCGGTAGCAGGAAATGTGAGGGGGCTGTTTTCGGCAGCGTCTGAGGGAATTATTCTGGAAGAGCCGCGCGGAAAAGACGGGTTTGGGTATGACCCGGTTTTCCTCTTCCCTGCCCTTGGAAAAACATACGCGGAGATTTCGCGGGAAGAAAAAAATCTTTATAGCCACCGGGGAAAAGCGTTTCACAAGGCGCTCGATTTTTTGCTCAAGGTAAAAGAGTGATTTCGGTGGCGCGGGCTTCAGCCTGCGGGGTTTTGGCCTTGCAAGGATGAAAATCCGCAGGCCGAAGCCCGCACCACTAATGCCTGCACTTTTTGTTGATACGCGAATTAAACTAAATGAAGATGACCCGATGAAAAAACTTAAGGCAAAGAAAAGTCAACGCAAGGGCATTAAAAAGCGGAATTCACCGCGCCCTTCGGGTGAAAAATCGATCACTGCGGCTACGAATCCGGCGCGTGTGCACGCGATTCTGGAAAAGCTGGACGAGGCGTATCCGAATGTTACCTGCGCGCTGGAGCACGAGAATCCGTTTCAACTGCTGATCGCCACGATTCTTTCGGCGCAGTGCACGGACGTGCGTGTCAACCTGGTAACCAAAACGCTTTTCGCAAAATACAAAACGCCGCGCGATTTTGCTCACGCGAATCCAACGGAACTCGAACAGGATATACGCCCCACCGGATTTTTTAGGCATAAGACCAAATCGATTATTGGCGCGAGCAGAAAAATCGTGGAACAGTATGGCGGCGAGGTGCCGCGCACGATGGAAGAATTGCTGACGCTGCCGGGAGTGGCTCGCAAAACAGCGAACGTGGTTCTGGGGACGGCGTTCGGCATTGCTGTCGGAGTCGTGGTGGATACGCACGTGATACGGCTTACGCAGCGGCTCGAGCTGTCACGTAATTCGGACCCTAAAAAAATTGAACAGGACCTGATTAAAGTGATACCCAAAGATAAGTGGATCTTGATTTCTCATCAGTTAATCTGGCACGGCAGAAAAATTTGCCAGGCGCGCAAGCCGCGCTGCGTGGAATGCACGCTGGAGCATCTATGTCACTCGAAAGACAAGACAGTATGAGGGCTGTTCTTTTCGCCGCATGGGCGCGAGGCGAATGTGGACGGCCTGTATCGGATTGGCTATAGTCCCTCACATGCAACTTTTGTCCGGGAAAGACACCGCTGAACACATCGCTGGAATTATTCACCCGAAATACCAAGTGCATGGATTTTCCGTGCACCTCACAGTGAAAACAATTCACGCGATCGACCCCACAGGAAAACTGGATTTCGGCGGCGGCGAATATGCTCCTGCCGGAAGAATCCCGCTCGAGGCGCACCAACTTCGCCCCGAGGATAACTATCGCTGGTGGGAACTGGATAAAGAAGCCTATTTCGTGGAGTGTAACGAATGCCTGAACCTCGCGGCGGACCAGATCGCGTTGATCGAGCCCGAGGATCGTCTGTTGCGTGCGGGGGCATGGCATTCCCCGATATTTGTCCGCGGGCAAGTCAATCCGATTGAGTTGCTGCTTACGGTGGGTGTGCCGCAATTGCGCGTGAAGGAAAATGCGCGGATCGCGCGAGTACGCTTGTTCAGCATTGGAGATATTGTGAAGGCCTCCAAATCTCCCCGCAAAGGCAGCAGTGCGAAAACCGCCGGTGCCAAGGGGAAATAGATCCGCGACTCCCTCCGATGAATTAAACTCAATGTCCGAGTTTTTTATATTGTGGTTTAAGGTGGCCCCGGTAGCGGAAGTATCTTAGAATTGCATGTCGCAAAATGTCGGGGCGTAGCGCAGCCTGGTAGCGCGCCTGCCTTGGGCGCAGGAGGCCTCCGGTTCAAATCCGGACGCCCCGACCACTTCTTTTTCACTCAGCAAGTTACAGATGCCCAATTTTCGTACTGCTGCATTGCGGTGCGACTTGCGAACGATAAGAAAATTCCGCGAGTGAAACCGCCGTCAAAGCTTACCTAAACAATGGACGACTTATCACGCTCTATCCCGCTTTGCGATCCGTGGGGCACGCTGCTGGATTACTTACGGTTTGCCGTCAATCCTTGATCTATCCGGCCAAACCACGTCAAAACGCGGGTTTTTATTGAAGATTTGCAGGGTTAAGCGCGATTGAATTTATTTGCGGACCGGAACCTTGAGTTGCAGTTCGTCGTTATGAGCAAAATACCCTGTGTCGGCTGCCATAGGGTGTTATAACGAACGTAATCACACTCTATGACAGCTCAGCAAACGGAAATGGTTTTTATGGAATGCGGCTCCTTTAGACAACGTCTAGTACGGCGATGAGGACGGCACTACTCTGCAGACCGCTAGGCCGTCAGGCAGGATCTATCGGGAACTATCGGACCCGAATCATCTCCCGCACTTTGTACTCGACGCCTTCAGAGAGCGTAAGACCCGCGTTGTTACCCCGCCTGATCTCGATAATCAGATGATCGCCCTCCAATCGGAACGGCCATATCGCTGACTGGGAATATCGCATTTTCCATCTTCCTTTTTCGCCTTGATATGCAATTGGACGGGTGACCGCATTTTCTAAGAGCGACACAGGAAGGACCGATGTATCATTCGATATCTAGCCCGTGTACGTCACGTTGACGATGCGAGGAATTTCAGGACCGAGACGCGGATCTCCTGAGATTGGGTAACCCACAAGTACGCGAAATCCCAGGGCAGATTTGAAAATGCAAACAAAGCGGCCGCTCCGAGAACCGGTGCCAGAGAATGTGGGACCGGCGGTCAAAAACTACATCACGCCAGCTGGGTTGCAACGGCTGAAAGACGAGCACGGGTTTCTGCTGGGTCGCGAGAGGCCCGCAGTGGTGAAGGTCGTAACGTGGGCTGCCGGTAACGGGGACCGTAGTGAGAACGCCGACTACCAGTACGGCAAGCGACGGCTAGGCCAGATCGATTCGCGGATTCGCTTTCTCACGAAACGCATTACCTCGGCTGTGGTCGTCGACCCAGTCGCTCCTCGGCCGGGATCAGCCGCTACGCGCGCGTTCTTCGGCGCAACCGTAACCTACAAAGACGCCGCCGACCTCGAACACGTCGTCTCGATCGTCGGAATCGACGAGGTGAACCTCGACCGCGGCTACATCAGCTGGCGCTCACCTCTCGGCATCGCGCTAATGAAGGCGCGCCCCGGCGATCGCGTGGACCTACGCGCGCCGTCGAAGACGGAACATCTCGAGATCATCGATGTCGAGTATTCGCCAATTCCGATGGATCCTTTCCGCGAACCGCCAGGAGCCCAGTCGACACCCAAGGTCGAGAGCTCCTAGACGAATCCGGCCGACTCTCCGGTCCCGTCGCCAATCCCAAATCGTGAGAAACGGTGCCGGCCCAACCGGTCGATGGCTGTGGCCGACCATCTAATATGCGACTACTTATTCTTTAGCAGGCATCGATCACGGACCTTTTCGGATCCACCACAGAACCTTTCCGACAATCTGCCATTTCCTGTCTTTATCCACTGTAACTGGAGCGTAATCGCGATTTTCAGATTCCAGCAAGTGGACGCCTTCCGCCGATACGAATCGAGCGAGGGCCAATCCATTTTCGCGGTGCCAGGCAACAACAATCTTGCGATTCAAATCCTTCGGGTTGGTCTGCGAGGCATCCACGGCAACGACGTCACCATCGTTAATCAGAGGACTCATGGATGTGCCCTTTACACGAAGGCAGGATGTCTGGATGGGATTTGGGCACCAGAATGCCGGCGCGGCAATCATTTCTTCTGCTATCGCAGTATCGAGGTCAGCAAATTGACCTCCGGCCTCGCCGATGGTGCCGGCGTGGATTCCCAGCAACGGAACAGCGACCATTTGATGTTTCGGCGTACCTTTCGGTCTTTTTCTCTTCAATCCGCTCCCAGCACGAACAATTTCGAAATCGGCGGAAATCGTTGAGGGAGAAGTTTCTTTTACGTTGGGAAACATCTGACGGAGATCGGCACTTTTTAATCCCGCACGCGCCCAAAACAACCAACACAAAGGGGGGCCAGCCAAATTTCCAAGCTCGATAAAACACCTTGAAGTCGGTTCCTGCTTCCCGGTTTCCCAACGCGAAACAGCCATTGCGGAATAATGAAGCCGTGATCCAAATTCCGACTGGCTGAGGCCCAAGTTATGTCTTAAATTCAAGATCGCATCCGACCATTCAGGGGAACTATAATTTTGCGGCTTACGTGTCATCCAGGTTGCGCCCGTTTATAGAAGATTTAATATCTATATGTATCTACCAACCGCGTTAAACCATCTGCGTTCATATGTTTAAGCCATTCTAAAGTTGCACATTTTAGACTGCCGGATGATCTTATACCTCTTGCTGCCGCAAGCAAATAGAATTCATCCCCGGGCCAGGACTTGAAAATTTTCTTCGTTTCGCGTCCAGATTTTAAATGTCGCGGCATTCATTTTCGGCTGCATCGGCAATCATGCAGAAAGTGTTTCATGACTCAGCGTCAACCTCGCCCTTGAAACTTTTGCGTGCTAATCTGCGTACTATGAATGTGCCTGAACAAATTACAGCTTCGAATGGAATTGGAATCCGAACGCAATGCGTTTCCCGCAGCTACAAGATGGGGGAAACCGTAATTCGAGCAGTCAACGAAATAACGCTGGACGTGGGCACGGGAGAATTTCTGGCCCTGCTCGGAGCCAGTGGCTCCGGAAAATCCACACTTCTTAATTTAATGGCTGGACTCGATCGCCCAACTTCAGGTTCGATACTTGCCTTAGGGCGCGATCTTGCGGGGATGTCCAGCGAAGAACTGGCCTCCCACAGAAACCGCACCGTTGGGATGATTTTTCAGTCCTTCCAGTTGCTTCCGAGGATGACGCTGGAAGAGAACGTAGAACTCCCGCTGCGCTTGGCAGAGGTGCCACGTGCGGACCGGCCAGCTCGCGTGCGCGCGGCGCTCGAGCGAGTAGGGCTTGCGGGACGAACGAGGCATCGGCCTCCTGAGCTTTCAGGCGGTGAGCAACAACGCGGTGCAATTGCGCGCGCACTCATCAATCAGCCCATGATCCTGTTGGCGGATGAACCCACGGGAAATCTGGACAGCAAAACAGGCGAAGAGATCATGAGCCTGATTGCAGAAATTCACAGGCCATCGTCCGGACAAGGACGAACGATTGTTATGGTGACGCACGAGCGTGCGTTGGCGGAGCGGTACGCGGACCGGATTGTCACGCTATCGGACGGGACGATTTCGCGCGAGGAGCGATTGCGATGAAGATTGGAGATCTGGGGGAACTTGCGGCGCGAAATTTGCGTGAAGCCGTCCTGCGAAATTCACTGACAACCCTGGGCATTTCGGTGGGCGTGGCGTCGCTCGTGGCACTGCTTTCGCTGGGAGTGGGGTTGCAGCAGCTTGTAGACCGTTCCGTGGCACGCGCTGGCCTGTTCGATACGGTTTCGGTCAGGTCGCGGCAGAGCGCGCCATTTGGACAGCCTGGCGGAGGCCGGCGCAATCCTCGCAACGCTTCGGATTCAGCTCCGCCAAGGCCGCTGGACGATGCGGCGCGCAAAGAAATTGCGGCTCTGCCCAACGTGATCGAAGTCAATCCTGAGATCAGATTTACGGCGGAGGCTCGCGTGGAGCCCGTCAGCCAACTCGTGATGGTGGCGGGCATGGCTTCCTCTTCGCAGTCAAGCGGCGCTCTGGATGGGCTCAATGGCCATTTCTTTTCTGGTGAGGATGCAGGAGAGGCAATTGTTCAAGGAGACTTGGCAAAGCGGCTGATTGACGTGGGTAAATCACCCGCTTCCCTTGTGGGACAAGAAATAACTTTGCGATTTGCGCAACGGCAAGCGCTTCCGCCACCTTCGGAGCAAGCGCCATCCGATGCGCCGAATCGCGCCGTTGGCCCCGATGAAGAGGCCATGGGCTTTTCGATTGTGCCAAGCGAAAAGAAATTTCTTGTGGTTGGAGTTACGCCGGCGTCGGATTCCGGTGGCGGGCCGGTGGGGTTCAACAACGCCGGAATCTATTTGCCGCTCGCGGTGGCCGAAAAACTGGAGGTCGTGCAGCAAGGCGACTTGCGTGAAATTTCGAGAGCGACGCCGGGCGAGGGGATGCGTTACGCGGCGCTGAATGTTCGAGCGAGCAGCCCGAACGCCGTGGCACAGCTTGAATCGAGCATCACGCATATGGGCTTTGCCGCATTTTCGTTGATCGACGTGACGCGCAACCTGCGCACATTTTTTGCGATCTTCGATATGTTTCTGGGAATATTCGGAAGCCTGGCGCTGGCGGTGGCCTCGCTCGGAATTATCAACACGCTGGTCATGGCTATTCTGGAGCGGCGGCGCGAAATTGGCGTGCTGAAAGCGTTGGGCGCCGCGGACCGCGATGTACGGCGATTGTTTTTTGCTGAGGCCGGAGTGATGGGCTTGGCAGGCGGCTTATTTGGCGTCGTGCTGGGATGGGCGATCGGCC
Source organism: Saccharimonadales bacterium (SeqCode) (assembly GCA_035486415.1). Taxonomy (GTDB): domain Bacteria; phylum Acidobacteriota; class Terriglobia; order Acidiferrales; family UBA7541; genus Palsa-360. The sequence continues at coordinate 58,907 of DATHNC010000093.1, forward strand.
GCGCGATTCAACTGGCGACCCTAATTTATTTGAAGAGGCAGGGTATTAATCCACCGAATATCTGGACAGTGCCGTGGTGGCTGGTGGGAGGCGCGATTGCTTTTGCAGTAGTGGTCAGCCTGGCGTCGGGAATTTATCCTGCGTCGCGAGCAGCGAAGCTGGATCCGGTGGAAGCGCTGCGGTATGAATGAGGCTGTGATTTGTGAGTCGTGCCTGGCTTGCCCTGAGCCCCTGCGAAGGGTGACTGGTCAATTATTTGCACTTGGTTCTATATTTGTAATCTTTAATTTGAAATTTGAGATTGATGATTTGAAATTGAAAATAAATTGAAATGCTTGAAGGAAGCCGGCCTATCTGGAGCTGGCTTTTTACCGGTCACCCTTCGCAGGGACTCGGGGCAAGCCAGTCACTAATCACCGGTCGCTTCGCCGCGACTCTACAGATTTATTCCAACGCTGGCGCACACGAACAGCGAAATCATTCACGCAAAAAAATAACCGGGGGGCTCAGCTGAGGGGCCGGAGCACCCCGGTCTTCCCTGTCCGCCTCCGCAGGTGGCGGGCAAGACTCGTGCTACGCGGCGTGTTCGTCGCCGCGCAGAAATTCGTATCGTTCAATCTGGGCCACAACTCCGATGCGGCCGGGTTCATCGACTTCGGCGCGCTTGATGCGTCCGAGACACCGCACCTTCACCGGGCCTGCGAGCGTAATCTCATGCGGCAGCGTCAGCAAAATCTCTACTGGCGAACCGCTGGAGACTTCCTTTGGCAGGAAGAAGTAAACCCCTCTGGAACTGACGTCGCGGGATTCGGTTGAGGCCTCGCCAATGGCCGAGCCGCTGGTCCAGCGAACGATCATGGGTAGCCGGATTTGAAACCGTTGCGTGGCGCGTCGCTCTTCGGCTGTCAAGGTGATGCCTCCTGAAATTTCTTGCTGTTGTTTACGAGTTAGAGATTACGTTCGGGGGGAGATTGTCTCAATAGCGCGGAGGTTCCAATTCGCAAGGGCCTAATTTGGTACGCGGGTACTAGGATGCGGGGACAGCGAAATCCAAACTAGGAGGCATCTCAATTAGCGGCACATACGAGTTGCCTGGTAAAGCTTCAGGGGCTAAAGCCCTTGATCTCCGCGTCCTTGAATGTCGTGGCTGAAGCCACGACCCACAGAGACTTTAAGACTTGTTGACGAGATAGCTTCTGGCAACTTTGGGCAGAATGAAAGATTAGGCCTGATCGATGAGGCGGTGATGGATGGCGTAGAGGGCCAATTCCAGGCGGTCGGAAACGCCGAGTTTATCGAAGATATTGTGCAGATGATTCTTTACCGTCTGCTCGCTGATGAATAGCTTTTCGCCGATTTCCTTGTTGCGATAACCCTGCGCGACGAGCTGTACGATTTCCTTTTCCCGGTCGCTGAGCAAAGGCTTTTCGCGCCGCGGGCCGCCGTCGGATGACTTTGAAAACGCCTTCATGACTTCGGCGGTCATGTGATTATCGAGCCAGATTTCGCCGCTATGAACTTTGTGAATGCTGCGCACCAGCAGGTCTGTCGCGGACTGCTTCAGCACCACACCGCGGGCGCCCAGGCGCATCGCGCGCACGACGTCGCGATCATCTTCCGCAGCCGTAAGCACTACGACGCGGGTGGGCAGTTGATCGAAATTCACTTCTTCCAGGACCGCGAGTCCATCCTTGTCCGGCATGCGCAGATCCAGCAACAAAATATCCGGCTTCAGTTTGGCCAGCATTTTAATGCAATCATTGCCATTGGAGGCTTCGCCAACGATAGTGATCTCATCATCGCCGTCCAGCAATTTGCGCAGACCTTCACGGAAGATGGCATGATCATCCGCCATCAGGACACGAATTTGAGCTTTGGTTGTTTTGGCCATATCAGCCGAGAGGAACCTGTATAGACAAACGAGCGCCGTGACCGGGGGTGGACTCTACTGTCAAAACACCACCCACACTGCGTGTTCGCTCCTTAATGGAAATCGGCCCCAACCGAAGGCGGTCTAATTCATCTCCGGTAAAGCGACCGGCAAAACTGAAACCCTGGCCGTTATCGTCCACGACGAGAACAACTTCGCCTTCATTCTGCCACAGTTTTACCACGACATGGGAGGCATGAGCATGTTTTTTCACATTG
>DATHNC010000094.1:0-43858 GCA_035486415.1 Saccharimonadales bacterium (SeqCode)
GATGTGGTGGGACGACTGGATCCGAAGACCGGGAAAATTACGGAATATCCGTTTCCGCATTCGGAGAATACGATACGTGAATTTTTTCCCGATTCCGAAGGGCGCATGTGGTACGGGTCTCCATCCAATAACAAAGTCGGCTATTTTTATTTGACGGGTGATTCGGCCGGAAAATAGAAACGCGCGGTCACGCAGTGTTGTCCGGCGGGAAACCTGAACGCGATATAACAGGGAACACCCAGGTCCTATGAGCACACAAACCAAAAGCTCGAAAATCGGCAATGTCATACGCATCTCCAGCGGCAACTTTCTGGAAATGTATGACTTCATGGTGTATGCGTATTACGCATCGTACATCGCGCGCGAAATTTTCCCCTCCAGCAACGCCTATGCGTCCTTGATGCTGACGCTGGGCACGTTTGGCGCAGGCTACCTGATGCGCCCGCTCGGCGCCGTCGTTCTTGGCGCGTATGTGGACCGGCAGGGCCGGCGCGCGGGGCTGATCTTCACGCTTTCTTTGATGGCCGTCGGCACCATGGTCATCGCATTTACGCCGCCGTATCGAACGATCGGAATTGTCGCGCCGCTCGTGGTGCTGCTGGGCCGTTTGTTGCAAGGTTTTTCGGCGGGCGTTGGAGTTGGTGGCGCGTCCATCTATCTTTCCGAAATGGCCACGCCCGGCCACCGCGGATTTTATTGCGCGTGGCAATCGGCCAGCCAGCAGGTCGCCGTGGTTTTTGCCGCCCTGCTGGGCGTCGGGCTCAGCATCGTGATGCCGCCGGAGCGGATGTCCGCATGGGGATGGCGCGTGCCGTTTCTTATCGGCTGCCTGATTGTCCCGTTGCTGTTCTGGCTGCGCAAATCGCTTGACGAGACGGAGGCGTTTCTGGCGCAGAAGCGCCATCCGAATTTGAACGAAGTTCTAGCCTCGCTCGCGACGAACTGGAAAATTGTTACGCTAGGCGTTTTGTTCTCCACTATGACTACGGTTTCTTTCTATCTGATCACCGCGTACACGCCCACGTACGGGATTGAAGTGCTGCACCTCACCAGCCGGCAGAGCCTTCTCGTGACGTTCGCCGTGGGCTTGTCAAATTTTTTCTGGCTCCCTACGGGAGGGGCAATTTCAGATATTGTGGGAAGGCGGCCCATCCTGATCGGGATTTCGGTTGCCGCAATTTTGACTTCTTATCCCGCGATGCTCTGGCTTGTCAGCAGTCCCTCAACGACTCGCCTGCTGATTGTTGAATTGTGGTTGTCCATGTTCTTCGGCGTATATAACGGCGCAATGATTCCGCACCTCGCGGAAATTATGCCGCCGGAAATTCGCACGTCCGGTTTTTCGCTGGCTTTCAGTCTGGCGACGGCTATCTTTGGAGGATTTACTCCTGCGATTTGCACATACCTGATCCATGAAACGGGGAATCGCGCGATGCCCGCGCTGTGGCTATCTTTTGCGGCGTTGTGCGGGTTTGCTGCGGCGGTGGCAGGCGGGTGGCAGCGGGTGCCTGTGCCAGCTGAACTTAAGTCGGAAGTTTCTGCGCAGTAGGCAATCAAAGTAAATGGTCAAAAAAGTGGCGCGGGCTTCAGCCTGCGGGGTTTGGTCCATGCAAGGACTAAAATCCGCAGGCTGAAGCCCGCGCCACTTAAAAGCGCGAACGATTCTTAGACGTAGGCGATCCAGCGGCCTGCGGCGACAATTCCGAACCACAATACGATGGAAATCAGGCCTGCGGCACGTGCTCCGAACGGACCCACAGCGTCGTATTCCCACTTGTCCACGCTCTGATAGGCAACGGAGTGAAAAATAAGCGCGTTAAATCCGGCAACGACGATCAGCACCATTTTGATCTGGAAGCCCACATTGTCATACATCTTCGTGGCTTCGGAGGCGAACAGCAAAACTCCGGTGATCAATTGAATCGTGAATCCCACCCAGGCCCAGGGCAGAAACCGCCACGCCATCTTGGACACTGATTTGTCGCGGAAAGTCCATCCCAAAAGGCGCAAGTCCAGGATCGAAGTCGCGCCCACGAGCATCACAATTCCGAAAATATGAATTGTCTCAATCACGGGAAAAAGCCAGGTGGATTCACGGATTGAGGTTCCAATCCCGGTATTCTCAAGCCACTGACACAATGACAATATAAAATGCATCGTTCCGGCCCCCACGATCTATCGGATAAGTTAATTCTGCTAAACCCGCGATAAAAACACAAAGTTTATTTTGCGGCACACTTCGATCTCAATAATCCGGCTTTGAGAAGTCTACTCGTTTTAGATGCCGGATCGCCCCACGCCGTTTCTGAACAAATTCCCGGCAAGTTTTCCAGTGGTCCGACGGGAATGATCTTTTACTGTAAAACGAGTGGCGATACAAGGGCATTTCACTCGCCTCGGGGAAAATCTGAAAATCGATGGATTCTTAATGTGGGGCAGCGGTTGGGCGAATAGTACCGTTGCGCACGCTCGCCTTTCTCTTGATACGATATTTCTTCTTCGTACATCAAAGGCTTCCTACGGCACAGCAAATGAACATCGCACCCTGCTATCCAAGGCGACCCTGTACTGCCATTTTCCTGTTTTGTCATTGATGATGAATGTTGGAGTTTGCAAAACAGATAGATACTGGTACTCTACCAAAGTAGTTAAGGCTATTCACGGAGGGGTTGTATGCAACTGGAAGCCGCTCAAATGCTTGTTTCCGCAATAGCTGAGGCGACGACAATTGCCATAGATAATCGGAATAAACTCGTTGCTCTTGAGGTGGCCCTGCAAAAGTACGAACCAAATCTATTTCAGACTTATTCAAAGACTTTAGATGAGTTGCGCTTGCGGCCTCCCCTACCTCTTTCTCACGAAGTGCTGGCAAACCTTCAAGCAAGACTTGTTCAGGACCAGTCTTGATGTTAGCGATCATTTTTCTTTCATGAAGCGATAATTGTACATATTTTCCGAATTTGAGCCGTGAGTCCTCGCTATATTTCGTGGTCTGATAGATCCCCACGGCGCTTCGGACACGATAATTCCTTTCGCTGTACGCGTCCGCCAAAAAAATATAGACTTCATCCTGAAAATTTGGTGAAACGCAGGGCGAAGTGATTCCAATTGAAAATTCGGGGTCGAGGGGGAAATAATGGGAATGCGAGTCGCGGTTTTGTCCGCGCTTTTGTGCTGCGCATTTGCGGGTTGTGGAGGCGGTAAGCCCGCCGAACAACCAAAAGTTCCCCAGGAAGAAATTGACCGCGTAAATCCGGTCCCGCTAAATGAAGATTCCGTTAAAGACGGCAAGCAGTTGTATGGTTCAACAGATTGCGCGCTATGCCACGGAAAAGATGGAGATGGGAAAGGTATAGAAGCCAAGGGCGGTAACATGAACGTCCATGATTGGCGAGTCCCTCAAAATCTGCAACATTTCACCGACGGAGAATTGGCTTACCTAATTCTAAAAGGCAAAGGGCGAATGCCAGCCTATGTGGGACGAGAAACTCCAGACCAGGTGTGGCGTATTGTGAACTACATCCGCTCATTTCCTTTAGGCGGGAGCGGTCCGAAATCTTGAGTTTACGATGGGCTTGCATGGGCCATTGCCATGCAATGGGCTTATGTCTCACTGCACGATTGTCCAGCTCGAATCCGGATTATACGCAGTCATATTTTTTGCAATGTCCATGGTCTGCGGACCAAGATCCTTTTCGTAAACAACGTCATTTTGATCGATAATAAACGTCTTCACGCCGGAGCTGCGATACTCCGCGGGAAATGCCACGAAGGCGAATCCTCCGGTCATCTTTCCATTTACGATATATTTGCGAGCCCCGCCGCGTGCCTTCGGACCCTGCTCGGCCAATATTCGAAAATAGTAGCCACTTAGCGGCTTGTGATCCTGGCGGCTGAAACTAGCCTGTGCCAGGTAGGGGCCGATGGGACTCTCGTCCATCTTTTTGGCGTTTGGAAAATACAGGCCGTCGTGCTTGCCCGGAGTGCAGTCAAATTTTGAGGCATATTGAGGGCCATCGGGCATATCTGTCATTTGAGCGTAAAAATCGTTTTCGGCATCCACCATGGCGTGAAGAGTGTCGATGGTATCCAATTCGTTTTTGCCGATTCGCCGGTACACTATTTCCTGCCTGCCAAGATCGGAATCGAAATACCAGTCTTTTCCCCTTTGCACCAGCGGAATAGGCATAGGCCAATTTTCCGCGCCAATATATAAGGTTGTTTCGTTATCGGGTTCCTCCACCAGCCGGTGCATCTGCCTATATTTTTGAACGAAGAGATCGATGTCGGATCTTCGTTCCGCGGGATCTTTCGTCCACATAATGACGTCATTCGATTTAGGGCCCAGAATCACGAGCATCAAGTTTTCATCGTGTTTGCTGGCCGCTTCGTACAAGGCATTAGCGGCGTCTTGTGCCGAGGGAAAAGTTTTTTGCTTTTCATTCGCGCTCGCCGCGGCTGCAGAGGAACCTTTTCTAGGCATGGAGGAATTTTGAGTCGAAGTGGATTGAGCGGAGGGCGCAGGCTGAGATGCAGGCTTATCCTGCGCGAACCCAAGCGAAGTCAAGCCCGTTGCGCACAAAATTATAAGTAAAAGTTTCATTTCAAAATATTTGAATGCCTGTCGCGATATAATTTTCATTTCCCTACCTGAACTGTAAAATTGTTAAATCTTTCTAACGGTGGCCGCCTCCACCTCCGCCGTGAAAACCGCCGCCTCCCCCTCCATGAAAGCCTCCGCCGCCACCATGGAATCCTCCACCTCCGAATCCACCGCCATGAAAGCCGCCCTGCATGCTGCCCTGGCCGCGCGAAGAGAAGCCTCTGGTCGCTCCGCCATGGTCAAATCCGCCGAAAGCACCCGAATGCGACCCGCGGTCATCGAAGCCACGGCCAAATCCCGGTCCTCTTGCATAGCCGTGATCGAAACCAGGGTAGCCATGGTAATAATTGTAGCGATTGAAGAATGCCGGCCCGTAGGGGAAATATGGCCTGCCGCCGAAGTAAAGTCCCCGGTGATCCCAATCGAATCCCCAGCGATTCCATCCCCAACCGAAACCAAGGTAAGGACCTATTCCAAAACCGATCCCGAAATCCAAGCCAGGACCATCCCACCAAACACCGGGTACAGACACCCATCCCGGCCACGGATCTATCGGATATCCGTAAACAGCCCATGGATCGTATTCGGGAACATAGACTTCATTGCTTTCAGGCATTGCCGGGTCGATGCTGATGTGGCCATGCTTATCCGTGACGTGAATCTGATCATTGCTCTTTAATGTGCCCTCTTTCTTTGCCTTACGCCGCATTTCCTGAATCGCGTCCATCACATCCGCTTGTTGATTGAAGTAAGCGTCCCCTAATTCGGACGTCCACGAAAGGTTGGACGCCAGATTTTGCAGAACCGGGGGAAAAGCAAGCAATTCCTTTATGCTTGGATCCCACGATTGTTTATCCGCCTCATTTGCAAGTTCTTCGGGCGAAAGATTGCGGCGAGGCGCCAGCCAGCTATTGGCTTCCGAAATTTGAGAAGGATAGCTCGAGGCCGCCAACATGGAGGCGAGGAGGGAATCCGGATAAAGCGCAATGGGTGCAACCAAACGTTGCAGTTGTTCAGGGGATTCCAACCGGTAAGGCTGATTTGGCGGAGCAGCCCCTTCGTTTCCAGACTGGGGCTGGTCGCTTTGTTCTTGAGCTGCAGCGATGCCAAATAGCCCCAGAGAGCAAATTAAAGACAATATTATTACGGCGAACTCTATTTGTCGTTTCATAGCGTCTAATTTCTAGGATGCTGAAGATTAAAAAAAGTGAGCAAAAAGCGGCGGAAAATCCTTAAAATACATTATTCGCTGTATTTCAGGGGTACGTCTGGCACCACTCTTCAGAAGTTTGCCATCTTATTGGGATGAGAGAGAATTCGAGTTGGATGAAGGAGTGTCCGTGTCAATTGTCATCAAACGCTTTGCTGAAAGAATGGGAAAACATTTTCAACTAAACCCCGGGCAAATTGTTTCTGGCCGCACATTTGCGGGCGCCGCCATCTTGATTGCCATGTTATTTGTCTCCTTCCAAGTGATCCGGGCCGGACAACAAGATAATACAAAACCTTCTGGCGCAGCGGCGCATGGCGTTGACCTCACGATTCTGGATAAAACCTGCAAGCCCTGTGAGGATTTCTATCGCTATGCCAGCGGCGAATGGCTCACCAAAAATCCAGTTCCACCCGCCTATCCCAGCTGGGGACGCTTCAGTGAACTTGCCGAAAGAAATCGCGAACTACTTCATCAAATCCTGGAAGAGGCTGCGGCAAAAAAGTCTCCGACTGGATCGAATGAACAAAAAATTGGAGATTTCTACGCGAGCTGTTTAGACGAAAAGCAGGCTGACGCCGAGAGCGCCAAGCCGCTGGACGCGGAATTCGCTCGAATTAACAGTGTTCAAAACTTGAAAGATTTACAGGCGGAAATTGCCCGGTTACAGGGGATGGGTGTCAGCGCGCTTTTTCAATTCGGATCCACGCAGGATGAGAAAAACAGCACCGAAGTGATTGGCGGCGCGGACCAAGGCGGGATCGGCCTGCCCGATCGCGATTACTACACGAAGACGGATGAGAAATCGCAGCAAATGCGCGAGCAATATGAGCAGCACGTGAGCAAGATGCTAGCGCTCGCGGGAGAAGATGAAAATAAGGCGGCTGCCGAGGCCAAAGAAATTGTTCAAATCGAAACCAAGTTGGCTGAAGCTTCTCTCACGCGCGTGGAGCGGCGCGATCCGGAAAAAACCTATCACAGAATGAATCGCGCGGAATTGAAAGCGCTGACTCCCAACTGGTCTTGGGAAGATTATTTTCAGGAACTAGGCCACGCCAACATCAACGCAGTGGATGTTTCCGCCCCGAAATTTTTCGAGGCCATGAGCCATGATCTAAAAGACACGCCACTCAATATGTGGAAAGTCTATCTCCGCTGGCATCTGTTGAATTCCAACGCCGCGTATTTATCCGGGCCGTTCGTGGATGAAAATTTCAACTTCAATGGCCGGGTGTTGCAGGGAACCAAAGAACTATTGCCGCGATGGAAGCGATGCGTCTCCGCCACGGACCGCCAGCTTGGGGAAGCGCTCGGCCAGATTTATGCGGAAAAGTATTTTCCACCAGAGGCCAAGGCCCGCGCGTTGGACATGGTGAATCACCTGACCGACGCGCTTCACGACGATTTGCAAACCTTGCCGTGGATGAGCCCCGCAACGCGCAAAGAGGCGCTTACAAAACTCGCCGCATTTACGCGCAAGATCGGCTATCCGGACAAGTGGCGCGACTATTCCGCCTATACCGTCGATCGCGGGCCCTACGTGCTGAATCAAATGCGCGGCTCCCAATTTGAATTTCAGCGCGATCTGAACAAAATCGGCAAGCCCGTCGACCGAACCGAGTGGGGCATGTCTCCTCCCACGGTGAACGCGTATTACAGCCCGCAAATGAATGAAATCGTTTTTCCGGCGGGGATTATGCAGCCACCTTTTTTCGATCCGAAAGCTGATGACGCTTCCAACTATGGCGGAATAGGAGCCGTGATCGGCCATGAAATGACGCACGGTTTTGACGATGAGGGTAGAAAATTTGACGCGCAAGGGAACCTGCGCGACTGGTGGACGCCTGAGGACGAGAAGAATTTTAATGAGCGCGCGGCATGTGTCGAAAAGCAGTTTGACAGCTACGTCGTGCAGGACGATCTGCATGAAAACGGCAAGCTCGTGCTAGGCGAAAGCATCGCGGACCTCGGCGGCTTGAATCTGGCCTACCGCGCGCTGCAGATGGCGGAGAAAGGGAAGAAGACTCCATTGATCGGTGGGATGACTCCGGACCAGCGGTTCTTTCTGGCCTACGCGCAGATCTGGGCATCGAACGATCGTCCGGAATACGAACGCTTGATCGTCAACACGAATCCCCACCCGCTTGGCCGCTTCCGCGCGATTGCGGCTCCATCCAACATGCCGGAATTCGCGCATGCATTCGATTGCAAGTCGGGGGAAGCGATGGTTCGTCCTCCCTCAATGCGGTGCCAAATCTGGTAGCAGATTTTCCTATGATTTATTTTTTCGATTTTTTGTCGGGGAAGGGAATAAATTTGTAACCGAGGCCGCGCACTGTTACGAGGTACCGGGGATCTGATGGTTCTTTCTCGATATATTTTCGCAGTCGCACGATAAAGTTGTCGATGGCGCGCGTGTCCGTATCTTCCTGCAAGTTCCACACGTTTTCGAGGATCGCTTTTCGCGAAACAGGGTGTTCCGCGTTTTCGATCAGGTAGCGCAACAATTCCGCTTCCATGAGCGTGAGTTGCACTTTTTCCTGGCCCACTTGCAGGGTCAGATTTTCAAAATCCGCAGTCCTGTCGCCGAATTTAAACAGGTCGCGCGAATCCGTGGTGCGCGTGGCCGGTTTGCCCTCTGGCTTGGGAGCGCCGTGCTCCCAGGTTTTGCGCCTTAGGAGGCTGCGCACGCGCGCGATGAAAATCGAAAGAATAAACGGCTTGGGCAAATAATCATCCGCGCCGGATTCAAATCCCTGCAGCACGTCCTCGGGGCGCGAACGCGCGGTGAGCATTAAAATTGGAATGTAATTGCGTGCTTCGCGCAAGGCTCGCGCAACGGAAAAACCGTTTTTGCCGGGAAGCATGACGTCCAGCACCAGGGCGTCGAACTCTTCCTTGTCCTTCAAGAGGAGGTCGCTCGCGTCTTCGCCTGAGCCCACCACCTGCACCGAGTAGCCTTCCTGCTCAAGATTGAAGCGCAGCCCTTCGGCGAGGTGCGCTTCATCTTCCACAATGAGGATGCGGCTCATACGGGGTACGCTCTTGGCAATCGCAGCGTGAAAGTGCTTCCGCGGTCCGTGCCCTCGCTCTCGGCGAAGGCGTCGCCTCCATGCCGCCGCGCGATGGAGCGGACAATGAACAGGCCGAGTCCTGTGCCCTTGACGCGGCCCGTCGCGGAATTTGTCACGCGATAGAAGCGCTTAAAAATGCGTTTCAATTCGGCGTGAGGGATGCCCACTCCTTTATCGCGCACGCGAAGAAGGATGGTATCGATGTTGGGTGTCAGTAAATCCACTTCAATTTCCTTTACCTCGCCCGAATATTTCACCGCGTTTTCGACCAGGTTAAACACGGCGGTGCGCAGCTCCTGCGGATTGCCGCGTAAATAAATTTTCTCTCCCGCGGGACCTGCAAATCGCAGCACTTCAGGCGCAAAATGGTGCCGCAGGCGGGTAAGTTCCACGGTTTCCGCCACGATTCCGGAAAAATCAACCTGCTCCCAATTCTTTTTACTGCTCGCGTGGCGCGCCTCGCCGGCCTTCAAGATTTGCTCGACCGTCCCCAGGAGCCGGTCCGTATCCTCGAGCATGATGCGGTAGAAATCCTGATGCTGCGCTTCGGTCAGTTGCCGCGTTTGAAGCGTTTCGAGATAAAGACGGATGGAGGCGATGGGAGTTTTCAGTTCGTGGGTGACTGCATTCAGAAAACTGTCCTGCTGCTCGTTCTTGTGAATTTCGCGAGCCAGAAAAACGGTGTAAACCACGAGTCCAGCGATGATCAAGGTGAAAAAAATGATACCGAGGACCAAAGGAACGACGGCGCGCCAGTTGATGACAATCCAGGTAACGTTCAACGCAATCGCCAGCCCAACCAGGCAGGCGCCCAGCGTCACGAAGAAAGCAATCTTCTTGGCTCGTCCAGTAATGCGCATCACGGGTTTCTATCTGAACATAGTAATCGAGATGCGGGAGAAAAAAAATGCAGGTCTGTGAGGGGACGGCAACGAATCGGCAGTTGAGTCAAGCGAAATACGATTTCTAGATTTCCCACCGGGAATGATAGGTCCGCCTCGCCAGACATTGCATCAGCTCAGCCATTACTTGCGCCGATTTCTGCATCCGGGTCATAGCTTTCTCGGAAAGTGTTTCGCCTGTCCACGCGGAATTATCGACGTAAACCGTATATGGATTTATGATGCATTTAAAATCCAGAATCATCGAAATTGCCATGGGTGAAAAGGCCATGTAGCTTTGAGGCAATCCGGCGGCATTCACAAACGTAATAATCTTATCGAAGAACGGGCTGCGAATATTTTCCCCTGGCGGATTTGTTCCCACAACTTCCACGAACCTTTTCAGCTCTGCACAGCATCCCCAATTGTAAATGGGGCTCGCCAGGACAAGTGCGTCGGCCTTTGATGCTGCCTCGTGCAGGGCCCGGTACGACGGGTCCGTCAGCAATACGCTTCCATTATCAAATTTGGGGAGAGGGTAATCTTTGAGCGAAAAAAACTGCACTTCCATTTCAAACGCAGAAAGCAAATCAGCGTAGAGCCGAGCTAACTGCTCGCTTCGGCTGGAGACATCCAGGCTGCTGGAAATGATGAGTGCGCGCATAGATTTTTCTGGGCATTTCACTGCATGCGAATCGTGTTAATCGTGGTTAGACTATCACGAAACTAAAAAAACAATTTAACTTCGCATTTGGAAGCAAAGAAGCGGAGCTGTTGCTTGGTGCATACGGAAACCACGCCCGTCCAGAATTCGGAGGGGCGCTACGAAACCAAATCGCACTTCCGATCAGGTTTCGTAGAGTCCATTCCGCCACGTGTTTTTCGTGACGGAGCGGGTTGGTTTAGATTCATGGCACAAAAAACACAAAGTAAATTGAAGAGTCGCTGGTGCTGGCTTTGTCGTAATTTCTTCCAAGTAAAAAAAACGGGGCACGCATTTTGTGGCTGCGTGCCCCGTTCTTAAAAACAAGAACAATACGCTCTGGCAATAATGAAAACTTAATCGCCTTCGGCTTCCTGCGGGATAGCGTCGGCCACGATTGGCGCGATTGCCGCAGGCGTTTCAGGAACCGCAACCGGCTGAATCGCTTTTTCGCGTCCCAATTTTGGCAGCGAAATGTCCCACGCCAGCCCCATCGCCTTCAGCGCGCTAATTCCATACCAGTTGATGTCGATCTCGTACCAGGTCATTCCATGGCGGGCCATTTGCGGATGAGCGTGATGATTGTTGTGCCAGCCTTCGCCAAACGTCAGGATGGCGACCCAGAAACTGTTCGTGGAATCATCCCCGGTAATAAAGCGCTGCGATCCCCACATGTGCGTCGCGGAATTCACGAGCCATGTGGAGTGAAGACCGAACACGGTGCGTACGAACGAACCCCACAGGAGATAAGGCAGGCCTCCAAACACCAACAGCGCAACTCCCACAACAACTTGCGTAATCCAGTGCCACTCACTGATCCAAACATGAAATTTGTCTTTGCGAAGGTCAGGGACATAGGGCAGCAGGGAGTCGCGCTTGTTGTGCATGGCCTTGCCGGTGAGGATCCAGCCCATGTGCGACCAGAATCCACCGTCGCGCGGCGAGTGCGGATCGCCTTCCTTATCCGTGTTCTGATGATGCTTGCGGTGCGTGGCCACCCAGAAAATCGGTCCGCCTTCGAGGGCGAGCGTGGCGCAGACGGTCAGAAAATATTCAACCCACTTCGGAGTTTTAAAACCTCGGTGCGTAAGCAACCGGTGATAGCCCATGCCGATTCCGAGGCTGCCCGCAACCCACCAGAGCAGCACGGCCACCAATACAGGTTTCCAACTGAAAAAGAATAATGCCGCGATCGCGCCGATGTGAAATGCGACCATGAAAAAAGTCGTAATCCAGTTCACCGGCTGCGAGAAGGTCTTGTCCCGTTTTACATTGCTTGCCATGTCCCGGTCCCCTTTAGAAGCGGCCCGATCATTCTGTCAATGCCGCCTGAACCGAAAGTAGCATGCGGCAGGAAAGCGGTTTGTAATAGTTCTGTAATTGTCGATTTATGATGCGGATATGACATCCCCACGGGACTTGAATTCCGGTTTGGCACCGCCTTGGGCAAACGAGAGAAAAAGGAGCAGTTAGATCACATTAATTTGAGCGGGTTATAGACGTACCAGCCCTACATTTAAGAAAACACTAATAAATAGTAGTACTCAAATAATCACATTGATATTTGTTTTCTTTATGATAACAATTGACGCACTCGAATTTCCCAAAGGGCGGCCCGATGCGCATAAGCAACCTGTCCCATCCCAGGTTTCTGTTGCTTCTTTTTTGTTCATTATTTATTTCAGCGGCCGCCAGGTCACAAACTCCTTCCGCATCTTCACGCATCGTTGAGCGAGTGAATGAAAGCGCCCTCACTCCGCTTATGGGTAATACGCATCCCTTGGCGCAGGCTCGCTTTGACCAGGGCGTCGCCCCGCCTGATCTTCCTATGGAGCGCATGCTGCTGGTTTTGAAGCGCAGTGACGCTCAGGAAGCGGCTCTAGATGCGCTGCTCGACGCGCAGCAGGACCCAAACTCTGCCAGCTATCATCAGTGGCTCACGCCGGACGCGTTCGGGCAACAATACGGGCCCGGCGATCAGGACATACAAGCTGTAGCCGCATGGCTCGTCTCGCATGGCTTTCAAATCGGTGGAATTTCCCGTGGGCGAACGGTCATCGAGTTCTCCGGCACGGCCGCACAAGTGCAGCAGGCGTTTCATACCGAAATTCACAAATATGTGGTGAATGGCGAAACGCATTGGGCCAACGCCAGCGATCCGCAAATACCGCAGGCTCTTGCTCCGGTCATTGTGGGCATAAATTCCCTGCACAATTTTGCGAAAAAGCCTGCGCATCGCATTGGCGGAGTCTATTCAAAATCGCGCCTTACAGGGGAAGTGAAATCTCTTCGGCCGGGTTTCACATATCCAGGAGGTACCAACCTCTGCGGGCCGACAAGTATATGTTATTTCGTCGGCCCTTACGATTTTGCGAAAATCTATAATGTTTTGCCATTGTGGAATGCAAGCCCAGCGATCGATGGCACTGGGCAAAGCATTGCAATTCTAGGGCGAAGCGACATCGTTCTTCAAGATGTGCGGGATTTTCGGGCGCTCTTTAACCTACCCAAAAACGATCCGAATTTCATTGTGAATGGAGTGGACCCCGGCATCGTTTCCGGCGATGAAACCGAAGCGGTTTTGGACGTGGAATGGTCCGGGGCCGTAGCGAAAGGCGCCACCATTCATCTGGTGATTTCCTCGTCCACCGAAACCACGGATGGCGTTGATCTCTCCGCCGTTTACGCCGTCGAAAACAATGTGGCGCCGATCGTCAACGAAAGTTTTCTGCAGTGCGAGCTGTTTCTGGGAGCGGCCGGCAATAGTTTTGAGAATGCCATCCGCGAGCAAGCCGCCGCTCAAGGCATTACATTTTTTACATCGGCGGGCGACCAAGGTTCCGCGGGCTGCGATAATTCCGCCAGTAATCCTCCGGCACCTGCAACTTATGGATTGATGGTAAACGGCCTGGCGACTTCGCCCTATGGAGTTGCGGTCGGCGGCACCGATTTCCTGAATTCCGGTCCGAACTACACGATCAATTCTCTTCAAGCGGCCAGCCCGTATTGGAGAGCGACCAACGATGCGAATCTGGCATCCGCGCTCGGATACATTCCCGAAAGTAGCTGGAACAGCACCTGCACAAATAATATTTTTGTCGTCCTCGGTCTTGGCTCCTCACCCGAGGTAAGTTGCAACAACGCACGATTGTCCAGTTTGGTGGATACCGACGGCGGGTCAGGCGGCAAGAGTAATTGCATTAATCCGACCGGTTCGTTGCCTTCCAGCTGTACGGGCGGTTACGCGAAACCGTCCTGGCAAGTTGCGCCGGGAGTGCCTGCGGATGGCGCGCGGGACATCCCGGACGTATCCCTATTCGCAAGCAACGGTTTTATGGGAAGTGCGTATGTTATTTGCGAGGCGGACCAAACCCAGTCGCAGTCCCCCTGCGGACTGACCAGCTACCAATACGATTTTCTGACGATCGGAGGTACGTCCGCATCGTCGCCCTCTTTTGCCGGGATCATGGCCATGGTCAATCAATACACGCAATCCGCGGGACAGGGAAATGCCAATCACGTTCTCTATAAGCTGGCTTCTTCCACGGCGCAGAGGAGTGCGAATTGCAGCTCCAGCACGAACCCGGCAAGCACTTGCATTTTCAACGACGTGACATCCGGAACGATTGCAACTCCGTGCGCCGCAGCAAGCCCAAATTGCACATTAGCCGTTCCAGCGGATACCTACGGAATCCTTTCCGGTTACAGCGCCGGCACGGGGTATGACTTGGCCACTGGACTCGGGTCGGTGAATGCGTATAACCTGATTCACAACTGGAGCGCTCCCGGAATTGCGACCGCGACCAGCTTATCGCTGAACAGCGGAAAAACTGTAAGCATTACGCATGGCCAGCAAGTCCCATTTGCTATTTCTGTGCTGCCGAGCGCGGCAACGGGCGAAGTCTCTTTGATCGGCTCTCCAACGACCGGGACTTCCGTGGCCATGGGAAGTTTCCTCACTCTTCAAAATGGGGCTGTAAGCGGGACAACTTCTTCGCTAGCGGGTGGAACATCCTACCAGCTGAAAGCCCACTACGCTGGAGATAGCGTCTATGCGCCCAGCGATTCGACGCCCATAACCGTCACCGTAGCGCCGGAGCCAAGCACAACGCTGATTTCGATTCCAGTGTTCGACACGACGGGCAATGAGACGGGTGATACCCCGTCCTCGCTGGTTTACGGATCACAGTACATAGCGCGCGTGGATGTGGGCAACGCGAAAGCAGCTGTGACCTTTCCCATGAGGCCCGTCTGTTCGCAGTTAAATTGCCCGACGGGGAGCGTCACGCTAACCGATTCTTTTAACGGTGGTCCCCAGACGCCATTGGGAACGACTGGCGTGTATCCGCTAAACGGCGAAGGATTTGCGGAAGATCAATCCGTTCAACTTTCAGGAGGGACGCATCAATTCTCTGCAAGCTACACGGGAGACGCTAGCTACAATCCCAGTTCCGGGAACTATAAATTAGTTGTTTCTCCAGCGCCCACCACGACACTTGCCGGGAATCCCCCCCTGCCACCCAACATTGTCACTCCATTCGGTCTCGGCGCAATCATTCAGACGAATAGTCCTGGCGTCATGCCAAGTTGTAACGTGACATTTTACGACGGCAACACTCCTGTGCCAGGCACGGTTACCTGCTCAGGGCAGAACGGTGGACCAACATGGGGAGCATTTCTGCAACCTTCACTACAAATTACAACGACAACCAGAGGAATCCATACATATACGGCCAAGTTCAACGGAGATTCGAATTATTCGGCGTCCACCGGCCCGGCTTTAACTACCAATGTCAGCTACGGAACGATCATTTCGTTAACGGTAGACAACTCAATTGTGCAATATGGATCGAACATTACTCTGACCGCCATTGTCGATACCTTCCAACCGCAGTCACCTCCGATTTCGAATCAGGTTTCCTTCTATGAGGGTGAAAATCAGGTTTCCGGGACAGTGGTCTATACGGCGATAAAAGACGCGTCCGGAAACGTAGCGATGCAGGCTTCTCTAACGATCGCGCCGCAATCTTCGAGCTGGTTTAACGCGATATTTCCTGGCGATGCGAATTATGGCGGGGCCGGATCTTCCGAAGTTTTTGTAACAGTTAACATTCCTGATTTTACTGTTGGCGTAAACCCGACTAGCCTGACAATAACGGCAGGACAGTCGGCGACAGCCGTCGTCACAGTAACGCCGGCATCCAGTTCCACTGGTCCTGTCACACTTTCCTGTTCTCCATACTCGCTTCCCGCTGGCGCACAGTGCAGTTTTTCGCCACCTGTTGTGACACTAAGCGGCGGAAACTCAGCGACTTCGACACTTACTATGACCACTCTTCAGCCCTCCAGCACTAACACTGTGGCATTGGGGTTGCCGAAATTTCACAAGTCACCATCATTTTTAAGCGGTGGACGTATTTTAGGGGCTTTCTTATGTCTAATTTGTTTTCTATTCATTTCAATTTCACGAGGTTTGCGGAGGCATCCTTTGCGATTGGCCTTCACCTCGGCCTGTATTCTGGGTTTCGTTATCAGCTGCGGGACTGGCGGAAGTGGGTCTGGGAATAACGGAACTGGCGGCAATGGCGGAGGTACTGTAAATCAAGTGAGCACTTCCATTTCCTTGACCACTTCCGCAGTGAAAGCTCCTCCTACAGCGGTACCAACGATTCAAGCGAAAATCAGCTCTTCTGAACCCGTCACGGGCACGGTAACTTTTTACGATCAAGGGACAATACTCAATGTTGTAACTGTTCTTTCCGATGGAACCGCGGTCCTGCCGGGGTTTTCACCCTACCCTGGAACTCACGTATTTACCGCTTCTTATTCGGGTGATACAAAAAATCTTCCGTCCACCACGACTGCTCCGCTGGACCAGGCCATAACTGGGACTATTTATACGGGCGTAGCGGGAACGACAGGGAGCCTCATGAGGTCGGCTACAGTTCCAATTACGATTCAATAGTGGGTATTTTGTAGGGAGTCCAAGAAACAGGGGGGTAGCGTGCAACTTAATCGAATCGCCCAGCGGTAACCGCAGCAAAAAGATTCGGTTCTGTAAGCGCTACGGCCATAGCTCATTGAGCAGCATCGCGAGGCGTGCTCCCGCTTTTGCGACCCGCTCGAGGACGATGGGCGCGGCCATGTCCTGGTACGACGCTTCCAAATGCTCGTTGAGTTTTAGATTTCGCGCGGAAACCTGGTTGTCTTCCGCGCAGGATTTCACGACCTGGGGAGCTTCTACCGGGATGCGGACAGGCAGCGCTCCATATACATTTTTCACGGCTATTTCGTAGCCTTCCCACACCCACGCGTCGATGTTCGCCGAGCCTTTTTGCCAGCCGGCGATCTGCTTGCTGAATGATGTGTCCAGTTCCACGGCAACCTGATCTACCGTTTTTCCGGTGGTTGCCTTCTCCAGAATATTTGTGTCCCAAACGGCGTGCAGGTTTGGCGCGTAACTTTCCGTTTGCGGATTTCTCAGTTGGGGCAGGGTATCGAAAAACGCGACGGGCACGCAATTGCCGCCCTGGTCGTTGTTCGTAGCGGCGTGCAAAGGTTGATGCAGATCGCCAACGAAGTGGATGAGGTAGCGCAAGGCGTCCGCTCGATCTTTGGGATTGGCATTGGCGGAACGCAATACCGCCAAGTCATTGCGGACGGCGCTGGTGACGCAGCCCTCTTTTGGATCGCAGAATTTTTCAACGTCGCGGCTAGTTGTGCCCAGTGGAATATCGAGGTAGTGCCACGGCCCAGTTTCAGGGTGCATGACGCGGAAGTCGTCGGGCCATGTGGAGGCGTCGGCCAGCAAGTCGATCCGGCCTTCTTTGCAGTAACGGTCAAGCGCCGGATCGATCGGGCTATCGGCTAGAATTTTTTTGACCATCTCTAGCGCGTGCGGCGTGAGATGTTTTTCCGCCAGCAGCGCAATCACTTGATGTCCTTCGCAGCCCCACGCACGCGCCTCTGAAGGCAAGCTCACGATTGCTAAAAATAAGAAGCATGCAAAAACTGTCGCGCGCAAAATTTGCCAAGCCGGCGATTTATCAGAAGGAGAAAAAAATGGAATCGAAGACACAGCGGCCAGCGGCATCAATCCTCTGGCTCCACTAATTTAATGGAGGCGGAATTGATGCAGTAACGCTGGCCCGTGGGACGCGGCCCATCGGGGAACACATGGCCGAGGTGCGCGTCGCACTTGCTACACAGCACTTCCTCGCGCGTCATTCCGTGGGACACATCGCGATCGATCTCTACTTTTTGTTCATCCACGGGTGCATAGAAACTCGGCCATCCGGAACCGGAATGAAATTTTGTTTCCGAAGTAAAAAGTGGCTGCCCGCAGCAAACGCAGACATAAACGCCGGGCTCTTCGGTATCTTCGTACTCACCCGTGCCCGGCGGTTCTGTGCCTTTTTGGCGAGTCACGTAATATTGGTTCGGAGTAAGAATCTTGCGCCATTCGGCTTCGCTCTTACGAATTTTTTCGCTCATAGGGGCCTCGCGAGAAATATATTAACCCGAATTCCGGAGATAATAGAACTAGGTCTTCAGTGGCGCGGGGTTCAGCCTGCGGAATTTTGTCCTTGCAAGGTCTAACCCCCGCAGGCTGAAGCCCGCGCCACTGGTACCTGATCAGCAACGTAGCCGAACCGGAAGAAATCGCTTGCGTTCGGACACATGCAGCAGACAGAATCTTACGAACAAAAAAGCAAGCTGAGACGCTACCAATTATAAAAACGTGCACGGAAATGGAAGGTTCGCAATGATGCGATTGCCGGCGAAATTTGTGGCGGCTGTGTCGGTCTCGATGGTCGGAATTGTGGTGTTGGCGCTCGCTGTGCGCATCACGTTCGCGCAACAATCCACAGGAAACGCCTCAAAATCGTCGCAGACCACGGAACCGATTCCAGCTCTGACCCCCTTCGTGGAAGAGCACGCCCATTTTGACGAGAAGGATCCCGCGGGATCGGTCCGCTCTGCGCTGGTTGAAATGGGCCGCGAGAATGCGGCGATGATTCTTTTTCAGATTTCTCCGGACACGTTCGGTCATCCGGGCCACTATGATTCTGAAGTGATCCTCGCCGAAGTGAAAAAGCATCCCGGCAAACTCGCGATTACGGGTGGCGGTGGCTCCCTGAATTCCATCATCATTCAGTCCGTGGCCACGGGCGATGCGGGCCCGGAAGTGCAGAAAAAATTCAAAGATCGCGCGGACGAACTTTTGAGCGAAGGCGTCGTGGGCTTCGGCGAAATGACCGCAGAACATTTCAGTGGCTACACGCCCTATCAGTACGCTCCCATCGATCATCCGCTCTACCTTATGCTTTCCGACATTGCAGCGGGGCATCACGTTCCCATCGATCTGCACATGGAGGCCGTGCCTCAGGATATGGCGCTGCCCGCCGGCCTGAAATCGCCGCCGAACGCGGCGCGCCTGCACGCCAACATTGCGGCGTTTGAAAATTTTTTGGCTCACAATCCAAACGCAAAAATAATCTGGGCGCACCTCGGTTCGGACTTCACCGGGTTCCGGACTGTGGAACTGGACCGCCGCCTGCTCGCTACGCATCCAAATTTGTATATGGAAATAAAAACCGATCCTGTTGCGCCGGGGCTCAACTACCCGCTTGCGGCTGACGGAAAAATCAAGCCGGAGTGGCTGAAACTTTTCACCGACTTCCCGGACCGCTTCGTCATAGGTAGCGATCAGCACTATCCGGAACCGAAGGGCGAGGATCGACGCTGGCAGGAAGTCATCCTGCTCTTCAATCAATTGCCAGCCGATGTGCGGAAGAAAATTGGGACCGAAAATGTCGCCTCAATTTATGGAAATTCCGTGGCGGCGAGTTTGCGCGCCGCAAAGAATTGAATTGAATCCTGAATCGAAACGAGGACCCGATTTATGAATCGCCGCGATCTCTTTAAAACATCTTTGGCCGCTTCGGCTCTTGCCCTGACGGGCAGCCGCATCGACGCTGCTCCTAGTCCCGCACCTGCAGCGGATTTTCCGAAAGCTCCAGGCCTCACCAAATCCGTCGCCGAATTTATTATCAACACAAAATATGAAGATATTCCACAGGACGTAATCGACCTCGGCAAGAAATCAATTCTTGATGGATTCGGCTTGGCGCTTGCGGGCTCGCAGTCCGTGATGGGCCCGATCGCGCGCAAATACGCGGCAACGTTTGGGCCGAGCGAAATGCGAGCCAGCGTGATTGGCACGGGAATGAAAGCTCATCCGCGCCTCGCATCTTTCGTCAACGGAGTTTCCATCCACGCGGACGATTACGATGATACGCAACTTTCTGCCGCGAAAGATCGCATCTACGGGCTTCTCACGCATCCGACGGTCGGCGTGCTTCCTCCCGCGTTCGCGTTGTGCGAACTTGGCCACCGCTCCGGCAAGGATTTCATGGTGGCGTATCACATGGGCGTGGAAGTCGAGACGAAGATTAACGAAGCCATTTCGCCGCGCCACTACGATGAAGGCTTTCATTCCACGGGAACCTGCGGCAGCTTTGGCAGCACCGCGGCTTGCTCGCGTCTTCACGGGCTTGACGTGAAGCAAACCATTTACGCGCTGGGCATCGGAGCCACCGAGGGCGGCGGCTTCCGCGACAATTTCGGCTCCATGACCAAGCCGTTTCAAGCCGGCCACGCCGCGGAAAACGGAACGGTCGCGGCTGATCTCGCGGCTCTCGGGTGGACAGCGGCGGTCGATATTCTGGAAGCTCCTCTTGGATTTTTCCAGGCTGCCGGCGGCGGATTCGATCCCGATGCGATTGTTGGCCGCTTTGGAAAACCGTGGACGCTGGCTTCGCCCGGTGTTTCGATCAAGCCGTATCCCTCCGGTTCGCTCTCGCATCCCGCGATGGGCGAAATGATGCGCCTGATTCGCGAGAACAACATCAAGCCCGGCGACGTGGAAAAAGTGGATGTCGGCGCGAACCATGCCATGACCACTTCGCTCCTGCATCACGACCCCATGACTGGCCTGCAGGGAAAATTCAGCATGGAATTCTGCATGAGCATTCTTCTGCTCGATCGCAAAGCTGGCCTCCTGCAATTCCAGGATGATGTCGTGCAACGCGCTGATGTGCAGGAGATGATCAAGCGCATCCATTTCTACATCGATCCCGTAGCGGAAAACGCGGGCCTCGACAAAATGACGAGCATCATGAAAATCACTTTGAAGGACGGAAAGGTGATTAATGGGCACGCCGAATTCGCCAAGGGCAGCCCTGCCAATCCGATGAGCTATGACGAAGTGGCTGACAAATTCCGTGGCTGCGCGGAATTTGCAAAATGGCCCACGGCAAAAACCGAAGCCATCATCGCCGCTGTCAAATCCCTGGAGAGCGTTTCGGATATGAGCAAGTTGACGCCGTCCCTGACCAGCTAATCGCAAGGGTTTTGTGGCGCCGGCATCTTGCCGGCGGGTTTTTCCGGTTTCCTCGGAGCAAAAAAACGCCGGCAAGATGCCGGCGCCACAAAATCGAAAGGATGCATGGAGTCGATTTCAGAACAAAAATTGAGGCAAGACGCCGGCGAAGATTCCGCCGGCGTGTTTGCGCGTTTGGGCATGGGGCTGGCGGACTGGTCGCAGAAATGGTTTCCGGATGCGTTTGTATTCGCGCTGGTCGGATTGATCATCGTTTTTGTGGCCGGATTATTTGCGGGAGTCAGCGCTCACGATCTGGTCAAATATTTCGGGGACGGATTTTGGGGACTCATTCCGTTCACCATGCAGATGGCGATGATCGTCATCGGAGGATTTGTTGTCGCCACATCGCCTCCGGTGCACGCATTCATTAAAAAGCTGGCAAAAATTCCGCAGACGCCTCGCGCTGCTGTCGCTTTCGTCGTATTTTTTTCGATGATGACGTCGCTCCTGAGCTGGGGGCTCGGCCTGATTTTCGCAGGCATCCTGGTTAGGGAAATTGTACGCAATGTGCGTGGGATAGACTTTCGCGCCATTGGCGCCGCCGCTTTTGTGGGCAACGGCAGCGTGTGGGCGCTGGGTCTTTCTTCTTCGGCTGCGCTGGTGATGGCTACGCCGGGATCGATCCCCGCAGCGCTGCTCAAGATCAGCGGAGTGATCCCCCTGAGCCTGACGATCTACACGTGGCAAAGCGCTGCTACCGCGGCAATCCTCATCGTTTCGTCTGTCACCGTGGGATATTTTTCGACTCCAGTAAAATCCACGAAAGATGCCGAATCGTTTGGCCTCACCAAACCGCTGGAAGTCAAAAAGCTGGAAAAGCGCAGCACGCCCGCGGAATGGTTGGAATACGCGCCCATACTTTCCATCCTGATTGCGACGCTGGGCCTCGCCTACATCGCGCAAGTTCTCGCGGTGAAGGGGCCAATGGCTGCGCTCGACTTGAATACGTACAACCTGCTGTTCCTGATGATGGGATTGTTGCTGCATTGGCGGCCGCGTTCGTTTGTGCGCGCCGTGAACGATGCTGTTCCTGCGACCGCGGGCGTGCTCCTGCAGTTTCCTTTTTACGGCGGAATTTTCGGAATCATTACGTATTCCGCACTGGCCGCAAAGCTCGCTCATTTTTTTGTGAGTTTTTCCACGACGAATTCCTATCCCATCGTGGTTTCCATTTACTCTGCCGTGTTGGGAATGTTCGTGCCCTCCGGCGGGAGCAAATGGATTATTGAAGCGCCCTACGTCTTACAAGCTGCCAAGGATTTGCACGTGAATCTTGGGTGGGTCGTGCAGATTTACAACACTTCGGAAGCGTTGCCGAATCTGATCAATCCGTTCTGGATGTTGCCGCTTTTGGGATTATTGAAAGTGAAAGCGCGCGATTTGATCGGCTATGGAATGCTCTACTTCATGGTGAATTTCGTTCTGGTGCTTTTCTTCATGTGGTTCTTCGCGCGAACTTTTCCGTACGTGGCGCCAGCCATTCCGTGATGGTTTGTTTTAGTAGCACAGGCTTCAGCCTGTGCTACTCAAGCCCTACACCGCCATCGCGTTCGGGAAGAAGTAATAAAACAGCACACTGATCAAAATCAGGTAAGCGAGAAGTATGAGCGTCCAGCCCATATTGTGGCGGATCACTTGGCCTTCGCTGCGCACGAGTTTGCTGGTCGAGACGCCCACGCTGGCCGTTTGTGGCGCAATCGGTTTGCCGACTTCAGAGCCCACCGAATTGAACGTGGGCAGCATCAGCACGGGAAGATGCAGCAACCTTCCGACCATCGCCTGCACAGGGCCGAACATCGCATTCGTGGAAGTATTGCTCCCGGAAAGTGCCACGCCAATCCATCCCAGCACTGGCGCCAGCACAACGAAGAACACGCCAATTTTGGAAAGGCCGAAAGCGAGCGAGTTCGCCATGCCCGTATAAACAAAGGTGTAAGCAAGCGCGAAAATAAAAAACGCGACGAGCAGCGCCCCCCACATTTGTTTAAACGTGCGCGAAAAAACTTGCCCAATCTGCTCGCGCGTGGGCCGCAGGATTGCAAGAATGACGAGCCAGGACGCCAGTGTCGATGTTCCGCCACCGAGTGGAGCGAAGTTGAATGTCGATGAGATGGCACTGTGCGTCACAGACGACTTGGCCGACACGATCCACTTAAACAAACTGATTGATGGCAGCGGCGACCAAGGATTGGTCCATCCAACGACCACCAGAATCAGTACGATGTATGGAAGCCAGGCGAAAAGAGCTTCGCGCACGGAGGACGTCTCGACGGAACTCGAAACTTTCGACGCCGATGCGGCGAGAGGCGCGCCGCCGAAACCGCGAATCGTTTTTGGCCTCCAAATCTTCACGAAAATAAATAAAACCCAGAAGGAAACCAGCGCGCCGCTCAAGTCAGGCAGATAAGGCCCGAGATAATGAGCCACCGGCCATTGACCTAAAATGTAAGAAAACGAACCGACAATGGCCAGCGGCCACGCCTCCAGCATACCTTCACGCCCGCTCACCAGGTAGATCAGCACCCACGGGGGAAGCAGCGCGAGGATCGCCACGACGTTACCGATAGAAGCGGACAGAGCGAACAGAGGCAAGCCGGTCACCAGAGCAAGGCCCAGGATTGGCGCTCCCAGCGCACCGTAGGACACAGGAGCATTGTTCGCAAGCGCGGCGACGCGGATCGCGTCAAGGTCCGTAATACCCAGACCAACCAGGATGGGCACCACGACTGCCCACGGGAAGCCAAACCCCACGAGCCCCTCGAGCAAAGCGCCAAAGGCCCATGCCAGCATGATGGTTTGAATTCGAATGTCAGCCGTAGCGTGGTGAATCATCCAGCTTTTGAATCGTTCGAAATGTCCGGTGAGGACTAGAGTATTGAAAATAATCAGACCCCAGAAGGTGATCCAGTCGATCACCCAAAAACCGGTCAAGCCACCGTACAAATAAGACTTCAGTGTTCCCTGGAACGGAGCGTGCCAAACAAAGACACCGATCGGAATGGTGATGACCCCGACAAGGATCGAAGCGAGCCATGCGGTCATGCGAAGGGCCGCAAGCATAAATAAAAGTGCGATTAAGGGGACGAGCGATAGCAGGACACTGAGCCACACGTGTCCAGTAGGGTCTAATATCTGCTCAAACATTACTATTTTCCTTTCGCTCGAGGCGCGGCTTTTTAAAGCATGCCTTTGAGGCGAGTTTAGAAAGAAGCAGGGTTTGCCTGCCGAAGATTCTTATATTTGTGAAAAAAGACAGGGCAAAGGAATATCACAACCAGATTACAGGTCAACAGAAAATTCTGGGGAAGAAAAGCGGCGTATCGTTTTTAGCTTACGCGCTTCCATCGCATCGCGTTGAATGCTTCCATGAATGCGTCAAGGTCTGTTTGCAGTTCATCCAGAGTAAGCATGAATTTCATTCGCAGGGCAGGTTGAAAGAATTCGTATTGAAGGTAACGGTAAAACTGGACACACAGGTAGCTATAAGGTTTGCCGGGCTGGTTGGTCGATAAATGCTGGATGTGATAGGAACTCAGAAAAGTTTCAAACGGATGTATAGGAACCAGCCCACAATACTCAGGCGTTTTTCTGGTGTGGATTTCCTTCACAGCGATTCCCATTTTTTTGAAATAGGGAAGGACTCGGGTAGAAAGCGTATCCACCGAATTCATTGCATTTCTTGCCGGATAGACTTTCGCAAATGCGCAGCCAGTGTCGCGATCCACAACCGTCTCCACGTAAATGCATCCTGTGCCGCGCACGTCACCTACGTTCTTCACGTTGCAGAAGAAAAACAATTCCTGAAACAGTGAATGCCCGCCAATTGAACGTCCAGTTTTCCCTTCCTCAAATTCTTCATCGCTTCTCGTAAATCCTGCAAGCGGATCAGCGCGAGTGGAATTTTCTTGTGTGCCTGAATCTTCATCATCCAGCGCGGACTTTGCTTTGGTAAAGAACATTGAAACCCTCCACAGACTGTTGTGAATCTTGACTCGAGTACGAGAATGGCCTATATCGGGAATCAGGGGATGTGATCGGCCTCACTTTCAAATGTGACAGTGATCACATCCACTGTTTCAGGGCGGGCATATAAAGGATGTGTGTGGAGGTGATTTATGACCACGGTTGCAGCCAAGACTCGTGTTTCACTAAAAAACATTCTATTCGCGAACGATTTTTCCCCTGCGGCGATTGCCGCGTTACCCTACGCCATAGGGCTGGCCAAACAATATGGCGGCAAAGTTCATGGCTTGCACGTCCGTTACCCGGCGACCTATCCGATCGTCGGGCCCGAAGCGATGCCGCAAATCATCGAAGCTGCGGAAGAGCAAGCCAAATTCGAAGCCAAGCAGATGCATGAACTCCTGGCGAGTGTTCCCCACGAAGTCACCATTATCGAGGGCGATCTTTGGCCCGCGATTCACGAAATTGTTGAGAAGCAAAAAGTGGACCTGATCGTTATGGGCACGCATGGACGAAAGGGCGTTAGCCGCGCGCTTCTGGGATCGGCGGCGGAAGAAGTTTTCCGAAAAGCATCGTGCCCGGTCCTGACCGTCGGGCCGAATGCATCGCATAACACGGAACGCCGCATGGAGATGAAACAAATACTCTTCGCTACGGACTTTTCTCTTGAATCTCTTGCGGCCTTGCCGTTTGCCGTATCGCTGGCACAGGAACATCAATCGAATCTGACGCTTCTTAATGTGGCCGGCAAACAGGAAGTTGGTGAACTGGTTCACGCCGAGCAATATGTGGAATCGACGATGCGACGGCTGCGGAGTCTTGTGCCCTCTGGCGCCGAACTCTGGTGTGCGCCGAATTGCAGAGTAGAGCATGGCTCGGAAGGGGAGAAGATCATTGAAGTTGCGGTTGCTGTTGGCGCGGACCTCATCATCCTCGGTGTGCATGGCCCGCATAATGGATTGGGTGCAACCACGCACTTGCTCCGGTCGATAGCGCATTATGTGGTGGTTGACGCGCCTTGCCCGGTTCTAACTGTCCGAGGCTGAGAAACGATTGAGGTGAGTGTGGGACATACGCCGATTACGGCGGAGGTACCAGGGGTTGAGGAGGGCCGCGAAAAAGAAAACTCTCGCGGGGCTTCTCAACCCCAAAGTTTTTCCGTGGCCTCTGCCAACGGGCAATTCCGCCGCGATCTGCTGATCGCCGCCGTCGCTCTCTTCGGAATCGCGGCGCATGTTTTATTACGGTTTGTTTTTCGTAGTGAAATCGTTGTGCAAAACCTGCCGCTATACGCCGTCCTCGCTTTTGGCGGCGCCCCCCTGGTTTATAAATTGATTCAGAAAAGTCTGGCGCGTGAATTCGGCTCTGACCTTTTGGCCGGTATATCCATTATTGCGTCCACCCTGATGGGGCAATATCTTGTTGGGTGCATCGTCGTGTTGATGCTTTCGGGCGGCGCGGTGCTCGAAGAGTTTGCCACGCAGCGCGCTTCCTCCGTATTGGAAGCTCTCTCCAGGCGCATGCCGGAAACAGCGCATCGAAAAACACAAAACGGAATCGTCGATATCAAGGTTGCGGAAATCGCGGTCGGCGATATCCTCACCATCTTCCCCCATGAAATTTGTCCTGTGGACGGCATCGTTTTGGAAGGCCAGGGAAGAATGAACGAAGCGTATTTGACAGGTGAGCCTTTTGAGACCTCAAAGGCTGAGGGCGCCGAAGTGATTTCAGGAGCGATCAACGGAGAAAGCGCACTGTCCGTGTCCGCCTCAAAGCTGCCGATCGACTCGCGTTACGCGCGCATCATGAACGTGATGCAGGAAACTCAGGCGACTCGTCCAAAACTTCGCCGTTTGGGAGACATGCTGGGCGCGTGGTACACGCCTCTTGCTGTGGGCATTGCTAGTGGTTCGTGGATTCTGAGTGGCGATTCCCACAGATTCCTTGCAGTGGTTGTGATTGCAACGCCGTGTCCTTTGCTGCTGGCGATTCCCGTTGCCATTATTGGCGCGATTTCGCTTTCGGCAAGACGCAGCATCATCATCAAGAATCAAGCTGTGTTGGAGCAAGTAGGAAGGTGCACGACGCTTATTTTTGACAAGACCGGGACCCTCACGTATGGCCGTCCAATGCTAACGGAAATACTTTGCGAAACCGGATTTGTGGAAAGCCAGGTGCTTCGCGCGGCAGCCAGCCTGGAGCGATATTCAAAGCATCCCCTCGCACGCGCGATTCTTGACTCTGCTTCCAAGGTTAATCTTCCGCTCGATCCAGTAATAAAAATGAGCGAAACGCAAGGTGAAGGCCTTTCGGGACTCGTCGGCGAACATTCGGTGTGGATTACAGGGCGCGAAAAAGTCGCTGGTTTGGGAGTGACCCTGCAGGAAATTACGGCTGGACTTGAATGTGTTTTATTTATTGATGGTGTCTTCGCAGCAACCTTTCGCTTCCGCGATGTTCCGCGTGCGGACGGCCGCAGCTTCATTGAGCATTTGAGGCCGCGCCATAAAGTAAATCGCATCATTTTGCTTTCCGGAGACCGCGATTCCGAAGTTCGCTATCTTGCAGACTTGATGGGAATTCAGGAAGTCCACTCCGGAAAAAGTCCGGAAGAAAAAGTTGCGATTGTCCGGCGCGAAACTGATTCGGCCAAAACAATTTTTGTGGGCGACGGCATTAATGATGCTCCCGCGATGCAGGCGGCCACGGTGGGCGTTGCATTCGGAATGAGCAGCGATATTACGGCGGAAGCCGCCGACGCCGTTGTGCTGGACGCATCTCTGGAAAGAGTTGACGAG
Source organism: Saccharimonadales bacterium (SeqCode) (assembly GCA_035486415.1). Lineage (GTDB taxonomy): Bacteria > Acidobacteriota > Terriglobia > Acidiferrales > UBA7541 > Palsa-360. The sequence continues at coordinate 27,680 of DATHNC010000094.1, forward strand.
CTTTTGCATATCGGACAGCGCATGCGGTCCATTGCCCTGATGAGCGCAGTGGGCGGCATGGGGCTCAGCGTCATTGGAATGATGGCCGCCGCGTTCGGCTTTTTGCCGCCGATAAGTGGCGCCATCGCGCAGGAATTAATTGACCTTGTCGCCGTGCTCAATGCGGTTCGCACGGCTCTGCCGTTTCATCGAATGACGGATTTCTAAGCGTCCATCTCAACTTTCTGCAGACCCAGCATTACGCAGCGTTTCCCTAAGGAAGCGCGTATAATTTCACTTGTTGCATCCGCTAAGTGCGTAACAACGCGTGTCGCGCGGTTTTTGTGCAAGTCTTTGAAGTGACGGAGGGTCGTATGAATCTCCCCGCTGACCCGGCGTATCCAGGGCAATATGTTTTCTCATTGCAACTGAAAAACGGCATGCAGATTTCCATCCGCCCGATTCGCCCCGAGGACGAGGCCGCCATGGCTAGATTTCATGAATCGCTTTCGGACCGCAGCGTCTATCTTCGATATTTTCACATGGAAAAACTTAGCTCTCGCGTGGCCCATTCCAGATTGTCGCGCAGATGTTTTATCGACTACGACCTGGAAATGGCGTTAATCGCTGAATATTTCAATCCTGATGCGGGAAGGAATGAAATTATTGCAGTGGGCAGGCTGGTGCGAGCGCCTGGGCAAAACGAAGCCGAGATCGCCTTGATTGTGTCAGACCAATTTCAAAAATGTGGACTGGGTGCTGAGTTGATGAGGCAACTGATTCAAGTAGGGCGCGATGAAAAGTTGCAACGAATCGTTGCGACGGTACTTCCTGAAAACATGGGAATGCGCGCCCTGGCCTCGCATCAGGGTTTCAAGCCGGTAAAAAGCGAAGATTTAAGCTCGATCCAGTTGGCGCTTGATCTGGGTAAAGCCACAGTTTGATTAGAAAAAATGCCTTGGTCCACTTCATTGTCTCCTAGGTTTTCTACTCCTTTCTCTGTGTCCTCTGTGTTAAGGCTTTTGCCTGAGCAACGGAAGGCTTTAACACAGAGAACACAGAGAAAAGCAAGAGCGCACGGAGAGATTAGATTTTAATGACCCAGAAACTCATTAAGGTTTGTGACTGACATCACATACGAAGACCTGTCCATATGTCACTTTGGAATTGCAAAGATTGGAGGACACAATGCTTACCGTAACTTTACCTTCTGAAGTAGAAAAAAAATCCGCAACAACCATGAGAGCCCTCGTTTTTCATCGCACGGACGAAATTTCCGTTGAAAGAATCCCAATTCCCAGGCCAGGGCCCGGCGAAGCCGTCATCCGTGTTACGCTGACGACAATTTGCGGAACGGACCTGCACATTTTAAAAGGCGAATACCCGGTGCGCCCCGGCCTCGTCATCGGCCACGAACCAGTCGGCGTCATCCACGAACTTGGAGTGGGAGTGACTGGCTACGAAGTTGGCGACCGCGTTCTGGTCGGCGCGATTACGCCGTGCGGGCAATGCAATTACTGCCTTGGCGGAGACCTCGCGCAGTGCGGCGGCCCCATCGGCGGCTGGAAATTTGGCAACACGATCAATGGCGCTCAGGCTGATTATCTTCTGGTCCCCAGCGCTCAGGCCAATCTGGCAAAAATTCCCGATGAACTGACAGATGAACAGGTCGTTCTGCTTGCGGACATCGCTTCCACTGGTATTTCCGCAGCCGAAAGCGCGAATCTGCAAATCGGAGACACGGCGGCTGTTTTCGCGCAAGGCCCCATCGGCTTGTGTGCAACTGCGGGGGCAAAGTTAAAAGGTGCAAGCTTGATTATTGCTGTGGACTCCGACCCTGTGCGCGCGCGCATGTCCAAGCGTATGGGTGCGGACGTTGTTTTGAATCAAAACGAAGTGGACGTGGTCGCGGAGATCAAGCGCTTAACTGGCAGCAAGGGTGTGGACGTTGCCATCGAGGCCCTGGGCACGCAAGCCACATTTGAAAACGCGCTGCGCGTAACCCGGGCAGGCGGAACTTTGTCAAGTCTCGGCGTGTACTCCGGCAAACTATCCGTGCCGCTGGAGCCGTTCGCCGCGGGTCTGGGCAATCAGAAGATCATCACCACGCTTTGCCCCGGCGGAAAAGAGCGCATGCGCAGGCTGATCGAACTTGTGCTTCACGGCCGGCTGGACCTGGTTCCGCTGATCACGCACACATTCTCCCTGGACAATATTGTGGAAGCCTACAAGTTGTTCGGCGGTCGTATGGATGGCGTGATCAAGGTAGCGATCAAGCCGTAAGCGCGTTGCATACATACAGGAATCAAACGGGGCAGGGAATTGCTCCTGCTCCGTTTTCTTTTTGGATGCGACATTGATAATTCCGGGCTTCTCGCAGAATCAGGAGGGATTTAAATATAAGGAATTGGCGTGACGAAATCGCGGCGCGTCATGCTTTTCACAAATCACAAATCACGATTCACGAATCACAAAAAAAGGGAGGCCGGCGGCCGCGCTTGTCGAGTGATTGGGTTGGAGGCGGCCGCCGGATGCAATCCTTGCCTTTCCATAGCCTTACATCGTCAGGAGGAAGGCAAGTGCATGTTGCTTTTCGCCTGGGGCAATTCAGGCCAGAGCGAAAGAATCGTTACTCCTTGACCGGCTTCGTGCTTCAGTGTGTAGATATTTGAGCAACGTTCGCAGAGCCAAAAATGTTCAATGGGGTGGGGGCGATTCCTATGTCCTCCGCCATTTTCAGATGAAGTAATTTCGTTCGATTCACGATAAAAATGAAATAGTTTGCCGCCGGCCAACCAACCAAAAGCCGCGGTACAACTTGGGTTCGCACATTTTGGGTGTAGGTTGATACTCATGACCTACCTCCATTTCTTCTAACTTTCAATACACCTATTCCAAATTCAGAAACCGAACTTTTCTAATGCAGCTCCGAAGGCTTCGTCGCGATTCCACTCATTTCCAGTTTGGCAATTGTTTCCTGAAGCCAACTTGTCAGGGCTTCATCGATTTCTTGTTCCGTCGCCCCGTGATACAGATGCAGGAGCGTGTCACCGTAGGACGTCAGCGGAATGTGCCGGCACGGAACTTTTTCGCCGCGCTTATTTGCGGGCACAAATTGCATCAGCAAACACTCGCTGCATGGTTCCGGATTATTCTTGTGGTCGCAATTCATGCACGTGGGCGAATCTTCGAGCGCCAATTTTGCCCGCCAAGGATCGCGCGCGAAAGTTTCGTAACCGCCCTTTTTGACGAATTCCAATTCCGCCTTGAGAACCTCGATGGTATTTCGATTGTCCTTGGGCATCGTCATAGCTCCTCTGTACTTGTGTTTATTATGCTCAATGGGGGATTGCCGGAATGTGACCGCAATCACATATCCGCGTGATGCACATCACGGTCATTTGTTCACGCTCATTGCAATCTGGCATGGGTGATTCGCGATGCCTGACGAGCAAGCTACATCGAATGGTAAGTTCCGCTTCGTGGCAAGAGGCAGAGGGCGCGGAATGAGTTCACTGGTTTCCACACGTTCTCCATACGGGCTGCAAATCATTGATAACTGCGTCGCATGTCCACATAGAGAAGCACGATTATTCTGCAATCTTCCACCAGAGGCCTTGCAGCGATTGGCGGAAATTACCTCTTCCGCTACGTATCCCAAAGGGGCTTCATTGTTTGTGGAGGGTCAGCCTGCCCGTGGAGTATTCATTCTGTGCGCCGGTCACGTTAAGCTTTCCACATCGTCCGCCGATGGCCGGACATTGATCCTGCGAATCTCAGATCCCGGCGAATTGCTGGGACTGCCCGCGACGATTTCCGGACGAGCTTATGAGGTGACGGCCGATGTGGTCGAACCTACACAGGCAAATTTTATAAGCCAGACGGATTTTTTGAATTTTCTAAAAGAATTCGGGGAGGCTGCTCTTCGCGTGGCACAGGAACTCAGCGATTCCTACCAGACTGCGTTTGCTGAAATGCGGACGATTGGACTTTCTCATTCCGCGCGCGAGAAACTGGCTCGCTTCATTCTCGATTGGGGCTCAAATCATTCATCGGAGAATGGCACCGTTAAATTCAACCTTACCCTTACGCATGAAGAAATCGCCCAAATGATTGGTTCATCGCGCGAAACGGTGACGCGCATCCTGGGGGATTTCAAGAAAAACAATTTGCTGCAGGTTAAGGGTTCCAGTGTCACTCTGAAAGATAAGCCGGGCCTTGAGCGTTTATTGCAGGGCAATTAGGAATCTTTCTAGCCATCAATGGACAGTCGCTTCCGCAGGGTCTCAATTCCGTTCCATTCCCTTAAAAATACTAAAAGCTGTCTAAGTTATCTCACAAATGCCTGGACTCCATTCTCAAAAAGCAATCAACAGGTCCCTCAAAAAAATCATGTCTTCCGGCGCTGAAGGCGTCGACGGATGCAAGCCGAGGGCAACGCCCTGGGTCTGGCAACGATTCGATTCCGGAGCGCCCTGAAAGGGCGCCGGGTCCTTCCGCCCCTTCAGGGCGGAAACGGTAGTTAGCCCCGGTCCACTGGACGTTGCCCCGGCTGGCATCTTCCGCGCCGTTGGCGCGAGACCGCGGCTATAAGTTGACCTTATGAATCAAGAAAAGGGCTGTTTCTGAGATGTCCTGTCGTTAAACCGGCCCGACTGAAAACCGTGTCAATGGCTTGGCGAAAGTGCTAAACGCTTGGCGCGGTTGCTTCCGCTAGTAGCACTCGCGAAATTTGATTCCGCAAATGCCTTCACGCTCATTAACTTGCAGCCATATCAGCTGCCCTTGTTGGCAAGCCGCTTGCACCATGAGTGACCGCAGGCATCAAGGAAGTTTGGCCACGTCGTGGCAAAAAGCTCGCTGATTCGATTTGGGGGACACTTTGAAAATAATTAAATTTGTTGCGCTCTTGCTTGTTGGGCTGTGCGTGCTAGGAAGCCAGTTGGTAATTGCGCAAGATTCATCTTCGCAACCGGCTACAGCCGACGGCACCGCGGACGCAATAGCCGATCAGCAGTTGACGCTTCTTCGCAAGGATATCCGCTCGATCAAGCAGCAAATCATCGCTGCGAATCTGACGCTCACGGACAGTGAAGCGACGAAGTTCTGGCAAGTGTACGCACAATACGCGGCGGAAACCGAGAAGATAAATGAAACAAGAACGGCGATTATCAAGGAGTATGCCAACGACTACGGAACACTCACTGACGATCAGGCCGACCATCTGATTCGCCGCTGGCTGGACACGGATATCGAACAAACAAAACTGCGTCAGCAATACGTGCCGATATTCCACAATGTTTTGCCTGGAAAGAAATCAGCGACCTTTTTTCAACTCGACCACCGGATCAGCACGATGATCGAGTTGCAGGTCACGTCGCAACTTCCTCTGGCCCAGAGCCAGAATTAAATTTTTCCGATGAGAGACGTCATCTCCACTACCAGGAAACAAACGGACCCAATGAGCCTGAACAATTCAGTTACGAAGATCGCAGCTCTAGCAGATTTCTTGCTGCTGAAGGAGCAACTCTGATGTCCTCATCGCCAGTACCGGCCAAATCCTCCGCCACAGTGGAGAACCCGTTGCCTCCCGAGACCGATAAACCTGAGTCCGCTTCTCGCGGCAGTGCCCGATGGAAAAAATATGTAACTCCGCTTCTTGTCGTGGTGCTCGCACTGGCCGTTCTGATCACGCTCACTCGCAACTGGAATGCGTGGGAGGGCGGCAAGGTCGAACAGGAAACTGACGATGCTTACGTCCGAGGCGACCTTACTCCGCTCAGTACCAAGGTGGCGGGAATCGTCAGCAATGTCGAGGTAGCCGATTACCAGGCGGTGCATAAGGGCGATCTCATCGCGCAGCTGGAAGACAAAGATTATAAAGCTCAAGTAGCTCAGGCGGTCGCAGCGGTCGAAGCCGGGCACGCTGCTATCGAGAACAATCGCCGCCAGCGCGACCTTCAGGATGCCAAGATCGACCACGCCCTCGCAGCAATCGATCTGGCAAAAGCGCAGATCGTCGCTGCGCAGGCCGGCATTGAGGCCGTCCAGGCGGACGTGGTTCGGACCCGCGCCGAGCGTGCTCGCCAGGAAGCGCTTTTGCAAACGCAGTCGGCCACACAGCAGAAGGTCGAGCAAGCGGTTGCAGACGAACGGAGATTTTCGGCCCAACTCGCAAGTCGCGAGGCGGATTTCGAAGAGGCAAAAACTTCTCTCGTGAGCAACGAACTCTCCGTGGAAGCCGAGAAGCGCACAAAGTCTGTGTTGGAATCCCAGGATCTACAACTTATAGCCGACCTGCATGCCAAGGAAGCAGCACTCGAAGCGGCGCAAGTGAACCTCGGCTACACAAGAATCGAGGCGCCTGCCGACGGCACGGTAGGGGAGAGGCAAGTGCGGCAAGGTCAACTGGTTTCGCCGGGAACACAAGTCATTTCCTTCGTGCCGCTCAGCAAATGGGTGCTGGCGAACTATCGAGAGACGCAGCTCACCAATGTGAAAGTTGGCGATCCAGCGGAGATTCGCATCGACGAATATCCCGGGCGCGTGGTCCAGGGCAAGGTTCTTGAGATTTCTCCGGCCAGCGGATCGCAATTTGCTCTGTTGCCGCCGGACAATGCGACCGGCAATTTCACCAAGGTTGTACAACGCATCCCGGTCAAGATCGTTTTGGACGACACTGACTTCGCTGCGAAATTGCGCCCCGGACTTTCCGTCATCGCCACTGTCCGGACGAGACAGTAGCCGGAAAAACATGGCAACTTCGAGCATCGCTGTTCACTCGACACCAGCAGATATCGCACGCGCTGCCGCCTCGGCAATCCCATCGGAAGTTTCGAAGCGCCCTCTGATTGGCATTCTGGGCGTAGTTCTGGGAGCGGGGCTCGTCACTCTTACTGGCCGCATGTTAAGTCTCGGCATGGCCGATTTAAGGGGTCATGCCGGGATCAGCTTTGACGATGGAGCGTGGCTGGACAGTGCCTACAACGCTTCGCTCATGTTCATCGGACCGTTCAGTGTTTACCTGGGAGGACTACTCGGACCGCGACGCATACTCCTGTTTGCGGCCGGCGTCTTCACTCTCACTTGCGCTTTTCTCCCGCTCGTCCACAGCTACAGTCTCCTCGTCGCCGTGCTGATCCTCGCGGGGCTCACTTCAGGTACTTTCTACCCGCTGACGTTGACCTTCGCTCTGCGCAACATTCCGCTGCGATACCTTCCGTTCACGATTGCACTCTACGCAACCTTCGTGGATGGCGCCGTGAATATTGCCCCTTCGCTCTACGGATGGTACAGAGACAATCTGTCCTGGGAGTGGATGTTCTGGAACTCCGCCGTGATCGCGCCGGCCATGATGCTCTGCATCTACCTGGGTATCCCGCCGCAGCCGCCGCGCAAGAAAAGCGGACCTGCCCCAAGCTTCGTCGGTTTTCTTTACTTGAGCACCGGACTGGCATTAATTTTTACCGCGCTTCAACAAGGCCAACGACTCGACTGGTTTCATTCCGGCGTGTTCAACGCCTGGTTCTGGTCCGGATCCTTCTTTCTTCTTTGCTCGCTTATTCGCAGAATACTGGGCCCCAATTTCTTGGTGGCTCTTCCTTATTTGTGGAATTGGAATACCGTTCTGCTCGGCACCCTGCTTTTCTGGTTCCGCTTCACTCTGTGTACAACGATTATTCTGATTCCACAGTCGCTCGCGATACGTGGATTTGAAGCCGACCAGATCGGGCCCGCGATCCTCTGGAGCGCGCTTCCGCTGATACCTGTCGCGTTTACCGCCGGGCTTTTGCTGATAAACAGATTTGATCCTCGGTTGCTCTTAGCGAGTGGTCTTGCTTGCACAGCGTTCGCTGCCTGGATAAATTCTCAATACAGCAGCACATGGGCCGCCCAGGATTTTTACCGAACCGAATTGTTTACGGGCGTTGGTCAAGCTTTTGCTTTCATCGGGCTTGTCGGATGTATCGTGCTGCAAGCCATCTTTACCGAAGGCTTGGCCAAGCCGGAGCGCGTGCTGACCTTCTCCGCCTTCTTTCACGTCGTGCGATTGTTTGGCGGAACCACAGGTGCCATCTACATGGGGCACTTCGTAGCGGAGCGGGAAAAGTTGCACTCAAATCTTCTGGGACTTCACGTAAGTAGTGGCAACTGGATCACCGACCAGAACATTCATGGCATGGCTGCTTCGCTGTACGCCAAATCGTACGGCATGGCTGCCGCCGGGGCCCGTTCCGTTGACCTTATCGCTGCACGCCTTCGCCTTCAGGCATACAGCTTGAGCATTGTCGATGGATTCCTGCTGATCGGATGGAGTTGCGCATGTGCGCTGATCTTAGTCGCGATGCTGCGCAAATCACCGTTGAACTATCGCGATCTGAGCGCCGTCCAGCAGACATTGATTGATGAGAAGGGGTCAAAATCATGAGACGAAAAATATTATTCGTTTTCATTGCGGCAGTTTTGTTTGTCTCTCCCGCTCTTTCAGGCGAAAAAGATGACCCTGCTCCTTCGCACATCACACTGCAGGAAGCGGTTCAGCTCGCGCTGAAGCACAACCACAATGTCCGCATCGGAGCCTTTGCGGCCGATGAGAAACAGCATGCAAAAGAGGCAGCGAAGAGTTCCTATTTCCCATCTATTCGCAATGACAGCAGCTTTATGCGCGTAACGGATACAGAGTTGATCCAAATCAGGGAGGGCAGCCTTGGTGCGCCTGGCGGACCAGTGATTCCTCCTGTGAATAGCATCATCAATCAAGGTGGCCGAAGCCTGACGACCAGTGGAACCCAGATCACACAGCCGTTAACCTCTCTTCTAAAAATCAGGAAGGCCAACGAAATCGCGGAAGCGGAAGTAAAAGCCTCACGCGAGAAAGTAGACCTTACCGAAAATGACGTCGCGCTCGCCGTGCATCAGGTGTACTACAGCATTCTGATTGCACAGGCCCATCGCAGCGCCACAGAGGCGCGAATAAAAGCGTCTCAGGATCTCCAGAGCGAGCGCATTCAGCAGGTGAAATTCGGAAGCGCTCTGGAACAAGAATCCATCGAGACCCGCGCGCAAACCTTGCAATCGACGCAAGAACTCCTCACGACGGATCTTCAGTTAACAGACCTCAAGTTGAAACTGAATGACCTGATGGGTTTACCGCTGACAACTGTCATCGATCTTGATCCCGCGGTTGATGAAGCTCAGGATACATGTCCGATCGAGGACTGTGTTAAGAAGGCAATGACCTCGCATCCGGAAATTCTGGAAGCTCGTGCCGAAGTTGAGAAAACGGGGGCTGCAGTCAGTTTGGCCAAGACGGATATTTGGCTCCCCGATGTAGAGGCTTTCGCCCGGTACAGCTATACGAATAATGTTCCATTCCTGGCGCGTAATTTCGGCACCTTTGGTGTTCACCTCGGGTATGACCTGTTCGACGCGGGCAAGAAGGCAGCTGTGAAGCGCGAACGTGAAGCGCAGTTGGCGGAAGCGAAGGAGAACCTGGCAAGGTTGACCGACGAGGTCGAACTTGCCGTCCGCAATGCGCAAAATAAATTGGAAAGAACTCAGCAGTTGGTGAAGGTGTCGGAAGAAGTTGTGGCTTTGCGCATCGAGTCCAACCGCGTGCTGCAGCAGGAACTGCTGCAGGGGGCCGCTTTGAAGTCGCAAGCCGGAATGGCAATTGCTCAGGAATATGACGCGAAGGCGCTCCTACTTCAATCACAGCTGGACTATGCAGAGGCGCACGACGAGTGCATTCACGCGATGGGTCTACTGCCTGAATGACACGCCATTGTTTACTTACATATAGTATTACTGTATATAAACAATGCGTATCTAACGCAGGGACGCGCTATTTATAATCTCAGCCATTCCAAACTAAAGAGGCTGTGTGAGAACTGCAAAATTGAAACTTCAGCGGCTAAACAGGTCGCGAAAAAAGTAATCCATTCTGTCATTCTGAGCGAAGCGAAGAATCTCTCCTTGTTGCTTTTCCTGTAGTTAAATCGAAGAGAGATTCTTCGCTCCGCTCAGAATGACAGAACAGGGCCTTTTTTCCGCGGCCTGTAAAGCCGTACTCATTTTGAGGGATTTATGTCATGGCTGAAGCCACGACTCGTAAAGATGCCGCAGTTCTCATGCAGACAATAAAGGCTTTCCAGTCGTTCTGAAACTCTAAATCCTTCATCGAGGTTGTCGGCGCTTGGTTTGATCTTTTACCCGCTCGATCCACTCCCGGATATAGGCAGGACAATTTTCAATTTTAATGCTATCGGTTTCGCAGGCAGCAAGAAATTTCACCGCTGCCTCGTTGACGAGTGTCACGTTCCTCAAATCCAGCACGAGGTGTTGCCCCGATGTCTCCAGATCAAGAAGTCGTCGCAGTTCCTTGACATCTTCCGCTTCAATTCGGCCACTGAGTGTGAAGAGAACTCTCCCATTGGTGGATCTCTGAATCTTAAGCATGCAAACTCCCGGGTTTTGAAGCGGACTTCATAATTCGGCTGTAACCTCGTGCCGGCTTACTAGAATGAAGCGCCGGCCGCTGGACTCGTCTTTGCCATGGCATTTGAAAGTGCGCGGGATTCCTCGCGGCGCTGCAGAAAGCGTAACGTCAGTCCTGCCAGTGGTCCTCAGGCCGCGAAATCCCAAGGCGCCTCATCTTATAAAACAGAGTGGTGCGCTTCAGGCCAAGTCTGGCGGCGGCTCCTCGCGGACCTCCGAGCTTCCAATTGGAGCGCTGGCAAGCAACTAGGATCTCTCTACGCACCTTGTCTTCAAGCGTCGGATTCGCAATCTCTGGCTCCAGGGACTCGAGTCTCTCGAGCGGTCCTGGTTCAAAGACGCCATCACTCGAGAGAATGACGCCGCGCGCGATATAGTTTTGCAGTTCTCGAATGTTACCCGGCCAATGGTGGCGAACCAGGGCGCGCATGGTTTCCTCCGGGATCGTATCGATTGTTTTGTCCATGGAATCCGCGGACTGTCGAACGAAATGCTCCACGAGCGCGGGGATATCGGCTTTCCTTTCGCGCAGCGGCGGAAGATAAATCGGAAAAGCATTCAGGCGATAGTACAAATCTTCGCGGAATTCGCGTTCGCGAACCATTTGTTTCAGGTCCTGGTTCGTTGCAGCAACGACGCGAACATCGACTCGTGTTGTACGCGTACTGCCTACTGCCTCAAACTCACGCTCCTGGAGCACACGAAGCATCTTGGGTTGAAGCTCCAACGGCATGTCACCAATTTCATCGAGGAAGAGAGTGCCTCGATCTGCCATCGCGAAGCGCCCGACATGAGAATTGACGGCGCCCGTAAATGCTCCACGTTCGTGCCCGAAGAGCTCGCTTTCCAGCAGGCCCGCCGGCATCGCCGCGCAGTTCAGCTTAACCAGATTTCGATTTCGACGGGAGCTGAGTTCGTGAATCGCTCGCGCGATGACTTCCTTGCCTGTGCCAGTCTCTCCTGTAATCAGCACAGTAGCGCTTGTGTCGGCCACGGCCTCCAACTGGTTGAGAATCGAGCGCAGGCTGCCACGACGCCCCACGATCGTGTCCAGGAACGAGGATTCCGTGCGTTCAGGCTTACGCGTAGTCTGGACATCACCACGGTAGAGAGCGCCATTCATCGACGAACTTTCGGGATATTGAGTAATTTGGTTCACCAGGTTTGATGCTGTGCTCATGTTATTCTCCTGTTTCTGAGTGCTGGGACTTTTCGGGATGGTGGAGGACACCACTTAAATTCGAACCTCCGCAGTCATCAACTGCCCTGAGTTCGGAACGGCGAAGTCAATCCTTGCGCTGGAAGAGCGCTTTTCCGTATCTTTCGAGAAAACAAGCCCTTCTTCGCCACGATGCCAATCGATGAGCAGTATGTCGCCCTGGTGCAGTTGCCCTGTGGACATGAGCCGGGAGAGTGCGGAAACGACGTTCCGCTCGATGGCGCGCTTCAAGTGGCGAGCCCCGTACCTCTCGTCCGTTCCTTCCTGAAGAAGGAACTCCCGGCCTTCGTTCGTGATTCGAATGAAAAAGGGCCGCGTTGTAGAGTCCAGAATGCGCCTCTGTACTTGCCCAAGTTCGATCTCAAGCACTTCTTCAAGCTCAGCGCGCTTCAGCGGATGAAACACGACAACCTTATCAAGCCGATTCATGAACTCCGGTGAGAACTTCCGTCTTGCTGCCTCCACTGCGGTCCTCTCAACCTTCCCGTTCAATCCCGCTGTCGCCTTGTCACTCGGCTGAATGAATCCCATCCCTCCTTGCAATAGTTCGGCGATCTGGCTGCTTCCCAAATTCGAGGTCAGGAAGATCACCGTCTGCGACAAATCCACTCGCCTGTTATCGCCCAGCGTCAGCGTTGCTTTATCGAGTATTCCGAGCAGTAGCTGCCACAGCGAGTCGCTCGCTTTCTCAATTTCGTCAAACAACAGAAAACTCAGCTTGAGGTGTTCGCGATGACTTGCGGCCAGCGCCTCCTGAGTAATGAGCGGGTGTGTCTCGCGGTGTCCCAGATACCCCGGCGGCGAACCAATCAATTTTGCGATTTCGTGAGAATGCTGGAATTCCGCGCAGTCCACTTTGATCACCGCCCGGCTGTCTCCGAACAAAATTTCAGCGGCGGCTTCGACCGTGCGCGTTTTTCCTGAACCGGTCGGTCCTAGAAATAGAAAGTTTCCCACGGGGCGGCCAGCAGAATGTAGGCCCGCAGAAAAAACCTCATAAAGATCGACGAGCGCATGCACAGCCTCACTCTGTCCAACCACTCGCTGCCGCAATTCCTCCTCGAAATGACGCGACATGGAACTCCGCATTTGCGTGTCCAGCTCCGCATTTTTGAACAATTTTGCTGCTGTTATTGACATAAGCCTCTCCATTAATCAACGTAACTAATGGCTTTCGGTTCCCTAAGTCTCATTGCCACTAGCCATGTTTGAATGAGACTCGACTAGGAGAAGGCAATCCTGTCTCCATTCATAATTCAATGAAAAAACAAGTTTTAGTGAGAGGAGAGACGCCCGAGTATTCGTCAATTGGCGAGACTCCGGGCAGAGCAATCGTCATGAGGTTGCAATACAGAGAAATTTAATCCAGGCAGTCATGTCCTTGAAGTTTGGAGTCAGGAGGAGTCATGATGTAACGAAATATTAGCCGAGAGCTCTCATGTTCTCGGCTAAGCCCTGAAGCGATTCTTATTAATTTTGAGGGATTTAATCTTCGATTCCAACGTAGAGCGGGCAATTCCTAGTTTAGTGGCTGCGCCGGACGGACCGTATACCCGTCCTTGGCATTCTCGCAGAGCTGCTTCGATCATTTCTTTTTCTTGAGATGCTACCTTCTCCGAGAGATAAAGGTGGGTTTCCGTTTTCCTTTCGGGTGGCTGGCGGGACAGCCAGCTCTCATCCACCGAAAAATTGGGTGTCTCGCACACGATGACGGATCGTTCGATGACGTTCTGTAATTCGCGTATGTTTCCGGGCCAAGGGTACGACTCGAGCAATCGGAGTGTTTTCTTGTCGACCGTCGTAATATTTTTACCGGCATTCCGGGCATAGCGATCGATAAAATATTCAAGTAGCAGGCGAATGTCCTCTTTCCGTTCTCGAAGAGGAGGAATTTCAATAGGGAAGACATTCAGGCGGTAAAACAAATCGCTGCGGAACGATCCAGCACTGATCGCAGTCTGTAAGTCACGGTTCGTCGCGGCGATCACCCGGACGTCAGCGCGGATGGGGCGCGTACCGCCGACGCGTTCAAACTCATGCTCCTGCAAAACACGCAGGAGGGCAATTTGGGTCTCAGCTGGAAGTTCTCCGACCTCGTCCAGGAAGAGCGTGCCGCCGTTAGCTAATTCAAACCTGCCGAGGCGCTGCTGGGTTGCGCCCGTAAACGCGCCCTTCTCGTGTCCGAACAATTCCGAGGCGATGAGTTCGCGCGGGATAGCAGCGCAGTTCACGCTGATAAAGGCACGCCCGCTGCGATTTGATCGTCGGTGGATGGCGCGCGCAACAAGCTCTTTTCCTGTTCCTGTCTCGCCAGTAATGAGGACTGTAGAATTGCTACGCGCAACTTTGGAAATAAGTGAGAGCACAGTTTGCAAAGCCGGAGAGGTTCCAACAATCTCCTCGAACATCGAGGCTTTATCGATTTCTTCGCGCAGGGCAACGTTTTCTCGTCGAAGCCTGTCTTCTGCCTGCTTGCGATCGTCTATATCTGTCCCGGTAACATACCACCGTGTAATCTGTCCGTGTTCGTCGCGCAATGGATTAAAACGACTCAAGAACCAGCGAAAATTACCATCCGCTCCCCGTAACCGCAACTCCAGCTCGTAAGCGGACCCACTGGAACGAGTATTATCGGAATAAGCGCGCGCCACGCGTTCCCGGTCGTCGGGATGAATAAACAATCCGGGACTGGAAAAAAAGGTTCCGGTGGTTTGCCGCCATTCTTCAAGATTATTCCCGAGGTAATCAAGAGCAACGCGGTTGGCATAAAGACGTTCGCCCCTGGGTCCAAATACCGCTACCTGTTGTGGCGAGAGGTCCAACATCTGACGGAGCTCCATTTCACTACTGCGCAGTTCCTCCACTGCTCGTTTACGCTCCGTGACGTCGATTACAGTACCGGTGTACTCAAGGAGATCGCCACCCGCGCTGAAAACAGGGTGCCCGATGCTGTGAATGTCCTTGACGTCGCCGCTCGGATGCACAATGCGATAATCTACTACTTCGTCAAATTTGTTATGCTTGGTCCTGTTGGCAGATTCCCGGAACGACGGCTGATCGTCGGGATGAATTCGCTGAATGAGTTCTTCCGTCCGGGGCACACCATCCCGTGGATCAAAACCCAGAACGCGGTAGCATTCTTCCGACCAATACCTGACATCGGTGTCGGGACTCCATGCCCAACTGCCTGTGTGGCTAAGTCTCTGCGCTTCCGCCAAGTATGCTTCACTGCTCCGGAGAGCCTTCTCGGCAGACTTGCGCTCGGTGATGTCAGTCACCGCCCCGATAAACTCGATGTTGCCAGATGCATCGTGAAATGCCTTGGCAAGTGCGCGGACGTGCTTAATTGATCCGCTCGACAGAAGCAGACGATACTCGTGTTCGAAATCCGTGCCGGTCTGGGATGCGCGTTCGATAACCTGTTGTACAAGCGCCCTATCCTGCGGATGTGTGCATTGCAACAGCACGCTTATGGTTGGTCTCTCAGCAGGGTCAAATTCGAAAATCCTGTAGGTTTCGTCTGACCAGACAATCTCTCCGGTATCTGGTCTCCACCCGAAGCTGCCTGTGTGACTGAGTCTTTGGGCTTCTGTCATGTACGCTTCGCGGCGGCGAAGTTCCTGGGTCAGGAGTTCGTGCTCTGTAACGTCTAAGGCGCTGCCGACGTACTTTTTAGGGCTTCGGTTTTCGATAGCCGGAGCACCGACGCAGCGAATGTAGCGGACCTCACCGTTGGGACGAACAATTCGCTTTGTAGCATCGAAGGTCGTAGCTTTCGCTAAGACTCCCTTGATTACGTCTGCCATGGACTCGCGATCGTGCGAGTGAACAAGATCCAGGTATTCCTGAATACTAGGCGGTTTGCTAGCCGGATCGAGTCCGTGCATCCGAAATAATTCGGGAGACCAATAGTAGAAGCCGTCGAGATCGAAGGCCCAGCTTCCCATGTGGGCAAGACGCTGCCCTTCGGCAAGATAAAACTCGCTTCTTTGAAGGTCTTCGGCGTTGCGGCGGAGCTGTTCGCTGGCCGTTTTGCGCTCGTCAATATCGAGGCTCGATCCATACCACTTGACGATGTAGCCGCTTGCGTCGCGAAGCGGAACTTTCCGATGGAACATCCAGCGGTATTTTCCGTCTGCTCTACGCACGCGCGTTTCGTACTCGAAGATTTCCCCAGTCGCAAGGCACGCTCGCCACTGAGCAACAATCCCGTCGACGTCTTCAGGATGAACGACAGCCGTCCACTTCCATCCGGCTACATCGTCAAGCGTGGCGCCGAGATAATCCAACCAAGGTTTATTGAAGTAATCGAGGGAGCCATCAGGCATGGCTGTGTGAATCAGCGCAGGGATTGAATCGACAAGAAGCTGAATATTCAACGGCTCGGGTTGTTGTCCTGCCGAGGCCATGTTGAGAATCATATACTAAAGATATCCTGGCGGGGCAACGATCGACTCGTTTAAATCAGTATGGACAAATTAAAA
>DATHNC010000095.1:0-7488 GCA_035486415.1 Saccharimonadales bacterium (SeqCode)
GCCGCGTCCATCGCGCGATCCGCCGCTTCCTTGGGCACAAGCACGGCCCGCGCGTCAGGCGCAACGCCCGTCGGCACGGTAATGAAGCCGCCTGCCTGGATGATGCGGTCAAACGCAGAGCGATCGACGGCCAAATCGCGCAGCACGGGAAATGCTTTTGCGCGCCACGGTTCCAGCGTCAGCGAATCACCATCCTTGAACAATCTCATGGAAAGCTGGCACACCGTCGTGCCGCGATGCCCGCCATGCGCCACTCCGTTGATCAGGAACCCGCACATGCCGCAAATTCCCTCGCGGCAATCGTGATCGAACGCCACAGGAGCTTCACCCTTCGCCTGCAGATTTTCATTGAGCAAGTCCAGCATCTCGAGAAACGACATATCGGGCGTGACGTTCTGCACCGGATAAGTCATAAACTTCCCTGCCGACTTCGTATCCTGCTGCCGCCAAACTTTAATTGTGAGGTTCATGGGCTACTTGTAGCTCCTCTGGGCAAGGTGAACGTGCTCGAAGGTCAGCGGCTCTCTATGCAATTCCCACTGATCGCCTTCTCCCTTCCATTCCCATGCCGACACGAACGAAAACCGGTCGTCGTCTCGCAATGCTTCTCCATCCGGCGTCTGGCTCTCCACCCGGAAATGCCCGCCGCAGGATTCTTCCCGCTCCAGCGCGTCGAGGCACATCAGTTCGCCAAGCTCCAGGAAATCCGCCACGCGTCCGGCCTTTTCGAGAGACTGGTTGAGTTCCGCTCCCGTGCCAATAATTTTCAGGTTGTTCCAGAATTCCTCGCGCAATTGCGGAATTTTTACCAGGTTTTCCCGCAACCCTTCCGCCGAGCGAGCCATTCCGCAATTCCCCCAAACCAGTTTGCCGAGCTCCTTGTGGAAGGAATCGACTGTTCTGCTGCCGTTGATGCTCAGCAGCCGGTTAATGCGCTGGTTGACTTCGTTCTTCACCACTTCGAATTCCGGGTGCGACGTGTCGACCTTTTCCAGCGAGTTCGAAGCAATATAGTTTGGAATCGTGTACGGCAGGATGAAGTACCCGTCCGCAAGCCCTTGCATCAGCGCGCTCGCGCCCAGGCGATTGGCGCCATGATCGGAAAAATTCGCTTCCCCGGCAACAAACAAGCCAGGAATCGTCGACATCAGCTGATAATCGACCCACAGGCCGCCCATCGTGTAGTGGACCGCGGGATAAATGCGCATCGGAACCTTATACGCATTTTCGCCGGTGATTTCTTCATACATGTCAAAGAGGTTTCCGTACTTTTCGCGAACGACCGGCTCGCCCATGCGGCGAATGGCGTCCGCGAAATCCAGATAAACTCCCATGCCGCCCGGCCCGACGCCACGCCCTTCGTCGCACACTTCCTTGGCGTTGCGCGAAGCGACGTCGCGTGGAACGAGGTTGCCGAAGCTCGGATAGCGCCGCTCCAGGTAATAGTCGCGCTCTTCTTCAGGAATTTGCGACGCGGGCCTGGTATCTCCGGCTTTCTTCGGGACCCAGACACGCCCGTCATTTCGGAGAGATTCGGACATCAGCGTAAGTTTGGACTGGTTTTCGTTGCTCACTGGAATGCAGGTGGGGTGAATCTGCGTGAAGCAAGGATTGCCAAAGAAAGCGCCGCGCCGGTGTGCGCGCCAGATCGCCGTGGTATTGCAGCCCTTGGCGTTGGTGGACAGATAAAAAACGTTGCCGTAGCCGCCCGTGCCCAAAACCACGCAATCCGCTGCGAAAGTTTCAATCTCGCCGGTCAAAAGATTGCGTGTCACTATACCGCGAGCCCTGCCATTGATCACCACAACGTCGAGCATCTCGCAGCGCGTGTGCATCTTCACACTGCCGCTGGCGATTTGCTCTTCAAGTCCCTGGTACGCGCCCAGCAGAAGCTGCTGCCCCGTCTGCCCTCGCGCATAAAATGTCCGCGAAACCTGCACTCCGCCGAACGAGCGCGTGTCCAGCAATCCGCCGTATTCACGCGCAAACGGTACGCCCTGCGCCACACACTGGTCGATAATATTCACGCTGATCTGCGCAAGCCGAAACACATTGGCCTCGCGCGCGCGAAAATCTCCGCCCTTCACTGTGTCGTAAAACAGGCGGTGAATGCTGTCGCCGTCGTTGCGGTAATTTTTTGCCGCATTGATGCCGCCCTGCGCTGCGATCGAGTGAGCGCGGCGCGGGCTATCCTGGAAGCAGAAGCAGTGCACGTTATAGCCCTGCTGCCCCAGCGACGCGGCCGCCGATGCGCCCGCGAGTCCCGAGCCCACGATAATCACCGTGTGCTTTCGGCGATTGGCCGGATTGACAAGCTTCATTTCAAAGCGGGATTTTTCCCACTTTTGTTCAATTGGTCCGGACGGAATATGTGAATCGAGCATTTCTCTCCAGTGTGGCGGTGTCGCAATTGTAGCGGCGCGACGTAACGTGTGGGGGCACGACATGTCGTGCCCCTACACGTTACGTCGTGCCGCTACTCTCAGCGCACCCAGCCCGCAAGCACCGATATCGGCACCGAGATAAATCCAGCAAAAATAACCAATGCAATCACTCTGGAAATGGCTCGCAGCATCTTCGTGTTGGTCAGATTAACCCAGCCCAAAGTCTGCAGCCCGCTCCAGATCCCATGATCGAGATGCAGGCACAGCGCGCCCATCGCGATAATGTAAAACAAAGAAATAGGCACTACCGAAAAAGCGGCAACCACGTTTTGATACACAGCCAAATGTTCAAACTGCCCTGGCTGAAATCCAACCACGCCGCCCGTCAGGTGAAACAGATGGAACACGATAAAAATCGCCAGCAGCACGCCACCCCAGCGCATAGTCAATGCGCCCCAGGTGGTTTCCACGTTCTTTTTCGTGCCGTAACCCACAGGACGCGCCTCGCGATTCATGATCGTAAGTTGCGTGGCCGCAACAATGTGCAGAATCACGCTAAGCAACAAAATGCCACGCACAATCCACAGAAGTTGCCCGTATCCAAGCTCGGGCATTGCAACCGTGCGCAGGAAGCGCGAATACGCGTTGATTTCTTCCGCGCCGGAAAATATTTTGAGGTTCCCCACCATGTGCGAAATCACAAAAAGGACCAACACCGCCCCGGTCACGGCCATGACAACTTTTTTGCCGATCACGCTGCTCCAAAGGAGCAAAAGACGATTGGGCGCCGCTTTTGTATCCGCAGTAGTATCTGTCATTGCTGCACTCCTGAATTTATTTCCATGGCTTTTAGCCGTCTCCTGCTGACGCACCCTGCTCGTACCGGCACACCCTGTGCCTCCCTGCTTGGAGCCATCTAAAATACTATGGCAATTTCTGAATCTTCTTGAAGGGATAGGCCCGTGGGAAAATTAGGCGATGTCGAAAATCCACTTCGATCGCTGACATTCCGGCTCCGATGAACTAGAAATTTCAGTATAGGTAATTCCTGCCGGTTTTTCAATGGCGATGATAGATGATATAGGATTGGCCACACGATCCAGAACACTTGGAATTTCCCTGCGCGCCCATCGGATATAATTGACCTCGATAAAGACACGGGGGACACGTCATGCTCGAATTGCAGGTTGCGGAACTGGATGTATTAGTCGAAAGTTTGGAAACAAGCGGCGCACCACCCGATTCCGATGCACTGCTTAAAATGGCGGAAATTCTCGGAAAACTTTTTGACGTAAAAACCGATGAAGTCGCCGTCCTGAAAATTATTCCCAAGTTCAAGAGCCTGAAGTTTGTTTTCCCGGAAAAGCTGGGCCCCGTCGGCACGATTCCGCTCACCAGCACCACCGCGCTCGCCTCGCGCACCGCGCGGGAAAGAAAACCGGAACTCGCCAACAATTTCAGCACAGCGCGCCATGCCAATTTTTTTGAAGCCGTCCCTTTGGGCCGCAATTCGAGCGAACTCATCCAAAAAATTATGAGCGCGCCGATCATGGACGGAGCGCGTGTCCACGGGGTCGTTCAAATTTCCCGCAAGGCAGTTTCCCTTTCGCAAACAGGCCCTGATTTCACGCAGAAAGATTTGCGCAAACTGATTTCCCTATCCCCCACGCTCGATCGATTCCTGAAACTCTGCAAGCTAGACTAACGGTCCGAAAGCTTTGGTAGCGCCCACCTTCAGGTGGGCATTTCCGCGATTGAAATTTTCAACGTTTGAATTCCCGACCTTCAAACTTTCACAATGCAAGCACAAATTTTCCTCAAAATTGCAATTTTCTAACTGGAGTAACGCCAAATCGCGCTTTTTCATCCGAAAACCACTCTCATGCCCCTTCAACAACCGCAAGCTCCCTGAAATCTTGCTCTTCAGTGGGGAAAGTAATTGACACAGATGTCTGTTCTTGTTACTTTTCCGCACGCACGAAACAGTGATAAAATTTTTCCGGAAGTCATTTTGTAGTAGGAGGCAGCGCACTCCCGCACCCTCATGGCGTTCGTCGCGAAGAAGATTTACCTGACAAAAGGTGTTGGCAAACATCGAGAACGGCTTTCCAGCTTTGAGCTGGCATTGCGCAGCGCGGGCATTGCCGCGTGCAACATTGTGCGAGTGTCTTCCATCTTCCCTCCCAATTGCAAGCTGATCTCGCGCGCCGAGGGCCTCAAGCACTTGAAGCCCGGGCAGGTCGCGTTTACGGTCATTAGCGAAAATTCCACGCGCGAGGCGCATCGCCTGATCGCCGCGGGTATCGGCCTGGCTCTCCCCGCCGATAAATCCATGTACGGCTATTTGTCCGAGCACCACTCCTTCGGCGAAACCGAAGAGGTCGCCGGCGAATACACCGAAGAACTCGCCGCCGAAATGTTAGCCACCACGCTCAACGTGGAATTCGACCCCGATCTATCCTGGGACGAGAAAAAAGAAGTTTACCGAATCTCTAATAAAATCGTCCGCACCATGAACATCACCCAGTCCGCCGTAGGCGATAAGCGCGGCCTGTGGACCACCGTCCTGGCCGCCGCCCTCATGATCGGCGAAGACGACTGAGCTACCCTCTTCTTGCTAGCCGAATTCAGAATGAACCACGCTGTATATTCATCACACTTGCTTCGCTGATGGCTTGCAACAACTAGAACCTAAGAATCGTCGCTTGGTGCTGGGAATTCACGCCAGTCGAGTCAGACACAATTTATGTGGGCACCCACTTGGGTTCATCGGTGTCTAAACTGTAGGTATCCCCGGTCGCTGATTCAGAAAATAGCGTAAGAGGCCTTAACCGTGAATCACATTCATGCCAGCCTTTTTGCGGCAATTGTTTGTTCATGGATCTGCAACCCATCCTCATTTGCGCAGGGTTCTCGCCGGCAGAACCAAATTAAACCTCTTGAAACTACCGTGTGTGCAATAGCCAATGACCCCGCACAATACGACAACAAGTTAGTGCGTATTCGTGGGTACGTTCAGGTCTCTTTTGAGTATTCAACAATCGGCGACGAGGGTTGCCCTGCAGCAATATGGTTCACTTATGCTGGCTCAACTCTGACAGGATTGGTTTATCTTCTCGATGGTCCAGCAACCCCCCGTGCCACAAACTATAAGCGCAGCCGGGTCCCGCCGATAAAGGTGACACTCGTCCGCGATTCCGACTTTGATGAGTTTGAGAAATTGTTGACTTCCGCAGCCAAAATAAATTCTCATTTAGAGAACATCCGCTACGAACAGAGAGTGACGGCGACATTTATCGGAAGAATCGATAGTGTATCCAGCAAGATTCACAAAGCACACCAACGTCGAAGTCCAACCGCAAGACCGGATTTTGAGGGTTATGGCCAGTTTGGAATGTTTGATTCACAGCTTGTCGTTGAAAAAGTGGAAAATGATTCCGTCTCGGAAAATGTTGACATTGTCTTGCATAAGGTGGCTGAGCCAATACCTCCGCCATCTATTCCTATCGACCTGCCGGACGCGTATCCACCACTACTTTCACGGCATCACGACCCAATTCTGTGAATAAAAAACAATCTGCCGGGTGCGAGGGTGCCGCACCCTTTGCGTCCTTCAAAGGGTGCGGGTTTAGATGCCAGCGTAACTTGATACTTACACTTACCTGCCAATTCCCCACGGAAATCCTGTACTCCGAACTTATAGCAGCAACCTCGCCCCTTCCAATCGAAACAGTTAATGCTATGATTCTTGCGTGACACAAAAATTTAAAGTTGGACTCATTCAGATGAGCTGCTCCCTCGATCCGGGGGAAAACCTTGCCAAAGTAGAAGCACGCGCACGCGAGGCGGCAGCGCGCGGCGCGCAAATCGTCTGCACGCAAGAACTTTTCCGCTCGCAATATTTCTGCCGCGAAGAAAACGCCGATCTATTCGACTTTGCCGAGCCAATCCCCGGCCCATCATCCGAGGCGCTGGCAAAACTCGCGCGCGACTTGAAAATCGTAATCGTCGGTTCCCTTTTCGAGCGCCGCGCAGCGGGCATCTATCACAACACGGCCGTAATCCTGGACGCGGACGGATCGCTGCTCGGAAAATATCGCAAGATGCACATTCCGGACGATCCGCTCTACTACGAAAAATTTTATTTCACTCCGGGCGACCTGGGCTTTCTCAATTTTGACACGCGCTACGGCCGCATCGGCGTGCTCGTCTGCTGGGATCAGTGGTATCCGGAAGCGGCGCGCCTTTCGGCACTGGGCGGCGCGGACATTCTTTTCTATCCCACCGCGATTGGCTGGCATCCGTCGGAAAAGCAGGAATTCGGCGCGGCGCAACTCGACGCATGGCGTACCATTCAGCGCTCGCACGCCATCGCGAATGGCGTGTTCGTCGCGGCCGTAAACCGCGTCGGCTTTGAAGGCTCTCCCGAAAGCGGCCTCGAATTCTGGGGACATTCTTTCGTTTCAGATCCCTTCGGCCGCGTGCTCTCCGAAGGCTCCACGGACAAGGAAGAAATTTTAATTGTCGAATGCGATCCCAAACTGAGCGAAGAAACACGCCGCAACTGGCCCTTCCTGCGTGACCGCCGCATCGACGCCTACTCCCCGATTCTCAAGCGATGGAACGAGTGAAACTTACCCACAGAAAATCTAAAAAGATTCACAACAGTGCGGCCCAACAAGAGGCCGTACCCTTCTCTCTCGGCTACCGCATGCCCGCCGAATGGGACCCGCACACGGCCACGTGGCTCGCCTGGCCGCACGAAAAAACCGACTGGCCCGGAAAATTTGCGTCCATTCCCTGGGTGTACGCGGACATCGTCCGCCACCTCTCTCAAGTGGAGCGCGTGCGCATCTTGGTAAAAGATGCGGCGATGGAGCGCGCAGCTGTTCGCACTCTAAAATCCGCAGGCGCATATCTCTCCGCCGTCGATTTTTTCCAGGTGCCCACCAACCGCGGATGGATTCGCGATTTCGGCCCCATCTTCGTGCGCAGCGCCAAAGGCGAATCCGCCGCCACCAACTGGCACTTCAACGCGTGGGCCAAATACGATGACTGGAAAAATGATGACGCCGCAACCGCAAAACTTGCGCGCAAATTAAAA
>DATHNC010000096.1:0-32367 GCA_035486415.1 Saccharimonadales bacterium (SeqCode)
TCGCCGCCGCCGTTTCCTTCAGTCTTTTCTCCACCCAAGCATCTCGCACTCCCATCGCGTTCCCCCTGAAGAGTCTCCACTCGCGGAGCGTCTCTCTTGTGTAAGCCCGAATTATCGCACCGGTGCGCGTGCGCGGCAACAAAAGTGTCAGGTGCAAATCCAGTAGGACAGGCTTCAGCCTGTCTTCTTTTGATTTTGAAATTTTTGAATTTTGGCAAACTGACAAACTTCAAAACCAGACAGGCTGAAGCCTGTCCTACTTAAACCGCGCGACGAAGAGTGATTAGGGTGATTTCTGGAGGGACGCCCAGGCGCACTGGGGCGCCAATTGTGCCGAGGCCGCGATTGACGTAGATGGCGCTGGAGCAATGCAGATCGGTGGCGGTAATGGCAGGGCCGCTGGAATCCGCGGCGTCGCCTGTATTTGCCGGGGCCAGAAGTGGGCGGCGGTAAAGGCCTGCGACGTACGGCGTCAGGAATTGCGCGGGACTCCAGCGATGATCGAGGATTTCCACTTTCACCTGGCCGCCGTGCGTGTGACCGGCGAGCGAAAGTTCGATGCCCAATTCTGCGGCTTTGCGAAACGAATTCGGATTGTGCGAAAGCAGAATGTTGGGAATGTCGCGACGGACGAGTCGGTCCACGCCAAACAGCATGGGAGGATGTCTCCCTTCCGTGTCACGTTGGCGTTGGTAGTCCACTCCAATCAGATTGAACGCGCTTCCCTGCCAGCGAAGTTCAGCATTTTCGAGGCGCAGCAACTTCATACCGAATCGCTGAAAAAGCTCTGCGGATTTTTCTTCGGCTTGAGCGTAAATTTCATGATTTCCATTGCAGCCCCACACGCCGAGCGGCGCGCGTAACTGTGAAAGTTCCGTGATGCATTCTTCGAGCGGATCCGATTTCCCGGTAATAAAATCGCCCGTAACGACGGTTAAATCGCCCTTCAATTCATTCGCCATGCCGACCGCGCGTCGCACCTGCGCCGTGGGCATGTAGGAGCCAATGTGAATATCGCTGAGCTGCGTGATGCGCATGCCATCGAGCGCGGGCGGAAGATTGGCGATTGGAATTTCGACTTCGCGCACGGAAAATTGAAGCCTCTCAGCCACAAATCCGTAGGCGGCGCTCACGAACGGCACTGCGCCCGCGATGACTCCGGCAGCCTGGAAGAAATATCGGCGCGAATGATCGATGTGTTCGTCGTGTGCACCCGCCACGGCGAGACCTGAACTGGGAACTACTCCGGCGGACTGGCGCTCTTCAGCAGCGGGCCGTCGCACAAGCTTCCACAACCATTCGGCGGCCGCAATAATCTTGATGAACAGGTAGGAAAAAATGGAACTTGTAAGCCAGAAACCAAAAAATCCAGTCCACCAAGAACCCCGGGAAACTACGCCCCGCATGTTCCGGGTGGCAGCGGCAAGCGCCAACAGAGCGACAAATGACACAAGCGCGATCAGCGCACCGCGGACTCTCTTGCGCGCAACCGGATCGTGAATGCGCCCGGCAAATTTCCAAGCTCGCGCAAACCAATAGCGCTGCGAAAGAAATGCCAGAAAAAGTCCTGCGATGACGGCCAGAAAACCAAGAAAAACTATAACGCCATGAAGCAATAAGTATGCGCCCACGATAATAGGATACTATTTTTGTGCAGTGGTTGCACGGAGACGGGGGAGATGTTTCGTTTCGTTAACGGGTGCCATGCAATATAAAGCCTTTATTCGCTGGGAGATATGTTCGGTTTTGGCGCGCGAAATTACACCATGGAAGAGCGTACGGGATTGTGATTTTCGGCTTCGCGGGGCGAGACTTGGTTTTGGGGTGATGGAAAACTGCCGGCGGGACGCCGGCGCTACAAAAACGTGCGCTTTGCGGTTTCGCTTGGCGCACGTTTTTGGGTTCACGCTTGGGCCGCTTAATTATTTTGCGGCGGGGGGCGGGGTGACGACCGAAGTCATCTTTCGGATCATGCCGTCGGACTTGCTGAGAACGTAGATTTCGCCATCGCCGCCCAGGGCGATGCGAACATCGGCGCGGCCGCCTGTGTATGGGACTCCGTCCATGTCGGCTTTGGGCTGCTTGTGATCGTCGTCGCGCCATCCGGTTGTGGCTCCGGCGGCCCCGGGGAGCGCATGATCCGGAGTTGGCGTTCCTCCCTTTTGGACATAGGTCTGCGCAATGATGTCAAACATGCGCTTCTTGGCGGCGGGCTGGCTTGGGTCATTCGGATTTTTGTACATCACCTGCAGTTCGTGAATGGGCGCCTGATGATTGCGCTGGCCACGAGTGGCGAGCATTTCGTTGAGGTCGGTATAAAAAATTCGCCCGGTGGTCATATCATTGAAAATAAATTTCCCGCGCATTTGCGGCATTAACTTCCCGCGATACACGAAACCGCTGCCAATGGAATCGCCTTCCCAGTGGCTGTAAACGGCGGCGGGGTAAATGGGAATCACGGGCTCGTCGATGCCTTCGACTTTCAGAAGGTCGCGATCCGGAAACGCAACGGGCGGAGTCATCAAGCTGCCCGTCTTGCCCGCGCTTTCCACAAACAATTGTTCGTTGCCCTCGCGCTCCGGGTAGCCGTAGTTGGCGCCCTTAGCAACGATGTTAATTTCTTCCCAATAATGCAGGCCGATATCGATCACGAGGAAAGTCCTGGTCGTGGTGTCCCAATCGAAACGGTGCGGATGTCGCAATCCGTAGGCGAAAACCTCGCCGCGCGCGCCAGCTACTTTCACAAATGGATTCGGGTCCGGCCCGGTGGAAGGAATGCGGTAGCGGCCGTTGGGACTGAGCATGTCCTGCGGGTGGAGATTCATGTCCGGCGTGATTCGCAAAATTTTTCCAAGCAGAGTATCAAGTCGCTGCGGAATGGTGTGCGTGGGACCGGGAGTTTCTCCCTGCGCGCCATCGCCCACACCGATGTAAAGATTTCCGTAGTCGGGGCTGCCGGGCTTGGCCAGAGGATTGAAAATCGTGTCGTCGGTCGGATGGTTGCGATCGAATCCGATGCGCAGAAGTTCCCGCGCGGAACCTTCAAAGGTGGCGTTGCGAATGTTGGTGTCGGTCCATTCGACGATCACGGATTCCAGATGAACGGGGCCCGAAGGCGGATTGACCGTGGGAGTAGTCGAATAGCCAGTGAGATTCAAGGTCGGCGTCGAGGTGTTTACAGGAGTCGCGTTTGCGGACAACACAGGATTTTCCACGTGCACGGTATAAAATTTTCCGTTCTTTGCGTAGCCGGGATCAAACGTGATCGATACGATTCCGGAAGCGTTTCCTTTGTCCGAAGCAAAATTGGGGAAAATATCCTTAAATTTCAGGTAGGGGGTAAATTTTTTGGTCGCGGTGTCCATGATGTAGAGCGTGCCGTTTTGATCGTCGACAAAAATGCGTGAAGCAGAGAGTGGCGCGTTGGCAGGCTCAGCGCGCAATGCAGTCACGCGTCCCAACTGTCCCTTGAAATTGATCTCGGTGGCGGTGTCACCGCCATGCGTCGCGCTTGAAAGCGGAGGGTTCGCATAGTCTTCGAGCATTACGGTCGTGCCATCCTTGGTAATCTGGAATGTCGTTGGATATTGCGCGTATCCCGCGGGCGCAACGGAAAGAATGCCTGCCAACAATCCAAATCCGAGGCGAATTTTTGTCGATTTCATGAAAAAGTTTTTGCTACTCGACATTGTCAAAAGCTCCTTTTTCGTTTTCCGCAATTTAGGCCTGCGAAGGCCGAAGGACGCACTACAACCGCAACCCAATTCTAGACAGGGCCGCATTCTAACACCGGACCAATCCTTGAGCTTTTCATTTTTCTGAACGATTGATTGCTTGATTCAACAGCTGTAGCCCGCCACTGACCCTTCGCGATCTCTCAGGGCAAGAGACGCGGGCTACAGCACGTGCGCTTCGCGCGGAGTGCGGCCGCACGCAGATTATTTTGATTTAAATTATTGGATGGGGTGGCGTGGGCCGGTATCTTCAGGATCGATTGGCTTGCGGCCGGAAAAACCTTCATCCTGGCGGTGGTAGAAACGTATGCGGTCTTCTCCCAATCGCCAGCAAAGATAAACTTCTTCATTTTTAATCACGGACGGAAAATCTACGAGGCCGGAATCGAGATCCTTCACAATGCATCCGGTCGCCTGAATCTGATCGAGAGCGTCCTTCACCTTGGCGACGATTTGATTCAGGTCCGCGCGCAGGCGCGCCGCGGTATCGTAGTCAATCGTAACGCCGCCCATAATCTGAATGCGGTTGGCGATGGCGCTCAGGCTTTCTTCGAGGTCGCCCATTTCGCGGCGCCCTTGCATTGCGTCAATTAAAAGCGGCTCGACCTTGCGGCGCGCTTGCTCCGCTTCCGTGAGACTGAACAATCTTTGCTCGTTCTCTTCTTCGCCCATAAGATTTGCGTAGGAAAATCTGCGACATGCGCAGCTTTCGATCCTCTTTTGATTAGATGCGAGAATGCCCGATCCGGTCCTATTGTCATGCATAGCGTGATGCAAATCCAGTGAAGCAGACTGGGAGCTCGTGCGTCAAGTTGCGATGCACAAACAAAGGGCTGCCCGCCCGAAAAGACGGGCGGGCGCTACGAGACCGAAGGCGGTGCGATTACGGGCGGGCTTCGTAAATCAGGTTAAATGGCGTTTCCGTGGCGCGGCGGAATCGAGTGAATCCTCCGGAGGTGACCACATCCTTCATGCGTTTCTCGCCTGCTTGCGCGCCGAGAGCCAGCCCTACTTCCTGGGAGAGCGATGCCGGAGTGCAAAGCAAAGTGGAAGCGGAATAAAACACGCGGCCGATCGGATTCAAATTATCTTCCACGCGGTCATTCGCGAATGGCTCGACGATCATCCAGCTTCCTTCCCGCGACAGTGTTGACAACACGTGGCGCGATGCGCCAACGGGATCGCCCATATCGTGCAGGCAGTCGAAAAATGTCACGAGGTCGTAGCCCGTTCCCGGGTAATCCTTGGCGCGAGCCACTTCAAAATCAACGCGATCCATTACGCCGGCTTCCCGGGCGCGCGCTCTGGCCGTTTGGATCGAACCATCGTGATAGTCGAAACCTACGAATGTGGATTTCGGATATGCCTGCGCCATCAGCACCGTCGACGCGCCATGCCCGCATCCAACGTCAGCCACGCGCGCTCCTTGCTTCAGGCGAGCTTCGATACCGGTAAGCGCGGGAATCCATTCCGCGACCAGATGCGCGGCATAGCCCGGGCGAAAAAATCTCTCCGTACCGTGAAATAATTCGTGGTCGTGCTCGTGCCAACCCATGCCTTCGCCGGTGCGGAATGCTTCGATTAATCTGGGCACGGCCTTGGTTGCAGCGAGAGCAACTTGAAAAGCGCCGGGAAGAAACGCGGGACTATTTTCATCGGCAAGCGTAAACGCCTGCTCCTCGCTCAGGAAGTAGCGGCCTGTGGAAGGATCGAGCGAAACATATCCGCCCGCGGCCTGAGCCGCGCCCCATTCGCGAACGTAGCGTTCCGTTGTTCCTGTACGCTTGGCAAGCTCCGCTGGTGTTTGTGGCCCGCCGGCGGCCAGCCCTTTGTAGAGCCCGAGCTTGTCGCCAATTGTTACCAAGGCCGCGTGGAAGGTCGCGCCAAAATCATTTATGCCACGATGGAGCATTTCATTCAGCTTGTCCTGGTTAAGTGACATTGCATTCCTCCGTTTCTCAAGGTGGGCAAATCTAGTTGGGATAGAAAACGGCTTATGTGGCCCTGCATGGGGCCGGAAAGGTCCGATTACCTGGCGCGAATTTTACTCATGCCGGGAACTCAATGCAAATACGGTTTATTGCTGAGGGCGGTTTCAAGATTTAAATCGAAGCTTTAAGAGTTACGCTGGTTAATCGTCAATCGTATTCGTCGGCAGCGCTTCCACTGCGAATTGCTCTGGGGCTTCTGCTGCGTTCGCCACGCTCTTGGTTCGCGGCGGGCGGACAAGGATGGGAAGGATAAGAGCCGCGGTCATCAAGCTGGCAAGAAAGGTAAGGGCCTGCATGTAATTTCCATTGATCTGGCGCAGGTAAGCGAAAACGTACGGACCGAAAACCGAGGCGAAGGCCCAGGGGAGCATCATCAATCCGAAAATGGAGCCGACATCGCGGGGACCAAAATAATCCGCGGCAAATGCGGGCGTGATGCCGTACGCGCCACCGTAGCACATCACCAGAATGAACGTGGCGACTGCGAGAATCGTGAGCGAATGAATCGAGTGATAGCTCCAGAACAAAATCACCTCGACAAGGTACATCGCAAAATACGCCGTTTTTCTTGACGTCAGATCGGAAATATATGACCAGAAAATTCTTCCTGCGCCATTGCCGATGCTGATAATCCCGACGAGCCCTGCCGCAGTTTTTACGCTTGCACTGCCGAGTTCCTGAAAAATCGGAGATGCCTGGGAAACGATCGACAATCCGGCCATCGTGTTAATGGACATCAGGCCGCTGATCGCCCACCACTGCCAGGTGGCAAGCGCCTGCCCGAGTGTAAAGTCTTGTGCGCATCTCTGAGAAATTTGCGTTGCCGAGGGAGCCCAGCCTTCGGGCTTCCATCCGACGGGAGGATTTTTCATGAACGAGCCGGCGGTGATTGCGATGATCGCGTACGCCACGCCGAGATAGGCGAACGTGGGCATCAAGCCAACGCGCAGCATCAGCCATCCGGCGGCGGGCGCGGAAAACAGCGAGCCTGCGCCAAATCCGGCGACCGCAATTCCGGTAATGAGGCCGCGCCGGTCTGGAAACCATTTTACAAGGACGGCTATGGGGACCACGTAACCCATTCCGAGGCCGATACCGCCGATTACACCGTATGTGAGGTAGAGCCACCACAATCTGTTCGCGGAAAAACTTGCGAGGAAAACTCCGCCGCCCCAAAGCAAGCCCGCCGTCATGGCCACGAATTTCGGCTGGCTGCGCTTCATCCACAGGCCGCCGACGACTGCTGCACAGCCTAAAAAAAACCAGCTGATCAAAAATGTGAATGTGATTTGGGAAATTGTCCAGCCGAATTGTTTGGCGAGAGGAATGCGAAAGACGCTCCACGCATACGCCGCGCCCAGCGCCATTTGCAGGCAAACGCCGGCAAGAGCCATCAACCATCGATTCGTTACTGGCATCGTTCCTCCAGCGGCGTTGTTGCGAATGGGACCGAAGCCGTTTCGGCCGGCGATAATATTATTTCTCCATGGAAATCAAAAGCACATGCAAAAAGTCGCCCGCCCAAAATGCGGCCGGCCTCTACGAAACCAAAGCGACTCAAGCATTTAAGGTTTCGTAGAGGCCTCTTCGTCCCATGCGTTTCGGGACGAAGAGGGCTCTTTCAGTCCTCTACTAAATCACAAATCAGGCCCCTATTTCGAGGCCAGATATTCTATGCCCGCTTGCGAACACCAATCTTCCCACGCGCGGCCTTGCGCGGCGGGTTGGCTGTGCAATTCGCCCGAGCGGTCAACTTCTCCCGGCGAAAGATAAGTAATGGTCTCGCCCATGGACATCGCCTTGATCATGATTTCAGCGTTCAGGCGCAGATAGAATGTGGTGAACACGGCATCCTGGATGTTTGCACCCACAACAACGCTGCCGTGCCCGCGCATCAGCGCGGCTTTTCCCTTGCCGACAGCAGCGGCCAGTGAGTTGCCCATTTCGTTCGAGGTCACCAGCATATTCGTATCGCCAAACTCGTCGCGAATGTCCCACACGGGCACCACGTGACCAATGACCGCCGCCGAGTGCAGGGCGGGCCGCATGACTGTTTTTGTGACGGCGAGCGGAAGCAATTCGTGTGCATGATTGTGGCAGATGGCTATGACGTCAGGACGCGATTTGTAGAGGCACCCGTGAATGAAACGTTCGGAGTAGGGTTTTAATCCGCGCAGATCGACGGGTGCGCTGTCCAAGTCAAATTCGAGAATATCTTCTTTCGTGACGAGGCGCGGGGCGCGTGCGCGGGACATGAAAAAACCTTGCGGATTTTCCGGATTGCGCACTGTTACGTGGCCAAAGGAATCGACCAGCTTCAGGTGCGCCACTACGCGGTTTGCAATCACCAATTCCGAAATGGCCGCAGCGCGATCCACGGAAGGGCTCCTGGAAATCAGCTTTGCAGGATGAAAGAACGCAGGAAGTGTGCACGCAAAGAAAAGATACTGCAAGCGTTTAAGTAGGACAGGCTTCAGCCTGTCGACGGTTGAATTCCACTGGTAGGACGCAAAAGAAGATAGGCTGAAGCCTGTCCTACTTAAAAAGCAACTGCCCCTGAAATTCCAGGGGCAGTTGGAAATTTTTTAATTTTTGTGGCGGAAGTTAGTCGCCGGCTACGTGCTCGGGAACCTGCGGCTTGGCCGCACCGTTTCCGTTGGGCTTGGCGTTGCTGATGGTCACGGGAGCGACGGAAGGCGTCGCGCGCTTGATGTCCATCACCGAGCCAATTTGCACAACTTCCTGCGGCGTCTGCTTCAACACCAGTTCCTCGTAAATCTTGCGCACGCGGGCTTCTTCCTTCAGGAATTCAGCCCGGCGGCGCGCACGATTTTCCTCGGCGGCGGTGTTCGGAACTTCCGTGTCAACGGCGCGGACGCGCGCGGCGTCCTCAGCATCGATCACGAGTGAGTGTTCATAGGTGTTGAGGCCCACGGCTTTGCCCTTGGCGTAGATTTCGTGCTTGCCGTGTTCCTTGTACCATTGCGCGACGGTCGCGTTCTTGTACATGTTCTCAATAATTTTGCGCCAGCCGATGCCCGTGTTGTACGCGCAGAAGGAAATTTCACCCTGCTGCGTTGCGTACGGGATGATGCACATTTCGGTACGGCGGAAATCATAGTTGAACAGGTCCTGGAACCACATTCCGGCAATGAACAGGAAGTTCCAGGGATCTTTACGACGCTTCTCGGCGTCTTCACGCGTTCGTTCCGGGCCGGCCGTGCCGTACTTCGCGCGTTGATTCTTCGTAAGGCCCCAGGATTTGTCGAACTTCTTCCACAAATCGACAAGCCGGAAAGCCTTCGGCGCCTCATACGGGTGGTAGTTCTTGAGCAGCGCCATGGCCATCATGAAGTTTGAAAAAGTTTTGTTGCGCGCCGCGTCCGTGACTTTCTTGATGTCCTCGACCAGCTGAGGCACATCAAGGAATTTCGGCACGGGAGCCCAGTCCTTGGTTTCCTTGTTGATCATCACCGCAGTGCCAACGCCGCAGTTCGGGTGGCAGCCGCAGCTCACCGAGCCCCATTGCGATTCGGGGCCGTGTGAGAGGTCGGCAAATGCCGCGAACGTGCTGATCATGGAGATGGGGAACCAGTCGCGCGTCGGTTCCACTTTGCCGACTTGCGCGCTGACGTCCTGCGCCAAGTGGGATAGCGTATAACGCTGTTTCATGCGGCGCTCAGGTGTGATTTCTTCGTCGCGACCCGTAAACGAAACGGGCTGGAAGGCCACGAAGGAAATCTTCTTGGGGTTATCCATGGCGAACTTCACGATGGCGCCAACCTGATCGTTGTTCAGGTTGTTGACGATGGTGGTCACCAGAATGATTTCGATGCCCGCTGCGTGCATGTTTTCAATGGCGCGCAGTTTCACATCGAACAGGTTGCCGACCTGGCGATGACTGTTCGCATCATTGCCGATGCCGTCGAATTGCAGGTACGCGTAACGCAAGCCCGCTTCAAACGCTTCCTTGCAATATTCCTTGCTCTTGGCGAATTCGATGCCGTTCGTTGCAGCCTGCACGCTGTTGTAGCCGATCTTGCGCGCGTGGCGAATGGCATCGAAGAATCGCGGGTGCATGGTGGGCTCACCGCCCGAGAACTGCACGGACATCTGGCGGCGCGGCTTGATCTTGAGAGCGTTGTCCAGAATTTCCTGAATCTCATCCCAGGAAAGCTCGTGAACGTATCCCACCTGGTTGGCGTCCATGAAGCAGGGATCGCACATCATGTTGCAGCGGTTGGTGAGGTCCACGGTGAGCACGGAGCCGCGGCCGTAACGAACGGTGCTGGAACCATGCTTGTGCAGATCTTCGTCGTTGTGCGCCGGAATGTCGCGGCCAGGGAAGTTCTGCTCGATCCAATTCAGGAACTTTGAGTCGATGGCCATCATGTCTTCGTAGTGGCCGTGGATGGGGCATTCCTTCACCATCCAGACTTGCCCGTCGCGCTCAATGATCTGCGCCTTGATCTCGCCGACCTTCTCATGCATCAGGTCGCGCCAATCCTTCTTTCCTTCAAAGATCGCATCGCGGGCATCCTTGACGCAGCCCGGGCAAAGTGAGTCTGTCTGCCGCGGCCAGCCGAGTGTGGGTTTCGATTTCTCCCACGACTTCAGCAGCGGCTTGTCCGACCACTTTGGCGTGAAATTCGGGTTCGGATTGTGTTTGTTAACAATTTGAATTGTATCGAAAGTGATGCCTGCGGCCTTGCACACGACATAGTCCATTGCTTTCCATGCTCGTGTCCCAATTGACTGCGCCATTTTTACAGTCCTCCACAATTACGATTCGAAATATTAAGCACTCAATTTCAAACGGGAGCCCCCAGTTTAAAGAAACGGCCCCTGATTTCAAATAAGCCTATCAAGCACGCCACATCGCGTCTAGATAAACCTTTCCCACTGTGTACTTTGCATATAAATGGACCCAATCGTCCACACCCATGTATCAAAAGGCTCGAATGGGGGGCTGAACGGTGATCTGGTGCAGCAAATGGGACCCGTTTTGGAGGCCCGTTTTGGGCGATTTCCGTGAATCCGATTGGTGCCAATTTTTGGCGTCCTTCCTATCCAATTTTTGGATGCCTGACAGGCCTGTTTTTCTCCCAATGCTGTTCATATCTAATCGTCCACTTGAATTATTATTTCAGGTCACTGGAATGAATGAAGTGGCAAGAGTGTGCGCTGTCTCCTGAAGCGGTCTCGAGTTACGTATTTACATTTGACCGCACTTGCCTTGGGCGCAGGCCTGAAAAAACGCGGTCCCAAGTATGTGAATAAACAGAAAACGCTCTCCTGCAAAAAGTGGCACCTAACGTTCCGGACAGCCCCGACAGTGGCGACGCAAGGTTACCCTTGTGCCGCCCCTCCGGGGCTTCACAACGATGGCACCGGGCTCTCCCACCGTTAAAACGGTGGGCTATATTCTGCCGTCCCTCGGGGACTCGGATCGATGGGCCGCAATCACTAATCGAAAATGTTCTAGGTCCGATTCAGTGCCAAATTTGCGCGACGCCTCCACACGAAAGTCCCAATTTCTTACCAGTACTCCCGTACCCCAAAAAATGGCCCCATCCGGCTATCGCCAAAAAACACGGCTAAGTTCAAACTGTTTTCATACACCCAATTGAATAAGTTCTTAGGAGGCTCAGTTATGAAGCTTTGGTGGTGCGTTGAATGTCAGGCAAACGTTGGGCTCGGAAAGCACGGCAGATGCGAAGAGTGCGAATCGGAAGCAGTGGACTTATTGCCGGACAATGGTGAGTTAAAGCATTCAGAGTCAGCGGAAACCATCGTTTCAGACTTAGCTTCGGCATGTAGCTAAGCGTAATTTAGAGGCTCGAACTGCTTGATCGGGACGTCGAGAAGTTAATTCGTGAAAAGAAAGGAGGCAATAACCAGGACTTGCCTGGGGGGGACACTTAACAGAACCGGGGAAAAGGAGATTTACTTATGCAGACCAAGCTACGCGTTTTTGGCTTTGTAATCGTAGCAAGCCTGCTCTGGATAACCCCAATGTCTGCGGTATCCCAAAGGGCGAAGGTGCAAGTGAAAGCTAAGAAGATGAAAGTGCAGTACATAGGGTTGGCTTCGTGGTATGGAGCACAACATCAGGGACGGAAAATGGCGAACGGCCAACGATTCGATCGACACAAATACACGGCCGCGAGCTGGTACTTCCCGCTCGGGACGGTCATCCGGGTGGTGAATCTGAAAAATGGAGAATCCGTGGAAGTCACGATTACGGACCGAGGACCCAATCTACGCCTGCACCGGATCCTCGATCTGTCCGAAGCTGCGGCGGATTTGCTCGGCTACGTGGACGACGGGCTGACGCCCGTGTTCCTCTACCCGGTGTCATCGTTCAATACGACGGCCGCGAGTTTCGATTCTTTTGGGTTGATCGAGACTGTAACTCAGGCTTCCGGTGAGTACACGGCGCACCTCAGCGCCGTTCCAATGTAACCTTTGGCGCCGCAACACAATCGCACCAAGTACTTCCCCCGGCGCAGGCGGCGCATCGCAACAATCCTCATGACAATTCGGGGTAACCATCGCGCGCGGCGGGAGCCAAATATGGCTCCCGCCGGCAGGATAAGACCGTGTGATGATTTTTGATTGCCCTATGTAGCGGTCACCTTCAGGCGGGCGCTACAAAACCTTGTAAGAATGAGTTGCCTCGCAGACACCGATAGGCCGCGTTTGATGCCATCCGCGAAATCATGCTAGTTTGCTTGCGGTGCCTGCATTGTGCCCCGAGCTAAAGCGCACGGTGTGGAGAGAACGTCGTATACTTTATGGACCAAAAATTTTAGGGAGCACGCCATGATTCGTCATATCAAAACTGGCCAGTCGGCGGAAGCGAAGGCCGAAAACAGCGCACAAGTTCGCAAGACAGTGGAAACGATTCTTGCCGACATTTCCGCACGCGGCGAAGCTGCCGTGCGGGAATACTCGGAAAAATTCGACAAGTGGTCGCCTGCGTCCTTCCGGCTATCGGAAGCGGACATTGCCGAATGCATGAGCGCTTTGTCGCCGCAGGTGATCGAGGACATTCAATTTGCGCAGACGCAGATCCGCAACTTTGCGCTGAAGCAGCGAGCGGCACTGCAGGACGTGGAAGTCGAGACGATTCCGGGCGTGGTGCTGGGGCATAAAAATATTCCGGTGAATAGCGTTGGGTGCTATGTCCCCGGCGGGCGGTATCCGATGGTCGCCTCGGCGCACATGAGCGTGGTGACCGCAAAGGCTGCGGGCGTGAAGCGCATCATCGCGAGCGCGCCTCCCTTTGGAGGAAAGCCGCATCCGGCGATCGTCGCGGCCATGCACATGGGCGGCGCGACTGAAATTTACGCGTTTGGCGGAGTGCAAGCTGTGGCCGCAATGGCGCTGGGCACGAAAACGATTGCGCCTGTAGACATGCTGGTCGGGCCGGGCAACGCGTTTGTCGCCGAAGCGAAGCGGCAATTGTTCGGGCGCGTTGGCATCGACTTGCTTGCGGGGCCTACGGAAACGTTGATCATCGCGGATGATTCGTGCGACGCGGAAATGGCGGCGGTCGATCTGATCGGGCAGGCCGAGCACGGGCCGGGCAGCCCCGCGGTGCTGATCACCAATTCCGCGAAACTTGCGGCGGATGTCCCGGCGGAAATTGAAAAATTATTTTCATGGCTGCCCACCGCGGAAATTGCGCGGCAGGCCTGGCAGAACAACGGCGAAATTATTTTGTGCGACACGCTCGAAGAAATGGTGCAGGAAGCCGATCGAATCGCGTCCGAACACGTGCAGGTGCTGACGCGCGACCCGGATTATTTCCTCGCGCACATGACGAACTTCGGCGCTCTGTTTCTCGGGCATCGCACCAACGTCGCCTACGGCGACAAGGTGATCGGGACGAATCATACGCTGCCCACGATGAAGGCTGCGCGCTACACCGGCGGATTGTGGGTCGGCAAATTCATCAAAACTTGCACCTACCAGCGCGTGCTTACCGATGAGGCTTCGGCGCTGGTTGGGGAATATTGCTCGCGGCTGTGCGCGCTCGAAGGCTTTGCGGCGCACAAGGAACAGGCGGATTTGCGCGTGCGGCGTTACGGCAAGAAGGCTGTGATGGCCTGAAATGTGGCGCGGGCTTTAGCCTGGGGGGTAGGCCTTGCAGAGACTAAAACCCGCAGGCTGAAGCCTGTGCCACGAGAGAATCTCAATAAATACAAAGTCTGTCATTCCGAGCGAAGCGAGGAATCTCTCTTCGATTTAACGGCAAGAAAAAGCAGGAGAGATTCCTCGCTTCGCTCGAAATGACAGACTACATCTTTAAGGACTCAAATCCACTTTTTTGGCTGCTGTACTTTTTTTGAGTAAGCAATAGCACGAGATTCTTTTTCCCAATTTTTTTAGAAAGCAGGAATTGCGGATGAAATCGCCAGGCAAAAAAGATTCGCCTGAAGCTGAAAAAGGTGAACGAGGCGTTGCCGTCATCACGGGCGGCGCGGGAAGCATGGGGACGGTAATTTGCGGCGCGCTGGCGCGTGAAGGCATGCGCGTGGTGATCGGCTATAACCGTTCCGCCGAGAAAGCGAAAGCGCTTGCGGCAAGCTTGCCCGGAGGGGGACACGCTGCACTTGCTGCGCCAGTGACGGATAGCGAAGCGCTTGGCAAATTCGCTGCGGAAATTGAAAGCCGCTACGGCTTCTGCGACGTGCTGATCAATTGCGCGGGCGTGACGCGATTTGTGCCGCATAACGACCTGGTTGGCCTGGATGATGAGCTAATCGAAAATATTCTTTCGACGAATGTGCGCGGGCCTTTTGCGACCATCCGCGCGATGCGGCCCCTGCTCGAAAAAAGCAATCACGCGGGCGGCGCGGTAATCATCAACATTTCGTCGATTGCGGCGCTGACCGCGATGGGCAGCAACGTGATTTACTGCGCGTCCAAAGCGGCCGTCGATAACATGACGAAATCTTTGGCGCGCGCGCTCGCGCCGAAAATTCGCGTGGTCTCCGTCGCGCCGGGCGTGGTGGACAATGATTTTATTCGCTCGATGGATCCGGTGTGGCTGCAGGAGCAAATCGGGCGCACGCCGCTGAAACGGCTCGCCGCGCCGGAAGAAGTGGCGTCGGCGATTATCGCCGTGGTCAAACACCTTACATTTACTACCGGCGGAATTATTCCCATCGATGGCGGCAGGCCGCTAAGTTAAGTGGCATAGGCTTTAGCCTGTGCGGGGTTAGTCCTTGCAAGGCCCAAAAGCGCACAGGCTGAAGCCTATGCCACGCGGACCATTTAGTACTACTTGCGTTCGGATTGCAGGTCGATGCCGAGTTGCTGGCATTTTTTATAGAGGTGGCTGCGCTCGAGGCCCAGTGCGCGCGCGGTGTTGGTCATGTGATGTTGATTGCGGCGCAGCTCGGCGAGCAGAACTTCGCGCTCGAAAGCTTCGAGGCGCTGCGAGAGCGGGCCGCTTCCCACGGTGGCCGCGGATTCGCCGTTTCGCGATGCGGGCAGCGCGAGCTTAGCTTCCTCGGCGGTGATCGTCTCTCCAGCAGAAAGCAGCAAAACTCTTTCCACTACGTTGCGCAATTCACGCACGTTTCCGGGCCACGAGTAGCGCTGCAAAATTTCCACCGACTCCGGCGAAAAATGTTTTGGCCGCCAGCCATTTTGCGAGGCCACCTGCGCGGCAAAATGGACGGCTAACCGGGGAATTTCTTCCGCCCGTTCCCGCAGCGGCGGCAAACTAATGGGGAAAACATTGACGCGGTGAAACAGGTCCACGCGGAACGAACCCTGCCTGACTATTTCCTCGAGGTTGCGGTGAGTGGCCACAACCACTCGCACGTCCACCTGTATCGGCTTGTCGCCGCCGACGCGCTCGATTTCTCCCTCCTCAAGCACGCGCAGCAACTTGGATTGCATGGCCAGCGGCATGTCGCCAATTTCATCCAGAAAAAGCGTGCCGCCGGATGCCTGCTCGAATTTGCCGACGTGCCGCGTGGCCGCTCCGGTGAACGATCCCTTTTCGTGCCCGAATAATTCCGACTCGATTAGCTCGGCGGGGACGGCGGCGCAATTGAGCGTCACAAAAGGTCCATCACGGCGCGCGCTTTTTTGGTGAATGGCGCGCGCGATCAGTTCCTTGCCCGTGCCCGTCTCGCCCTGAATGGCGACGCGCGCTTCGCTCGCCGCCACGCGCGCTACCTGCGCCATTAACGTCTCCATGATCGGGCCGGACCAGATCATTTCATGTTTGCCAAGACGGCTGCGCAACTCGCGATTTTCGTCTTCGAGATGCCGCAACCGCAAAACATTTTCTATGGTGACCAGCAATTTATCGGTTGATAGGGGTTTTTCCAGAAAATCCACGGCGCCCAGCCGCGTGGCTCGCACCGCGGTTTCCACATTGGCCTGGCCTGAGATCATGACCACAGGCGTCGTAATTCCTGCCGCTTTCAAATCTTCCAGCATCGAAATCCCATCTTTGCCGGGCATCACCACGTCCGAAAAAATCAGGTCGAAGCGTTGCGCACGAATCAATTCCAGCGCGCGGACCGCGCTCGAACAAACAGTGGCTTCGTAACCATGGAGGCGAAACGCGCGCGAAAGCGATGCCAGCGTGTTCGGATCGTCGTCAATCAGCAGAAGATGTGCTTTGGGAATGGTCATAAGAACTCGCCGGATCAAGCCGTGGTGAAAACGGGCGGATCCACCGGCTTTTCTCCCGCAAGAGTTTCTTTTTCCGGAGAAGCTTTTTGTTCCATGGGCAGTTCAATCCGGAATGTTGCGCCCGCACCGGGAGCCGACTCCACTTCAATTCTTCCGCTGTGATCGCTGACCACGGACTGCACAATCGCGAGGCCCAACCCCGTGCCATGTCGCTTGGTGGTGTAATACGGCGTGAAAAGCCGCGAGCATTCTTCAGGAGACAAGCCTTCCCCCGTGTCCGTAACTTCCAGCCGCACGGCGCCAGGGCGATGCGCCGTGCGCACCGTCAGCGTTCCACCTGCGGGCATCGCGTCCAGCGAATTCAAAATTAAATTTTCGAGCGCGCGGCGCAGCAGGATCGGATCCGCCATCGGCTTCGGCAGTTTTTCGTCCAAGTACAACTCGGGCGTGATGGGTGGCCGGCCGACGGGCGCAAGCTGCGGCTCGAATAATTTTATGGCGCTGCGCACTAGTTCGTTCAAGTCCACCGGTTCAAATTCAGGAGTGGGCATCTTGGCGAAATCGCTGAAGCGGCTGACGATGGTTTTCAGGCTTTCGAGCTCCGCGCGCAGCGTCGCGGTGGATTCAAAAAAAACTTCGTCAAATTGCTCAGAGGTCTGCTCGCGGGCGCGCTGCAGATTTTCGACCGTCAACTGCAACGGGAACAGCGGATTTTTCAATTCGTGGGCAAGGCGGCGCGCGAGTTCGCGCCATGCGGCCACGCGCTCGGTCTGCACCAATTGCTCGCGCTGCTCGGTCAACTGGTCCGTCATTTCGTTGAATGCGTTGGCGAGTTGACCCACTTCATCGCGTGAATGCACTTCCACGTGCGCTTTCCAGTGCCCTGCGGCAACTTCGCGCGATGCAGCAGCAAGCTCTTCGATGGGTCGCGTCACGCGCGCCGAAATCCACCAGCCGAGAAGCATGCTTAGTGCAATCACGGCGCCGCCAACCATGAGCGCCAGGATGCGAATGAAATTCAGCATCTGGATCAGATTCTGCCGGGAGCTACCTACAAGAAGAACCCCCAACGGGTCTCCACCACGGCCGGCGAGAGGAATGGCATTAAAAGTTTCTGAAATCGTGTTCGGTGGCACGCCAGTGGTAACAGTATTTTGCGCTTCTTTCTGGTTTTTTTGCGCTTCGGCGATCATCGAAGCGAACAGGTCAGGCTGGCTGACGGCACCATGCGGGTCGGTCAATTCGGACGGCGTAAAATTTTGCTCCAGATTCCGGTACAGCAGTGTGCGCATTCCTTCCGGCAGAACGAGCGACACGAGAAAGTTTTGATCGAGGCGCTGCCCGCCGATCAGAAAGAGTCGCTTTTCACCCACGCGAACCGAGCGGACAGCAATCAGGCCCAAATCAACCGCGTCCGGCATCTCCACGCGGCTGAGGAACGCGCCCTTGGAATTCCAATCGGGTTCCCCGCTCACCCAGTCGATTTTGTAACCGAAACGCGCGGGCCACTCGGAGGAAGAAATCAGCGTGCCATCGTCCGCGACAATATCCATGAAGTCGAGTTGCTGCGATTGAGCGATGCCGTGCGCATCGTTGTAATACTGCGAAGCGTCGGCCTGCGGGCGATTCAAGTCCATGGCCATGCGCAGCGTGGCTTCGGCATCGGCAACGCTCTGCACGCGGTGCGCGATTTCTTCTCCGCGCTGGGCGTATTCGCGGCGAAACTGAGCGACCAGAGCGTCCGTGCGCTGGCGATCGAATTCCTCGAACGCGGCGCGCGAGTAGACGGAGACGCCCCACGCCACCATCGTCACGGCCGCGACAATGGTCACGACGAAGAACGTCATGAGCTTCGAACGAAAGCTCATTGCGCGCTTCCTCCGTTTGTTGTGGACGGCCCAAGCCAGACTTCTTCCAGGCGCCAGCCGCCCCAGCGCGGCGGCATCCAGTCGCGCACCTGCGGGCTGAGACCATAGCTTTCCGAAACGTGGACGAGCGGAATCACGTGAAAAGAATCTATTGGCGAGCGTTCAGCGGCGTAAATTTGCTCAGGCGTTTCCATCCCTGCGGGGCTTTCTCCTAACGAATGCAAAATTTCAGATAGCGACATAGCGGT
Source organism: Saccharimonadales bacterium (SeqCode) (assembly GCA_035486415.1). Taxonomy (GTDB): domain Bacteria; phylum Acidobacteriota; class Terriglobia; order Acidiferrales; family UBA7541; genus Palsa-360. The sequence goes on from DATHNC010000096.1 coordinate 18,507, forward strand.
GTCGGGCGCGGCAATATGTTCTCGAACCAGACTAAAATCAGCAGCCGGGGGGTTCGTCTTCCCATCGACGTTTTTACCAGACACTTGAACCATGATTCCCAGTTCGCGCAAATTTACAGCCACGCGATCGGCCACGGCGCGAGCCTCAGCATCGCTCGAATCGTAGATCAGGACAAGAGGCATGCTGCGGAAATGTGCTTGCGCGGAAGCAGCCAGCAAATCCCTGGCACGCGGCAAATCAGCGGCGGCGGAAAATAGGTGCGCGTAACCGGAAATCCAATTGGGCAGCAAGCTTCCCGAAACGATTGCCTGGCGCTGCAGGATCACGTCGGCGATGGATGCGCGGTCGATGCCGAGCGAGATGGCTTGCCTCAGGCGCGCATCTTGCATCTGCGGGCGAGAAGTATCGAAGACCAGCGCGAAAAGTTCCACAGGATCGCTCGATGCGGTCAGCACGCCTCTTTGCGCCGCGCGGCGAACCTGCGATGCCGGCAATTCCACAATGTCAGCTTGGCCAAACGAAATTGCATTCGCCTGCTGCTGGAAATCAACCCCCATCGCGAGTTCAATTTTGTCCACAAAGGGGCGCCCTGCCCAGCAGGACAAATTTGCGGCAAGCGTGGCTTTCGACGAGGCGCTCGTCGCAAACCAATCCTCCACGCGAAATGGCCCCGTACCGGTAAGCGAATTATGATCCGCGGAGTGAAAAATGAAGTAACGGCCCGTAGCCAGCTTCATTGGAAGATCGGGCAATGAATGTTCAGTCAGAATCACGACGGAGTCGGGCGTGGCGCTGACTTCAACGGTTAAGCCCAACAATTGTTGCAGTGCCAGCGCCGCAACGGTGGGCGTGAGCGATGAGCCATCGGTGAATTTCACTCCGTCGCGCAAACGGAATTGCCACGTTTTCGCCTGCGCATCATGCTGCCAGGAAATTGCCAGCGAGGGTTGCACATTGCCGTGCTCGTCAAGCCTGACGAGGCGATCGAAAATAAGAGATTCCACGCGCTGAGCCGCCACTGCGTTCATGGAATCGGCCGGCCATTGGCGCGGATCGATTGTGGCCACGCGTTCGGTCATTTGAACGCGCAAAGTTCCGCCCGTTTGCGGCCGACTGGATGCCTTAGCGACGTGCGCAAGAGATAGCGCAGTCATTGCGATTGCGGCAAGCATTACGCAACCTTGAAGCAAATTATTGCGAGCAAGTAAACGACAAACGATGCGCTTCATAATTTCCAGTCGAAAGATTTTTAACCACGGCTCTCGGCGTCTCAGACGCCGCGTGCAGAGCTGTAATCGGCCCAGGGAAGTTGAGTTCCGCGCTGGCCGGGGCCGCGATTCCAGATTTCAAATCAAATAATTGCAAGGAATCCGGCTGCGTGTAATCGCGCGCGCCTGTCGCAAGAAACTGGTTCGCGCCTCCGCAGACCGGCGCGCCCATCACGATTTCCGTTCCCTTTCCCGCCACCGGAGCGCCGGCCGGGGCAACATCGATCATCCCCAGAAAATGGCTGGCGGGAGAATTTCCTGCCGACCCATCACCGGGCAAACATCCGCTTAGATTGCGCGTTTCCAGATTGATGGAGCAAAAATGCGGAGAGAGAAAAAGACCAAACTCATTTCCGCTTTTTCCGAAGTTGAGATTTCCCCACGGATCGCGGCTCGCATTTTGATTGGAAATAATTTCAGTGGCGGTCGTCACGCCGGTTTGCCTGTCCAGAATTCGCGTGCCGCCCGGCAACAATAAAACAAGCCACGATTTTCCGGTGCCGTCGGTAATTTCTCCCGCATCCAGAATGCGCTCAGGCCCTTCCCAGAATTTTTCACTGTGAATAGAGACGGGCATGCTTGCGATGACCGCGTGATTTTCCGACGGGCGGTTTACTTCGAGGAAAATAACAAGCGGTGCGTTGCCCAGGTGAATCTCTCCCGTCCATACAAGGTTTTTAAAGTTTTCCGAAAGCGTGACCACAATCGTTACCGGCCCCGCACCGGATGCAAGGGCGACTCCACGGTCCTTCAATTCCGCCTTGAATGCCAGTTCCATTCGAGTGACTTCGCTGGGCTGCAAGGAAGAAACATTCCGAATTTCATAGCTCACGTTTTCTTTGGACGCCAGAGCTGCGGCAATTTTTTGCGCGAATTCCCTCGCCGAATCTTCGAGTGTCGTTGCGGCCGACCGGCCTGGAATTCCAGCACAAACGAAAATAAAAAGAAGTATGGGAATGGAATATTTCATTCGGCAAGGGGACGTCATCGATGTGCAGCGCCAGGCTCCGCGAAAAATAATGAACCAATTCTCGCGGTTGCCAGGACTGCGGAAAATCATAGCACAGCGCTTTGGGAGCGCTGGGAACTCGTGGCGGGGGTTTGCGCAAAGCGTATCGAGCATGGATTGCTTCATTTTCCGGTTTCAATTTGCGCTTTCAATTTGCGCTTTCAAAATCAAAGGCCACAGGCTGAAGCCTGTGCTACGGAAATGCGGGACCGCGTCCCGATTTTTTCGGGACGCGGGTCGCATATTGGCCACCGGCCGGGCGGCGCTCGTCAGAAGAATCCTTCGCAGGGGCGGCGGTCCCTGTCCCGGTTTCTGGCGTGCGGCCCACAAGGGTTTTTGGCCGGTGGAACTCAATCTTGATTCGTACTCGCACGCAAGCTGGCTCCTCTTATTTCGTTTTCATGGCCTGCGCCTGCTTGCGGGCGGGCGCTGCGTTGTCCTGATCTACTTCTTCCTGGCTGTTCGCCGTTACGCCGCCGGAGAACGCGGAGCGCAGAACGTCAGAGGCGAAGAAGTTGCGCCCGTCCGTGGGGACCATGATGATTTGCAGTTTGTCTGACAATCGCTCGGCAATAATTTTTTGGATGAGCATCGGATTCTGTTTCAGCACAGCGGCTTCGCCCTGCAAACGTTCGGCGTCGGCGGCTGCGGTCAGGCGGATCGTTTCGGCATTCGCAGAAGCATTCAGCCGCGTGGTCTCGGCATCGGACACGGCGAGCAAATGCCTGCGCTCGACTTCCGCTTTGCTGTCGATCACTTTGGATTGCGCGGCGGCTTCCGCATTTTCGACGGTCGCTTCTTTTCGAGCCTGCGCTTCGAGGCGCGATTGCTCGATCTGTTTTTGTTTTAGCGGGAGCGTGTATTGCATGGCGTCCGCTTCGGATTTGGCGGCGATCACGCGCGAAGCCGCGTCAGCCTCCGAGCGCTTCACCTGTTGAGCCTTGGCGGCCTCGGCCTGCAATTCAGCGATCTTTACCTGCTTCTCGTAAATCGCCGTCTCGAATTCCATACGCTCGCTCTCCTGTTCCTTCAGGAGAATTCCTTCCAGACCTTTCGCGTATTCAACAGGCAGGTGAACGTCACGGAGCAAAACTTCTTTCACGATAATTCCGTCGGATCCGAGGCGGTCAGTAATGGCTTTGGTGGACTTGCTGTGAAATTCTTCGCGCTTGGTCGAGTACACTTCGCGCACGATGTAGCCGGGGGCCAGATCGCGAAACGCGGTCGAAACCACGGGCGCGACGATTTCGGATTCCACTGGTTGCGCAAGGTTGGCATGGATATAGGCAAGCCTCTGGGGATCCAGCCTGTAGCGCACAGCGACGGCGAGACCGATCGTGAGGCCTTCACGCGTTTGCACGGTGAGGATTTCATTCTTGGCTGGAGCCTCGGCCACGGCCTGGGTCGCGTACAAATGATCGCGCAGGTCATAGACGACCACTCGCTCGACGAAAGGCAGGACGAAGTGCACGCCGGGGTAGAGCGTTCGCTGTTGAATGCCGGAAATCTGGCTGACTCGCAGTCCGCCGAATCCCTCCGGCACCATGGCAATGCTCAGCGCCAAGAGCAGAGGCGCCCACGCCCAGCCGAATATTTTCGTGGCGAGCTCCCACCGTATGGGGCGACGCGTCCCCGCCTTTTCGGCCGCCCCAGGTTCCCCCGAGCCCATTAATTTTTGAAACTGCATCGCCAGATAAACGTCGTACGCCACCACAGCCACAGCGGTGCCAAACATTGCCACGCCCGCAGCCATCAACAACCACCTCAGTGCCAACATGATTAGCTCCTTCCCTGTGCGCGGCGCAGATTTGTATGCATCGTGGCCGGGAGGACGCGGAACAAACCGCTCAGCCCCAGCCACGTCATCCACAGCGCCAGCAAAAACGAGAGCAGTGCTCCCTCGATTACCATCGCGTCATTGATGAAAGTTTCCATCGCAGGCCCTCGCTTTCCTCGCGGAAATTAAGCGCACGAGGCGCGCCATTCCTGGAAGTGTTGAAAAAGAAGAGTTTGCAGGGGCGAAGGATTCAACAAAGTGTGGTTCGCCAAACACGAAGTGTGCGAATTTCAGGTTCAGTGGCGCGGGCTTCAGCCTGCGGGGGTCAGGCCTTGCGAGGACAAAACCCCGCAGGCTGAAGCCCGCGCCACCTGATAATTCGAAAAAGCTTTGGTTGCGTTATACTTGAGGCATGGAAGTAACGGAGTGATGCGTAAAGACGGCATTCAAATCGGTCGGATTTACGGAATACCTATTTTCCTTCATACCAGTTGGTTCATCATTTTTGGACTGATTGCCTTTTCATTTGTCTCTGAGTTCGACGCCCTGCAACTGAATCTTCCGACTTCGCGTTTGTGGGGATTGGGGCTGATGACCAGCGCGCTGTTCTTCGGTTCCCTCGTGTTTCACGAAATGGCACACAGCATCGTTGCCAAATTCTATAAAATTCCCGTCGTTTCGATCACCCTGTTCGTGTTTGGAGGAGTATCACGCATCGGGCGCGAGCCGTCTCGCGCAATTGAAGAATTTAACATCGCGATTGCAGGACCACTTTCAAGTTTCTTTTTGGCCGGAGGCTTCTGGCTTATTGATCGCGGGGCGGGATCGAACGCCGTTTTGAGCACTTTGGCAGGATCGCTCGCGTGGATCAATTTCAGTTTGGCTTTGTTCAACCTGATCCCCGGATTTCCGCTGGATGGCGGGCATATATTCCGTGCCATCGTTTGGAGTTTTAACAAGGATTATGCGCGCGCGACAACGATTGCCGCGCGCTCGGGCCAGGTGGTTGGCATCGGAATGATTGCGGCGGGCGCGGGAACTGCGCTGGCGAACTATCAACCTCTTGGCGGTCCTGTGGGCGGATTGTGGCTGGCATTTATTGGCTGGTTTATTTTGTCCGCCGCTAAACAGAGCCAGGCGCAGGCCGAGGCTCGCGGGGCGCTGGAAGGGCTGAAGGTAGCCGACATTATGACGCCTGATTTACAAACCGTCGGGCGCGAAATTTCGCTCGAAGATTATGCGCGGGAAATGGTCCGCACGGGACGACGCGCGCACCTGGTTGTGGCGGGCGATCAACTTGTCGGACTCGTAACCGCCGAAGCGCTCAATTCCGTGCCGCAGCACGATTGGGATGTTACTTCCGTGCAGGCCGTCATGCTCCCCAAGGAAAAACTGCATTGGGCTGCGCCGGAAGAGCCTGCGCTTACGCTTCTGGACCGGATGCGCACCGTGGGGATGCAGCAAATGCCAGTCATCGCCGGCGGCAGCGTCGTCGGCATTGTTACGCGGGATTCCATTCTGCGTGTGCTTCAGTCGCGCCATGCGGTGAGTTCCATCGCCGGGCGTTAATGTTGGGTGTGATTGAGTGGCATAGGCTTCAGCCTGTGTGCTTTTAGGGGTTGCAAGGACTAAAACCGCACAGGCTGAAGCCTATGCCACATAAAACAACTCTTCGTCCGCTACTTCAGAAGCGAACCCACTTTGCGCATTTGCTTGGCAAAATCGGAGGGAGTGTAGTTCGAGGGATTTTCCAACTGCTGAAACAGGGCGTTGATGGCTGCGCGCACTTCAGCTGCATTTGCAATTTTTTCTGTCCGCGAGTAGGCAATGAAAAGCGAATCGAGGGCCATGGCGGCTTGTTCTGCTGCGCGCTCTCCCTGGTTGGAAATCTCTTCGGCATCATCGCAAATACGTTGCAAGAGGTGCATAGTCATCGCGGCATCGTAGGGATGCGCTTCGATGCGCGTGGCTAGCTGATTCGCAAGCGTCGCAGCAGCGACCGAGGCCGATTCAACCGTGTCACGGTCGGGACTGAGTTGGCTGAGCGATTTCGCCAGTTGCGCCACTTGATCGTCAAGGCGCGTGGCTGTGTCGTTATCCACCTGATGCGCGAGTTCGCGGAAGACGGCGTAGCGCGAGCCATTCCACGGCGGGTCGCCGGGGCGGCGTCCTGCGTAGCCGCGCTCCTGTCGCCAGCTTTGTTCCGGCGCGGTCAGGGAGTGATGGCAGGAGAAACATTGCAGCTCGGAATATTCCGGCCAGTTTTTTCCTTTCGCGCGCCAGGCAACACGTTCCATGGAAGCACGGAGTTGGACGGCCTGCCCTGTGCCCCATTCACGGACACCATCCCACGCCACATCTTTTTCCGCAGCAACTCCGGGAGCGCTTTCGCGCGGCGTCTTCCAATGACTTGGCATCACGGCTGAGAATGAATCGAGCTCAAAGTACAGATCGGGATGCCCGGCGGCGATCATTTCATGATCGACAGATTTTTCCTGCGTGCCCAGGTGGCACGTCAGGCACTTCTCCGTGCGACGCACCAGGTTGCGCGTGTCGTACATGCCCGCAGCTACCGATTGCTCGTGCGTCCAGGTGCGCGTGGTGTGCGGACCAAGCCACGCCGAAGCGGGGCCATGGCAGCTCTCGCAGCTGACGCCTTCATTCAACTCAAAAGTTTTCGCGCGGGCTTCGGCCGGGACATCCAGTGAGTGACAGGCCAGGCATTTTGCTGCCTGCTCGGATTTGCCGAGGCCCAAAATTTTTGCCATGCGCTCGCCGACCGGGCTGGTGAGCGAGTCATAGGCCTTGGCGTGCTTATCCTTCACGGCCCAGATGCTGTACTCATTTTGAAAAATTCGATTGTCTGTGCGGGGCTTTACGCTGCCGTGGCAACTGGTGGAGCTGCAGGAACCGGGGCCCGTATATTTGCTCGCATCCGCGGGAGGATTGGCAGCGCTGGCTGGATTCATGGTGGCAGCAAAAAAAACACCGAGCGAAAACACGGCGCATCGCAGCGCCAAACTCGTGGCGATACTCCTGACTATCATTCCTTGTGCTCGGATGAATGCCACCTTAAATTACGTAAAATGGTAAGGCCTTACTGCGCCGGAATTTTTATAGTGCACGCCAGATTTGAAGTCAACCAAGCGGACGAGAGCTATTTCCAAGGGCGCGACAAATGAGATGTGCGAAATGTTGAAACACATAATCATCATTCCGCTGCGTGCGGGAAATGTTTCGCAGACTTGAATTGGGGCGGCAAGCTCTGTGCTAGTCGTGGTGCCTGGGTCACGGCGGCGGGGTTACTATGCGAATTTATTTGGAGTGAAGATTGTTAGGAAAACCCCCGGCGGGACGCCGACACCACAAAACCTGCATTGAGTTTATGGGGAACGTCGAGACTAAATATCGTCACTCAATTGACACAGGTTATGTGCACACATATACTGTGCGTATGAACATTACACTATCCATCGACGAGCAGGTTGTGGCTCGAGCCCGCGAGAAGGCGGACGCGCTGGGAAAAAGCTTGAATCAGCTCATCCGGGATTATCTTCAGAAGCTAGCCGGTGGTGACGATCCGGAGCGAAGCATTGAAGAATTCAATCGCCTTTCGGGACAGGGCGACTCGCGCGGCTGGCAATTCGATCGAGACGAAATTCATGACCGCTCGTAGTTTTTTCGATACGAATATCCTCATTTATGCTGATGACCGGAGCGCTCCCGAAAAAAGGGATCGCGCACTTGGCTTGATTGCGGAACACCGCCGGGCTGGAACCGGGGTTGTCTCGCTGCATGTTCTTCAGGAGTATTTTGTTACGGCCACTAAAAAGCTGCGCGTCGATCCGCGGATTGCGCGACGGAAAGTGGAACTGCTGGCGGAATTCGATGTCGCGGGGACGGATTTATCGGATATTTTGGCAGCAGCGGATCTGCATCTTCTGCACGGATTTTCTTTCTGGGATGCGCTGGTCATGCGCTCCGCGAAACAATCAGGTTGCACTGTTCTTCTCACCGAGGATATGCAGGAACGAAGAGAAATCGATGGCGTTCTCATCGTAAATCCTTTTCGATAAGTTTTCATTGATTTTCGCGCCTTGGCTTCGTTGTTTTTGGCCTTCCATCTTTAATTTCAATTCCCTGCTGAGTATAAGTATGGAAAATGGTGTGGCGATGAGGATGGACTGATACCCCTGGGTCTGATATGAATTTTGGCGTCGAGGGATGCCCGAGCTTAGACCTGACTTCACCTGGAGTGCCTGATTGATTTTTGAAGAATTGAAGGAAATTCAGCGGCAGCCGGATGGAACGCCTGTGGCGGCTGAAGACCTTTTGCGCCTGCCTGTGTTCAAGGATATTTCTCCGCAATTTTTGAAAAAAAATGCGAATGCGACGGTTTGGCGGCATTTCAAGCGGGGCGACATTGTGTGCCGCGAAGGCGAGTTTGGCTCGACCGCTTTTTACATTTTAGAGGGCAAAGCGAGCGTCGCGCTCTCGACTCCCATCGCGCACGTCAAGGCGCAAGGGCGACCGGACGGTTTTCTGGCGCGATTGACGAGCAAGCTCACGAGCCGCCTTGCTCCGCGCCAGGAAGACCGGCGCGAGGACGAAGCGGATCGCAGCTCGATCCCCATCGATGCCCCTGTCGATCTGTCCTATAACCATCCGGTCGCGGAACTTGGCGCGGGCGAACTGTTCGGCGAAATGACGTGCATGAATTATTACCCGCGGTCGGCAACCGTGCGCGCCGAAACCGATTGCACGATGCTGGAAATGTTGCGCAACGTGCTCGACGTTTTACAAAAGAGCAAACCGTTTCGCGCACAGCTCGACGAAACATACCGGAGGCGCGCGCTCGATTCCCATTTGCGCGATGTGTCGATTTTTCGTGGGCTGCAGCAGGATTTCATTGATCACTTACGCGACCGCGTTGAGCTTATACGCTTCGCCCCCGGCCAGCCGATCTGCAAGCAGGGGGATCCGGCCGACAGTTTTTATCTGGTGAGGCTCGGCTTCGTAAAAGTTTCGGAAAATTATCCCGGTGGCGAACTGGTTCTCGCGTATTTATCGCGCGGCGATTATTTCGGAGAAATTGGATTGCTGGGCGGCGGAACGCGGACGGCGGCCTGCACCGCGCTGGATCATGTGGAGGTCGTGCGCATTTCGGCGGAAGACTTTCGCGCGATGGTGGAACGCTATCCGGAGGTGCGCGCGGGCCTCGAACGCGCTGCCCGGGAACGTGAAGAGGCGAATCAGGAGCGGCTGCGCATGGTGCGCAGCGTGCCGCTGGAAAATTTCCTCGCGCAAGGGCTCATGGAAGCGCAGAGCCTCCTGGTGCTGGACCTTGCCAAGTGCACCCGCTGCGATGCTTGCGTGACGGCCTGCGCGGATTCGCATGATGGAGTGACGCGTCTGGTGCGCGAAGGCCTTCGCTTTGAAAATTTTCTAGTGGCTACGTCGTGCCGCCAGTGCCGCGATCCGCTATGCATGGTGGGCTGCCCGGTGGGAGCGATCCGGCGGCGCAATTCGCTGGAAGTAATTATCGAGGATTGGTGCATCGGCTGTGGGCTGTGCGCAAAAAATTGCCCGTACGGAAATATCAACATGCATTCGTTCACCGCGCAGGCGGATGACCACGAGCATCCCGGGCAAAAGAAAGCCGTGGTCCAGAAAAAAGCGACCACCTGCGATCTTTGCACGGAACATGCGGAGCCGAGTTGCGTGTATGCGTGTCCGCACGATGCCGCGCACCGTGTGGAGCCGCGCTATTTCTTCGCGGGGACTTTGGGGCAACGCGTAGGGAAATCGGGAAAGGCGCGTGCATGATTCGCGGGAGACGTCAGGGTTCTTTGTGGCCTCGTTTTTGTGGCGCCGGCGTCTCGCCGGCGGTTTTGGGGGCCATGTTTGAAAGTAAACCCGCCGGCGGGACGCCGTCGCCACAAAAACCTGTGTTCTACCGCGACGCAGCTGAATGCGGTGCGTTTCCTAGAGTGCGTGTACCGATTTTGAGGCTGGGAGAATAATTTTTGCGGATTGATCACACGCATAAGGGCTGGCTGATCGCGTCGCTCTCCATTCTTGGCGTGTCGCTCCTGGTTTACGGTTTCTATCGCGTTCCGGTTGGCGCGGGATCGATGGGCGGCACGGGTGCCGGGCTTGCGTTTGGCAGCATTGGATTTGCGTTCATGATTTTCGCGGCGTTGTTAGGCGCGCGAAAAAGAGTTCCGGTTTACCGCTTTGGGCGTGCGCAAACCTGGATGCGCGGGCATCTTTGGCTTGGGCTTTTAAGTTTGCCGCTTATTTTGTTTCACTCGGGATTCCGGTACGGGCACGGCTTGACCGCGTGGCTGATGACGATTCTCATCATTGTGGTTTTGAGCGGCCTGTTTGGAGCGGCGCTGCAGCATTACATGCCACGGGTTATGACGCGCGAAGTGACCATGGAAACTATTTATGAGGAAATCGGGCATGTGCGGGCGCAGCTTTTGGAAGAGGCTGAGGAATTAATGAAACAGGCCAACGGCCAGAATAAAAAAACTTTAGCAGAAGGCGCTGAAGCTGATCCCACTTCGGTTGCGGTCGCCGTTGCTGTGACGGATGAAGCCGGGCCATTGCGAAATTTTTACGAACAGGAATTAAAGCCGTATCTTGAAAAGCCTGGCGCGCGCGGAAGCGCATTGAGTGATGCGACGCAATCCCACAGCGCGTTCACCCAGTTGCGGACACTCGTGCCAACTTCTCTGCAACTTACAATCGATGATCTGGAAGGAATCTGCGAAGAGGAACGGCAGCTTACGCTGCAGAGCCAATTGCATGTTTGGCTGCACGGCTGGCTGCTGCTGCACATTCCACTTTCTCTTGCTTTAATTTTGCTCGGCGCAATCCATGCCGTGATGGCGCTCAGATACTAGGACAGGACGCTCTTGCCGCGCACACGCACAACCAAGAAACTCGCGCAACGCGTCGACCTCGATTATTTCAAGAGGCCGAGCCCGATGCGGCGCTGGCGATTCCTCCTTTCGGTTGCGGCGCCAGTCCTCGCGGTTTTGTGCGTGGCGTGGTTCGGGATTCGCAGTGACCGCCGCGTGTACTCGGCCGGGAATTTATCATCCGCGCATGCGGTGCTCACGAAGCAATGTTCCGCGTGTCACGTGTCCACGCTAGGTTTTTACGATAAGAAAGTGATCGACCAGAAATGCCTCGCCTGCCATGACGGCGCCGTGCATCACGCAAGTCAAGCCTTCACGCCCACCTGCGCTACGTGTCACGCCGATCATCGCGGAACGATTCGACTGGCCGCGACGAGCGACGCGGTTTGCGCGCAATGCCATGCGAACCTTGAATCGCGCGGAGGTTCCGCCAACTTTGTAAAAAACATCAGCAGCTTTGAAGGAAATCATCCGGAGTTCGCTGTCGTGCGCGGAGAGCGCCGCGATCCGGGAAACGTTCAGCTTAATCATTACTTGCACTTGCAGCCGAATCTTCTGGGACCGGACGGCAGCCGCGTGCAAATGGTTTGCGTCGACTGTCACCGGTCGGCAGCCGATGCCGCCGGTCCATGGCCGTACGGGGATGCGAAAAACCAAGCGGGAAATGCAACGGTATTGCCCGCAGATGGCGCACGGAACGAGTTAAATAATTCCGCTCCCTCGCGAGCGTATATGGCGCCGGCGACCTTTGCGCAGACGTGCGCGGCTTGCCATTCCCTGCAATTCGACAAGCGGCTTGCGGATGCGGTGCCGCACGACAAGCCGGAAGTAGTTCATGCTTTTGTTATTGGGAAGCTGCAGACATATATTTCCGCCCACCCTGAAGATTTGCGAGTCCCGCGTGATCCGACACGCGACTTGCCAGAAAAATTAATTCCCGCGGATTACCGATTGCTTACGGCTGCGCAATGGGTTGCGGAACGCATGACCGAAGACGAGCAACTATTGTGGCGGAAGACTTGCAAGCAGTGCCACTCGCTCATTTCGGAAGAAGGCTCCGCGCTGCCGAAAATTACGCCGTCAAACATTACGCCGCGCTACATGCCTCATGCGAATTTCGATCACTCGCAGCATGGTCTTGTTGACTGCGCGAGTTGCCACGCGGCAGCTATGACGAGCCAACAAAGCTCCGATGTTCTGCTGCCGGGGATCGCTACTTGCCGCGCTTGTCACCATTCGGGGACGGAAGCGGCGGAGTCGCGCTGCTTTGAGTGCCACACGTATCACGATCCCGCGCAGCGAAAACCTGCGCATAGTAATTTTTCTCTGGCCGAGATGCGGGAACGCTCACAGTAAAAATATTGCAATGGAGATTGGCTTTGTTGGCGCGGGCTTCAGAATCTGGGTGAGAACTCGGTTTTGGATCATGTATCGCCCGCCTGAAGGCAGGCATTTCTTTAGATTCTAAAGTGCCCGCCTGAAGGCGGGCGCTACAAAAACGCATCGATTTTGAGTTCTCACTCACTCTTCAACCTGCGGGGTATGTTTTTGTAGCGCCGGCGTCTCGTCGGTAGTCTTCAGCGCAGGGCAGCGCAAAAACCGCCGGCGAGACGCCGGCGCTACAGGGTCCAACCCCGCAGGCTGAAGCCTGCGCCATTTGAAGCGAAAGCCTTTTGCGTGAGAATTAATTTGTAGGATTTGAGGGAAATTTCAAGTACGGCAAGCGCACACCTTGAACGACAATTTGATCTGCGCGAATTGCGGTTGGAGCTTCGAAGCCGGTCGATCCACCTGATGCCACGTAGTCATCCTGGTCAACTCCATCGCCGCTGACGCCAAGTCCTCCCACCAGCACGCCGTTGCGATAGAGCGGCACGGAGCCCGGGAAAAAAACGATTCCGCTTTGATTCGGGCCGGCAACTTGGAAACCCTGCGTGCAGGGATTCTCCACATCCTGCACGTAGAGATTGAAAAATGGGCCCGGGCTGCTGCCATTAATTCCCGGCGGAAAAAATGGCTGCGCGCCATAGCCAATCGTACGGTTGGTCACGGCAGTGCCGAACGGCACGCCTGTTAGATCGTTTGGTTGGCGGCCAGCGCTATTGAAGTACACCATGTTGCGAGCTTTGGTGGCTGCTACATCGACGCTGAAAACAGTGCTGTCCGCCATGCGATACATGCCAATGATCGTGCCGTCGAGATCGGCGACAGCGATGGCCATGCGCGCAGAGGAACCGATGGGCAGGCGAATCACTGCGCGCGTTGTGTTTGCCGTTGCGATTGAGTTGTTGATGATTTGCGTGACGTCGGACGCGGCAAGTCCTCCGAGCGGGCCTGCGGCGGGAGCCACCAACATGCCTTCCGGCGGCGTCCCCGGGCTTGCAGATGGACCTGCGACAAAACTTCCTGTGAAAGTTCCGGCGCCCACGCCGGATGGGCGAGTTGTCTGGTTCACGAATGGCAGAGCAACGCCATTGATGAAAACTACACCGGGTGAGGCAGGCGTCGGTCCAAAGCCATTGGAAGTTGCCGCCACGTAAGCGGAATATTCCGCCACGTTTGGCGTAACCCCCGCTACACCGACACCTCCGACCAAACTGCCATTGCGAAATAGTGGCACGCCGCCCGGATTGACCGCAGTTTCATTGCTATCGTTTACATCCACTTTGCCCGTGGCAATTCCCAGGCCGGTCGTTGCGCCGTTGATGGAACGCGCGGGCGGCACGGATTGGCCCGGCAGGAAATTTGTGGACAAAGTACATCCGCGATTCGTGTTTTCAATTCCATACAGCGGCGCGTTGGACGAGTCCGCAACCCCCGGCGGAAAATGAATGCCGCTGATGAACCGCACGGTGCGCGAGGAAAGCGGAGCTTGAT
>DATHNC010000097.1:0-6412 GCA_035486415.1 Saccharimonadales bacterium (SeqCode)
CACGAAGTTCAAGGCGGAAGCGTACGTGTTGACGAAGGAAGAGGGCGGGCGGCACACGCCGTTCTTTACGGGATACCGGCCTCAGTTTTACTTCCGCACGACGGACGTGACGGGAGATGTGAAGTTGCCGACAGGTGTCGAGATGGTGATGCCTGGAGACAACGTGAGCGCGGAAATCAGCTTGATCACGCCGGTAGCCCTGGAAAAGGGCTTGCGGTTTGCTATCCGCGAAGGTGGCCACACAGTCGGCGCCGGAGCGGTTACGGAAATCATCGAATAGCTTAGAGGGCAGGTCAGAGGGGAACTTATGCGCGAAATCATAACGCTGCAGTGCAACGATTGCAAAAACCGGAATTACACAACCACCAAGAATCGGAAGAAGCATTCCGACCGGATGGAAACGCAGAAGTTTTGCAAAGCGTGCCGCAAGCACACCGGACATAAAGAAGTAAAGTAGGTTCGCACTCTTCGCTGAGGGCGCTCAGGGTAAAGGTTCAACGGCTTGCCCTGAGGGCCGCGTTCAGCCCGAAGGGTAGACGGCGGGGCGGACATGCACGGCGAGTCCAATCCATGGTTTTGTTACATGCTGCGTTGCAGTGACGGTTCTCTGTACGTTGGCATGACAAGCAATTTGGAAGCGCGGGTAGAAAAGCATAACCAGGGATTTGGCCCGGAATACACGAGGAAGCACAGGCCCGTGGTGCTAATTTGGAGTCAGGAATTCGCGGACAGTGCCATAGCGCGCAAGCGTGAAATTGAGTTAAAAGGTTGGAATCGCAAAAAGAAATTGAGTTTAGTTGTTGGGCTTGAGAAGTGCGAAGGGGAAGCTCAGGAGCAAATGCTCAGGGTAAACCCTTCGCGGGAGATAATGCCTCCCGCTCAGGGTAAAGGGGAGTAGGTTCAACGGTAGACCATCGGTCTCCAAAACCGAGAGTGGGGGTTCGAATCCCTCCTCCCCTGCCATTTTTGGCGGCCGATGGAAGTGATAAGAACCATGGTTAAGCGCGGAGAGAGCAAGAACGATGGCAACGCAGGTGGGTAAATTGAAGACCGAAGACACAGAGGGCCGCGGCTCACCATTAGAAATGCTGGGCTTTTTCGGCCGTTTGGCCGAACATCCGCGGCGCTGGCGGGGTTTTCTTCATGAAGTGCGCGTGGAAATGCGCCAGGTAACCTGGCCTACGCGGCACGAGGTTTTTGTAACTACCTGGGTGGTGATTGTAACGGTCGCGTTTTTTGGGGTCTTTTTCTTTGGCGTAGATAGTGGCGTGAGCTGGCTTGTCCAGCGCGTGATCAAACTTTTTGCGCACTGAGGTATCAGTTGGACATGGAAAAGCAGTGGTTCATCATCCACACCTATTCGGGATTTGAGAAGAAGGTGAAGGAGAGTCTGGAGAGCCGCGTCGGGGCCTTCGGACTCCAGGACAAGATTGGCCGGATGATGATTCCGACCGAAGACGTCATGGAAGTTCGCGGCGGGAAGAAAGTGGTTTCCACGCGGATGCTGTATCCCGGCTACGTATTCGTGGAAATGGAAATGGACGACTACACCTGGCACGTCGTCCGCAACACGCCGCGCGTGACCGGATTTGTTGGCTCGGGCGAAACGCCCACGCCGCTTCCCGATGGGGAAGTCGAAAATATTCTGCACCGCGTGATCACCTCCGCGGACCGTCCGAAGCCGAAACTGGTATTCGAGCGCAACGAGCAGGTACGCATTATAGAAGGACCGTTCGCGAACTTTACGGGAGTCGTGGACGACGTGAATACGGACCGCAACACGCTCAAAGTCTCGGTCACAATTTTCGGCCGCTCGACGCCCGTGGAACTTGATTTCGTGCAAGTCGAAAAAATGGCTTAGTTTCGCGTCGGCGCCAGGCAGGCCGCGCGTAGGGGAAGCAGGGGAATTCGCATGGCAAAGAAAGTACAAGCAACCGTAAAATTGCAATTGCCGGCAGGAAAAGCAACGCCGGCGCCGCCCGTCGGCACCGCCCTCGGTCCACAGGGCGTGAACATCATGGATTTCGTAAAACAGTTCAACGCCAAGACTGCCAAAGAACCCGATGGCATGATCATTCCGGCGTTGGTCACAATCTACAGCGACCGCTCGTTTACGTTCATCACCAAGACGCCTCCGGCTTCTGAGTTATTGAAGCGCGCTGCGGGAATCGTCAAGGGATCGGCCGAACCGAACCGCAACAAGGTTGGCAAGGTCACGCGTAAACAGGTCGAAGAGATTGCCAAGACCAAATTGCCGGATTTGAATACCACAAGTCTGGACTCCGCTGTGCGCACGGTGATGGGCACGGCACGCAACATGGGTCTGGAAGTGGAAGGGTAGGAGAAGCTGTGGCTAAAAAACCAGGAAAGAAAATAGTAAAGGCGCGCGCCACGATCGAAGCGCGTCCCTACAAGCTTGCGGAAGCAGCGGAAGCGATTAAAAAAGCGCATTTCGTGAAGTTCGATGAAACCGTGGAACTGGTCGCCAATCTGGGCGTCGATCCAAAGCAATCGGATCAGATGGTTCGCGGCACTGTGGTTCTGCCTCACGGCTTGGGGAAATCCAAGCGCGTGCTGGTGATTGCCACCGGAGAGAAAGTTCGCGAGGCGCAGGAAGCGGGCGCGGATTTTGTCGGCGGCGAAGACATGGTGCAGAAGATTCAGGAAGGCTGGACCGATTTTGACGCGGTGATCGCCACGCCGGACATGATGCGTTCCGCTGGACGTTTGGGAAAAGTGCTCGGCCCTCGCGGGTTGATGCCCAATCCGAAGACCGGCACGGTGACGTTTGAAGTGGCCAACGCCGTAAAAGAAATCAAAGCCGGTAAAGTGGAATTTCGCGTGGACAAGCAGGGAATCATTCACTCGGCCATCGGCAAGATCAGTTTTGATGCGTCGAAGCTGGCCGAAAATGCGCATGCCTTGATCGGCGCGATCCTGAAGGCCAAGCCGTCCACGGCAAAGGGCAAGTTTGTTAAAAAAGTTTATCTAACCTCCACGATGGGGCCGGGCGTAACGATTGACGAAGCCGAAGTAGAATCGGCCGTCGCAGCCGCCGCATAAACCGGGCGCATTTCCGCAAGAGTGCGGACCACAGACAGAAAAAGAATTGAGAATTCGGAGCAGGAAATGAAAAATCGCAGCGAAAAACAGCAAGACCTCGACAAACTGAAAAGCCAGCTGGCTGTGGTCTCAACCGTGATCCTATCGACGTTCCAGGGCATCACGGTGGAAGATGACAACAAGCTGCGCCGCGCCGTGGAAGCCGCCGGCGGGCACTATCAAGTGGTGAAGAACACGCTTGCCGAGCGCGCCGCCACAGGCACGCCGAACGAAGCCCTGCTGAAAAATCTGACAGGCACGAACTCCATCGCTTACACGGCGACCGATCCCGTATCGCTCGCCAAGGCGCTCACAAAAATCGCGAAAGACGTTCCGGCATTTCAGTTCCGCGCCGGAATCGTGGACGGACGCGTGCTTTCGATCGCTGAAATTCAGCAGCTGTCGTCGCTGCCGTCGAAGGAAGAATTGATCAGCAAGATTATGTTCCTGGTGAATGCCCCGGCGCAGCGCATCGCGTCGGCACTCGCCGCGGTCAATCGCAATCTGGCCGTCACGGTCAGCGAAGCGGTGAAGGCCAACAAGTTCGGACCGGGTACTCCATCGGTCGAAACGCCTCAATAATCCCAATTGCATCTAATAGAGAGAGGACACACAGAAATGGCAAATAAGGTTGAATCGATTCTGGAAGAAATCAAGGGCCTGACGCTCCTCGAAGCGGCGGACCTCGTCAAGAAGATGGAAGAAGCCTTCGGCGTATCGGCGGCAGCAGCAGCGCCGGTCATGATGGCGGGCGGAGGAGCGGCAGGCGCAGCTCCGGCTGAAGAGAAGACGGAATTCTCGGTTGTGCTCACGGATGTGGGCGCGAACAAGATTAACGTCATCAAAGCGGTTCGCGAAGTCACCAGCCTGGGCTTGAAAGAAGCCAAGGACCTGGTCGATGGCGCTCCCAAGCCGATCAAGGAAGGCGTGAATAAGGACGAGGCGGCCACGATCAAGAAGAAGTTCGAAGAAGTCGGCGCCAAAGTAGAAGTCAAGTAACAGTATCGTAGTGACCCAGCAATTCCGGCGCGAGGCGATCCGATCGCAAAATCGGATCTGCCGCGCCCTGAGGGGTTTGCTTACGCAAGATCCAAAACGTGATTTGTTAACCTTAACTAGGTCCCGCCGGGGCCCGGGGCGGCGGTGTCTACCGTGCCGCCTATCGGCGTTTCGGCCCAACCCTGCGAATTTTATGAGGTCATAGCATGCAGAATGGAAACGGGAATCATCATATGCGCGAAAGAGAGCGGCTGGATTTTTCCAAAATCCGCAGCTCGATCCAAATCCCGAACCTGATCGAGGTTCAGAAGAATTCCTATGCGCGATTTTTGCAGATGGATTTGCTTCCATCCGAGCGCGAAGATGGCGGATTGCAATCGGTGTTTGCTTCGGTGTTTCCGATTCAGGATTTCCGCGGGTTGTCGCAGCTGGATTTTGTGGACTACGCGATCGGGAACTGGGAATGCAAGTGCGGCAACCTGAAGGGGCTGCATCACCTGCGCGCCACTTGCCGTAATTGTGGCGCTTCGGTTGTCACCAATCCTTACCAGACGGGCGATGTGCTCTGCACCAAGTGCGGCGCATTCAATAAGAACACGCCTACGTTCTGCGAAAAGTGCGGCGATCCGGTTGGCATGCAGCTGAAGTATGACGTGAACGAGTGCCAGGAGCGCGGCATGACGTATGCCGCTCCGCTCAAGGTCACCATTCGTCTCACAATTTACGATAAAGATCCCGACACGGGCGCGAAAAATATTCGCGACATCAAGGAGCAGGAAGTATTTTTCGGCGACATCCCGCTGATGACGGATAACGGAACCTTCGTGATCAACGGCACGGAGCGCGTCATCGTCAGCCAGTTGCACCGTTCGCCGGGCGTGTTTTACGAATCGGCCAACAACCGCAGCTATTTCCTCGGAAAAATTATTCCGTACCGCGGCTCGTGGGTTGAGTTCGAGTACGACACGAAAAACATTCTGTACGTCCGTATTGACCGCAAACGCAAATTCCTCGGCTCGATTTTCCTGCGCGCTCTGGGCATGAAATCGAACGAAGAAATTCTGCGCACGTTCTATCAAGTGGAACGCGTCACGCTGCGCGACGGCGATCTGCACTGGAATCTTTCCGAAGGCCTGATCGACCGCAAGCTGGCGCACGAGATCAAGAATCCCAAGAGCGACGAAGTTCTGGTTGGCGCGCACAAGCGCATTACCGAAGCGCTGTACAAGGAACTCGTCAAAGCGAAAGTTCCCGCAGCGCACGTTACGCTTGCGGACCTCGAAGGCGCTTACTCGGTTGCCGACCTCGTAAACCGGCAGACAGGTGAAGTTCTGCTCGAAGCTAACAAGCCGCTGACAGCCGAGATCTGGACTTCGCTTGCCGAAGCCGGCCTCACGAGCGTGGATATTTTTTTCCCGGATCGCGACGACGTCGGTGTGGTTCTTTCTCGTACGCTGGACAAGGATGCCATTAAATCGCCTCGCGAAGCGCTGATCGAAATTTACCGCAAGTTGCGTCCCGGAGATCCTCCAACGCTCGAAACCGCGACTGCTCTATTTAACGGAATGTTCTTCGACCCGCGCAAATACGATTTCAGCCGCGTGGGCCGCTTGAAATTCAACATCAAGTTTGGACTGGAAACGCCGCTCAACACGCGCACGCTCGACGCCTCCGACTTCGTCGCGGCGATTCGCTACCTGATGAAGCTGCGCAAGAACATCGGCACGCTAGACGACATCGATCACCTCGGCAACCGCCGCGTACGAGCGGTTGGCGAACTGCTCGAGAACCAGTTCCGCATCGGCCTCGTTCGCATGGAGCGCGCGATCAAGGAAAAGATGTCGGTGTACCAGGAAATGTCCACCGCCATGCCGCACGATCTCGTCAACGCCAAGCCGGTCATGGCCGCGATTCGCGAGTTCTTCGGCAGTTCGCAACTTTCGCAATTCATGGATCAAACGAATCCGCTGAGCGAAATTACGCACAAACGCCGCTTGTCGGCCCTTGGGCCCGGCGGTCTTTCACGCGAGCGCGCCGGTTTCGAAGTGCGCGACGTCCACCCAACACACTACGGACGTATTTGCCCGATTGAAACGCCGGAAGGTCCGAACATCGGTTTGATCAGCTCGCTGTCCTGCTACGCGCGCATCAACGAATTCGGGTTTATCGAGTCGCCCTACCGCAAGGTGAAGGGCGGCCGCGTAATCGACTACGTGCAAATCGTGAACGCGGGCGAGAGCGAATTCAAGGCCGGCGAAATCATCGAGCGTGACAAAGTGGAAGCGGTGAACGAGGAACTGAAGCGCCGCAA
>DATHNC010000098.1:0-131329 GCA_035486415.1 Saccharimonadales bacterium (SeqCode)
CTACGTGCGAACCGTTTATGATCCCGTCTTCGTGTTGAGCGCAGAAAAGAGACGATACGTCGCGACCAACAACAATACGCCGACGACTCTGCCCGCGCCCGGTTTGCCGTTCTCTCTAGTTTTTCGGGCGGAGCCAGGGAAGGAAGATATTATTTTGAAGGTTGCATCCTCCTACGAGGCAGCTTCCAAACGACGCGTTCCACCGAACGGGTTTGGCCCTTTGCCAGGAGAGCCTTAGATCTGTCCTGACTTTGTTGACATACTAAACTTCTGTTCGGTCCGCTGTTGTTCAACCTGCTGTAGCCCGCCTCTTCAGAGGCGGGGATTTAGATTTCACATGTCGACTCTGCCGCCGGAGAATCTAAACACCAGCCTCTGAAGAGGCGAGCTACAGCACGGCACCGCTCGGAAAGTAAACCTCAGCGTTTGATCCATGATCTCAACAGAGCCAACAGCCCAGTAAAATTCTTTCCGGTTGCCTTGCGTTGGCAGTGAATTTTATGGCTGGATGATGAGCGGTGTTGGTGAACAAGCTAAGCTGGAGCAAATATTCTAGACAACGTCTAAAAGTTGAACTATGGTTGCACCATGAAAAGCCCCCTCGCATTCAAGCTCATCGCCGCCGGTATTTTCATGGCAATGCTTGCCGGTTCGCTCATGGCCGGGCAGGGAACTTCATCCACAGGTAAACTGGTTTTGTTCGCGGACCTGAACGCCTTCGGGCCCGCCTCTAATCCCGACAGCTGCATCGCAAGGAATCGATACAAGAAAGGCGAGACGGTTGGGTTCCGTCTTTATGCCGTGGACGGTGGAACGAACGAAGCAGAAGCTTCGGCCGAAGTTATTGTCCACATCAGCTTCGGTGGAAAGACTTTCGATCTCCCGACGTTGTATCGCGGCGTGCCGCACAAAACTGCTTCGGGCGGCAACATGCCGATCCATGTGGGCATGTGGACCACCAAGTGGATCGTTCCAGACGATGCGCCGACGGGTATAATTAATTATTCGGCGACAGCGCGTGACAAATCCGGCCGCACTGCCGAATGGAAACCGATAGGTGGCGAACCATCCCTTCTAACCATCGTTCAATAATTGAGGAAATTCTGACCAGGCATTCGCTCCGTTGCGGCACCCTCTCGTTTTTTGCACTGTGTTTCTTTTTTTGCGCACAGGTCACTCCAGCTTTTGCTTTTGCTGCGGATTCTCTGCAAGGCGCTGCAAAACCGCCCGCCGAATCATTCAAGAAGCTCGAACTGACTTACGACAAACCTGTCGTTGGCGCGAAAGTTCGGGCGACTGCTTCGGGTTTGCCTCCCGGCAAAATTGTAGAGCTCCAGTGGGTCACGGTCACCGGCGGTTGGGTGATCGAAAACTATTACTTCTTTCGAGGAAAGAAATTTTCTAAAGATACTTTGCCGCTCGGAAAATTTTCAGTGAGTGACGATGGCCGCTTGGAAGCGACATTTGCGATTCCCGAAGATTATGGCGGCGTTCATGACGTGATCGCAACGATCGATGGCCAACCGGTCGCGCAAAATGGCGTGGAGGTTACGCAAAGTTTCGAGATGTCTCCACTTTCCGGCCCGGTCGGAACACCGATTGAATTGCGGGTCAAAGGGCTTGGCTGGCGAGCAATGGAAAGCACGTGGGTCGTAAACTGGGATAACCGCGGAGTTGGATTTGTTACAGCTGTCAGTACACGTGGTACTGCCGTCGCTCGTTTTCGGGCGACAGGACCCATAGGCGATCATCCAGTAAAAATCTACACGGGATGGCAGGGGCAAAGTTATTTGAATTTTGAGCAAGCGCCGAACGCGTATCTGCCGCGCCCCGATTTCACTTTCCACACAACTCCTGGCAGATCATCAACGCCTGACGTCTATGCGGACGAATACCAGCCGTATCGTTTGCCGGAATCGGAAATTCACGTTGCGAATGGCAAGTTAAGCGTCAGCCCAACGCAAGGGCGTGTCGGCGAGCATGCGATCTTGCGCGGCGAAGGTTTTCCGGCCGACTCAACTCTCAACCTGGTTTGGCAGACGTACTCCGGGAGCCGCGTGAGCGGCAACGGATTCAAGCCGCGGGAAGATTTAATCGCGAAAATAAAAGTGGGAAGCAACGGAAAAGTCGAATTCCCATTCACGATTCCGCTGGATCTCGGCGGGCAGCATGGTCTTGAACTGCGCGACGGAGAAAAGCCGCTCGCCCGCGCTTATTTTGCGATCGAAACCAGCATCGTGAGCATAGAGCCAACTTCAGGCCCTGCAGGAACGCCAGTCACGATTCACTTGAACGGCGTCGGCTGGACGGAGTACGACAATCTTTACGCGGCCACCTACGATAACGCCTATATGGGATATGCCTGCGGATTCAATTCGCAGGGCGATGTCATTTTCACTTTCAGGGCAGCAGGCGAACACGGCACGCACCTCATCGATCTTTTTCCCGGAATTTACCAGGGCCCGCCCGAAGAAAAACAACTCCTTTACCGGATACCGCAGCTAACCTACGCCGACGATCATCCAGGAAATAAAATTCCCGCGCTGCACTTTAAATTTGAAGTGACTCCGTAGATTTCACCGCTATCAAGCATACTATTACAGAATTTCCTGAAATGTGACCTCGAGTCCTATTGTTTGACGTTGAATTTGTTCAAGCTTAACCTATTGGTATGGCAAGGATTGGAGCGCCGGAGGCAACTGAATTATGTTCGGTCGATTTATGAACACAATGTACGCGCTCCTCGGGTGCGCAGGCATTGTTCTATCCGCCTACCTGTTGGCGCAGCATCAGTACGTTGTTCTTACTCGCAAAGCTTCACGGAAGACCCAAGGTATGGGCCCCTACGATCTTTCTTTTTCTTTTAAGTATTTGGTTGTTCGTTTATGGCTTGGTTGGATCGATTGATGCGATGCGGGGAAAAAGCTTGATTGCAAAATAAAATGACGGAATGAAATGAGGAATTATGGATCTGCAACTAAAAGGTAAAAAAGTATTGGTGACAGGTTCGACAGCCGGCATTGGCTTTGCAACGGCGCGCTCGCTCGCGGCTGAATCGGCGTCCGTGATTGTGAATGGGCGAGGGCAGGAGCGCGTGGATGTAGCCATGAAGGAAATTCGGAAATTGCATCCCCACGCTGACGTTACGGGAGTCGCGAGCGATGTTTCCAACGCGGCGGGCTGCAAGAAGCTTGCTCAAGCCGTGGAAGCAGTCGATATACTGGTCAATAATATGGGGATTTTCGAGCCAAAGCCATTTGAAAAAATAACGGATGAAGATTGGATGCATTTTTTTGAAGCGAATGTCATGAGCGGCGTGCGGCTCTCCCGCCATTATCTTCCCGGCATGCGCCAGAAAAATTGGGGCCGAATCCTGTTCGTCTCCAGCGAATCCGCCGTGCAGATTCCCGCTGAGATGATTCACTACGGCATGACGAAAACAGCGCAAGTGGCCGTCGCGCGGGGAATTGCGGAGACCGTAACGGGAACGGGAATTACCGTGAACAGCGTGCTGGCCGGGCCAACTCGCTCCGAAGGCGTCGAAACTTTTATCTCGCGCATGGGAGCCAGCAGCGACGCTGCGGCCTTCGAGGCGGAGTTTTTCAAAACGATTCGTCCATCCTCACTTATAAAGAGATTTGCCACAATCGACGAAGTCGCCAGCATGATCGCCTATCTTAGCAGCCCGCTTGCGTCCGCAACAACCGGTTCGGCAATTCGCGTGGACGGCGGCGTCGTGCGGGCCATCCTCTAAGCTTTAATCACTTGAAGACGCGTCGTACACTGTAAGGTTCAGGTGGATTGCAGGATATTCGTTTAGTTCTACACTCTTGCCTTCTGAATCGCGTACTTCATATTCCCGCGGCCACACGTCGTTGAGTTCCTGTACGAGATGTTGCGCTTCCCCAAGTTGCTTACAGGAAGCTACAAAAATAAATTCGCCGTTCTCAAGTCTTGTAAAAATGCTGAACATTTGCTTCAACCTCCAGCACAAAAATATGATCGCCTGCTTTATGTGTCTGTGATGTAAATCACTTCACTTGGTATGTGATTTCCGAGCGATCAAAAATGAAGACTCGTCGTTTTCCTGACAAAAATCCGGGAAGAAAATCTCTGATGAGGGGGCTTCTAGAGGTTCTGCCGAGCACCTGCTGAGTAACCCATCCTGCAGCACAAAATTGTGAATCTTCTATATTTCCTCCGAAAGAGTCATCGTCACCCGGAGTTCGACCGCAGGATGGTTTCAGCGTCGTGCAATCGTTTTGCTTAGTGCACGTTTTTCTCGATCCAGCTTTCGAGGAACTTGGATATGGCAGCGCTATTTTTTTCCGCCATCATGATATGGCCGTTGCCGGACAGCCCTACATCTTCGAGGTTTACGTAGGTGGTTTTTACTCCGGCCTGATTGAGCCATTTCGCTATGCAATGCGAGTAGGGGCGATGATAGCTCGCCTCTCCCGACACATCGAGAACCGGGATACTTTCTAGGTTAACGAGCTTATGCGCGGGCTCCTTCTGAACCCAGCAGGGAATCAGGTCAGGCCCATCTGCCTTATCCTGGCGAACAGTCTGCAATTCGGACGCGTCCTTGATCGGCGGATCGTAGTGAACGGGAAGATTCGTCAGGCCCCACAAACGGCCGGAACCGGTACGGCCTCTTTCCGCCTCTTCGATGGGCGGGGCAACGGGTTCGGCTGCGACAATTCCCTTGATGAGCTTCGGCCGCGCATCCGCGAGTTCCCATCCGGAAGTGGATACGCCCGAATGCAGCAGAAGAATTACTGGTTGGTTAATCAGATCCAGCAAGCTGATCAAAGCCTCTGTCGTATATTTCTCCGTGTTCCCGCCCAGCACGACCGGGAGTTCGGTCTTGGCAAACTGATCGAAAATCGGATCGCCCATCTTGCCTTTTTTGGGGCCGTCGCCCGGCCACTCCGATTCCTTCGGATACTGCGGCCAGGTGCTTTGCTTGGTTGATGGTGGACGGCCTCCCGACCAGACCTCTTCCATTAACGGGGAAGTGCGAGGATCGGAGATCGTTCCGTCCGCTTCCGAGTGCGGAAAATAAAATGAACGCCCGCGTCCCGGGAAATCCATAACGTAAACGGTGTAGCCTTGATTGAGAAAATCATAGGCCCAGCCCGGCCGCCCGTCAGGTGTTTGCAGCATGGTCAGCGCCGTTTGCCCAGCTCCGCCACCGATAAAAATAATCGGGTACGGATGCCTGATCTTCTTCGGCACCATCACTTCCACGTACATGGCTCCGAACATAATTTCCTTGCCCGGTTCCCCGACATAATGCCCGCCCACGTAGAAATGACCTTCGCGCCCGATATTGTCCGTAGCAAACGTAGGAACAGACGCAGGGGGAGAACCTTGCTCTGTATCTTTGGCATTCGCTTCGACAACGCCCCACACGAGAACCACAGCCAGCGCAGAGAGTGCCGTGATCCGTATCCATGAGTTCATGAAACTTCTCCCTTTCCGTTTTTCCCGGAACTAGAATTGAAAAATTCGCATTAATAAATGGTGGAGATGAGACTACTACAACTTACAGCTCCAAATCGTCATTCATTTGTATTTTTGTGTCATTTTCTTTATCCAAGTATGGAAAATTTCATTTTCATCTTTCGAGAAAAATATCTGAAAGCGGAGTGATCGGGACCTGAATTTTACTGCAGGACTATAGCTGTTCAACCCTTGACACAGTTTGCGCACTTGGAGATTATCGTGCCACATCGCAAAAAGTGAACGGCATGACGGCGCACATTTTGGAGCAAGGTTCAAAGCAAAGTAGGCGACAGAAGAAATCCGAAATCATGGGGAGGCTTAAATGAACTGGATGCGCGGATCGGCGCTCTTTCTGGCAGGAACGATGGTCGGAATTTTTATCATGGGAGCAACAGCCTCGCCGCAAAAAAAGTTGAATGGACTTACGCTCAACCATTTCGGTCTTTACGTTCAGAATATGGAAGAATCGACGAAGTACTACACGGAAAACTTCGGCTTCCGCAAAGTGTTCTCGTTCACGGACGGCGCGGGCCATCCCGTTGTCTATCTTCAAATGGATCGCAATACATTTCTTGAAATGACGCCCGCCGACAAGGATCACCCAGCCGGGTTCTCGCACGCAGGCATCCTGGCGGACGACATTGAATCCACCGTCGCATCTTTACAGAAGAAAGGCCTGAAAGCAGAGGACGTACATCTGGGTGGAACCAAAGCCCTCATTTCGAACACGCTCGATCCCAACGGTGTGCGGCTCGAATTGCTCGCCTATCCTCCAGATTCACTGCAAAGAAAAGCGATGAGCGCGTGGAAGTAAACTGCGGAAGCATCGATTCCTCGAGCGGGCCCTCTTTTGAATGTTCGAGCAGCCAGGTTCCGCTTGGACTTGCTGGCTCGCGGCGCAAGTTGTTATATATTAACTGATAAGTATAATCAAACAAGACATAATTGCACTGGCCGCAATCTTACTTCTTGCGGTCATCTATAATGCCTGTCTTGAGAAATCCCTTGTAAAAAGGCCTCATTGTGAGACTTTGGCTGCGGCAAAAATCAGTCAATGCACTCTCGGCAGTATGTTGCGTAAGCATGCCCTTTTATCTTGATTGACTTTCAAATTTTCCCGTGATAATTCTCCTGCGCATCTCGAAAATAAAGCACGTCATTATTTAATTAATTCTGAGCCACAGGGGGCCCCATGAAGTGTCCGTCCTTCCCGCTATCATTCAAGGCAATGCTTTCCCGAGTCACAGAATTTGCGATTGCATTTGTAATTATCTGCGGTCTGCCGAGTGTTTTGCTCGCGCAGGTCAATCAGGCGCGAATGCTTGGCACTGTCACGGATCAAAGTGGAGGAGTGATTGTAGGCGCTACAGTGACCATCACGGATGTCGCAAAAAACGTTTCGCGCACTTTGACCACCGACTCAGCAGGCGAATACGTTGCGCCAAATCTGGATCCTGATACATACGCGATTCGCGTTGAGTCCAACGGATTCAAGACTTTTACTCGCGAAGGCATGCAATTGGGCGTAGGGCAGGACGCGCGCGTCGATGTTTCCCTGCAACCCGGTGATCAAACCCAGACAATAACAGTCACCGAGGCGCTTCCGCTAATTGACACCACCACCGCTACCTTAACTGGCTCCATCGATAACCAGACGGTCAATGAAGTTCCGTTGAATGGTCGCAACTACGTCAACTTGCTTTCGCTCCGCCCGGGATTTGTGAACGCGCCGGGCGGCGGAGCCACCAAACAGACCGCCATGGGTATGCGAGAGATGGATAACTTTTTTCTGGTTGACGGTATAAACAACTACGACTGGGCCACAGGCCAACAAATCATTAATGGCTACGCACTGGCGGGAGATGCGGCCACGATCCTCCCCCTCGATGCCATCCAGGAAATGAGCACCGAGCAAAATCCGAAGGCGGAGTTTGGCTGGAAGCCCGGCATGCAAGTCAACATTGGCCTGAAGTCGGGCACGAATACCCTCCACGGCTCGGCCTACGCATTTGGCCGTGACGGCGCGTGGGACGCGAAGAATTTCTTCCAGCCGACGAACGTACCGCCGCCCCCGCTCTCCGTCGAGCAATTCGGCGCCACCCTCGGCGGGCCACTGAAGAAAGATAAAATCTTCTGGTACGTCGGCTTCGAGGCACAGAAACTTTCCGTGGGAGTTTCACCACTGATCAACTCCCCAGTCGACGCCCCTTTGGGTAATAATACGACTCTCAGCCTGGTAGATGCCTGCAACGCGGTGGGTCGCGCCAATGTGACAGCGCTTAGCGCCAAATTAGCGGGCCTGCCAGCGGGCAGTTGCACACCCTTGCCCGGAACAACTTCGTTCGAAAATCTTTTCCCAATCAATCCGGGCACCCAGTTCGTTGGATCTCCGCAGTTGGTTGTTCCTTCCGGCTTGTACGGTCTTTCTGACAACAATAATACATATAGCGGACTAGCTAAGGTTGACTATCATCTCAACGACAAAAATACCCTGAGTGGCATGTTTTTCATCGGCCAGGGTGACGGTGAGTGGGATGACAATCCAGCTGCAGTCTCGGCGCCATGGTCTCAATCAGTTCTCCCCTTCCACAATCGAGTCGGCTCTGGATCTTGGACCTGGACTCCGAATTCCAGTTGGGTAAACGAGTTCAAAGGCAGTTACACCCATGTGTATGCGCCTGATTTGTCCGCTGACCGCACTGCGAACCCATCCTCGCCATGGGGATTCTCCAATGGTGTCCCGACGGGCTACGGGCTTAACACGGGCGTGACCGATTCAACTTTCTTCGGGCTCCCGCTTATTTACATCTCACACTTCACCAATTTGGGGGGAGGAAACTGGCCCCGGTTCGTAGGACCGAATGGTTATACGGAGCTGCTTGATCACATTTCCTATCTGCGCGGCAAGCACGCTTTCAAGTTTGGCGGCGAGATGACGTTCGTGGGGTCGACTGGGGGGCAGGTACAGGACCCTAAGGGCCGCATCAATTTTAGAGACACCACCAATCCGGACGGCACCCCTGGCCCCACATCGCTGATGAATTTCCTTACAGGAACCATTGGCCAAGGGACCGCCATATTCGAGGGAAGCCCCGTGCGGCATGTGCACAACCAGGATTATGCGCTATTCATGCAAGACGACTATCGCGTCCTGCCCACACTCACCTTGAATTTCGGCCTTCGCTACGAACTGCAAACGGTCATCCAGGAGCAAAACAACCTCCTTGGAAACTTCGATCCGACCTCTCCAACCGGATTCGTACAGGTCGGGAAAGGGGAAACTTCTCCCTATAACGGGGACCACAACAATTTCTCCCCGCGCGTAGGGCTCGCTTGGGATGTGCGTGGCGACGGCAAGACTGTAGTCCGCGCAGGTGCCAGCATAATCCATGAATTCCAGCCCCTTAACGCGATCATGAGTTCCGCTGGTGGGCTTGGTGTGATACCGACGGGAGCGCAGCTTTGCAAACTAGTCGGAACGCCGGCGGTTGAAACTTGCGTGCAAGGAAGCGGTACTATCGCAAGCGGGACTGTCCTCGCGAGCCCGTCAAGCTTGATCACCTTGAGCAATGCGTGGCAGAGCAACGGTGCAACGCCCATCTTCGCCGGGACAGGTCAGTTGCAGTGCAGTGACGTCATACCGTGCGCTACCCCAGCCTTCTCGCGGAATCTGGAAGTCCCTTATTTCGAGACTTGGAACCTCGATGTCCAACGCATGCTGACCAAGGATCTCTCTCTGGAAGTGGCTTATCTCGGCAACCGTGGGGTGAAGCTGTGGGGGTTGCGGGACATCAACGCGCCCACTGTGAATGGCGGACCTTCGCCGTACGCAAACCAATTTCCATACCTCTCGTACATCAACTACTTGTCGAATATGGACAAGTCCAACTACAACGCGATGCAAGTTGTTCTGACGCAGAGGGCTTCCCACGGGCTTTCCTTCACGGCCGCTTACACGTACGGCCATGCCCTCGACGACGACTCCGCGAATGTGGGGGCCACGATTCCCCTCGATAACGCGAATCCCGCGCTGCAATACGGCAACAGCGACTACGACATCCGGCATCACTTCACATTAGACGTGAACTATGCCCTCCCTTCGAAGAAGTCACCCGGACAGATTCTGGAAGGCTGGGAAATCAGTTCCATCACAACGTTGCAGTCTGGCACGCCCTGGGGCATTGAGGACATGTCAAACGACTTCAGCGGCACGGGCGAAGTGAACAATCCTTACACTTACGGTGAAACTTGGAATTTTTACGGTAAGCCCTCTGACTTTACAGCGAGTCCAAACGGAATTCCGTATTACGGCGGGATCGCCAACGGAGGAGCCCCGATTCCGAGTCAATGTTTGGCCCAAGCCACCACGCCTGCACTGATGAATCAACTGAACACAATTGGGTGTTACATGAAGGGCAGTTCAGTTCTTTTACCTCCGGCAGCTGGGACTTACGGAACTGCGGGTCGCAATATCTTCCGCAATACCCCGTTCAAAACCTGGGACTTCTCTGTACTCAAGAACTGGAAATTCAAAGAGCGATATTCCGCACAATTCCGAGCCGAGTTCTTTAACGTCCTCAACCATCCGATCTTCGGCGGCGTGGACGCGGGCCACCTGGCTAATAACGACCCTTCAATAGGGAGTAATTCGTTTGGCCAGACCACTGCGACTGCCGACCTGGCAGCGGGCAACCCCGTGATGGGATCAGGCTCGAACCGTGTCATCCAGTTGGGCCTCAAACTCGCTTTCTAGCTGATGTTATTTCGATGACCTTCACGGCAGCTCCATGCTGCCGTGAAGGTCGTTTGATTACGAATTCAAAATTGATAAAGTAGAGTACTTATCGCAATACAAACTAGCAGGGAGGCCAGTAATGGGTTTCTTTCATAGAGTCGTTCGTCTTTTTCTTTTCACATGTATAACAATATTTCCGCTAGCACTAGCAGCTCAGGATTCCAACGTTCAAGCGCCAAAGCCATCATCTTCAACTGGTCAAACACATGCCGCGCCAGAACAGCAACAGGAATTGCCCGCTGATCTGCCGGCATGGGCTTATGGCTTTGACAACACCAAAGAGGGAGAACGAGCGGATAGCCCCGATTCCGATGCGCGTGGGGGAAAGGACAATGGTCTCCCACGACATCTTCCCAACAGCAAGTTTTCATTCACGCTTACGCAGATCCGCGATAATTCCGGCCCGGCAGATTGGTATCCCGAGGACCACCCGCCGATGCCCAATATCGTCGCTCACGGTCACAAGCCCGTCGTCGCCTGCTCATTCTGTCACTACCCCAACGGCAAAGGCCGTCCGGTAAACACAAACCTCACCGGTCTCCCATACTCTTATATCTTGCAGGTATTGGACGAGTTCAGGACTGGCAAACGGATGAGCGCGGACACGAGAAAAGCAAACACGAATCAGATGATTCTGTTCGCAAAGTCCATGACAGACGATGAGATGAAGGATGCAGCTCAATACTTCAGCTCTATGAAGTTTACGCCGTGGATCAGGGTCGTGGAAGCCAACATGGTGCCGAAGACTCAGATTGCAAACGGCATATATTTACGAGTGCCAGGAGATCAGAAAGAACCCATCGGTAATCGCATTATCGAAACGCCGGAAGACGTGGAAGCCATGGAAGTACTTCGTGACGACCATTCCGGATTTATCGCTTATGTTCCGGAGGGCAGCGTTGCAAAGGGCGCGACGCTCGTGATGACCGGCGGTGGTGGAAAGACGACTCGCTGCACGATCTGCCACGGCGCGGACTTGATGGGTATGGGCCCGGTGCCAGGACTTGCGGGCCGTTCCCCCAGCTATCTCGTGCGACAACTCTATGACATGCGGCAAGGCAAGCGATCCGGGGAGTGGACAAAACTGATGCTGCCGGTAGTCAGCAAATTGACAACGGAAGACATGTTGGCAATGGCGGCCTATCTTGCATCACTGAATCCCACGCAAGGGCCTGAAGCTTCAGCGGGAAAATAGGTTCAGTCGTGTGTTCTGCAGAAGGGTTGATCCTCGATTCATTCGCAATTCTTCAGATTCATCTGAAGAATTGCGAATGATGTTCGCCTGGTTGTCGAATCCCCCGGGATCAAGAATTGGCATGTAGTTTCGCGAACCTACGTGTCCAGTACGGTTCTGATTTTTCGCGCCAGTGTGTTCAACGAAAATGGTTTGGATAGGAACGCGAAGTCGGTGCGATGCAAATCCCCGTGCACCAGAGCATCTGCGGTATACCCAGAGACGAATAGCACTTTCATATCCGGATGGGTGGTGGACAACCGGTCGGCTAGCTTGGGCCCGCTGCCGCCCGGCAAGACGACATCGGTCATGAGCATGTCGATGTGGCGAGAGTTGTTTTCGGCGGTTTCCAAACCTTTTTGAAAATCTTCGGCGACGATGACCTGGTATCCCAACCTCGAAAGAAATCCCTCGGTGACACTGCGCAGCGATTCCTCATCCTCGACCACTAGAATCGTCTCGTTCCCGCGCGGCGAAACTCCTTCGTGAGAGGGAGCCTCGTGCTTCTCGATCAACTCTTCGGATGTGGGTAGATAAATCTTGAAAGTAGTTCCTCTGCCGACTTCACTGTAGACGGAAATGTGACCACCACTCTGCTTCACGATCCCGTAGATGGTTGCGAGTCCCAGCCCCGTACCTTTTCCTTGTTCCTTTGTGGTGAAGAAAGGTTCGAAAATACGCGAAAGAACTTCGGGGGACATTCCGCAACCTGAATCGGTGACCGCAACCAGGACATGCATGCCAAGGCGCGCTTCCGGATTCCGGCTGCAATAATCATCATCGATGTCAATATCGCTGGTTTCAATCGTCAGCCTTCCGCCATCCGGCATCGCGTCGCGCGCGTTTACAACAAGATTCATCACCACCTGTTCGAGCTGCGTCGGGTCGACCTTCAAGCGAAGTTTGGGATTCCCTGGCAGAATCTCAAGTCGAATGTCCTCTCCGATGACTCGCGCCAGCATGTCTTTTAATCCGTCAAGGTGATCGGCAATGGAGATGACTTGCGGTTCGAGAACTTGCTGGCGGCTGAAGGCCAAAAGTTGCCGGGTCAGCGTTCCTCCACGCTCTACCGCTTTGGTGATCGAAGTCACGAGCGGGGAAAGTTCAGCGTTGTCGCGCAGCTTTTCAACGAGCATCTCCGAGTACGCTATGATGACGCCCAAAACATTATTGAAATCGTGAGCGATACCTCCGGCGAGCCGTCCGATGGCCTCCATCTTTTGCACGTGACGCAGGCGATGCTCGACTCCGCGAACATGTGAGACGTCTTCCGCGATCACTTCGAAATACAACACCTTTTCGTATTCGTCCCGCACTGGGCGCCCGCTGAGCTCCACGGCCAACACTTTACCGTCTTTTTTCCTCCAGCGAGCCTCCATTCTGGCGAATTGCTTCCGTGTTCCGGGCTGGTCAAACATGAGCGGGGTGTACTCGCCTTTCTCGAAGATATCGGTTGCAAGGTTTAACGCCATCAATTCGGCTGTGGATTCGTAGCCCAGCATTTTTACCAGCGCTTCATTCACCACCAGCAGCTTGCCATCCGGCGACGCTCGATACACGCCGTAGGTACCCTCGATCATGGCACGGAAATTGGCTTCGGACTGACGCAACGCTTCGTCGACGCGCTTCCGTTCAGTGATGTCTCGAATCGTGCTTGAGACCAGGATACCTTCGTCGGTTTGCTGCGGACTCAGGCTGATCTCGACGGGAAATTCCGTGCCGTCTTTCTTTAATCCGTAAAGTTCATTGCCGGCTCCCATGGCACGGACTTGAGGACTGACCATGTAATTCCGGCGATAAGACTGATGGTGATTCCAGAATCGTTCAGGAACTAGCACCTCAACGGGTTGGCCGAGGAGTTCTTCGCGTTTGTACCCGAAGAGCTTTTCCGTTTGCGTGTTGACTAGGACGATCCGTCCGTCTTTTCCCGCTATCACCATGGCGTCCGGCGCGGAATCGAGAAGGCGCCGCAAACGCTCTTCGATGCGCTTGCGATCCGTAATGTCGCGAATCGTGGTGGAGACGAACAAATCATTTTCCGTCTGAATGGGGCTCAGGCTGATCTCGATGGGGAATTCCGTTTTGTCCTTGCGCAGGCCATACAGTTCGAGGCCCGCTCCCATTGGCCGCACTTGCGGGTGGCCCATGAACCCGGCACGATGTCCACGGTGCCTGCCGCGCAAACGCTCGGGCACGAGTGTCTCGATTGGCTGCCCCATCAATTCTTCGCGAAGATATCCAAACAATTTCTCCGTTTGCGCATTCACCAGGATGATGCGCCCCTCCTGATTGGCGAGCACGATTCCATCGGGAGATGATTCCGTCAGGGCACGGAACACGGCATCGCTTACAGTTTGAATGGCTTGTGTCATAACAACCTCTATGGCTGCGGCAAAGGAAATTCTTGCGCTTCAAATCGAAAAACAAATAAATCAATAGATCATTGGAAGAAGTGCAATTCAGGAAGGGGGAAGAACTGCACGCTCATTATGACGAGGGAGTTTTTCAGTGTCAACGAAACTCGAAACTTCAGATTCCATCGCGGAATGTGGCTTCACTTCGAAGGGCACCTTTCGAGATTTTCGGTGTCTATCAAAGTGTGGCGACTTCATTCCTATTTCAGAAATTCGTGAAGATGGGTGCGAGAAGTCTATGACCAGGAGGGAATCAGGATTTCTGCTTGTTGGGCTGGGCTTCGGTCTGTTGCTCTCTCTCGCGACTATCCTTGAAGTATTTCTATCTCTCTACAAAAGTGCTTTCATTTCTGATTATAGTTGGGACAAAGTTTTCTTAATAGCTCCGGCCCTGCTTCTATCGATTGGTTTGGTGCTCATTCTCCACGGACCCTGCGGCAGACAAGAATAGAAGAGGCTGCTTGCGGGACGGCAACCTCACATGACCGATCAGAATCTCAAGGTGTCACCGAGTTTGGCGGGCCACATACTCGTGCGTGATGTCCGCAACCGTGCGCGTGCCGCAATTGCCCATCGCTAGTTTCAACTCGCCCTGCAAAATCTCGATCACGCGATCCACGCCGGACTGGCCGAACGCCCCCAATCCCCAAAGCATCGGGCGCCCGATGCCCACTCCCTTGGCACCCAGCGCTAGGGCCTTAAATACATCGGTGCCGCGCCGCACGCCGCCATCCACAAACACCGGAATGCGACCGTTTACTTCGGCAACCACTTCCGGCAGCGCCTCGATCGTCGGACGCAACGTCTCGACCGATCGTCCGCCGTGATTCGACACCATAATGCCGTCGAGGCCGTGCTGCACACACAACGCCGCGTCCTCGCGCGTGTCGATGCCTTTGATGAGGAACTTGCCTTTCCATGTCTGCCGGATGCGATCGACCCAGGCCCAATCCATCGCTGCGTTTTGTCCCTGGACGCCTTTCATGTCGATGCCTGTGTACATCGGGCGATCGGCGTTGCTAGGTCCAGCGCCGCCGTTGTGGCATCCGCCGCAGGAACTCAGATCTCTGCCGCGCAGGCGCATGAACGTCTCGCTATTCCGTCCAGCCGTTCGGTCCACGGTCAACGCGAGCACTGTGACCCCAGCCGCCTGAACGCGCTCCATGATCTTGGCTGCAGCCTCCCACTGACTCGGTGAATAGAACTGCTGCCACACCGGTCGCCCGAGAGCCTGGATCACGTCCTCGACGGGCATGGAGGTGTCCGTCGACAATACCTGCAGCGTGCCGCGCGCTTTGGCCGCTCGCGCTACTCCCACTTCGCCGTCGGTATGAAATGAGCGGTCGCCGCCTGTCGGGCACAGGTAGATCGGGCTGTTATACGTAGTGCCAAACAAATCGACGTGCATGTCCACTTTTGTCGCATCTCGCAGCCGCCGGGGACGCAGCTCGATGTGCTGGTAGCCCTCATGGTTTGCTTTCATCGTGGCGTCGTCGTCGACGCCGCTGGTCATGTACGCCCAGTGGCCGCGCATTACCTTGCGGTGTGCGACCTCCTCGAAATCGAACACGTCGAGTGCCTCCTTCGGATCGGCAATCAGATCGTCCGTTGCCGGCGGGCCGCTCTGCGCAAATGCAGTCTTCTGCATGTAGGCGACGACTCCGCCCATCGCC
Organism: Saccharimonadales bacterium (SeqCode); assembly: GCA_035486415.1. GTDB lineage: Bacteria > Acidobacteriota > Terriglobia > Acidiferrales > UBA7541 > Palsa-360. Next base: position 15,628 of record DATHNC010000098.1, read on the forward strand.
GCAACGTATGGGCTGGCTGCAAGGAATTTGAGGAATTGGCGACGAGCCTTTGAGGTGGTAAGCGTCGGTTTACTCATAATGGCGCGGATGCTAACACGATTCTGAATTCCTTGCTACAACGATGGGGACTTTCCAAGGCGGCCGTTCAGAAAACCGAGATCAAAAACGAGGTAATTCTTAGATGAATTTTTAAAGTCCGACTAACAATCGCGGGGGATCATTTTTCCGCGGTTATCGAATCTACTTTTATCGTCTTGGTCTTGGCGTCCAGTTCGCCTGTTACCCTTACCTTCTTCCCAATAAATTTTGCAGGCGTCTTCTGGTCGCTCAAGCCGTAGAAATTATTGCCATCATACAAACCGTAAATAGCGCCATGAGCTTCGAGGCAGGCCATGGCGCACTCGGCGTCCGTCGGGCCCATTCGCATTACGGAGTGATCTGCTTTGGGGCAATTGTCGTCCGTGACGGTACCGGTGAAGGTTTGCTTGGCCGGAGAGGCGGCCAGCACTGCGACTGCGATTAAATTGATAATCAAATATTTCATAATCTCTCTCTGTTTGCGATCACCGCGATCTCGAATTGAAATCGATCTAACAGGTGCGCCTTGTGCCACAACCATGCTGAGAATCAGTTGCCATGTGAGGTCGGTCTCAGAAACAATCAGGGAATTGATGCAAGATCCCAGTTGTTTATTCTGACCAACTCTTTCTATGATCCCGGAGTCATCAGGTGGGCGGTGGACGTGCCCGCATTCATAATCCACACGGTGCCTTGTTTATTGTTGTCAGGCAGGCCGAGTGACTGTGTAGTCGCGCCTGGCACCGCGATGGTCACATGGATGTGGCCGTGTTCCCGGTCGGGCCCCAGCATGTGGTACCACACCGATCCGTACTCTGGCTTCACGCGGGTCCCGTCTTTTTCCGCAGCATCCAGCATCGCCTGAGTCTTAGCCTTGTCCCCGATCGCTTCGAACTTCAAATTCTGAGCGACCCGGTCCAGGTTAGCAATGCTGGTGCACTCAACCGAGAATGGCTGCTGTTCAGGTAATCCTGTCCGGTCATAGCAGACCAGGCGGTTTGTGCCTTTCCTCAGCGTGTCGTACGTGAAGTCAGCCTTCCACTTAATGACCGTTGTACCATCGCGCAAACTGGCCGGGGCGGCGAGCAAGGCCGTCTCGATTGCGGGGTCCGACGTCTGCGCGAGCGCGCTGGCTGAAACCACTAACGCACCGAACAGAAACAAGGCAATTCGTTTCATACGTGACCTCCATTTGAAATGCGCCCATTTTTCACGCGTGAAGAGCAGGAGTATAACACTTCTATATAGTTATCTACGATCCCACAATTCTTGTTAACTGTAAGTCCAAAATACCACGATGACCGCTGCAACGGGTGAAAGCCCTTTCAAACGTTGCTAATTCAACGGTTCCACCCGGGCGATTTTTGCCTGATGATTTTCGCCTACCCAGAAAACGGAATCCGTGCCGGAACTGCCAACTTCCACCCGTCTTACGTTTACGCCTAAACGGGGAAGCATGTACTGCCTGAATTCGCCGGTCTTGGGATTCAGCCGCAAAATAATTTCGCTGGTCATTGTTCCGGTCCATACGTAGCCGTTTGGATCGAGCGCAACGTCGTAGGAGCCGTACCAGGGAATGGGAATTTTCCATTCCTGAAATTTTTCCGTATGCGTGTCAAACATGCCGATGGTTTTGCCGTAATACTCGCCAATCCACAAGCGACCTTGCTGGTCGAGGTGCATGCGCCTGGGGCCCGCATCCTTTGTGGGGATTTCGTACATGGCCACTTTTCCAGTTTCGCTATTCAAACGAAGCAGGTTGCCACCTACGATATCGGCTTCGTACAAGTTTCCCGCAGGGTCGGCCGTAATCCCGTAAATATGATGGCGTATGCTGCCTTTTTCATCCTTGATCGCCAGATCAGTGGGAAACTCATCGAACTTGATGGTCTGCCCGGTCGACGGATCGACTCGATAGACCGAATCATCCCCCGTGTCTTTCGCCCAAACTTTGCCGTCACCGCCCACTGAAACGAAATCCGCCTTCACGCCGGATGGAAGAGGGAACTCGGTGAACTTTTCCGTCTTGAGGTCAAACTTCGTGATGCCGTTCCAGTCATGCCTTCCGAGCCACAGATTTCCCTGGGCGTCCCATTCCAGCGCTTGAAACCCGGGAGGGAATCCGGGCGTTGGAGTCGAATCCTTCCATTCCTTAATCTCGCCGGTCGCGGGATTGAGCCGGCCGATAATGCCTTCCGCAAAATCCTGATACCAGATCATTCCGCTCTTGTCTGGGCCTGCGTCGTGGGGTTCCGCGTCTTCGCGCGGCAAATCGTATTCGGTCACAATCACTTTCGTGTCTTCGCCACGGGGCCGCGGCAGCGTCTTCAATTCAAAATTGTGCGTAGCATGCGAGCTCAAATTGATGGAGCTGAGATATTCAGCGAATTCCGGGCTCCCAAAAGGCGCGCCGCCTTTCTCCGGCGAGGGAATGGGTTTCGTAATGGCGCTCACCTGATCCCAGCCCTTCATTCGCTTAAACGTTGTCATCCAGCCGGCCTTGTCATATGTGCTTTGCATAATCGGGGCCAGCGTATGGCAGTGCGAGCACGTCATGAAAAGATATTCCTTCTGCTCATACGTTCCGGGAATGCTCATCAGCCACTCGACATCGCTGAGTTGAGAGGGCAGGTCGCTGGTTTTCTTAAGCTTGATGTTCGCTTCGGTACTCTTCGTTCCCAGCGTTGCGAACATCTCCGGATCAGCCGTCTCGTAACCCACGGCGCGTATCGCAAGGCGATATTTGCCAGGGACGAGCCGTCCTGTCGGAAAGATGTAACGGCCTTGCGCGTTACTCACGACGGTGGTGGTCACCGTGCCCGGTACGCGCTTGGCGCTAACCAATACGCCTTCCATCGGACCTTCCGCGTCGGAACTCACGATGCCGGTTAGAGAAGCTGCGTCGGCGGCCCGAGCCGGCGCGTTGCCAAGCGTCAGGTATGCAAAAACAAAAGCGATCCCCAAAAATACTGAAACCCTCTTCATGCGTGAAACTCCTGTTGGCCCGCGAATTATTTCCTGAATATTATCAGCTATTCGGACGTTTTTTTTCCGACAAAAATACATCTTCATTTGATCTTAAAAATCCATTGCTATCCCCATTAGTTGCGTCCCGAAGAAAATCTTTGACTCATGGCCAAACTTTTCCGCAACAGGTTTCTTGGCCGAATAAAAAATAGGATCGAATGCGGGTTTTGCCCAAATAAATTCAAAAAAACAAACGCACTAATTGCGAGATAATTGCCTAAATAGTTGACGTGTCATTCAATTTTGAGTAAACATATTAAAAATGTGGAAGCCCTGGTCGCTGATTCGCAAATGCCCGAGGTGTGGCAGTTTCGATGTCCACCGTCATAGAGGGGGCAACACCTACAAGCGAGCCCTCTTAAGATTGTTGCTTATGCGGCGCTACTCTTGCATGTACTGCAACAGCCTCTATTACGGTTACCTGTTTACCAGAAGAAAAGACAAATATGCGGAAAGGGCCAGTTGAGAATGCCAAGTCCCGACAAATCGTCTGACCGGATTCTGTGCATTCTTAAAAAGCGCAACGATCGGCCGCAGACATTGAAATTATCAAGCCCGTTTTAAATCGAGTATTGAATTTCCAATAAAAGTCGAGGCCATGGCAATTATTGTGAATCCATAACCGCGACCAGGCGCAGTCAAATCACAAAATTGATCTATGTTTTTGGAGTGGTTGCACCGTTTGAATCTTTAATCAAACGTGCTAGAAAAATATTCATCAAAGAGTTTGACCCGCCGCCATCGCCGCTGGCAACAATGTCAGGCACGAGTTTAAATCCGCTCGCCGCCAGGGCTTTTGCCGTTTCAATGACGGCGTAATTATCCGAAGTCATCGACGCGATCTTCAACTTGATGACGTCGGCTTCGGCCGTTCCAACAGCCAATGTTTTTCCGGCGTCGGCGTCTCCCGTTACTTTAGTCACCGTAGCGTTCGCTTCGCCTGTAACTTTTGCAACCGTGGCATCGGCTTCCGCATTCACTGTTTTGGCCCGCGCCTGGCCCTCTGCCTGCTTAATCGTAGCGTCGGCCGCAAATCCAGCGATCGTAACGCTTCGTTCCGCGGTCACCACGCTGGCCTGCGTATCGGCCATTGCTTTTGATTTCTCCAGTTCTCTGCGGTTGTCTTCGGCGAGCCGTTGCGAATCGAAAGTGACCTTGCGCTGGTCCGCAATCTTTCGATCTGTCAAGGTCTTCATCAATTCATCCGGCGGCGTAATATCTCCTATCAGCGTATCGACCGCACCAACATTGTATTCCTGCAGAGCGTCCGAAATCGATTTTCTTGCCTCCGCTTGCCGAACCTGACGGTTTTTGAGGAAGTCGATCACATCGGAATTTTGGGCGGCGTTTCGGAAATAGTTGCCGATGGTCGGTTCGAGCACTTGAGTAACCAGGTTCACCATACTTCCAAATCGAGCAATCACCTTGGGGGCATCCGCGCGCGGGATGTGGATAATCTGGCTAACGTCCAGATTGAATTTGAATCCGTCGGAGGAGCGAACTGTAATCGTAGAGAGATCTTTGTCCAGGTTGTGCGCCTCGGATTTTCCATCGGCCCAGTTCAAAACGACGTTGGCGGTGGGCACTAGCTCCACTCGAATCGTGTAAGGATTGATGGGATACATTCCCGGGTCCAGCGGGTCGTTCCAAACTCCTTTTTCTCCTCGTCCCACTATGTTGCCGTGCTTGAACGCGTCTCCCGTCACATCTTTTCCCGGTTCTCCCACGTAGGCAATCACTACGCCGACGTTGGCAATCGGGATCGCTGTCATGGGCTTGATTTCGACAGTTGCAAACATCGGGTTGATAAAATAGCGGCCTGCCAGCATGACTTGTTCCTGCAATCCTTTGTAGCCGCCCGCATCGATAAAAGCCTGCGCATCTTGAAAGGAATTGTGGTCTTTCACTTCCGGCCCGGCAATTTCGCCGGTAGTGAGAGGCTTGCCGTCCTTGATCGTGACAACGCCCACCGCGTTTACCGGTATCTCCAGAACTTTGGCTGTGTTCACAGAGAACACAGAAGTATTGATTCGGTAGGTTCCCGGCGGAATGATGGTGATTTGCGGACCTCGTTGCCCGCCGCCCACGAGAAACGCCCTGGCATCTTGAAACGCTTTGCACTCGACTCTCTTGCCGAGCACTCTTCCTTCCGTCAGTGGGATACCGCCGCGCGCTTCGACCACTCCAATGCAGTCTTGCGGAACCACAAGAAAATCTTGCAGCTTAATGCTGTACTGCCAGGGCCAAAGGAAAAAATGCAATCCGGGAGCCAGCGTGTCTGCCTGAATTCCCGCCTCGCCATCGAGAGCCACGATTTGGCCCTCCGCAAGCGTGCGATTCCTGCCCACGAGTGCATACCGCTTATCCACAATGCCAACACTGCTTTGCGGGATAAGGACAACGCCAAATAACCTTAGAATCTGCCGCTGAAGAATAACGACCATCAACAGAACGAGGATCCACCAATACGATGACAGGAAATGTAAATAAGCCTCGGGGGTCATACCTTCTCCTCAACTAGCCCATGACAGGCCAATCCAAATAAATTAAAGCTGATAGGGACGGCTCACTTATACACCCAAGACCCCTATTCCGTGGAGTGATTTTTACTTAACGGTGACGTTACTTCAGTTTTGTGCAGAGAAATGTAGGAGTCCGTATGCGGATCTAAATGATAACGAAGCGGTACGGAGCAAACCGGTGTGGCGCGGCAGAAAGGCTCGCTTATACCTTGTTTACTCATCCTTTTGTACGATAAGCCCCGTCCGATAAAGAAAGAGCTTCAATCAATATGAATTCCGTGTGATCAGCGAGATGAGGTCCGGACATGAACCAGATGAGAGAGGAAGGATCAGGCCAGATAACTAACTCAGCTTGGCAGGCTGTGGTTATGAAAGATCGGCATTATGACGGGAAGTTTGTGTACGCGGCAGTTACGACTCGAATCTATTGCCGTCCCTCCTGCCCTGCGCGCAATCCACATCGCCGCAATACCTTGATTTTCTCAACGACAGCGGACGCCGAGCGCCAGGGATACATTGCTTGCCTTCGTTGCCATCCCAATTCACTCATGCCTGCTGAAAGAAGCGTTAAGGCTGCGCTCGATTATATCGAGGCGCATTTGGACCAAACAATCACGCTCAAAACTCTTTCGCACGTATCGGGTCTCAGCCCGCATCACCTGCAAGAAACTTTCAAACGCCTGATCGGGTTGTCACCTAAATCGTTTTGTGATGCCCGGCGCATCGCGTGTTTCAAACTGCACTTGCGAGAAGGGCATTCCATTAGCAATGCCTGCTACGAAGTTGGCTTCGGTTCGAGCCGGGCGCTGTACGAGAAGGCGACGAAAAGTCTGGGAATGACCCCATCTGTCTATCGACGCGGTGGAAAGGGAATTTCTATTTATTTTGCAATTACCCAGTCAGCATTGGGTAACGTACTTGTAGCCCGAACGGGTCACGGCGTGTGTTCCGTTTTGCTGGGTGACGACGTGGCTGCTCTTGTTCGGGAGTTACGTAAAGAATTTCCGGCCGCCACTCTAAAACGAGCCTCATCTTCAGTGGGGAAGGCAGTCCTTTCCTGTCAGGTACAAGACCCGTGGCTGTCGCACCTACCCGCGACGCTGCAAGGCAGAGTACTTCTGGCCAGAATCTGGAACGGACTTCAGTAATTTCAGTCGTTGGTCATCGCCCCTCTGCTTCAGAAAATTCCCAAGTTTGAGCGGTATAAACGGATAGATCGCAAACCCACATGGAGGCAAACTGCGGTCCTGCGCGCCTGCAATCTTGAGACAAATCGAAAGAGATGCAGGCAAGCGCCAAGGGGAATTAGCTAGGGGAGTTGAATCAGCGATGATGCCTGTCAGCACTTTTTCTGCAAAGCTTGCAAGAGCCGTCCTGGCGGCGATCCTTGTATTCGTTTTAATTCCGGCCTGCAAAGCTCAAGACCAATCTAAGACCTCGACGGCCAATACCTCGGAAGATTCTGGAACGAGCACAGATCTGTTCATCATGCTGGGGTCAGATTTTGTCAGGCCCGGCCTCGCTGCAAAGGCGAACTACAACATTGGGATCGGGCATACATTTGGTTTCTTGAAAAAAGATCCAATTGGAGATGAACTTACATTCGCGTATACCTATGAAGATGGTGGCCCGGGTTTTTGGCACTCCCAGTTTGGTTCTCACACGGAGAGCTTTGGAGTGATGAAGAATTTCGGCCTCCCAAAAATGAAACGGGTTAGCGGTTATACATGGATTCAAGGCGGGATTAGCAGTTTCACGGGAAACGCCCACGTTGAGAATCATTTCTACGACGGCGAATCTCTGGGTGCTGTGATTCACTTCAACGATCACAATTCCATTTGGATTCAAGAGACCTTCAACAAAATCATATCGGTCCCTTGGTATACGACCACCAGCATTGGCTTTACCAGAAGTTGGTAGAGACGCCGTAAGAGAAAGGTAAATGTTGGAGCGAATTCAACTCGATTTCAAGGCTCGATTTCGCCCTAGAAAAGGAGCGATTTCAAATTCCTATTGGGCCAATTCTATTCGAAACGGGACGCCTGGATTAATGCAGAGCGATGCTCCCCGATGGGGCTAATCAAGAATTCAATCCGCCAACGCGATTTCATTTCCGCTCCTCAGGCGTCGTCGTAGGCTGTTTACTGAGCCAGAGTTGCATGACCTGGATCTCTGACTGCTGGTCCACGACGATCTCCTCCGCGAGTCTCCTCATCACAGGATCTTTTCCATAGAGCAACTCGGCCTTGGCCATATCGATCGCGCCCTGATGGTGAGGAATCATCATTGTGCAAAAATCGTGGTCAACGTCACCATTCATCGGAGCCGACTTCATACCATTGTCCATCTTCTCCATACTCTCTTTCATGGATTGCATAAAACTTGTCGCTCGAGGTTTCGTCTGGGCGAGGGTCGCGATCGAAAATGTTGCAATCAGCCCGGCGGTCCAAAGATACTTCCCGCACAAAATAGTTGGGATGCTCATTTGACTCTTCTCCCTTCGCAAAGAATTTTTGTGGTGAATGACGGAAGGGCACTCGTTCGCTCTAGCGGTGTTCATGAACAGAGTGGAGAAGCGAGTTGTAGAGCCTCGCTTCTCCCCTTGCTGTGCATTGTGTGGGACAGTAGTTATTGCGACAGCAGTTGCACCTGTACGGGCTGCGTTTCACCGGCAGGCACAATCAGGAGGAAACGTTGATCATCGTGATCCGTGGGCTGTGGTGTTCCGGCCACCACCTGCCTGAGTGGGCCAATCGACTCCACGATTTGTGCCCCAGCCGCATTCGTCATGAACGTGCTTAACGCCTGAAAGTCATTGGCTGGATCCGCAAGGCTCGCCGTATACCCCAAGGTATAGCTCGCATTCGGATGAAGCCCGGTAACCGCAGCTTCGAGCAGATCAAGCGGACCCTGATAATTCAGCGTCACTGTGGTCGGGGCCGAGGCGGCGGGACTTCCTGGAGGGCCCATGAACAGATGGGCCGCCTGCCCGAATGAATCCAGAGACACCAGGTTGGAAAGTCCGTTTCCCGTTGGCACTGCCTGGGGTACATAGACCAAAGCCTGCGCAGCCTGTCCGCCGGGAAGGGTTGCGACGACCTTGTTGCTTAGGGTATCGATTGCCTGCAGTCCCGTGCCATTCTCCAGGGCGATATAGATGCGAGTTCCATCGCCGGACGGCCATAAACCGTGCGGCAACTCACCCGTTGGTATGGTCGCGACCAGTTGCGGTGTATCCGTCGTGGTGTACACCTTTACGAGATTTTCTCCGCCAATGGTGATGTAGGCGAACTGGCCGTTCTTGTTTCGCACAATATTGACGTGGTTCGTAATTGGGCCGGTGTCTAGGATTGCCAATACGTTGAACGGAGGTTGTGCATTAAATACTTCCGTTTTGCCAGTATCTTTTAACGTCATCCAAACCTGCCGAAGGTCAGGCGTCGCGGCAATATTGGGACAGAAGGGGGAAGCTTGGGGAACAGTAGCGACGATCTCGTGAGTTTGGACGTCAACGACCGTTGTTTCAGCAATGAAGCTGGAGCAGATATAGCCATATTTTCCGTCTGGCCGGAAAATTGTCATTCCCGGCCCGTCTCCGACATATATCCGATCTTTTATCTCATACGTCGTTCCGTCGATCACTTGAATGTAATTCTCTCCTCTCACGGCAACCCATACTTCGCTGTCGTCCGGGGTAAAAAAGGCTTCGTGCGGAGATCTGCCCACGTATGTAATGTGTTTGATCGCATTCGTAGCGGTGTCAATGAACGTCACTGAGTTGGAGGCGATAGAAATTACATCGAGAGTTTTGTGATCGAACGAGAAGCCTAGACCGTGTACCAGCAGCTGGCCATAGTAAAGGGGGCTTAGATTGGCCGGAGTCATTTGCCCGTTGACCCAGGGCGGGTGCCCAGAGGTCTCGGGCTGGTCACCGAGCGGGATCACGCCGAGTAAAGTATTGTTTGACGGGTCATAGACTGAAATTGTGTTGGATACCTGATCCGCGTGATAGACGCGATCATGCGAAGTGATAGGAATTGGCGGCGCGTTTGCGTCAGCGGGCACCTCCTGTGCTTTGCTATTCCTCACACATGTGGCGCACGCGACGGCACATGCGATTGCGATATAGAGACGATACTTCATATATTTCTCCTCCTCACTTATGTTCAAACTGGCTCTTACTGTGTCGTGAAATTTTGCACTGGGCTGATGACTCCGTCGTTCTTGCCGTTGGACTCGACCGCGTCCACCTTGTAGTAGTAAGTGGTTCGCGGTTTGAGGTTGTACAGGTGCACACGGAAAACTGTCTCTGAATGAGAAGGGTTCAACCTGATCGGATTTTGGGCGGTTTGGTTCAAATGTTTTGGGTCCGTTCCGTAGTGCACAATCCCATAATGTACGGGCGAACCACCGGGATTGTTTGTCGTCCACCTGATAACCGTAAACCATGTTGCGAGCGCGATCTCTGGTCCTTGGATGATCTTTACGCTAGTGGTTTTTGGAGTCGTGGGACTTTCTTGAGCGAGCAAGCTACCGCTCAAAATGAAAATCGACAATGTCATAAGCACTTTACTCATATTCACACCTCAAAAAGAATTAACTCAGTATGATTTAGGGCGAAGAATCTTATGCCAACAGCCATCGACAGTCTTTAATTTTCTGGTAGCGGTTAGCAGGCCTTGCTGTACCGCATCTTCAGCTTCTCCAAGAGGGTTCAGCACTCTGAACGCAACGTAATAGAGCCGGTCTTTGAGACATGATAAGAGCCACCCGAGCGCTTCTGGATCATTAGTGACGGCGGACCTAACTAGTGTCCTCCCACCACCGTGATTCCCTGGGCTTGCACCGGTACGATTCCGCCGATAGGAAGGACGGTGGGCGGAAAAGGTTCGGTCAGCATCCCATCCGCCCCTACTTTCAGAGTGTGGAAGGCGTTCGCAGCGGTAGTGGCGGTTGCGGTGGACTGTTCGCTTGATACATAAAGCCAATGGTCAAATTCGTTGATGACCGTCGAAAATGGGGCACCCGTTGTGCCCTCCATGGCGAAATGCTGGATGTCCACAGGATTGAACGGATCCGTCAAGTCGTAAACTTCGATGGAATTGTCGCCGGTGTTGGTGACGTAAAGCCGCGTTCCCTCGTGGTTAACGACGGCCCAGCAAGGCGCGGCTCCCGCGTCCGCCACGGCTCGGACAAACGAGAGGTTTCCTCGCATGTCGTAGGTATACACTGCTACTTCGCTGATCAGCGTGATGTCTACATAGAGGATAGGCAGATTCGGATGGGTTCGCATTCCCAGCGGCCCATGGGGGGCGGTCAGTCCAGTAAAGACAGAATCCGGCAGCGCTTGGGGCGGATTCTGGTGCAAACGGCCATCTTCATCGAGCCGGAACGATTGCAGCAGCCCACCTAAAAAATCCGCTCCGAACACGACGGACCCACGAGAGGCTATGAGCGCCTGAGAGGGCGAACTGCCGTAAGCCACATTCACCGTGGATCGCGGGATCGGAGTTAGCGCGCCATCCCTGGGCGACACGCTGAACGTTGTATAGTTCGGCAGAACCAAGTTGTCATTCTGAGCGGGATCCTGGTCCTTATTGACCACTGTAAGGATAGAGCCGTTCAGGCCCAAGCTCACAGGGTCGCTCCCGCCTGAGGGGAAGGGCGAACCGTCGACTGGGGTGAGGCTCCCGTCGGAATTGATGAGGAACACCGCTATGGAATTCGAGCCCGAGTCTACGGCAAAGAGCAGCGTACCCTCAGGATTTACAATAAGATTTTGGTCTGAATCGAACGGGCCGAGGGCAAACGTTTTATTGAACACGCCGATGCCACCGGTAGGTGTGATGCTAATCAGGGTTGGGGCCTTTGTGAAATCGAACTTGAAAGCTAGAACGGAATTGGCGGTGGTGCTGTTACTCTCCAGGTAGATCACGTCGGCACACCACGCTGGAGTGCGGGCTGCGATGACCATGGCTAACGCTATCAAGAAGCGGAACGAATGCCGCCAAGCCGCTCGCGCGGCGTTACCTAGAGACGGTGTTTGTGACTTCATAGCTTTTCTCCTTTTTGCTGGATCCAGGGTATGGGTCAATACACGCCGGATATGCAGGGCGGCCCGAGTGCTCCCACCGTATTCAGTGCCGACCGCATTGACATTCTGAACGTCGATAAGCTCCTCTTTTCCTTTTAGATCAGGTCTCGCGAGACGGACGAGACTGAGAAGTGATGCCATAGGTTTCTTGTGTTTGCCGTTTAGCTTCCAGCATTAGGGAATCGGAGTAGGACCCGGGAGTGGCGCAACGCCGCAAATGGCCGTTGCGCATGGCGGCAGAGTCGGGGTCGGAATAAGTGAGCCATTTCCTTGCCTCGACGGCGAACAATTTGGATCTGCGGCGGGGTTGCAGGTCATGCAAACGCCAGTAAAAGTATCGCTGTTGGGGTAAGGCGACGTGAAACCGTCGGAAAGTGTTTCGAGAAAGGCAACAATCTGATTCTCCTCCGTATCCGTCAAGCCGAGCATCCCGGTCGTCGTGTCGAGATTGTCTGGGACCTCTTTCATCGGCCAGCAGGTCACTCTCTCAATCGTCCCTGGAGGGCAGTGTCCTGACGTGACGGGGTAGGCAAAGCTGGTGTCGCGTGTGTTGTAGAAATGTACGAGTTGTTTCAGGCTCTTGATGTAGCCGTTGTGAAAGAACCCCTTCTGAAAATAAGGTTTTCCGATCCCGGCTTCGGTAGTCGGACACTGTGGAGGTGTTGCCGCAGCATTTCGAGCTGTAGCCACCTGAAATTGACCGTCAACAGTCAAAAAACCGGCTGAAGAGGTTGCATCTTGTATCCACTTGCTGTTTGGGTTGGCGCTGGAGCCGAAGCCACTTCGGAGGAAAGTACCCATCCCCAAATCTCTGTAGCCGAAGCCGTACGGATTCGCCACGAACCCAAAGGAATCCGGTGTGGTTTGATAATAGAAAGCGTCCCTGGGATTCAGAGGCAGACCCTCATTTGCCGAGCCGAAACAGGTGAACAGAGGGGGATTCGCCGTCGCGCTTGTGCTGGTATCCGTTTGACCTGGTTGCAGAGTTGTACCTCTTCCGTCGACGTGGCATGAGTTGCAGTTGCCCTTGCCGTTGAAGAGCGCGTAACCGGCCATCTCGTCTGCGCTCATCGTATAGTTTCCCTTCAGAAACGCGTCGAACTTCGACGTGAAGTTGCTGACCTGCACGGATTGTTCGTACGCATCAATGGATAGCCCCCAACGGTCATAAGCTGTCTTTGCTTTGGTGCGGTCTTCCGAGCTCAGCCTGATTGGCTCCACGTTCCCGCCGAACACGGCGGCCCCTCCTGGGGTTTCGCAGATCTCCTCTGTCTCATGTGGGAAGTTGATATCGAGCGAGGTTTTGCCCCATAGCTCTTCGAAGAGAGGCCTGTACACCGATTGGGTAAGCCGAAATGCTACGCAAGCAGTGTCGGGGAAGCCCATTTCTTGAGTATCGACGGGCGGACCCTGCGCCTGCTCCGCGTCGGGATTCCTTAGCAAGTATCCTGTTGCGCGTGAATCCCAGAAGTTTCCACCAAAGAACAGACCCTGCTCATTGTTGTATTGCAGTACAGGGAAGAACGGTGAATAGGTGTGTCGCTGTGGCGTCCGCTTGCCGGCCCGAAAGTGAGCCGTTCCCGGATAGGCAATCATCGTCAGGTTCACTGACGGAATCGGCCCGCCCCAACCGGCATAAGGCATGTGGCAAGACGTACACGCTTCATTTCTGCCGGGAGACATGTTCTTGTCGAAAAGCATAAGCTCGCCCAGGGTTTCTATTGCTTCAGTCCCTGTATCCTTAAAGACAGGCGGGTTCGGTCCCGGTCGTACGCCGAATAGTGTCGGAGCCGGTAAGGCATGCCATCTTTGAATCGCCCTGTTTTCGATGACGTCGATCTCCCGCAGAACTCTGGCTATCTCTGAATTCAAATCGGCAGGGAGAATCCCAGGTGGGTATGGGTTATAAATCGGGAATGGTGGCTCGTTGACATCAGCTTTTCCGTTCTGCTGATTTTGTGCCGATGTGGGCCGAATGGAAATCAGCAAGGCCACCGCAACCGAGACGCAGACTATCAACAGCACTATCAATCGTTTTTCTCTCATGAAGGAACCCCTTTCGTAAGCTGGTCATTCGGAATGATTGGGACATGTCTTACCAGGTTTTCCGAACACAACTGGATTGCGTAGGTTAAATGATTGGAATTTGCCAAATGACCAGGGGCGGCGAATCCCTCTCCCTCAAACCCTGACACTTTCGGAGATGATCGTCATGCCGTCAAATAATTACAATGTCCGCAGACTAACTGAGTGGTGCAGGTCTTCCTGCCCCCTGCCGGTCGGTTCAAGGACAGGAATCAAAGGGAAGGCAGAAGTAGAGATAACATCAGAAAAGTAGGGTGTTTTGGGCATGGAAAGGAACCCTTCCTACTGGCTTATCCTAATTGCATATGTCTGCGAAAAAAGTATTCTAGAGTTCAGTTCTTTAGGCCCTGATGCAAAGTCCGCCCCTCGTGCTTTGCATAAAGGTGAGGCTAGGTCGGATCCGCAATTATAGGAAACTTAGGAAAGCATATTTTGTAACGAGGGGGCGGAGGCCCAGATGGCTCTCGCCCTTCAGGTGGTTAGTTCCCATCTCCTTGGCGCACTCGACATAGAAAAGGCGCTCTCAGTTCACGAAGGTCTCGCCAACGTTCTCGTCCCACACGCAGCAAGTGAGGCCGAGACACTGAAATTGAAGAACTGCCCACGCCTTTTTGTGCTGGACGGCTGTTCCTCGAACATGGGTCTGGGACCCTTGGGTGGCCGGTTGCGTGCCAATTCGCCGGGCAGCAAATTTCTGGCTGTCCTTCCTCCCGACAGAAGCGGCGAAAGCGAAATGATGCACTTATTTTATTGGGGCATCGACGGTTTCGTGACTTTGCACAAGAAGTGGAAAACGGAACTTCCAAAAGCGGCCTTCACTCTGCTCCAGGGCAGCCTTTGGGTGCCATCGGCTGTGCTCCTGGCATTCGTCAAGCAGATGAAGACATTGCTTGATAGGCAGCTTCTATCGGGTCAATCGCTGACAGCACGGGAAAGCCAGGTACTCCACATGCTCTTTCGGCACCTCACAAATAAGGATATCTCGCATCAGTTAAGCATTAGCGAGCGCACTGCAAAATTCCATGTCTCTAACGTCCTCGGCAAACTCGGTTTTGAAAACCGCAGGAACCTCCTCGTCAGCGCTCCCTCAATTGATTCCGCAAAGATGCCTCGGGAAAAATCCAAAAAAATAAATGTTCCCAAAATAATTTCAAGATTCAGTAATTGGAGTTGCCCGAAGAATGGGCATCATAATCTCGGTCAAAGTCCCGAAGATCATTACGAATGAAATGGCGCTCGTATCTGATCAGGTTCAATCCGGTCTTTCAAGGTGAAACAGGAAAGCGAGAGCTCAAGGAACTGGCGCGTAACTACGAAGTTAAAATACATACTAGAGGATCGGAATATAAATACCCTCTGAGTTGCACTCGCAGTCATGGTTTTGGTTTTTTTTCGAGATCTTGCGACGCTGGCTCATGCGCAGGTCTTATTCTCTCTGCTTCGAACCCAAACCAAAATAAGTCAGATTGCTTGGGGCCGTAAGGGAAAGTCTTTGAGGATTCGAATTATCTAAGGCACCTACTCGCTATGTTTTCGCCAGAGAATCAAACCTACGATGGAACCGAGCGCAATGGTCCCGAGTATAAATGGTCGTGCGATGGGAATTGTAAGCCACGCAATGACGATCAACCCGCCCGAAACTATTGCGCCTGCGCGAGTCCCGGGCACGGACAAGTTGCCAAACGTACTGTGCGAGACGGGTTGTTGTTTTTTCCTCCATCGCAGCATAAAAATACCTCTCCGAAACCTCGCTTAGCTCTTTCACGTTCGCAAATCGCATTTCATTTCAGGGCTCCGGATAACCAGTGCAAAATGTTCAACACGTACTGGCGATCATCGTTCCCCGGAACACCCATCCCCATTTTCCCAACGAACTCTACCGTTCCGTTTTTGTCGCGTTTCCTGAAGACCTGGGCGGTTAGCATGCCAGCCTCACCACTTATTATCACGCGCCCGTTTCCCAGCGGAAAAGCAATCGCCATTGCGCGGCCCCCCGCCGGCCATTTCGTCGCTGCGGATTCACGATTCGCCTGCCCCTTCGCCATGTCATTGACGAAAAGGAGTTGGGAATCGCCGCGGGTCGGAACCTCTCCTGTCGTCGGCGAGAGGGATAGGATCACGGTAGCACCTCGCAGAATCGTGACGGACTCTCCCGTAAAGGCTACCAGCCTGTGCAATCTTTCTGAGTTGTCGCGACCTCGGGTGATCGGGTGTTCCCCAAGCAAATGATTTTGTTCCGAGAAGACCAACTCAGTGGGATCGTTATCGGTGAAGTTCTCGGCATTGGTGTCGAATACGAAGCCATTTCCCAGTATCACGCCGAAGCGCTCCGCCAGCGGTGCAGCGGCGTCGCCCATGGGGCCGTGATCGGCAATCAGAAGAAGAGATCCGCCTTGGCCCACCCATTCATAGACGGCATCGCACTCCAGTTTCGTGAAAGCAGGGGTTGAGTTGTTGTTGTCATTCTTCAATTCACCCACTGCATTCGAGATAACCAGTACATCTTTGCCCTGCAAACTATCACTCGTGAATCTCTCAGTGTTTGAAACGACGTCGTAACCATCGTTCCTCGCCAAATCGGCAAATGGTTTGAAAAGTCCGTTGCTAGTATGGATGTTCTTGTGGGCTTCATCGATGGCGATACGAGGGTGGCTTGAACTGTAAGCAGGATGCGCAACAGCGGCATCAAAGTAGGGATCCGGTATTTGTTGGGCTGCAAGCGGATGTACATGGCCGCTTGTCAACGAAGTCGTGAGTAGTACAGCAACGATGAGCCAATGATGTTCATTCATCGTGGGGGTTCACCTCCGTGTTAAAATCACGTTTGGGAGCCACCTTACTTTTGAACCGAGGACTCTAAATATAATAGAGCTTGTGCCACGTTTGCTAACGGAAGATAACTGCGCGGCAGGATTCCGTCTGACAAACGAAGACATCGTCATGTGGAAATCAATGCTAGGCCACACTCCGACAACCTCTGCTAGCTCACCCGACCATTTGGAACCTCCCACTAAGATACCTTTTTCGCTTAGCACCTTCGTGCTAGCCACATTTGCCCGATATTGCGATATAAATGGAACAGAACATTTTTAATGCCGCGGGAGGTACGAGTCGCGATGGCTACAAAAATTAGTGCACAGAGCAGCATTGCCGCCGATCGAACTGAAAAAGTTGCTGGGGGCGCTGAAACAGTTTTTGTAAACGAATTTACGGATGGGCTGCTGGACCCGGCGTTGCCCATGCTCGGTCCTGTAAGAGATGGCGGCCACATCGTGGCGAACACTGCGCCGGGATGCTGGGGGCCGATGATCACTCCCGCGATTCGTGGCGGGCATGAAGTTACGAAGCCAGTGGCCGTGGCTGGCGCCGAGATCGGCGATGCGATTGCCATTCGCATCAAGGAAATTGTGGTGACTTCGCTCGCAACTGCGTCCGGGAATGATCGGATGATGTCCGGGCGATTTCTGGGAGACCCGTACGTTGCGGGGCGCTGCCCGGGTTGTGGAACGCTGAATCCCGAAACGCGTGTGGAGGGAATTGGCCAAACTGCGGTTCGCTGCGCAAATTGCGGATCGGATTGCACGCCCTTCACAATTTCTAACGGCTACACAATTGCCTTCGACAAAAATCGCTCGATCGGCCTGACTTTGCACCAAAATGCGGCGGAACAGATTGCGCGCGACGCGAAATCTTATGCGGCACTCCCCGAAAAATCCATTCAAAATCCGATCCTGACATTTGCTCCGCACGATCTTGTGGGACTCGTGGCTCGCTTGCGGCCGTTCATGGGGCAGTTCGGGACCACGCCCGCGATTCGCATCCCCGACTCTCACAATGCCGGCGACTTCGGCCAATTTTTAATCGGCGCGCCACACCAGTACGCAATCACCGCCGAGCAGCTGGAAGATCGCACCGACGGACACATGGACATCGACATCGTCCGCGCGGGAGCAATTGTAATTTGTCCCGTGAAAGTAAAAGGCGGCGGTATTTACATGGGTGATATGCACGCGCTACAAGGCGATGGCGAGATCGCCGGACACACGGCTGATGTCTCGGGAATCATCACGTTGCAAGTTCGCGTGATCAAAGGCTTAAAAATTGACGGCCCAATTTTATTGCCCCTCACCGAGGATTTGCCTTACCTTGCGCGCCCATTATCCGGCGATGAACGAGCACGCGCCGAAGCCCTGGCCAAAAATTGGGGCGTCGGACGTTTGGAAGAATCCGCGCCCGTCTCCTTTGTGGGCTCTGGGCCAGACTTGAACGCCGCAACGGAAAACGGTTTGGCGCGCGCTGCTCGCAGTTTGGAAATGTCGACCGAAGAAGTGAAAAATCGCGCGACGATCACTGGCGGAATTGAAATTGGCAGGCACCCGGGAGTTGTTCAAATTACGTTTCGCGCCCCTGTTGACCGCCTTGAGCGCCTGGGCTTAAAACCATTTATGCAGGAGCAGTACGGTACCGGAGAATAATCGTCCACTACGTTTCGCGCACACAACGCTTTTGAATTGATTCTGAAGCGTGTGGCAACCCTGATATTTCAGTAATTGAAATGTCGGGATTGCCACCGAGCTATTTGAGCATCGATCAATCCAACGATCGTTTAACGGCGCCCGCCACCACTCCCGCCGCCACGAGATCCACTGCCACCGGATGCTTCCTGTTTCTGTTGCATCTGTTGAGTCTGTTGCGTGTGTCGCTGTTGTAATTGTTGCGTCTGCTGCTGGTGTTGCTGCTCCACCTGCTGCATTCTCTGCGGCGGTGCATTCTGTTTTGTCAGCTGCTGATGTTGGTGGTCCTGCTTCTGTTGAAGGCTCTGGCGTTCCTGATTTTGCTTCGTGGCTACGCTTTGCTGCTGCTTTTGATATTGCTGATCCAGCTTTGCATTGCCCGTGTTGGGAGCTGCGAACTTCTCAACCGGCGGCAATTCCTTAGGATGCGAAGCAAGATTGGGACGAGGAGTAGCCGTAACTGCCGGTTTCCCATGGTTGGCGGACACCCGCTGTTGAGGGTTATTGTGTGCGACATATGCATGTTGTTTCTGGGAAGCCACAGGCGCGATGTGTTTTTCATGCGCGGCGGCCTCTTCTAGAGAGTTGGGGCGCTCGTTGGTTCCTCCGTTGCCTCCGTTGTAGCTGACGTGGTTGCTGGAACTCTCATTCACTCTTGAGTTGTAAACATTGTGTATGGAATGCTCATCCACGCGATTGATCGATGTGTTGTAGAAGAAATGTCCGTCTTGCCAGCGTCCGCCCTCATAACCGTGGCCGTAGTATCCGAAGCCGTAGTTGATCCCGCCATAGAAACCTACTGTCGGTCCCCAGTAACCATCATAGAAAAGAAAACCGCTGCCGCCCCATCCCCAATAGCCCGGGGTCCAAAGGTAGCCGACTTCCGGAGCAAGCACCCATGTTCCTGGAACCCAATAATATTCGCCGTCCCAAGCCCAATATCCTGGCGTCCAGATATAGCCGTCGCCGGGACAGATTGGCTGATCGTAAACGGGCAACTCAGGGGGCGCGATCGAAACTGATACGCCGATTTGCGCGGAGGCCGCCGAGGATAGGAAAAGCATCGATACAGCCAAAAACAGTAATCGAACAACGCGGAGGTGCAACACGTCTCTCATCAATTCACCTTTCGCCTGCAATCTATGGACTGCAAGCGTTTCATGTTTCGTCTTGAAAATTCAATCTACAAACCGCAATGCAATGCCCGTTCACCGATTCGAGATTTTCTTTACGTTTAACCAGGCACGGATCTTTTAAATCACGGGCGGACAAGTTGGAAATTCCTTCCAACTTTGCGCGATCAATGACGATTAAACATTTTTCCAATCAGGAAGTTTTGCCCTTGCAGCCAGCATGGCTGCATGCACAATCAATGTCTGGTGTCTTTTCCATTGCCGCACACTCCGTGCTGCAATACTTGCCCGAGGTCGCTTCGCAAGTGTAAACAGAGTGAGCACACTTATTAACTTGTTCATTTGTCATTTGTTCCTCCAGCTAGAAACCAATCGAAGATCATTGGTAACTATCTAATCTTAGACGGGGGCAAGAAGGGCGTCTGTATCATATGGAACAGATTGCAAAGCGCCTGATTCGCCGCAGAAGTGGCGAAAGCTAAGAAAATCTTCGAATCAATGCTTCCTGATCATTACGCGGTAATCATAGGTTGGGCAGTTTGAGGGGCAGCGTTTCGGGAGGCAGGTGCCCGCCATGCGCATTGCTCGGCAGGCGGCGAGCTATTTACTAATCGATATTAGGACCAAAATCCTTGGAAGCGTCGAACGCCTCGCCTTCCTTCACAATCACCTTGAGCAGGTCAACTCTCCCGTTGCTGTCCCTGGGGTTGTGGCCGTTGCCTC
The DNA here is from genome assembly GCA_035486415.1 of Saccharimonadales bacterium (SeqCode). Classification (GTDB taxonomy): domain Bacteria; phylum Acidobacteriota; class Terriglobia; order Acidiferrales; family UBA7541; genus Palsa-360. The sequence continues at coordinate 35,804 of DATHNC010000098.1, forward strand.
TTCCGAAGAAATCTCTTTTATCGTTCAAACTCCATTTCGTGTGCGCCGACTGCAGAACCAGTGTGTACTCGCCGGGGGGAATATCGAGTAGTTCAAAATTGCCATTCTCGTCCGCGACCGAATACTTGATGGCGCTGTATTGTTCCGGATTTGAACTGCTCCCCAAAGTGTTGCTCGACGCAACGAAATTTTGGCTGGCTGGAATTTCGATATGTCCTTTCACGAGCCACACTTTGCTTCCGGCATCCGCCTTGCTTCCCGTATGGAAATCAAAGAAATAAGTGAGAGTACCTTTCACGAGACCATTTTCCATTGGCCTTGCGGTGACTGGCGGAAGCGGAGCGGGCGGTGCAACTGCGGCTGCTGCAGCAGAGTGCTGTGCCTGCGCCAGCTTCGCGCCTATTGAAGAAATTGTCGGCAACGTGAGCGCTATTTGTCCCTCACCGTATGCGATCGCTCCGTGCAGGCTTTGCGCCAGATCCTCCACGGCGACGAAATGTTTCCCGTCCATTTCCAGTACTTTTCCCTTAACTAGTTGGCCGTTGATTACGACCGTTGTGGATGACGGAGAAGGCATATCCTTTTTATCCTGCGCGGCGGCCGGAATACTTAACAATGCCAGGGCAAAAGCAAAACTGAGAAATCTCATTTCAGGTGACCCTCCCACTTCCAATTTTGCAATTCGCAGGCCGCGTAGGTTTCGAACGAACTTCAGTTCAGTAACTCCGCTCTTGATACGCACCAAGATTGGAACTCCCAAACACCACTAGCATAACTCCAAGCGGGATGGAGGGAATGGTCATATTTCATGACTTTCGTCGCGCTGAGTAAATGAAACGGGAAACCATTCGCCCAGATCGAAGCGACGCAAACGAAGCAATTAGCGAGGCGCCCCTGCGACCGCGGATTCCTCTTTGAGCCTTTCCTTCGCGGACAGTTCGCTCGCCGTGTACGTTTCGCCGAATAGAGCGCTATATACAATTCCTCCGATAACCGCGCCAAGGATCGGGGCCACCCAGAATAGCCAGAGTTGGCTTACCGCCCATCCACCCACAAAGATGGCTGGTCCCGTGCTCCTCGCGGGATTGACGGACAGGTTGGTCACAGGAATTCCGATAAGGTGAATCAGCGTTAATCCCAAACCGATTGCGATGGGCGCAAAACCTTGCGGCGCGCGCTTATCGGTCGAGCCCATGATGATGAGCAGGAAAAACATCGTCAGCACCGTCTCCGCCACGAAACACGCGAGCAGGGAATAGCCCCCTGGAGAGTGCGCGCCATATCCATTCGAAGCGAAGCCGCCGCTCAGATCAAATCCAGTTTTGCCGCTGGCAATGACGTAAAGGACGGCCGCGCCGCATATCCCGCCCACGACTTGCGCGATCACATACGGTACAAGCTCTGCAGCAGGGAATCGCTTGCCCGCGACAAGCCCGACGGACACCGCCGGATTGAGATGGCACCCGGAAATGTGCCCGATGGCAAACGCCATGGTCATTACCGTGAGCCCAAATGCGAGAGCTACGCCTACAAAGCCGATCCCCAGACCTGGGAAAGCCGCCGCCAGAACTGCACTACCGCAACCGCCAAATACCAGCCAGAATGTTCCGAAGAACTCCGCTGTTGCACGCTTTCCGATAGACATTTCTCACCTCGCAAGAACGTATATGAAGATCCTGAATTGGACCTGGACACCTAAGTTTCAGTTTGGGAACGATTGCTGGTGCATGGTACGCCTCTCCTTCGTTCGAAACAATAAATTTGAAGAAAAAGCGATGCCCTCAACTCCTCTTGCTCGAATGCCGAGATGAAACCCTTTTTCTTCGCATCTCTTTTGCTAAACTGACCCCGTCCATTGTTTGTAGACAGAAAAACTTCCGCGGCTTCTGATGCGCATTCAGAAATTTCCCTGTAAAGTGGGAGCTCGCAAGGACGAAAATTAAGCTAAAAGTGTCGAGACGCCCGGACTTGGGGTGCTCGCAACGAATTTCACTGAAAATTAATAAATTTATAGGAAGTAAGGAGACCCTGGTGCCAAAGCGTCCACATTTTCCCGAGAAAATGGAATCGAAGTTGCCAGGCGTGAACCGGCGAAATTTATTGCAATCCGCTGGCATGGCGTTGGCTGGCGCAGCGTTTGCTCCTCGTTTGCTGCGCGCAAGCGAGCAAGTGAGTCCCGTGATGGAGCGGCTCAGCACTTATATGAGCGAGGCGCGCGGGCGCGAATTGCCCGGGGAAGTGGTGGAGAAGGCCAAGCGGCACACGCTCGATACTTTCGGTGCGATGATTTCCGGCTCTGAACTTCCTCCGGGCCGCGCGGCCCTCAAATTTGCTCGCGCCTATGGCGGAGAAAAAGTTGCCACCGTCGCCTCATCAAATATTGTTTGCGGCGCCATTGAAGCGGCGCTCACAAACGGGCTACTCGCGCATTCGGACGAGACCGACGATTCGCACGGGCCATCCCAAAGCCATCCCGGCTGCTCAATCGTTCCCGCGACGCTCGCCGCCGGCGAGCAATTCGCGATTGGCGGCGCGCATTTTCTGCGCGCTATGGCGCTCGGCTACGACATTGGCACACGCGTCACGATGACCATGGGCGGCAGGGACATCGAACTCAAAACTCACAAAAGCAGCCACAACATCGCGGGAACATTTGGCTCCGCGGCAGCCGCTGGTTGCGCCGCAGGCCTGAGCGCGCAACAAATGCGCTGGCTCCTCAGCTATTCCGCGCAGGAAGCCGCGGGCACGGCTGCGTGGCAGCGCGACACGGACCACATCGAAAAAGGTTTCGACTTCGCCGGAGGCCCCGCGCGCAACGGAGTGACCGCAGCCATCCTCGTCCAGTCAGGAATGACGGGCGTCGATGACATTTTTTCCTGCCCCGACAATTATTTTCAGGCGTACGCTCCGCAAGCAGATCCCGCGGGACTCGTCGACAAGCTCGGCGAGCAGTACGAAGTGGCCCGTACGAACATCAAGAAGTGGACCGTAGGCTCGCCCATTCAGGCCCCGCTCGACGCCCTGTTTAATGTTCAGAAGAAGCGCGCCTTCACGCCCGACCAGGTGCAAGAAGTTGTCGTGCGGCTCGCCAGCAGCCAGGCCTCCATCGTAAACGGCCGCGAAATCGTGGATATCAATCTGCAACACCTCATGGCCGTCATGCTGATCGACAAAACAGTTTCGTTTCGCTCGACGCATGACACCGCGCGAATGCAAGACCCCGCCATACTCCGCGAACGCGCGAAAATACAGCTAGTCGGCGACGAAGATTTACAGAAGCTCATGCCCACGCGCGTAGCAATTGTCGAAGTCACGCTAACAGACGGAACTCAGCTGAGCGATCGCGTGGAGGCTGTGCGCGGCACAGTAGAAAATCCAATGTCCCGAGAAGAAGTCGTCGACAAAGTACGCGATTTAATTGCCCCTGTTTTGGGCGCGCCCACCTGTAACAAGCTGATCGAAACCGTCCTGTCCTTGGAAAAAGTAAAAGACATCCGAGAGCTGCGCCCGCTGCTGCAGCGGAGTTAAGAATCTGTCTGAGAATCCAAAATCGACGCGTTTTTGTAGCGCCCGCCTTCAGGCGGGCACTTCGGAATCAAGCAGATGCCCGCCTGAAGGCGGGCGCTACATAATCCAAAACCGAGTTCTCACACAGACTCTTAGGTCCAAAGCGGAGCTCAAAATGCAAGCGGCCAAATCACGCGCCCGGCGAGTGGCCCAGCCATAGAGTTAGTTTTGATTTTCTCCTTAGATAAATCCGTGGGTGGTGGACCTGAAGAGGTAACAAGGCACCGCCCCTTTAAAAACGAAAGGGGCGGCTACCCAGAAAAACAAATTAGTTCCTCATAAGTAACGTACCGTTACAGTATTATACTGCTGCGCTTTGTCGTTAAGAAAAATTTGAGAAACGGTTAGCCACCCGCCGGATTGAGGAGCCGACTCCGCCATCTAATCAGGCGTTATTAGGCCTCGCCGCGAGCATTCTCAACAGCGGACTTGATGGCAAGCCCTTTACCAAGCATGTCCGCCTCCATCTTTCGCGCGAAAGAAGCGGGCACGAGGGCGTTCATGATGCGGTTCAGGCGACCTGGAACGATTCTGGAGCGATTTTTGAGTAGACCGCTGAGGCCCTCAGATACGCACTGCTCGACGCTCATCGGTTTCATCGGCAGTGTCTTCAGATCGAAGCCCAACTTTTCGAGGACAGGTGTGTCCGTAAACCCGGTCGCCAAGACAGTTACGTTGACACCTAGAGGTTTGAATTCATAGTGAAGAGCCTCGCCGAGACTGTGTACATACGCCTTCGCGCCTCCGTCATTCGCTATACGGGGGATGCCGTTTTCCGCTCCCATTGCCCCGACAAGGATTAAGCCGCCCCGCGTACGCTTAGCGAGCTTCTGGCCAAAGTAATGGGCAATGTCTAAATGCGACATAGTGTTGAGTCGCAAGGTCTCCTCGAGGAGCTGTCGCTCGAGCTTCAGGAACTCGCCCGCATTTGCCGTGCCCGCATTCGAGATGACAAGGCCGATATCCAGATCCTTCGTATGCTCGGCGAGTTTCGCGATGAAGCCCTCTTGCGAGAGGTCCATCGTCAGGGCTCGGAACTGAACACCAAAGTCCCTCGTAATACGGCGTCCGACCTCATTAAGCAATACATCTCTCCTCGCCACCAGCACCAGATTGATCCCAGCTGCCGCGATTTGTCGTGCGAATTCGACGCCTATTCCGGACGAGGCACCCGTGACGAGCGCCCACGGCCCGAACTGCTGTTTATCAAGCAACACTTTCATGATTCCTCCTTTTTTGTCCGCTTAAATTCGTCAACTGCTCCACAACCTGTTGCTACAACGGTTCGTCTCACAACGTGTTGATCCAATTCTTAAGGCGCTTTACTTCCATCACCACAAAGTCGGGGTCATTAGCGGCGTGGGCCACCACGGCCATACCCTGATAAGCACCGAAGAGATGGGCGGAATGTTCTTTTGCATCCTGTTCATGGCCGGCCACCCGGAATTGCTCCTCGATCCAGCCCAATGGCTCGGTGAGGAGTGCTGCGGATTTCTTCGCGAGAGCGCCGCCCCCCTTCCGCAACTCGGAACACAATCCCCCCAGCGGACATCCTCCACGCGCAAGCCGCTTCCGGTTCACATGAATGCTTTCCACGAAAGCAAGCAGCCGCTTCTTCGGAGAGCTCAATCGGTCGATCTCCCGCCGTAATTCTCGAAATTGCGCCAAGCGCCGCTCCACAACTGCCTCTCCAAGTTCTTCCTTGGTTTTGAAGTAGTAGTAGACATTGCCTACTGGTACGCGAGCCGCCTCAGCGATGTCCGCCAGACTCGTCTCTCGGAAACTGCGTTCATACGCCAGCCTCATCGCAGTCTCAATCAGCCGCGTTCGCTTGTCAGGTTGTGGTTTCCTTATGCCCATGTGAGTTAGTTAACTAACAAAATCTCCTACCACGTATATGATGTTTAGCAGCACGAGGTGGATGCAAGTTTCTTTCGATCAAACAGGAGTGGTCGCTGGTTCGAGTCCCGTCGCGCATCTCTTCGGGTCGCTCAGCTCACGCCCAGCTCGGATAAATTATGATTTGGGTGCGCTATTTTCGGCCGTGCCAATTACAACTGAACTAGAACGGTGGCCCCGCCTTTTCTATCCCACCGTATGGTCTTCGACTCATTGTAAGATACAACTCCGGCGCGTCTATGTGCGGATAACGGTCTGACCTTGACGCCCTTCAACAGCGGGACCCTTGTTTCAGTTCTCCACGCGACCAGGGACAGACGAAAAGACCCATCCTACAAATCGGTTAGGAAGGAGCAGCCCAAGTTCTGATTCAATAGTCTGGCCATCCGGCCAGATCCCAAATTTCACTGATGTGGGCCTTTCGAGACTTGAGTCATTTCCGGGTGTAATATACAAGCGCACGGGCCTTGTGAGCATGCGGTCCCAGTTACAGCGGTTCGGGGCACATCGGGTTTCAGATGGTAAGCACTTCTCAAATTGTAATTGAAGTCCTGGCAGGATTATTTTTCCTCGTAACGGCAATCACCTGCCTCATCTGGCCTGGGAAATTCTATGAGCATGCGCTAAAACCCGCGTATCTAAAATCAGATACACGGCAGGAACGTTTGCAGAACTTACACCGGAAAAGTTATATCTGGAGTGTGCGCCTCATCGGCGCAGTTGCCGCGCTCATCTTCACATTCGTTGTGATTCATTTATTTTCTGCCAAGAGGGGATCGGCTCCATTAATGGATTCACCGCCGGAATTGATGGAGCGATAAAAGTGACGTTTCAGTTTTGTAGATTTTGTGAAGGGCGATGGCCAGGCCTTTGAACTAGAGCTTCGGCCACCCATCCCAATAATATTGTCAGTCGGCGTACGGTTTCCTTCAAAACATGTGCCGTAACATTTCTCATTAATCTTTTTAGATACGTATGAACAATCTCGATGAGGTCATCGGCAGCCTCTTCCGCAGACTTCGTTTTGCGAGGCATGTGATTGCGAATGTGTTCTTCCATAAGCTCTGCCATGAGGCTGTTGATTGCTCCCCGTGACGCCGCAAGTCGCTGAAGCACATCGGCGCACGGTGCATCTTCGTTGAAGCCGCGGAGCGCCGATTCGAGCTGACCAATAATCTTTTTAGTTCGATTGACGAGATCCAACTTTTCTCGAGACAGATGCGACAGTATTGTTTGACTACCCTCCTGGGGTATGGTATCAAGTCGTTGGGTTACAAATCAAGATTTGTTTAAGGATCGAGGATGCAAATAGCAGTTCCAATTCAAGTGTCAGAGGCTCCAGGTCCCAGAAATATATCGAAATTTTGCCGCGAGCAACTCTAGGACGAGGTTGCATTCACCCCTGCCCCTCCCTCGCGCAAGTTGCAGGGAACCGGAGCCAGTGGGGACATGTAACGATTCTGTAATCTCTCCACCCCATAGTGGTTCCTTTTGGCCTGGCATTGCTTGGCAAGTCGCATGGGATTGGAATGGGACTCTGCGATTTCTGGGGACTGACGAAAGTAGGAGGTTTAATGTACGGGTTACTAAAGCGATTTTGCGTTGGGTTGCTTCTAACCACAGCTTTAGCGGCAAGCGCGTCAGCTCAGAAGGCATTCACTTGGCAGGAGGTTCGAGATAAATTTGAGACTGCGAATCCCTCTCTGCAAGCGGGACAGATTGGCGTCGATGAGTCCCGCGCCAATGAGACCACAGCGTATTTGCGCCCGAATCCGAACCTCACGCTGACAGCCGATCAGATCAACCCGTTTCCCGGAGGTCCATCGCACGGCACATTAGCGTACCTTTTGCCGCTGGCGTCGGTAAACTACCTGCACGAGCGGGAGCACAAACGAGAGTTGAGGCTTGAAAGCGCCCAGAAGGCGACTGGAATCGCCGTCTCAAGCCAGGCGGACCTTCAAAGGACGCTCATCTTTGACCTGCGGATGGCGTTCGTGCAGGCGCTCCAGGAGAAAGCCGTTCTCGATCTGGCGAAAGAAAACCTCACCTATTACGACCACCTTCTTGATGTCAATCGTGAACGCTTCAAACAAGGTGCGATTGCGCAAGTGGATCTGGACCGCCTGGAATTGCAGCGCGTACAGTACGAGTCGGATTTGCAAACCGCCGAAGTCAATCTGCGCACGGCGAAGATTCAACTGCTTGCCCTTTTGAATGATCGAACGCCAGTCGAGCAATTCGACGTGATGGGTCCATTCGATTTTTCGAATCAAATCGCGCCACTTGATGAGGTGCGGCAAACGGCCCTCGATACGAGACCTGACTTGAAGGCCGCATTAGAGTCCGTCGATAAGGCCAAGACCGATCACAGGCTGGCCGTCTCGATGGGGTCGACCGATCCGACGGTTGGTTTCGATGTTGGACGCAATCCGCCCATCGACCAATACTTCGGATTCAGTGTGACCATTCCTTTGCGCATCTTCGACCGGAACCAGGGCGAGAAGCTCCGCACGCAATTGGACATTGACCGCAATGAGAAATTGATGGAGGCCACGCAAGCGCAAGTGTTCGGCGATGTGGACTCTGCTTATGCCTCGGTCACAAGCGCAGTAATTCTTCTCCAGCCGTATAAGGACCGCTATCTAAAGCAGGCGACACAAGTTCGAGACACGATTGAGTTTTCATATGTAAGCGGCGCGGCTTCGCTTCTGGATTTTCTGAATGCGCAAGCAGAGTACCGAAGCGTGCAGGTCAACTATTTGGGTTTGGTGGCTTCCTATCTGGATGCGGCGAATCAACTGAATCTTGCGGTTGGACGTGAGGTCATACCATGAAACGCATGGGGTTAGAGCTGCTCGCACTTTGTTTAATGTCTGGCGTTTGGCTGGCAGGTTGTAGTGGCGGCAAGAACGATCCGAATGCGGGAGCGCCGCCTCCGCTTAAAGTCGAGCGCGTGGAAGATCCGAGCGTCTTTCAAGTCGACCATCCCGATCAGTTCCCACTAACCGCCGCAGTCAAGCATGACTCGACTTCACTGTTGACGGCTACGGCGACCGTTAACCCGGATGTCTCCAGAACAGTGCCGGTTGTTTCGCTGGCGACGGGTCGCGTGGTCGAGATCAAAGCGCGCTTGGGCGACACAGTTAAGAAGGGGCAAGTGTTGTTGCGGGTGCAAAGTGCGGATATTTCGGGAGCTTTTTCCGATTACCAGAAAGCGATGGCCGATGAGCAACTCGCGCACACTCAACTCGAACGAGCGCAGCGTCTGTATGACAGAGGTGCAATCTCACTGAATGATTTGCAAGTTTCGCAAGATACGGAGGTTAAGGCTCAGGTCGATGTAAAGACCAGCTCTGAGAAGCTACGGTTGCTTGGTAACACCAATCTCGATCAGCCATCGGGTGTTGTCGATATCCTCGCTCCCGTATCAGGAGTCATTACCGACCAACAAGTCACGAATGCAGGAGGCGTGGCAGGCCTCAGTTCTCCCAATCCCTTTACGATCTCCGACCTTTCCTCTGTGTGGGTGCTTTGCGATGTTTATGAAGACGACCTTGCAAACGTGCGTGTCGGCGACAGGGCTGACATTCATTTGAACGCTTATCCAGGCAGGGTACTCACGGGACGAATTAACAACGTTGGTCCGGTGCTCGATCCTGCTATACGTACGGCAAAAGTGCGCATTGAGGTGCCGAATCCAGGTGGACGGATGCGCGTCGGCATGTTCGCGACCGCTACTTTCCATGGCCAAACGAAAGAGATGCATGCCGCCGTGCCCACGACTGCGATCTTGCATCTTCACGACCAGGATTGGATTTATGTGCCGACGAACGATAAGAAATTCCGGCGCATACAAGTTTCTGCGGGCCAAATGCTGCCAAGCAACATGCAGGAGATCATCTCAGGGATCACTCCGGGTCAACAAGTCGTAACGAATGCGCTGGAATTTCAGAATACGGTGGAACAGTAATGATTCGTTCTATTGTCGATTTCGCTCTCAACAACCGCTTTATCGTGCTCAGTGTGGCTCTGGTTCTCTTCGTGTGGGGCGTCATCTCGTTTAAAAGATTGCCAGTCGAAGCATACCCGGATGTTGCGAATACCTGGGTTCAGGTGATTACGCAGTGGCCTGGCCGCGCGGCGGAAGAGGTTGAGCAACAAATCACGATTCCGATTGAAATTCAGATGAACGGAATTCCCCATCTTGCACATGTGAGGTCCGCGTCGTTAGCCGGACTATCCGTCGTCAATCTAATTTTCGATGACGAGTCCGATAACGATTGGGATCGCCAGAAAGTCCTCGAACGTCTTGCGCAGGTAACTCTGCCCACCAATGTGTCGGCACAAATCGGGCCTGATTTCAGTCCCATCGGCTCCGTCTACTGGTACACAGTGAAAAGCACGAATCCGAATTACGACCTCATGGAGCTTAAGTCCCTCCAGGACTGGACAATCACGAAGTACATCAAGTCCGCGCCAGACGTCGTGGACGACTCATCTTTTGGCGGTCTGACTCGTGAGTATCAAGTCCGTGTAGATCCTGACAAGCTGGTTTCCTACGGCTTGAGTCTCGCTCAGGTCGAGCAGCAGTTAGCCAACAGCAACGGCAACGGCGGCGGCAGCTTTGTCGAACAAGGCGCACAGCAAATCAATGTTCGCGCGGTTGGGTTGGTCAGGGACGTACAGGATATCGAAAAGGTTGTGCTGAAAACACAGAAGGGCACCGCGATCAGCGTGAAGGATATTGCGGTCGTCACGCAAGGGCCAAAGATTCGCCTCGGTCAAATCGGCAGAGCCATTCATCGCGACGACGGTGTAGTCGTTGACGAAAATGATGTGGTTGAGGGCATCGTCTTCATGCGCAAAGGCGCGGACACGGCGACAACAATGGATGGCATTCACGCAGCCGTCGAAAAGTTGAACAACCATATACTGCCGCCGGGTGTGAAAATCATCCCTTATCTGGACCGCGACGACCTGGTGCACTACACGACCCACACGGTCCTGCACAATCTCACTGAAGGAATGATCCTCGTGGTGATCATTCTCTTCATCTTTCTGGGAAACGTCCGCGGCGCGCTCATCGTTTCATTCACGATTCCGTTTGCACTGCTGTTTGCTTCCATTTGTCTTGATTTGCGGCACATCTCCGCCAACTTACTTTCGTTGGGTGCGCTGGATTTTGGCATGGTCGTCGATGGTGCGGTTGTCATGATCGAAAATATTTCCCGTCATCTGAATCGCCCCGAAAGAGATCACCGCACACCGATGGACCGAATCCGGGAAGCCGTTCATGAAGTCCAGCGGCCGGTCTTTTACGCGATCGCAATCATCATTACGGCGTATATGCCAATCTTCACTTTGCAACAGGTCGAAGGAAAACTGTTCAAGCCGATGGCATGGACAGTGGCTTTTGCTCTGCTGGGCGCCTTGGTCTTCTCTATGCTGGTTGCGCCGGCATTGGCGAGTCTCCTGTTTCATTCTGGAGTCAAGGAATGGAAGAACCCTGTAATGACCTATCTAACGGCTCGTTACAGGGAGGCCGTCACTTGGAGCGTCCGCAACCGCTATGTCACCGTTGGAACAGCTCTCGTATTGTTTGCCTTCGCAATGTACCTGGGCTTTGGCGGAGCTATCGGTTCAGAATTCCTGCCTCATTTGGATGAGGGCGCTATCTGGGTTCGCGGTACCTTAGCCCCTAGCGCGGGGCCCACAGAGAGTTCGCGTGTCGCTGAAAGAGCCCGTGAGGTGCTATGCTCCTTCCCCGAAGTTCCTCGTGTTGTCAATCAAATTGGCCGTCCAGACGATGGGACAGATACAACAGGATTTTTCGACATGGAATTTTTCGTCGATCTTCTGCCAAAGGACAAATGGCGGCCTGTCTTCCATCAAAATAAGGACTTACTAATTGCCGCGATGAATCATCAGCTGGAAGGGATACCGGGAGTTTTTTGGGGTTTCTCCCAGCCGATTTCAGATAACCTGGAAGAGGCTGTGAGCGGCGTCAAAGGCGCGCTCGCAGTGAAAATCTACGGAGATGATCTCAAAACTCTCGAAGCAACCGGGGACCAGATTGTCAGCGTAATGCGAGATGTTCGCGGCGTGGAGGATCTTGGACTGTTTCGAGTGCTCGGGCAGCCAAACCTCAATTTCGAAGTGGATCGCGATCAAGCCAAGCGTTTCGGGATCAATGTCTCAGATGTTCAAGATGCGATCCAAACCGCGGTTGGGGGCAATGCGCTCAGTCAAGTGTTGATCGGAGAACAGAGGTATGACCTCGTGCTGCGTTATTTGCCGCAATATCGGGATACGAGGGAAGCGATAGAGAAGATCCGTTTATTATCGTCGACTGGCGAGCGTGTTTCGCTGGCGCAGCTAACGAAGAGCAGCGTCTCGGACGGCGGTTCAGAAATTTACCGCGAGAATAACTCGCGTTACGTCGCGATCAAGTTTAGTGTACGCGGAAGAGACTTGGGCACGACCGTGGAAGAAGCAATTCGAAAGGTCAATGCAGGCGTTAAAATGCCGCAGGGTTACACGATTGACTGGGCGGGAGAATACGAGAGCCAGAAACGTTCACAGCTGCGGCTAATGATCGTACTGCCGGTCACGATCGTCGCAATCTTTGTCATCCTGTATGCTATGTTCACGTCCGTCAAATGGGCACTTCTGATTTTGACAAACGTGGCCATGGCTCCACTGGGAGGCCTGCTGGCCTTGCTTGTAACACACACAAACCTCAGTGTCTCATCGGGAGTCGGCTTTCTTGCGCTTTTCGGTGTGTCGGTGCAAACCGGCGTCATCATGGTTGAATACATCAATCAACTACGGGCCAGAGGCTACACGATTGAAAGGTCTGCAGTGGAAGGTGCGGTGCTCCGGCTTCGGCCCATTATGATGACCATGCTGGTTGCGACATTGGGCCTGCTCCCCGCTGCGCTTTCACACGACATTGGATCGGATTCGCAGCGCCCCTTTGCAATTGTGATCGTGGGGGGACTCATGTCAAACCTTGTCCTCGGCATCTTTCTTTTGCCGACACTCTACGCCTGGTTTGCACGCAAAGACGATCAGCTCCCCGAACCGGACTCTGAGGGGGCCGTGTAGAGTTCAATAGCGGAACTATCAGTTGAAAACGTCGTCTCGGGACGGATAGAAAGATTCCGACTATGAAAAGAGCTGAAGTCTGCGAACTCATTAAGGAAATAGGTATCGTTCCCGCTATCCGCGTCTCTTCTGCCGAGGACGCACATTTTGCCGCTGAATCGGTCGCAAGTGGTGGCATACCGATTGTGGAAATCACCATGACCGTGCCGGAAGCGGTTGAGTTAATTTCACATCTCGTCCGTCACCACAAGAAGATGATCGTTGGTGCCGGCACGGTGTTGGATACGGAGACAGCGCGACGTTGCGTCGACGCGGGGGCAAGCTTCCTATCTGCGCCTGGATTCAATCTGCAGATAGTCGAGTTTGCCGCCAAACAAGACGTGGCAGTCCTTCCCGGCGCGTTCACGCCAACTGAAGTGGTCACGGCCTGGCAAGCTGGCTCGGATTTCGTCAAAGTGTTTCCTTGCGGCCAAGCAGGCGCCGACAAATACATCAAGGCGTTGAAATCAGCGTTGCCGCAAATTCCATTGATTGCCGCTGGTGGCGTGACTCAGCAGACAGCCGCCAATTTCATTTTCGCGGGAGCCTTGGCGATCGGTATCAGCACCGATTTGATTCCCGCAGACGCCATCGAAATGCGCGAGTCGGAGCGAATTCGAGAACTAGCGCAACGTTTCCTGGGATTTGTGAATGACGCCCGCGAGCGATTGGCCCCAAGGGGAGAAATTGGCAAACCTGTCAAAACCGATTTTCGGAAGTTGGACAAGCAAACCACCAAAGGTTAGGAGCGCTGAGTCGAAGTATTGGTTTGAACTGAACCAGCAATGATAAAGCATTCCTTCGTATTCCTTTTTTTACACGGTGCGGGTGGCCTGTTCCGTAGGGACCTCATACCGTCGCGATTCTGCCTTGAGCCTAAACCAAAGCCTATACCAAACCCTCATTTTTTATTTTTGCAATAGCTCCGCCGCGCCCTCATTTTTGCAAATCATTTACTTTGTTTGAGATATGGTGCGCCCGGAGAGATTCGAACTCCCGGCCTTCTGGTTCGTAGCCAGACGCTCTATCCAGCTGAGCTACGGGCGCATTTTTGTTTTCAGTGGCTTACAACTCGTCGCACGCCGATTGCACTTGTTTGCCCCAGTACTTTTGAGACCTGCAAAAGGCGGTAGATGACTGAGGCATTGTAGCAGCTTCGTATTGCCGACGGCAAATTTCTGAGCCGAAATGGCTGAAATTTTTTTAGGAGATTGTCAGGCGGAAAGGTGCGATCGAGAAAGTGGTGCGGAAAATCTGCCCACTCCCACCCGAGTGACATGTGAGGGAGTGGGCGCTACGAATGCGCCAGAATTTTGTCGCATGTTTTTGTAGAGGCCGGCCGGTTTTTGGGCGGGCGACGGGAGTTCGTCTTCACTCGCTTGACGCTGCTCGAAGCCAAGGGCTAGTATCAGATCAGGGTTTTCAAAATTGTTTTCTTCAGGACGCCTACTGCCGCGTTGCAAGGTTCGCCAAAATGAAAATAGCTTATTTTGATTGTTTTTCAGGGATCAGCGGTGACATGACTTTGGGCGCGCTGGTTGACGCGGGCTGCGATCTTGCGGAAATCGAAAGCCATCTGCGCAAATTGCCGGTGCCGGGATGGGAAATTTCGGCCGAAAAAGTTTCGCGCCGCGGTTTCCAGGCGACGCAAGTGAAAGTGGAAACCTCCGACACCCAGAAACATCGCGGGCTCTCCGAAATTCTTCGGCTAATAGAAGAGGCGCAATTGCCGCCGCGCATTGCCGACCGCGCTTCGCGCATTTTTCAGCGGCTGGGAAAAGCGGAAGCGCTGGTGCACGGTTCGCCTATCGAAAAAGTACATTTTCATGAAGTAGGCGCGGTCGACGCGATTGTCGATATCGTCGGCGCAGCGGCGGGATTTGAGCAGCTAGGAATTCAGGATTTTTTCTGCTCGCCGCTGAACGTTGGAGCTGGGCGAGTCGACACCGCGCACGGAAATCTGCCGGTCCCTGCTCCCGCGACGGCGGAATTGTTGCGCGGCGCGCCGACCTACTCGAACGGCATTCAGCGCGAGCTCGTGACGCCGACGGGCGCGGCAATCGTCGCGTCCGTGGTATCGCAGTATGGAGCGCAGCCGATGATGAACGTGTCAACCATTGGCCTGGGCGCGGGCAGTGCGCAACTCACCGAGCAGCCAAACGTGCTGCGCCTTTTTATCGGCGAATCCGTGTCGCAGGAAGAAGGCGTGGCGAAAGCGGTCGCATCGCTCGATGAAGAGATCGTCACGCTGGAAGCGAATCTGGACGACATGAATCCGCAGGTGTACGGCTATTTTGTGGAGCGCGCGCTCGACGCAGGCGCTCTCGACGTGTTCACGATCCCCGTGCACATGAAAAAAAATCGGCCGGGACAATTGCTCACCGTGTTGTGCCAGCCCGCGGATCGCGAAAAGCTTTCGGAACTCGTGTTCCATGAAACCACGACGCTCGGCATCAGGATTTCGACAGTGCGGCGGCGCACGCTCGATCGTGAAATCGTTTCCGTCGATACGATTTATGGGCCCATTCATCTGAAAGTCGCGCGCTTGAAGGGACGCATCCTCACCGCAACTCCAGAATACGAAGATTGCCGCACGGTGGCAGCCGAACTGGGGATTCCTCTGAAGCAAGTGCTGGCGGAAGCCATGTACCAGTTTCAGAAAGCGAATGGCGTTCCCGAAGTTCTGAATGAAGCTCAGAAAGAAGTCCAGAAAGAAATTCAGAAATCGAACGGCGCGGCAAAACCTGCAGGGGAATAAGATGCCAGGCAGTGAAAATACAAAAATGGGGTGCATGCCACTGCAAATGGATGCCGACGGTAAGCAACAATTTCTGGGCGAACGGCTGCGTGAACTTGGTTCCGTTCTCGTGGCATTTTCAGGCGGCGCAGATTCCGCGTATCTGGCCTGGATCGCGCACCAAACATTGGCCGAGCGCGCCCTGGCGATTACGGCAATCTCTCCGAGCTTTTCTGAATATGACCGGCAGCAGGCGGAAGCGTTTGTGCGCAAGGAAAATTTACGTCATGAATTCGTGGAGACGCACGAGTTTGAAAATCCGTTGTACGTAGTGAATCAGGCGGACCGCTGCTACCACTGCAAGACGGAACTTTTCGGCGTGCTCGCAAAAGTGCGTGCGGAAAAAGGTTTTGGCGCCGTGACATACGGCGTGAATGCCGACGATATGAAGGATTTTCGCCCGGGACATCGCGCGGCATCAGAATTTGGCGTCGTTGCGCCGCTGCTCGATGCGGGGTTAAACAAGGCCGAGATTCGCGAGTTGTCGCGGCGCGCAGGCCTTGCGACCTGGGACCGGCCAGCCTCCGCGTGCCTGTCCTCGCGCGTTCCGTACGGCATGCCTGTGACGATCGAAACATTATCGCGCGTCGAGCGCGCGGAAAATGTACTGCGCGAATTCGGCTTCCGGCAAATTCGCGTGCGCGCGCATGTCGATCTCGCGCGGATCGAAATTGCGCCGGACGAATTGCCGCGCGCGCTCCAGGCGGAAATGATGGCCACAATTTCCCAGCGCGTCCGCGCGGTTGGGTTCACGTACGTGACTCTGGATCTCGAAGGTTACCGGCAAGGGTCTTTGAACGCCGCTTTGAAAAAGAAATAAATTTCCCGCAGTAAGAAATTCGCAACTGAAAACTATGGACAAACGAGACATCGAGCGTCTGCTGGAAAGTGTGCGCGCAGGGAAAGTCAGCGTCGCACGCGCCGTCGAGCAGTTGCGCCACATGCCATTCGAGGACCTGGGCTTCGCGAAGATCGATCATCATCGCGGCCTGCGCCAGGGATTTGCCGAAGTGGTTTACGCGAAGGGGAAGACGTCGCAGCAGGTGGTTGCGATCGTGCGCGGAATGCTTCGACGTGGAACAACGAATAATATTTTAATTACGCGCGCTGACGCGGCCGTTTTTCGTGCCATGAAATTACTGAATCGCGCCGCGAAATTCCATTCGTTATCCGGAGCCATTACGATTCGCCGCAATCAAGAAATCTCAGGCAAAGGGGAGATTCTGGTGATCGCGGCGGGCACGAGCGACATTCCCGTCGCTGAGGAAGCCGCCGTCACCGCGGAAATCATGGGCAATCGCGTCGAAAGCGTATATGACGTGGGCGTTGCCGGTTTACACCGCTTGCTGCACCACCACGAAAAAATTGCCGCGGCGCGCGTCATTGTCTGCGTAGCGGGTATGGAAGGGGCGCTGCCGAGCGTTGTCGCAGGATTAGTTTCCGTGCCAGTGATTGCCGTGCCTACGAGCGTCGGTTATGGAGCGAGCTTTGGTGGGCTTGCCGCGCTTCTGGCGATGCTGAACAGCTGCGCATCGGGCGTGACTGTGGTGAATATCGATAATGGATTTGGCGGCGGTTACGCCGCCAGTGCAATGAACAAACTTTAGAATTTGTTCGCTCCATTAACCCTCCCGCCATCGCAAAGCAAAAACGCTCGCGATTTATTTTCTGCCAAAGCTGAAAACCAGCCCCACGCTGCCCTGAAGGTTGTTCTGGTTCAAGGTCAGAAAGCGCGTGAGCAAATAATCTGCTTGCAGGCGGACCGAAGCCATTTTGGTTACGTGCACGTCGACGCCGCCGCCTGCCGCTGCAGCAAATTTAATCGCAGATTGCGAAATTCCCAGATAGCCCTGGCTGGCATGAATTGCGCCCAGCTGCAAGTGCGCATAAGGAGTGAACGCGCTGAATTTGCGATAGGAAAAAACCGGCCCGTACGTGATCGTTTGTGCCGATACCGTGGTGCCCGCTTCCGTCCCGTGATACACGCTGACCTCGACTCTGCCGCCAATCACGCTATTCAAATTCTCATCCGCGGAGGCCGAAGCGCCATTCAGCCTGAAATTGGAATGCCCTAAATTCGCATCCAGATACGAGTAGCCGCCGGAAATATCCCACGCTGGTGTCCCACGCTCCTGAGCCCGCGCCGAAATCGAAAGCAAGAGAATTGCCGGCAAGATCCAAAATATCCTTTTCATTTCTTTTTCTCCTCGCGAGTGGTTTTCGTATTCCACCGCGTCTTGTATGAATGCCTTGTCCTGATGCTTTCCCTCAGAAGACTGCAACACAGACATGCCGTATCGCCGCGCTTAGTTCACTTGCAACGATAGCGTTGTCGAAGTGCTCACCGAGCCCGACGTTGCGATGACTGT
The DNA here is from genome assembly GCA_035486415.1 of Saccharimonadales bacterium (SeqCode). Taxonomy (GTDB): domain Bacteria; phylum Acidobacteriota; class Terriglobia; order Acidiferrales; family UBA7541; genus Palsa-360. The sequence continues at coordinate 53,582 of DATHNC010000098.1, forward strand.
GACCTGATAATTTCCGGCAGGCGTTCCCACTGTCGAGCCGGCCGCGCTGCCACCGTTGCTGCAGGCCACGGAAGCGAGCAGTAAAACCACGGTGAATCCAAATGCGGCGGTAAAGGGGCGGCGCCGTACGATAGCCGCAGTCATTACCATGAGGATTGCTGCCATGAGCAGCAGGGAAATGCCATCGAGATGCTTGAGCAACGTTAGCGGATCGATTTTAATTCGTGAGCCTGGAGGAGCAATTGTGCGCAGCGAAGTATTGACCGTCACAGTGGCGGACTGCGTTGGCGACGCGCTGGGCGTCACGACGTTCGGTGTGACGATGCAACTAAGCGTTGCTGGTGCGACGCAGTTCAGAGCGACTTGCTGAGAGAATCCGCCGAACGCAACGACGCTGATCGCGTACGTTGCGGGCTTCCCGGCCGGAACCGCCGGAGCCGCTGTCAGGGAACTAACCTGGAACGACGCGCCTGTTCCGGTTCCAGACATCGTAATCGTTTGCGGGTTATTGGTAGCGTTATCCGCGACCGTGACGGTGCCAAACAGGTTGCCGCCCACGCTGGGAGAGAAAGTAATATTGATGGCACAGTTGCCGCCAACCGCAATGCTCGTTGGGCAGTTATTAATCTGCGCGAACGGGCCACTCGCAGTCACGCTGGAAATGGTAAGGGCAGCGCTACCGACATTGGTTAGGGTCACAGTTTGCGGGGCGCTCGTGGTTCCAATCCCTTGATTGTTAAATGTCAGCGTCGTGGTGGAAAGATTTACGATCGGGATCGCCAGACCCGTGCCGGACAAGAAAACGGTTTGAGGGCTGGTATTCGGATCGTTATCCGTGATCGTTAAGCTGCCATTGTTCGCTCCGGCAGCGGCGGGAGTGAACGTAACATTAATCGTGCAGCTGGCGTTTGGAGAAATAATAGTGCCGCACGCGCTGGTCTCGCCGAAATTTCCAGTCGTAGCGATATTGGAAATGGTTAATGGTGCGTTCCCCGTGTTCGTTAAAGTCACCGGTTGGGCTGCGCTTGTGACGCCGACAGGCTGACTTGCAAAGCCTAGGCTTGCGGTTGAAAGTGAAGCTCTCGGTACGAGGACACCCGTTCCCGTAGTCAAAATCACCTGAGGGCTACCGGATCCATTATCTGTAAGTGTGATGGCGCCAATACTTCCGACTGCTGCCGACGGCGTGAACGTAACTTGAATCACGCAATTAGTACTTGGCTGTAGCAAGGCCTTCACGCAATCGTCAGTTTCCGTGAAATCGCCGCTTGCCGTAATGCCTGAGATTGTGAGAGCTGTTGTGCCGCTATTCGTTACCGTAACGGCCTGCGGAGCGCTCGCAACGCCTACCTGCTGTAACCCAAATGCCAGGCTGGATGAAGAAAGCGTCACAGTGGAAGTGTTACCCGACAAATTTACGATTTGTGGGCTGCCGGGAGCGCTATCCGTGATAGTCAACGATGCTTTGCGAAGTCCGGGCGCGGACGGAGTGAAGGACACTGTAATCGTGCAAGTGGCTCCAATCGCTAGAGAGGAACCGCACGTGTTGGTCTCTGTGTAGTCACTGAGGTTAGCGCCATTGATCACGATGCTGGAAATTGTTTGGCCGCTGTCACCATTCGTGAGCGTCACGGTTTGCGATGCGCTCGTCGTATTTAGGCTTTGCGCAGGAAAGACCAAACCGGCGGGATTGAGAGCGAAGCCAGCTAGTATGCTGACCTTGGCGACGTAGGCGTCGCAATTTCCGCCTGGAACCGCTTGCAGCGGATTCGCGAGAGGGAAGTCTTCCGAGCAGGTTTGACCGGTCACATATGCGGACCCAGTAGTATCCACCGCAATTCCTGATGCCAGTTCCGTGTTCGTACCACCGAGATAGCTCGAGTACAGCAATGTTTTTCCTGTGGGATCGAGTTTTGCAACAAAGCTATCGGCGTTACCGCCGCCGTAATTCGGCTGGAAAACAGCACCCGCGGTGGGGAAGTCGGTGGAAACGGTCGAGCCGGTCACGTAAACATTGGTAGCCGGGTCCAGAGCTATTCCTGTTGCCGCGTCCGCTTTGCTGCCGCCTAGATATGTGAAATAGGAGAGCGTGCCAGTGGTGGTCAATTTGACAATAAATGCATCGCCTTGCCCCTTGTTGGCCGTTTGAAACCCGTTCGCCGCAATGCCGAAGGTAGTTGATGATGTAGCGCCCGCAACATAGGCGTTGCCCGCTGTATCTACGGCGATTGCGTTACCCTGGTCCAAACCATTTCCACCGAAATAGGTCAGGTAATTGAGCGAGGCCGCGCCAATTGCATTCGGGTTCACCTTAGCGATAAATCCGTCGCCTGCGCCTCCATACGTTGGCTGCAAAGCACCAGCAGTCGTAGCCAGGTCGGGTGAATATGTTAGCCCGGTAATGTAAGCATTGGCGTTGCTGTCCAATCCAATCCCATACCCAATATCTTCGACGCTGCCGCCGAGGTAGCTTGAATACAAAATATTGTTGCCGATGGAACCGATTTTCATGACAAAGGCATTGTTTCCCACAATCGTGGTCTGGAAAGCGCTCGCTGTGATCGGAAATGGAGGTGGCGGAAGAGCAGGAGGGGTAATTGTTACGGTCGGTGTGAAGTTTGGGGTCGTGATGCCCGTGACATACGCATTGTCATCCGCATCGACCGCAACAGCCTGCGCAAATACGTCTTCATATTCTCCGATGTAGCTTGAATAAAGAATGCCTGATCCGGCGGCATTCAATTTTGTAATAAAACCATTGGTTACCTGTGCGTTCTGAGGGTTCCACGAAGTACCGCACTTTCCGTCTCCACCGCATAACGCATTAATGAAAAATGGTCCTACCGGAAAATTTGTGGAGCCCGTCGAGCCCACCACGAAGGCATTCCCGGAATTATCCACAGCGATTCCATTTGCTGCGTCTCCGTGCGTTCCGCCCAGGTAGGTGGAATACAACAGCGTTGAACCATCGGCGCTGATTTTCGAAACGAAGGCGTCTTGCGGATAATCTTGGCTTCCGCCATCGTTGACTTGAAGCGCATGAATCGTCGGGAAGTCAGTTGAGAAAGTTGAGCCAGCAATGAATGCGGTATTGTCCGGTGCGATTGCGATGGCGTTGGCACCGTCAATGCCACTTCCGCCGAGGTACGTGGAATACGCTAGAATCGGGTCGACGATCAGCGGGAGGCTCTGGTCGTAATTTCCGATTGAAAATGCAACGCGGCCTTTCCCGTTCAAAATATAATTTGCGGCTACCAATTGTTTTTCATTGCCGTTTTGCTGGTAGGCCACCGGTTTGTGCAGGCGAACATCGTTTGTGCCCGCGGCGCTCAGAATAAGATCGCCGTTTGCATCGGTGTGCAGATTCTTTGCGCCTCTGAATGCGATTTGAATCTTGCTCGGACTCGTGCCCGGGGCGATCACGAAATCGTATTCCAGTTGGCGCTGCGTGCCGTAATAAATCAGATCGATGCCCGGATAAATGTTGTGTTCCGCCACTTTGCGGTAGTTGGGGATATTGGTGTGCCAGTTCTCCGGCTTGTTGCCGATAAAATAATTGCTTTTGCCGGGGAGTTCATCTATTCCGGAAAAGCTGGAAGCGGCATTCGCGCCTAGGAGAGACATGCGTATGACCGCGGTCGATTGAGGATCCTTGCCCATCGAGAGGACGGCATCTTTCCCGGTCAAAAAGAGGATGTAGCCGTTTCCGCGTGCCAGAAACTTTACGTCCGCATTATTGGTTTGTTTTACATTCGGCTCGAACGACAGCGGAAATTGTCGGTAATGCTCCATCACGCTGGGAGAGGTCGAAGAATTTGTTCGGGAAGATGGCGCAGCGTGCGCCTGGAGAATTCGATCGCGGGAATTGACCGAGGGCCGCGTAGCCAATGCTGAATGGCGGGCGAGGCTGTGCCCCTGCGACGTCAATCCAATCATAAACAGAGCCGCGGCGCAGCATGCCATACATCCGCCGGTGACTAGTCCCGAAATTCGCAACCTTCGCATATTTGTATGTCCCCTCTATCTGTCTGCAACCGCGCAATGCACGGTGACATTCATCACGGCACTCATCTGCGAAAAAAAAAATATTTGCAGTTACAGTGCCCGCCATTGAGAGAAATCCCGCGCGGGCGATTGCACACGTGACTCGGACGAGAGGAGCACTTGGACAGCCAATTCCCGGTGGAATATATCCGTGCTTTTTGTGTTACTTACAAATACTCGCGAAATTATATGTACAGTTCGGTTAACGATCGGATACAACTTCAAACGCAAAACAGTATCCAATCGGATATTCATTTTGGCGAACGAAAGTAGGACTTTATTCGTGGGCACGAATGTGGAAATCATTTACTTTTTTCGAGCAATGATTCAATGCGCACACAAGTGCCGGAATTGGGAGAACCGCTTCCCAAGATTGAAAGTGAAAAGAAGAAATCTGAAATTTCAAATTTCAAATCTGAAATTTCAAATCTGAAATTGTGAATTGTAATTTCATGTCGAATTCCGGATCGCCCCAGAACCTGGGCGTGGAAGTAAGCCTGCGATCCGAAAATGGGCTGGAGTTTTCGGATGAGATGAACAGGATCTAAATTCCAGAATCAGAGGGAGGAAATGTAACAGGCGGCAAGAATGACGAGAGCCGTCAACAGGATCGTGACCCAGGGCAAGAATCCAAATGAGTCGCTGGTCGCACCGCGCATGGTCTTATCTTCCACGGACATCTTATGTGCAAATGAATATCCAAACGCCATGCAAAGACTTCCATCCATAACTGGGAGCCAGTACAAAGCAAAACAAACATTTATGGCCAAAAAACGACATACGAAAAAATCTGATGCGCTTGCCTGTGCATAAAACCAATCATTCGGCCTTGCGCGATGTCTTCTAAGAGAGACACTTCGCGCTACTCGCCGCGCAAAAATTAAATCTGCGCATGTATTCAGCTAAAAATCAAAGCAGGTAATCCGCCGCCAATCCTAATTGCCTTGCGGACCGCCGACAGGCGTAGCGGCTGCTTGCGCCGGCACGCGCACTGGAATTCCCACCAGCACATCCACGCTAATAGGAAGCGCGGCACGCATGGCAGGCTTGAATTTCCAGTTACTGAACGCGAGCGCCGCGACCGCATCCATTTCCGGTTGAACTCCTTGAAATACATGCACTTCGCTGATGGATCCGTCCTTATCGATCAGCCAGCGCAGCACAATAAATTTGTCCGCATCTTTTTCAGGCACCGCCAAGCGGTGAAAATCGAATTGTTCGTCAACCGAGGGTGGCAGCAGCCCCACTTCCATCTGAACAACTCCGCCGGCGGGTTGCGCTGACTTTATTTCGCCACTTTGGTGCGCGCAATACTCGAGCACCCAGCTCTTCCCAGGCATCGGCAAGAAAATGGTGTACACCTTGCCGCAAGGAAGGGCGCCGTACACATCCAGTCCACCGCCGCCAATCGGTCCCGTGGAAACAACGAGCGGGGGGTGACGAAATTTCGTCGGTGTTGCAACCGCATATACGGCAGAGGGCAACACTTTCCCCAATAATTTGTTGGCGTCCACGCCACCTGTTTTCCCCGAGCCTCCAACGGCGCTCAGCGTGGCTCGCAGCGGCCCTTCCGTTCCCCCGCCACCGCCTCCGGAATGTCCCGGCCCCACTGCTGAACTCGTGTCTCCGCCATTCCCTGGGCCGCCCGAACCTCCCCCAGGCGCGCCAGTCGGGCTACCGCCGGGAGATCCGAGGCCCTCTTTCGCAGGGGCGATGGCAATGGCCGCATACCGATTGCCTTGCGCGAGTGAAGCCAGCTGAGCAAATGTTCCCGGATCGACCGACATCACGACCACGCCGCCGCTCGAATCGCCAGAGGCGTTAGCGCTAGTCGAGCCTGACGCGCTCCCGTCGGCAGATCTAGATGCCCTGCCGCCAGATTTACTGCCGTGCGGAGCTTGCATCGAACTGGAAGCAAAATAGGATACCGGCATTTTCGGCTGTTGAACGGTCGGCGAAATGTTGAGAGCGAGTTCAGGCGCATTCGCAGCAACGGTAGGTGCGTCAACCAAATGATTCTGCGAAATCGCCGGCCCATTCGGCTGGCGCATGGTCATGTCCACACTGGGCTTGGCGATATTCGGCGTAACTTTGAAAGCGAGGTCCGAAACATTTGCGGCCATGTTGGGAGCGTCGACTGCTTTGTCGTGCGAAATCTTCGCATCCTTCGGCTGATGCATACTCATATCAACCTTGGGCTTAGCGAGGGTTGGGCTCTCGGGCATGATGATGTCCGGAACCTTTTGGTCCAACTGAATTTTGAGTTCAGGCGGAGCAACCTGTTGCGTGATGGCTTGGCGCCTGTTATCCGGTTTGAGGGGATTCAAGACAATCGTAACTTTAGGATGCTCCACGTTGGCGGCCTGAAGCACGACGTGAACGGTGTGCTCAGAACTGCCGGCCACGCCACCGGGGCCCGCCGGTTGAATCACGGGAAGGCTGCGCAGGATATGCAGCGCCTTCAGGGCCTCCAGATCAAGATAGATGGGTGTGGGTTCGGGAGCCTCAGCGATATGTGGCGGCACGTATCCGGGCAGAAAATTTAAATGCGTGATCAGAATGAAGGCCGCAGCGTGCGCAAAAACAGAAAGCAGAACGCCCAGCACAGGCTTTAACGGGCCACTTTTTTTATCGATCCACGGAGGCCAGACTGCGCCAGTCCCGGCGGGCACTTGTGAAAACAGAGTGGCGATGTCATTCGCCCACTGACCCTTTCGGGGCGTCCATGAAATTTGAAATATTTTGCGCGTTGGCATGGTCAGATGGAAAACAGGCACTTTTCCAAGAAGAGAGGTTGCACTTTGCGTGCCACAAATATCTGAGACGCAAGTCATTTCCGAGGAACGCGAATTTGCAGCATTTAGCGAGTGTCTTATTCGAGTTACAGTCGAATGTTCACCAAAAAATTTCTAAATTCTTGGTGAAAGCAAATTGGTTAATCACTTTGAGTCTCTTTCAAGAGACATGCGGCGCGAAAAAGATCAGCAGGAGCGAAGATTACTTTTCAGATGATCTTGTAATCAATCGTGAGCACACCAAAAAAAAGAATCTGAAAATAGGCGCAAAATCGCTAGTACTCGTGGTACCCGCTCCGATCCTGAACAGGTCGCTTTCTCCGCGCAAATTCGCGCTTTTCCTTCATAAATCGCTAGAAACACGGCATCTATAAATTCTCAATCCGGTGAAGGTGTGTCTTGTAGACAACTTAAATTTCCAGATGTCTTCGATTGAGTACTATGAATTTGGGTTAGAAAAATTGTTACTTGTCTTAAATTGGGCTCGGCCTTATACATGTGTGCAGTCAGGACGTCCCCCTGGCAGTAAAAAAAAGAAAATTCTAAAAAGTATCAGATTGCTTTCTTGCGTCATGGTGTCTGTTCAGAATTAATTTGCGGAAAAAAACCCGCATCTGAAAACTAACGCCAGCCGAGGGGGTCAGTTCGCTTATGAGTGACGATCAGATTCGAGTTTTCTTCTGCAGCCCGGACATCGCTTTCGCCGAACCTCTAACTCACGCGCTCGGAGCCGGGTTTCAAATTCGCGCTACGCGCGAACTTCGCTGGCCCAACGCGGGAGAGTTAGGCATCTATGATGTCATGCTCCTGGACTTGCAGGCGAGCGACAAAGATCCTGTCATCAAAGCTGCTCTGGAATTTCTGACCACTTCCGCGGAAACCAAGTTTCCAATCCCCGTCGTGGCGATTCTCGCCTCGGACGATCGCGCGTTGACCCTGCGCCTGATGGACCTCGGCGTTCACCTGATTCTTGCCAGCCCGCCGGACATGATCGAGCTTCGCATCGCCTTGCGCCGCGCCTGCCGCTTCCATCAACTTGAGAAGGAAGCCCAGGACCTTCGCGCACAGGAAATGAAAATCACGGCAACCTACACGATGGTGGGTGTGGAAGGCGCGTTGACCGAAGTGCTGGCCCTGGCGCAAAAAGTTGCGCCGTGCGACGTCACGGTGTTGATCACGGGCGAAACCGGAACAGGTAAGGAATTGTGGGCTCGCGCCATTCATCGCATGAGTTCGCGATCGACCCAGCCGTTCGTCGGTTTTTCCTGCGCCAACCTGCCGGAAACACTGATTGAAGACGAACTTTTTGGACACGAAAAAGGCGCATTTACCGGCGCTTCCAACACGCGTCGCGGACGATTTGAGTTGGCTGACCGCGGCACTTTGTTTCTCGACGAAATTGGAGACTTGAGCCTGGGTCTGCAGCCGAAACTCCTACGAGTGGTGCAGGAACGCAGCTTTGAACGCCTGGGCGGCTCGAAGCCCGTCGCGGTAGACGTCCGCATGATCTGCGCCACGCACCACAACCTGCATGAGATGGTGGAGCAGGGAAAATTCCGCGAAGATCTTTTCTATCGATTGAATGTCGTTCAGCTGCACCTTCCTCCGCTGCGAGAACGGCGCGAGAGTATTCCGGAACTTGCGCATCACTTTTTGCGTCAATTCTCCACTCAATTTGGCAAGAAGTCGAAACGCTTCTCCAGCCTCGCCATGCAGGCACTGGAGGAATGCCCGTGGCCCGGAAATGTCCGCGAGCTTGAGAATGTCGTGCAGCGCGCCGTGGTGCTTGCCGAAGACACGACCATCGAGCTCAGCCACTTGCCCGAAAAATTGAAAAAAGGATTTACGGACAGCTCGCCCACGCATTCCTACGATCTGGAAATTCGCGAATTCAAAAAGCGACTGGTGCTGCGCACGCTGCGCCAATGCGGCTGGAAGAAGACGGAGACAGCGCGGTCCCTGGGAATCGCCAGGAATTATCTGCACCGTTTGATCAATCAATTGAATATTCTTCCGGAAGAGACGGGCATGCCGGTAGTATCGAGCAGTTCGTCGATTAAATCAGAAACGGTCAACTAGGGCCGGCGGTCTTCTGATTTGTGAAAGGGAAGCCTGATTTTCTGATGCAGACCACTTCCGAGGAGCTCGATTTTCGCGATCGCATCTGCCGGCCGGTGCTACTGGCTGCCCAGAACCCTGACGGAGGGTGGGGCTATCGGCAGGGAAAAGTCAGCGCTACCGAGCCAACCGCCTGGGCGCTATTTGCGCTTGCCTCTTCCACGGAATCGAGCAGTGACGCCGATAAAATTTCCTCTATAAGGCTGCGCGGATTGGAATGGCTTCGCTCCGCGCAATTACCCGATCACTCATGGCCTGCATTTGGCGAATTTCCGGAAGGGCGATGGCTCACGTCGTTGGCCTGCCTCGCTTTGCAGCTGTCTGGCGAATCGCCCGACGCGGTTACAGCCGGGGCCAGGTGGCTGTGCGACGCGTGGCCGGGTGACAGCAAGCTGTGGCGTCGCGCCATTCAAAAAATTTTTGTAAAGCAAACTACAGTGCGCCAAAACTCAGCCTTGCGCGGCTGGAGCTGGACTCCAGGGACGAGCAGTTGGGTCGAGCCCACGGCCTGCGCGCTAGTTCTTCTGCATGCATTATCCAATTCGAAAGCAAATCCACCGGAGGCAGAAAAGCGCCGTGCGCTTGCCGAAGCGATGCTTTATGACCGCATGTGCCCGGGCGGCGGATGGAATTCGGGGAATTCGGAAGTGTATGGAGTTGCCGGAGAACCGCTGATCGGTCCCACCGTGTGGGCGCTGATCGCGTTGCAGCAGTATCGTGAGCGCGTCGAAAACCAGCTGGGGCTGAAGTGGCTCTTATCCAGACGCGAATCGATTCCCGGGCCCGGCTCGCTGGCCTTGGCACACATTTGTTTTCAGGTTTACGGGTGCGATGTTCCTTCCATGCTTCCGGCGCTTCGAGAGGCGTATTCGCGTAATCAATTTATGGGCAACGTGCTGGTGGCGGCCATGTGCGCCGTGGCGCTTAATGCTCCTGCCGGCTGGCTCAGTTGGGAAAGGAGCCGCTAGAGTGAGTTTTTGCTCAGTTTTGTAGCGCCCGCCTTCAGGCGGGCATCGTGGTTTCAAGCAGATGCCCGCCTGAACGCGGGCGCTACATGGACCGAATATGAGCTCTCACGCAGGCACTTCAGGTGCCTATTCCTATGAACACACGCGTAGCCAACTTGACGCCGTCCCAGATGAGAAGCGCTTCTCGCGTGGCCATACGGCGCGTCGCGAATTATCAGGCGGAACTGGTTGCGCCCATGGTGGAAACGCTGCGCGAATTTGATTTACCGATCCGCGGCAAAACTATTTTGTTAAAGCCCAATTTTGTCGGGCCGGACCCGCAAAACCTGATTAACACGCATCCGGCGGTGGTGGCGGCGGCACGTGAAAGTTTTCTGAAGCTGGGGGCGGAGCAAGTGTTGCTGGGGGATGGCCCGGCGCTCGATCGGGATACGGAAGGCATTGCCGAGTCCATGCATCTGCGTGATTTCGTGGGGCCGCTCACGGATTGCCTCGTGGACCTGAATACGGATGCGCCGCGCAAAACTCTGTTGCGCACGAACGCGTCCACTCTGAAGCACCTCTATTTTCCGGAGACGGTGCTCGGCGCTGACCTCGTGGTTTCCATGCCGCGCATGAAAACGCATCACTGGGCGGGCGTAACGCTTTCGCTAAAAAACATGTTCGGCGTGGTTCCCGGGAACTGTTATGGCTGGCCGAAAAATATTCTGCATTGGGCGGGAATCACGCGATCTTTGCTGGACATCAACGCGACGGTGCGGCCGGATTTTGCGATTGTCGACGGTATCGTCGGGATGGAAGGGAATGGACCGACGCAGGGAACCGCAAAACCTTGCGGAGTGCTGGTAATGGGCGACGATCCCGTGGCTGTCGACGCCACGTGCACACGGATTATGGGTTTAGTTCCTGAACAGATTGAGTATCTGGCGCAAGCGAGTATTTTGCTGGGGCATGTGAGGGAAGAAAAGATTTCGCAAATTGGCGAAACAATCGCGCAAGTCCTTACACCGTTTGAAGTTCTGGAGAATTTCAAGAAATTGCGGAAGGTAGGGAAAACCATTGGAAATTGAATTGCAGTTAAAGGGGGGAGGACAGGGCAAATTGATGGCAAAGTGTCTCCAAAAAGAGACTTTTACGCGCATGCGAAGATTGTTTGGCCGGCGGTTGGCGTCGGATACGCGTGGTCAGGAGCTTGTGGAATTTGCGTTTGTGTTTTGGATCTTGATGGCGCTTTATATTTTGGTTTTCTGGTGCGGCAGAGCTTATAGCATCTACCAGGCTGTCGAAAGAGCTGCTCGAGAGGGAGCCAGGGTTTCTCTGATGTCGAGCTGTGCCACATGTGGCAATGCTCCAAACGATCCTACGGCGGCAATTAACAATGCTCTGACTGCCGCGTCTTTGGATCCTACGCTCGCCCTACCACCGCCACTTATTCAGCAGAACCAAACTCTCGTTCCAGGCAATTCGCCAAATTATGATCAAGTTTCCGGAGTAACCGTTACAGTCAATTATCCTTTCCAAGTCAATTTGCCGTTATTGGGGTGGATGACTTCATCAGGAACCATCCCTTCAATCAACATAAGTTCAACAGTCAGTATGAAGCAGGAGTATTGATTTTGATTTTTAAAGAAAAAACACGAATGAGTAAACTCGCGCAGCGCGCGCGAGGGTTGGCTCGAAATGAAAAGGGCGCGGAATTGATTGAGCTTGCGTTTATTGTGCCGTTTTTTCTAGTCATGATCATCGGGATTGTTGATTTCGGGGGCGCGTGGGCCGCGCACGATCAGGTCGCGGGCGCCGCACAAAGTGGAATTCGAGTTGCGGTAAACAATTTTAACGATACTACGAATCCCCAATGCGGCGGTGTTCCTTGCTCGGTCCAGGCGGCAATCAACACCTCAATTTCCGCGCTGAATAACGCCAATTTGCCAACCTGCGGAATGGACCCCGCAAATATCACGGCAACAGGAGCTTCATTTACCTGGAGTGATTCGGTCGGATGCAATGGCGGCACATTCACAATTACTGTGGCGAGGGCCGTCCCGGAATTAGACAATTCTTCGGGTACAAACGTAACTGTCCTGACTACTCAAGTCACAATCAACTATCCATATGCGATGACAATGAATATGCCCACGCTGGGGTATTTTTCCAATACATTTGGCCCATACATAATGCTGAACAGAACGGTAACAATGGCGAATTTGAGTTAGGAGCAAGATTTATGGCGTTAAGCACTTATTCCATGAAAAGACAGTCTGGCGAACGTGGTGCCACACTAGTTATTTTCACATTATCTTTGGTCCTCCTAATTGGAATGGGGGCACTGGCGATCGACCTTGCATCCATGTATGTCGCCCACGGTGAATCCCAGCAAGCGGCAGACTCGGCGGCACTGGCCGGGGCGAAATATTTTGTTGAATCAGGCTGCGTGACGAATGGAAATTGTAATAGTTTCGAAACGATCGCCACAGGGCGCGCCACTGAAGTTGCCGCGCAAAGTCTTATAGAAGGCCAGGCAGCTACGTTAAATGGAGCTCCAGTTTTCAATATATCCCAGGCGCAAAATCCCCAAATTACAGTAACTGTGCAGAGTTCGCCGTTGCGGCTCTATTTCCTTCCTGCACTTGCTGGTTTGGCGAGCCTTTTGGGAGCTACGGGTCCCTCGGTCGCGCCAATCACTGTGGGCGCTACCGCCACGGCTGAGGCTTATAACCCGTCGGGCATTACGGCGGGGCCGACTTATTGCACTGGGTGCATACGACCGTGGCTCATCCCGAATTGCGATCAAACAATTAGCACGGGTGTAATTAACTCGCTCTGCAACGGTGTGACTGCCACTCCCGAAGCTTATCTGTTGTCGCCTGGAAGTTATAGCGTTGCGAATGCTGGTTGCACTCCGACTGGCGTGGTCGGAGAACAGATCGAAATTTTTATTCCCACCCCGACAACTCCCGCTACTACTCTTTATGGAGCGGTGGATGTGGATAGCCCGGCGGCTGGTAATCTCAGCGATTACCAAACGGCAATCACCACATGCTTTACGGGACAAACAACCTGTGGCGAACCCACTCTCAACGTTCTACCCATCAATGGTGCATTAGCTGCATCAACTGAAACCGGAGTTGAGAATCTCTTGCACGTTGCTGCTACTGGTCTTGGCTTAGGGCAAGATTATATTGACACGACGGTGTGCCCGCCGCAGATCCATGCAGGAGCTGCTAATCCACTCGTTGTTCAAGGTGTGCTGGCTCAAGATAGCGTAATTGCAACCAGTGACTCCATTGTTTCAGCTTATATTTATGACGTTCCTCCGGGAGCGCCACCTACATACTCGGGGCTCACCTATAGCACGACGCCAAACCTCGATTCGCCGCAGCTAGTCAATATTGTGGGATTTGCCCAGATTTTTATCTCCCAAGTCGATGCGACTGGCAATGTATGGGGCAACATTCTTGGCGTAGCGGGCTGCGGAAGTGCTCCAGGTGGAACTTGTGGCTTAGGTTCGGGAAGCGGTACATCGATTAACTCATCTAGCTTGATTCCGGTCCGACTGATTTCACCCGGTAGTTAGCGCCTGTCAAAAAATGGTTACAATCCCCACATACCTGCAAGACACTCAACGAGCCGCACAGACGCATGCGTCGACCTTGCGGCGCGTTTTTTCGTTTCCCGTTTTACTGGGAAGCGTGTTGGTGGCGGGGAGTTATTCCATCGCCAAGAATTGCTTGCTGGAACCGGACATGTGGTGGCACGTCGCGGTAGGGCAGCGGATTCTGGCGACGCATTCGTGGCCGTGGAGCGATACGTATTCCGCCACCGTTTCGGGGACGCCATGGATCGCGTACGAATGGCTGGGCGAAGTTGTGATGGGCGCGGCGGCTTCCGTGGCTGGGCTCAGGTCGGCGACGCTGCTGCTTGTGGTTCTGTCGGCGCTGCTTGTGGTTCTGCTCTACTTTTACGCGATTCTGAGGAGCGGCAGCAGCAAGGCCGCGTTCGTGGCTTGCGCCACGCTGATGCCCGCGCTGGGAGCTTTTTTTGGGCTGCGGCCGCAATTGATTGGCATGATTTTCCTGGTTTTGACGCTCATCATTCTTGAAAAATTTCGCGAAGGTCACGAGCGCGCGCTGTGGCTGCTGCCACCGATCTTTCTGCTTTGGGTGAACACGCACGGATCGTTCGTATTCGGATTTTTCGTGCTGGGAGTGACCTGGCTCTGCGGGCAGACTCAGTTTTCCGCCGGCGGCATTTTCGCTCAGCGCTGGAACGAACGGCAGAGCGTGCAACTGCTGCTCTCGATCTTACTGAGCGCGCTGATGTTGCCGATCACCCCGTACGGCACGCGCATTGCCGCTTATCCGCTGTCGATGGCCTTCGGGCAGCCCGTGAACGTGAATAACATCCAGGAATGGCAACCGCTGGGGACCGGCACGATCCTGGGCAAGACGTTCATGATCGTGGCAATTTTGTTTTTTCTTGCTTGCCTGATTGAGCGGCCCAAATTCCGGCTGCCTGAAATTGCGCTGGCCCTGTTTGGAGTGTTTGCGGCGTGCACGCACCTGCGGTTTACGCTGTTGTTTGTGATCTTTTTTGCGCCTTTGTGGGCGAAGATCTTCGCGCGCTGGATGCCCGATGAAACGAAAGAGGATCAACCGTGGTTCAATGCCGGGCTGATGGCAGTCATCCTTTTGTGCTTCGTTGCCCTGTTCCCGTCGAATGAAACGATTGGCCGGAACGTGGAAAGCGAATACCCGCAGGGCGCGTTGCATTACCTGGAGAGTCATCCCATCCAGGGACAATTATTCAACGACTACGGTTGGGGTGGCTACCTGATCGAGACAAATCAGCCGAAGAATATGATCTTCATCGATAGCCGGGTTGATATCTACGAGTTTGCAGGCGTTTTCAGCGACTATCTGAGCATCATGCGGCTCGAACCGGACATTTTTAAGCTTTTGAAGAAATATAATATTGAGGCCTGCCTTATTAAAGACAATACTCCGCTGGCCACCGCACTAGGCGCCATGCCTGGTTGGGAGCGGGTTTACCACGATCACGCTTCCGCGCTGTATGTACGGAAACCTCTAACGAATGTACCAGCGCTTGAGGCGGCTGCTCTTTCAAATCGGTAATCACGCCAGGTTTGGAAATTGAAAAATCCAGTTTTTATTTTCACTCAAAAGAAATTCTAAATAGCTAAAAATAAATCTTTACTGAAGAGGAAGATGCGGACAGCGTGTCTCCGATTGTTAACACCGATTTCTTTTCATAGGAACGATCCCTCCGTGTCAATTTGCTCAACAAATTGAGCTTTCCAGGCGAATCTGGCAACGAACAGGATCATCACAGTGAACGCATTGTTCACAGACGGGCACGCTCAAAAATACGTGAAAAACTGTAGAGAGCGTGCAACATGGGCATCATGCGCCATATGAAGGATTTACCCCATTTTTATTGATTCTTTGCACAGCAGGAGAATGGAAGCAGGCATGCACTATTGGGTGCGAGTCCTGGGGGGAGTGAAACGCCCCAATCTTGAGTAAGGAGGAGTGAAATGAAGAATCTGTTTAATAGACTCTGGAAAGAAGAGTTAGGACAGGATCTGACGGAATATGCCCTTCTGTTAGTCCTGGTGGCCTTAGCGGCCATCGCATCGATGAAGACCTTGGCAACTGCAATCGCCAGTGTCTACTCAACGGCCGCGACCGACCTCGCCGTAACCACATAAGGGGGACAAGATGAATACCTTCTTCCAATTGTGGAAGGATGAAGCTGGGCAGGACCTGACAGAGTACGCGCTTTTATTGGTATTGATTGCCTTGGTAGCGATCGCTTCGATGAAGACCCTTGCCACCGCAATTAAGACTGTTTTTACAACAGCAGCAACCGATCTTTCTGTAGCTACTTAAATTAAAGGAGAAAAAAAATGAAGCTTCTGACAAATCTGTGGAAAGACCAATCTGGACAAGACCTGACGGAATACGCACTTCTGTTGGTTTTGATTTCTTTGGTGGCGATTGCCTCCATGAAGGCCATTGCTACGGCAATTAGCACGGTATTTACCACTGCGGCTGCCGATCTATCCGTTGGGACCTAAGGGGAATCCGCGTCACGATTCTCGTTACCGTTTAGGGAGACCAGGCGGGGCAGGACCTCGAAACAGGAGGCCATAAGTGGGGGATGAGCGGATACAAACGATCCGTCACTTGTGGAAGTTGGGCCGGGGCAGAAGTTAGCAGAGCAAGGAATGCTGTTGGGATTATTTGATTTCCCGGTAGCCATCAAGGCAGATGGCGAGCCAAGCCGGGAAACCAGGGTCGTGGCGACACGGCGGCAACCACCCAGCAGTCGCCAGACTCTGTGGGCATACCACAGGAACATGCTGCTGTTTGCCGGCGGGGAATTTTTTTAATCTCCGCCGGTGAGCAGTGACTCAACCGATGCAGGAAAAAAGAGAAAGACACGACACGGATTGTGTTGTGAATGTTCAAGTGTATTCGTGCGGTATTCGAAAGTGACACAAGGATTTCGACTGCGGAAGGAAACGGGATTTGAAATCCATGATCTACACCATATGGGGACTGGCGATCGTCGTTGGCCTGGTCGCGGGCTGGATCGACTGGCGGACCCATCGCATTCCGAACTGGCTTACGGTGCCCGGGTGTTTTGTCGGAATCGTTTTAAACACGATATTTTTTCATTGGGGCGGATTGAAGGAATCGCTGCTGGGTGCGGTCATCGCACTGGGGATTCTCCTGCCCGTGGTTCTGCTGCGAGGTTTGGGAGCGGGAGACTGGAAGTTGATGGGCGCGCTGGGCGCGATTGTGGGCAAGGGAGAGATTCTGGAACTGCTGGTGGCCACGATTCTTTTTGCGGGTGTGATCGCTATCGTGCAAATTCTTTTGAAAAGACGGGTTCTGGTCACGCTGCGGAACATGTGGGAGCTGATACGGGGATATTTCATCTTCGGCCTGAAACCGAATCCGGAAATCAGTCTGGACAACGCAGCCGCGTCGACTCTGCCGTTCGGAGTGGCGGCGGCCGTGGCAACAGTATTGTGCTGCGGAGCAATCCTTGCAGGCATCTGAAATTTTGGTTGAGGTGAAACAATGAATTGGCAACGGCTGGGCGGTGGTCTTGCAATCAGTTTAATCGTTGGTCTTCTGGCCGGCGGATTTGTCTTTACGCAATTCAAGAAGATGGCCCTGGCGAAATCCATGCCCACAATCCAGGTGGTGGTTACCTCGAAGCCTCTTCCGCTGGGAACACGGTTGCAGGCGGCAGACCTGAGGCTTGTGACGTGGCCGGCCGCGCAGCCGGTGCTGGGAATGTTTACGCGAGTGGAGGACTGTATTAACCGCGCCGTTATAACGTCAATGGTAGAAAACGAACCGCTCCTGGAAGGCAAGCTCGCTCCCAAGGATGGAGGCGCCGGCCTTTCCGCAACGATTCCCGATGGTATGCGCGCGGTCTCGGTTTCGGTGAACGACGTGATCGGGGTTGCAGGTTTCGTGGTCCCCGGAACGATGGTCGATGTTCTGGTGACCGGCGGCACCAATTTTGGAAACGTGACGCGAACGATTTTGGAAAATGTACGCGTTATGGCCGCGGGCCAAAAAGTGGAGCAAGACCGCGAAGGCAAACCGCAAACCGTGCCGGTGATTACGCTGCTGGTCAGCCCCCAGGACGCAAATGCGCTGACCATGGCGAGCACTCAGGGCCGCATTCAACTGGCACTGCGCAACACGCTGGATTCGAAGAAAGTGGATCCTCCTCCCGTTCTTCAGGCATTCCTTTTCGGCGGGATGCCTACTCCTCCGCCACAAGCTGTGAAAGCGGCTCATACAGTTGCAGCTCCCAAGCCGGCTGCTCCGCCTCCGCCGGAAATGTTTAACGTGGAAGTGATTCGCGGCGATAAGAAGGAAGAATCGAAATTTCAATCCAAGTAAATAAGCACGGCAGAAGGTGGAATCGCGATGAGTATTGACCCTATGAATAAAAATAAGGCAGCGACGACGATCAGCACAGTTTGTTTCGCACTTCTGACCTGCGCGACTCCATTCTTTGGACAGGATGGAGCAGCGACAACGGCTACGCCGCCCCCACTGAATGCGGGCAGTATGGTTGCCCAGCAACCTCAGGCTTCCCAACCGGTGGCCGGCGAGGGAAACGACCGCTTGCACCTGCTAGTTGGACGTTCGCTGGTAATCAGCTCCCCGACGCGTGTGAAGCGGATATCGGTCGCTGATCCGAATATCGCTGACGCCATTGTGATCAGTCCCTATCAGGTTTTGCTCAACGGAAAGACACCGGGCGGTGTTTCTCTCATCATCTGGGATGAATCGGACCAGAGCCAAACATTCGAAATTTTCGTGGATCAGGACATTCTTGGATTAAGCCAGAAAATCCGCGAAGTTTTTCCGAACGAGCCCATTCGCGTGGAGGCATCCAAAGATCTGGTCATGATTTCCGGCCACGCCTCGACGCGAGCCGTGCAATCTCAAATTCTGGCCATCGTTCAAGCCGTAACACCCAAAGTTGTGAATTTGATGGAAGCGCCAACCGCGCCTTTAACTGGAGAAATCCTGCTACAAGTAAGGTTTGCCGAAGTGGACCGGTCGGCCCTGACGGAATTTGGGGTCAACCTGTTTTATGGCGGCGGGAGCAACGTTGCATCAACTTCAACGCAGGAATTTTCGGCCCCCACTCTGGTTAATCCGACGCCGACGACATCCGCGTTTGGAATCAGCGACCTTCTGAACATGTTTTATTTTCGCCCCGATCTCAATCTCGGCGCCACGATTCGGGACCTGCAGCAAAAGAATATCATCCAGATTTTGGCCGAACCGAACCTCCTGACGGCAACAGGCAAGGAGGCCAGCTTCCTGGCCGGCGGAGAATTCCCCTATCCAGTCGTTCAAGGAACTACTGGCGGGACCACGGGTAATGCGATCACCATTCAATTTCGCGAATACGGCGTTCGACTCACGTTTACTCCAACTATCCTGGAAAACGGCCAGATTCACTTGAAGGTCAAGCCGGAAGTGAGCGCGCTGGATTACAGCAATGCACTGACGATTTCAGGGTTCACGATTCCCGCGATTTCCACGAAGCGAGTGGAATCGGAAATGGATTTGATGGACGGCCAAAGTTTTGCGATCGCCGGACTCGTCGACGATCGAGTCACCAGGCTGCTGAGCAAGGTTCCGGGACTTGGCGATTTGCCGGTCCTCGGACAGCTTTTCAAGAGCGTACAATTCAGCAAATCGAAGACGGAACTCCTGATTCTGATTACTCCACGAATTGTTAAACCGCTCTCGCCCAACGAGATTCCTGCGGGACCGCAGTTTCCTACTCCTTTCCTGGAGCCGGCAAAAGCTGGAACGCCGGGGAAACCATGAAGGTTGAGGAGGAAACAATTCGAATTCGCTTCGGGAGCATGGGAGAGCGAGAGAAACCATGTTGACAGCAGCAGTAGTTAGCTACGACGGAATCAGCCGGTCCGCGCTGGCCAAGTGCCTGCAGGAAACGGGAATGGTGCGCCAGGTCTTGGAGTGCTCGGACACGCCGGATAGTCATCCGGCGCTGATGAATGCTTTGCCTGAAGTCGTGCTTCTGGATTTATCTCCGGACAATCCAACTCCGCAATTTGAGGTGGCTTCGTTCCTGCACCGGTTGTCACCATCGATTCGCATCGTGGCATGTTCGGAACTAGAGACGCCGGATGCGCAGTTGCTGATGCGCGCGATGCGGTTTGGCGTTCGCGAATTTCTGCACAAGCCTGCGGAGGTATTGCTGCTTCGCGAAATCCTGATCCGATTTGAGCAGGAGCGGGGAACGGTTTCTACCGCGGGGCCCAAGAAGTTAATCGCAGTGATGGGCGCAAAGGGTGGAGTGGGAGCAAGCACGATTGCCGTGAACCTGAGCGTGCAGCTGGCGCAGATAAGCCGCAAGCGTGTGACACTGTTGGATTTCGCGCGCCCACTGGGATTCACGAGCCTGATGCTGGATCTTCAGCCGAAATTTACAGTGCGCGATGCGGCTCAAAATGCGGGACGAATGGACACCCATTTATTCGATGGGTTGCTGACCCAGCATAAGAGCGGCCTTTCGCTGCTGGGAGGAATTGTAGATCCGAACGAATGGTCAAACGTGTCTTTGGCTGCTGTGCCGCGCATCGCGGAAGTCGCTCAAATCCATAGCGATTATGTGGTTGCCGATATAGGCAACCAATGTCCGGCGGAGTGGGCGGAAATGCTGAGTTTAGCGCGGTACGTCCTCATGGTTTCCGAAGCGCATGTCACTTCGCTTTGGGCTGTAGAGAGGCAGGTGACAGCTCTGATCGCGCGAAACGTGGATGCAAGTTTAATTCGTCTGGTGATCAATCGCTGGCACCGGCGCGATGACCCTGTCCTGAAAAGCATTGAGCAGCGAACCAAGCGCAACGTTTTTATGCGGCTGCCAAACAATTTCAGCAAAGTGAATGATGCGGTAAACACGGGAACACCTCTGGCAGACAATCATGACAATGCGATTGTTTCCAGACTGCGGGATTTTGCAACGGAATTAACCGGCGCTACGGTTCCGGCACGTCGCACTGGGCTCGGGAATCTGTTTTCGTCGAATTCATCCAAGTAGGAGAACAAATGTCCGTTTCATCTTCGCCAACTCGGTCTGACATGAATGCGTTGAAAGTTACCATTCATCGAAATCTGATTCAAAAGATCAACCTTGACCGAATGCAAACCATGGATCGGGAAATGGTCCGGCGCGACCTGACTCGTACGATCGAGTCTTTGGTGAGCGGCGAGACCATGCCGATGTCAATGGTAGAAAAGGAACAGCTCACCCAGGACCTGCTGGACGAGGTATTCGGTTTGGGGCCGCTGGAACCTTTGCTGAAGGACTCCACCATATCCGATATTCTGGTGAATTCTTACCGCGATGTATTTGTGGAGCGTCACGGCAAGCTGGAGCGCACTACCGCTCAATTTCGGGATGAAGCTCACCTGCGTCTGATCATTGACCGAATCGTTTCTGCCGTTGGCCGACGTGTGGATGATTCCTCACCCATGGTGGATGCCCGTCTGGCGGACGGTTCGCGCGTGAACGCCATCGTTGCACCGTTGACTCTGGACGGCTCATGCCTTTCGATCCGGAGATTTGGCCGGGATCGGCTGACAGCGGAAAACCTCATCACCAATAAATCGCTCACGCCGAACATGCTGCAATTTCTGGAAGGCTGTGTGCGCGCCCGTCTAAATATATTGATTTCCGGCGGCACGGGTTCCGGTAAGACGACGATGCTAAATATTCTTTCGTCTTACATTTCCAACCGCGAACGAATTATCACCATTGAAGACGCGGCGGAATTGCAACTCCGGCAAGAACATGTGGTGAGGCTTGAAACCCGCCCGCCAAACATTGAAGGGCAGGGCGCCGTGCGGCAAAGGCAGTTGGTGATTAACTCTCTCCGTATGCGTCCAGACCGGATCGTGCTCGGCGAAGTCCGCGGCGAAGAAGCGATCGACATGCTGCAGGCGATGAATACGGGCCATGACGGATCATTGACCACGATTCACGCGAACACGGCCAGAGATGCACTGTCCCGGTTGGAAACCATGGCGGCCATGTCCGGATTGAATCTTCCGGAAAAGGCAATTCGTCAGCAATCGGCCTCCGCCATCAACATTATTGTTCAGATCTCGAGACTGAGCGACGGCACACGCAAAGTTATGTCGATTTCGGAAATCACCGGCATGGAAGGCGACGTGGTAACGATCCAGGAAGTTTTCTCATTCAAGAAGGCCGGAATCGGGGAAAACGGTGCGGTGCTCGGCGAGTTCCTCCCATCCGGAATTCGGCCACGTTGCACGGAACAGTTGTTAACGGCGGGCGTTGTGCTGCCGACAACCATGTTTCGGCCAGAAATGAAATTCTGAGGAACTGATTATGGGAATCACTATATTCATCGTCATCGGCTCAGCGATCATCGCAATAGTTCTGGGCTTTATGCTGATTGGGAACCAGGACAAATCGCAGCAGATTGCCCGGCGCCTTGCCGGAAGCGTTCCGGTTCAAGAATCCGTAGAAGCGTCGGCAAGCGCGCAGTTGATGCGTGACGAAGGGCTGAGCACTCTCCCCTGGTTGAATCGATTTTTGGCAAGCTGGTCGCGGATTGATTACGTTCGTAATCTTCTGATGCAAGCGGGAATGGACACGAAGCCCGGCCAAATTTTATTGATGTCCGGCGTCGCCTTTTTAGGCACGTTCGAAATTGGCCACCTATTTTTTGGGGGGAACATCGCGCCATTCCTCACTGCGATCATTCTCGGCTCTTTGCCGATTTGTGTCGTGTACTTCAAGCGATATCAGAGGCTCAGCGCGTTTGAGAGCAATTTCCCGGAAGCGATTGATTTGCTGGCACGCGCTGTGAAAGCCGGGCATGGACTGAATACCGGGATGGAAATTGTGGGGCAGGAAATGTCCGAGCCCATCGCCGGCGAATTTCGAACCACGTACGAAGAACAGCGCCTCGGATTGCACTTCCGGGAAGCCCTGATCAATTTGACCAAGCGCGTGCCATTACAGGACGTGAGATTTTTTGCAGCGGCGCTGATCATTCAGGATGAAACGGGCGGAAATCTGGCGGAAATTCTGGGGAATCTTTCGGCCACGGTTCGCGATCGGTTCAAGATTCGCGGAGAGATAAGGGTTCGAACAGCGCAGGGAAAATTAACGGCGGCCATCCTGGTATCTCTGCCGATTGCGATGTTGTTCCTGATGAATTTTGTGAACCCGGAATATAGCAGTTCTCTGTACAAGGATCCGTTGGGGCTTCTCGCCCTGGCCGTCGCGGCAACCATGCAGATTATCGGCGCGTTCATTCTGTGGGCGATTGTAAATATTGAAGTGTAAGACCTGACGAAAGGAGCCTTGAATGATTCTGGCAACCATTGGCGTAGTTTTTCTAGCGGCTCTGATCGTGGGCATGACTTTCGTCCTGCTCGTGATTCCGCCCGACGACCCGGCTCGAGAACGATTGACCCGGCTATGGCAGGACGCGAAATCTGCGGTGCCGGCGATTCCATTTCGACAGAAACAAAAAGAGCGCGCGCAGCGCGTACTGGAAGACGTAGGAAAGATTGTCCCGGCGTCGACCAAAGATGTATCTCACACAAAGTTCTTGTTGATCAGGGCCGGATATCGGAAATCAGAATCCATTGTCGCATTTCAAGGCGCCAAACTTATATTTCCGTTTGTCCTGGTGGCTTTGGTTTATTTCACGGGATTCTACAAAATCAACCCGACCCTGATTCTTTTGCTGGCGCTTCTTATCGGATATCTATTGCCGGATTTTTGGCTCACTTCCCGCATTCGCAAACGGCAAGCCAAAATTATCGCTGGCATGCCCGATGCTCTGGATTTATTGACAGTATGCGTGGAAGCAGGGCTGGGGCTTGACCAGGGCATATTTCGAGTCAGCCAGGAAATTCAGATTACCTGCCCGGAATTGAGCGAAGAGCTGAAGCTCATGAACATGGAAGCCAGGTTTGGAAAGGGCCGCGCGGAGGCTCTTCGAGATCTGGGGACCAGGACCGGCGTCGACGATATTAAGACCGCGGTCGCCATGCTGATTCAAACCGACAGGTTCGGTACAGACCTTGCCAAGTCATTGCGCGTGCATTCAGAAACCATGCGCATGAAACGCCGCCAGCGAGCCGAAGAAAAAGCCAACAAGGCGTCGGTCAAGATGGTTCCGGTGCTGGTGTTTTTTATCTTTCCGGCAATGTTCGTAGTCATTCTTGGGCCGGCCGTAATTCAGTTGATCAGAACTTTCAATCTGTAGCTGAATATTTGCAATTCAAATGAAAAGGAGAATACGAAAATGGACGAAGGGACAATTGTACGAATTCTTTCAGGAATTGTTGCGGTAGTGATTGTGGCTATCATCATTTGGCGGCGAAAACGCGAAGCGATGCGCTAGAAGTTGTGAAGTGTTGAATCGAGCCTAGATTGAGAGAGTAATGATGAATTACGCGGAACGGATGTGTGTATTAAATCGGACGCGCGAACGCTTTGTCGCCACCAACGTGGCGGTCGCCGATTCATATTTTCGGCGGCTCATTGGTCTATTGGGTAAGACCAAGAAGTGGGCGCGCGCCGGGCAGGGGTTATGGATTGTTCCCTCACACGGGGTGCATACGATCGGAATGCTTTTCCCGATTGATTTAATTTTTCTCGACCGGGAGATGAACGTCGTGCATCTTGAGGAACACGTCATGCCGTTTCGCATTTCGAGAGTCTCCCTACGATCGCACAGTGTACTGGAATTGCCCGCACACACCGTATTTCGCACGGGTACATGTATCGGCGATCAATTGGAATTTCTCAAAACCGAAAATGGTGCGTCGGTCACAGTCGCCGCAGCGGCGCAAGCAGCATCGAATAACTGATATTATTCCTGTCCAAATTCAGGAAATATTACCGGAATAACCAGAGCGAGGAGTCTTCGGGTTTGAGATTTATTTGTCTCAAACCCGTGGAATTCGCTTCAATTTTGCTGATTCAACCTCAGAAACTCCCTCCTAGTGCTCAAAAAAACGGTGATTTGGAATGTCTCCAAATACATACACGCATCGCCTCCTTTCGTTATGGAGTGGCGACATCACGCGCGCAAGCCGCCGCTAACCTATTGAAAATGAATAAGTAAGTCTGGCTTTCAAATTGCTGATTCATAGAGGTCAGACCGTCACACGCTTAATGATTGTCTACAGCCCGCTAGGAGCCAAGATCTTATGACAATTGCCTCAACGAAAAGTGAAGTGGGCAGACGCTCGGCAAAGACCCTGGCGGTTGTCTGCCCGATGGCCAACGAAGGTGACAGCGCTGCCGCATTCGCAATGGCGACTCTGAAGCAATGCGTGGGATTTCATTCCGTGATGTTTTTGGCGGTTGTCGACAAAGCCAGCACGGATAACACGCGGGAAGTCCTGGAGGACCTCGCGCAATCCAACCCTTCTGTGATCGTTGTCTGGGCTCCTGAAAATCGCTGCGCCGTCGATGCATATGTACGCGGGTACAAGGAAGCGATGGTTCGCCAAGCCGATTGGATCCTCGAAATTGACGCCGGCTTCAGCCACCAGCCCGAAGATATTCCGCAATTTTTCGATCAGATGGAAAAAGGTTACGACTGCGTTTTTGGAAGCCGCTTCATGCGCGGAGGGAAGATTACGGAAGGAAGCTCAAAGCGCTACTTCGTGAGCCGCATGGGCACAGTGCTTTCCAATTTTCTACTGGGAACTCAACTCGCGGACATGACCAGTGGATTTGAAATGTTTTCCCGCAGGGCCATGCACCACATTCTTGAGCGTGGAATTCAATCGCGGGCCCATTTTTTCCAGACAGAAATAAAAGTTTATTGTCGAAATCTGAAAATAGTCGAGGTTCCAATTCATTACAAATCGCCGAGCCCACGGATGAAATCGAGTGCAATCACCGACGCTTTCCGCCAGCTCGGACGTTTGTTTGTCTTGCGGTTCTCCGACGAACTGAGAGGATTGAGTGAAGACCAGCCTGGTTATAACGACGATCTCAGCACCTACGCGACCCATGCGCGAATTCGCGGAGGGAAGTAGGCAGCGGGGAATTGACTTCACGGTGATCGGCGACTCCATCACTCCGGCGGATTTTGCGCTGGACGGATGCGATTACTATTCCGTTGCGCGCCAGCTCAAAACGGATTTCCAATTTGCCGCAGTAGCTCCGTTACGGCATTACGCGCGCAAAAATATCGGCTATCTGGCGTCAATGGCGAAAGGCGCTAACATTATTATTGAAAGCGATGACGATAACTATCCTTTGGAAGGATTCTGGGCGGAGCGCCAGCGCGTTCAGCGCGTAAAAGTCCTGAAGAATGCGGGATGGGTAAACGTCTATTCGTATTATTCCAGCGCTCACATTTGGCCGAGGGGGATCCCGCTTGACTCCGTGCAGCAGGCTTCGCCGGCGCTCTCCACTTTTCCAATGGAAAATGCCGATTGCCCTATTCAACAAGGGCTCTGCAACGGCGATCCGGACGTGGACGCGATTTTCAGATTGATTAACCCGCTGCCAATTGATTTTGATGAGCGCGAAAGCATGGCGCTGGGAAACAATTCCTGGTGCCCTTTCAACAGCCAGAATACGACGTGGTGGCGCGAGGCCTTTCCTCTGCTGTACTTGCCGGGGACCTGCTCGATTCGCATGACCGATATCTGGCGCGGATTTGTGGCGCAAAGAATTGCGTGGGCCGCGGGATGGAATCTTTTGTTTCACTCGTCGACTGTTTATCAGGAAAGAAATGCGCACAATCTAATGCGCGATTTTAAGGATGAAATTTCTGGGTATTTAAATAATCGGACGATTGCGGAACGCTTTGAAAAACTTCCGTTGAAGTCCGCCGTCGAAGATATTCCCGAGAATTTGCTCATGTGCTACGAAGAGCTTGCCAAGCTGGAACTGGTCGATGCCCGCGAATTAATCTGGCTCCAGGCCTGGCTGGCGGATATAGCCGAGTTTTCCGCGCTGCAGACAGTCGAGGACGGGTCGCCCAGTGCGAAACAGAAATATTAAAGAAATTCTGAATATGCAGATCAACCCGGAAGATTATTTAGCCTCTCACGGGAAATCTGCTCTGTTGGAAAAGCAAGTAGCCGGAGTTTGTATCTGGTTTTGCGCCGCCGCATTTCTGTGGTTTATCAACTTCCAGGCGCTGAGAAGCTTTAATTTTAGTTCGCAACACGTTTTGACGGACTACGGATCGCTATACGGTTCGGCGAGGCTTGCGAACTTGCACGTTAATCCGTATAAGGATAACCCACTTGTCTTTCACATTATTGACATTGACCGGCACGGACCGGATACGCCGCTGCAGGGAAGCATCGTAAATGCCATAAATCTTAATCCTCCGTTGGTTCTGTATCCATTCCGTCTGCTTGCACGATTAAACCCAGATCAGAGTTACATAATCTGGACTTTGATATCGGCCGGCCTGTTCCTCTCTTCCATCATTCTAATTACGCAGATGTACCCTGCAGAAAAATTAAGAATTCGCATTCTTTGGATTTTGGCAATGGGGGCAGTATGGTACACCTTTCAACTTGGCCAGATTTATATGGTTCTTTTGTTTTGCGCTTCACTGGCGTGGTGGGGGTTGCGCAAACACAACTGGCTCATCGCGGGCATTTCTATTGGAGTGATCTGCGCCATAAAGCCAAATTTTCTGGTTTGGCCTGGGCTGCTGATCGCCGGTAAATCAAAAAAAATCGGTTTCACAGCATTCGTTACGACCGGTGTACTGTCAGCCATTCCGCTTCTCCTGCAGGGACCAATCATCTACCGCGAGTGGATTGCCGCATGCCGTGGATTTAACGGGTATGAGCTGCCAGGTAACGCCTCCTTGCTCGCAACTTTTTCGCGGGCCGGTTTTCCGAATATCGGAATTGCGCTAACAGTTTTATTCCTTACGGCGGTGACGATTTGGGTTTTTGTGACCAAGCCGGAATCTCTATATGCCTCTGAAATTGGAATTCTTGCATCGCTGATCGCGGGCCCAATCAGTTGGCTGGGATATACGCTGATGCTGGTTCCGGCGATGTACGGCAAATCCATGAACTCTGTGACGAGGTTAGGATGCGTTTTGCTTTGCATCCCCGTGTGGGTCATCGTTGCGAATGGGGACAATTCCCGCCTCACATACATCCTATTCTGGGCGCCCAATATGTATGCAATTGGTCTGATAGCGTACGGCGCGGTTCGTTCTGGGGAATACAGGGAAGCGTGCGAGGGCAGTCCTGAGCCGAGACCGCGCATGCCGGCGGCTTGCGAGGATTCTGATCACATTCCTTTAGAAATTCCATGGAAATACCAGTCGTTCGCGCCATTCAATAATTAAAAAATTCCAAATGCGATTGTAGTTTTAAGTCGCGTGGGCTTCTGCCCGTAGGGGGTTGGGCGTTGTAGCGCCGGCGTCTCGCCGGCAGTTTTAAACCATCGCAGCACAGCGCAAAACCGCAGGCGAGACGCTGGCGCTACCAGACCGTGGATGGTGCTGACTCTGCTTCCGTGCGGGAGTCTCTCTGGTCCACGATGAATCCAGGCAGCAGGAAAACGAAGGGCACTGCGATCAGCGAAATCAAGCCGTTCGCAATTGCCATTGTGCTGAAGTGGATGTGATACGATTCCATCGCTTTTGCGCCAAGCCAGTCGGCGCCAAAAAGCGAAAGATTTCGGACGCTGACCATCAGCGAGAAACCGAGCGCCTCGCTCCCCGCTGGGGTGGCACGCATGTATAGGTCGCTCAATGCCATATCCGCAGCCGCCCAACCCAAGCCCCAGATGATTTCGATGATATACGCCTGGTTCATTGAGTTATAAAAGGCATAGCCCATCTGTGAGACCGCGCCTGCGACGATGCACCAAATGAGCAACCTCCGGAGATTCCAGCGCTTCGCCGCATAACCGCCGTAAATGATGGCAGTCAAAATTGCAAAAAAGCCGTTCAGAAACATCATCAGACCTTGTTGCTTCGTGCTCATGTGCAGCACATCCTGCTGCCTGTAGAACAGAGCGGTTTGAATTCCCGGGGCGAAGTAAAACAGGAAGCTGAATCCGGCCGCCGCCCACATCGTCTTGGCCTTCACAATTTTCTTGAGCTGCGTTCCCGCGTCGCCGAGCAATTTCTCCGAATCGATATGAATGTGTTTTTCTTTGAGGAAGAAAATGGCTGCAGGTATTGGCAAGAACATGATTGCCGCGCTGGCTGCGTTCGTCCATCCGAATGCCACGGTGGCCAAAATTCCGCCGAGGGGCCCGCCGACGACCCCAGCGGTCTGGTACGCGACTTGAAAGACAGACGCGAACCGCCCGGAGGCCTTAAACGATTGAGCCTTCTCCGTCATAAAACCGCCGACTGCCGTGCTGGTAATCACCATGAAAACATTGATGGCGATGCACATGGCCAGCAAGTCGGCGTAGCGGTGTGGAGTGTAGATGAGCGCGATGAAACCGGCGACGGAGAGAATGGCGCCCGTCACGACATAGCTCTTGCGCCGGGTGCCGAAAAATGGGAATGCGTCGGTGAAGATTCCAAAAAATGGTTTGAAATACCATGCCAGGCCGAGCCAAAAGAAAAAGCCTGCTGTCGCAGCGCGGTCCGCGTTCAGTTCGTTCTTCAGGAGATTTTTGAGCGGGATCAAGCTGATGGCGTTTTGCTGACTGAGAGAGACCGCGGTAATTCCAAAAAAAACGACGATGAAGGCGTACAGCAGTTCTCGCTTGCTGTTTTTCGCGTCTGGGTGATCGGTTGTCCCGGCGTTCGACTGGGTTATTTCTGTGGCCAATGGTTTTTCGTCAGCGCCCGCATTTTGGCTGTTCACTGCCTCCAATGCCATCATATCAACTTCGAGGAAGGGCACTACGTCTGCTCGGCAACGATGGTCCAATCTTGCAACTCGCTCTGCCGCGCGACCTGAGGCAACTTGCGCGCCGTCCCGCGCATAGATAAAGTGGGACGATACATTTTTACTTGAGATAGACGCTGGGAAGATGCCGTTCGGTAGCTGCGATATTCACAACGGAGATGATGTGCTGGAGACAGAATCGATGAGGATGGGCGAGTTTGGGCGAGCCTCTCTGCGCTTTTTAGCAGCGGTCCTTCTGCTCGCTTTCGCGGGGCGAGGGCCTGCGAAAGCACAGGACCAGAGGACGAAGGACCAGGGAACGATTCGCGTGAACGTGAATCTCGTGTTGGTGGACGCGACGGTGAAGGCCAAGGACGGCCAAATTATGTCCACGCTGAAAAAGGATGATTTCGAGGTGCGCGAAGATGGCGCGGTCCAAAAACTGGACGTTTTCAGCCGCGACGAATTGCCGGTCAACGTGGCGCTGGTGCTGGATTTGAGCGATTCGATTGAACCTTTTCTTTCGCCTTTACGGGACGCTGCTAAAGTCGCTCTCGGCGCACTCAAGCCTGAAGACGAAGTATCTCTGTTTACGTTTTCCACGGAAGCGCAGATGCGACAGCCGCTTACAAAAGATAAAGATATGATTGCCGATCAGATCAAGACATTTGAGGCGCGCGGCGCGACGAACATCAACGACGGCATTTTTTCCGCCGCCGAGTATCTCCTCAAACAGCCGCCGAACGGACGCCGCGTCATCATCCTGATCAGCGACGATGTTGGTACAGACGCAGGCGGACAAGGAACTCGCGACATTGTGACCGAAGCGATTGCTTCAGACGCCGTTTTGTATAACTTGAAAATTCCCGGATACAATCCGCCGGCAACCATTTTTGCCGCCAGCATGATTCCCGGTCTTGTCAACATCCGCAAAGTGATGGATGCGACGGGCGGCGAAGAATTCGATGTGAAGGATGTGGCGAATCTGGATGCCGTTTTCAGCGCGCTGATTCAGCGGATCAAAACGCGCTACACACTGGGTTATTACACATCGGCGGATGGGGCGGGCGGGAAGCCTCATAAGCTCGATGTTCGTCTTACCTCTTCCTTCGGGAAAAAAGGGCGCGATTACAATATCCTCGCAAAGAATGGTTACTACGTTCACTGAGGAACGTTGAATTTGCCTCATTATCGTGAGTCAGGGATCTTGAGTATTTTGTCTATAGAAAGTTGCGATCATGTCGACGTCCCCTCCCATAGGAATTCCATCGAGCGGCCAGGGAATTCCTTTTACGCTGCTACGTCCCGGCGCGATGCAATTTTGGATCGCTGTGGTGCTCACCGGCATTAGCACTGGCCTTGGGGCGGCTGCCTTAACGCGTTTACTGGAAGCCGTGCAGCATCTTGCGTGGCAGGGTTCCGGAACGAACTTATTGCCGGCGGTCGAACACGCGAGCGCGTGGCGCCATGTCTGTATATTGTTTGGCGCAGGAATTGTCACAGGTCTCGGCCAAATTATTTTGCGCCAGCTTTCCAGCGGAAATGGAATCGATACAACGGCCGCGATCTGGTTTTATGCGGGGCGAATGCCGGCGTTGCGAACGCTTGGGAGCGCCGTGCTTTCCGTCCTGATTGTTGGCATGGGCGTTTCATTGGGGCGCGAAGGCGCGCCCAAACAAGCGGGTGCGGTGTTCGCGAATTTTTTTTCGGATAAAGAGCGATTGTCGGACGAAGAGCGCCGCCTGCTGGTGTCGTGCGGCTCGGGTGCCGGGATGGCGGCGGCCTACGGAGTTCCGCTGGGCGGCGCGCTATTTTCGTTAGAGGTGATGCGCGGTAAATTGGGGTTGCGATATGTCTTGCCCGCTCTTTTCAGTTCTCTGATCGCTGCGGCGGTCGCATGGCTTTTTCTTCCCGATGCACCGACTTACATCTTTCCTGCTTACGCGAGCTCGGCTTCCGTCATCGTTTGGGCGCTGCTGCTGGGTCCAATCGCGGGAGTCGTTTCTGTTGGATACGTTCGCGCAGTCAGTTGGGCTGATCGCACAAAGCCGCGCGGTTGGCAGCGGGTGATTGCGCCAGTGGTCGTCCTCACTTTGCTTGGAGTTGTTTCGATCTGGGTTCCACAGGTCTTGGGCAACGGGAAAGATATTTCTCAGCTGGCTTTTACCAATCAGGCTGCGCCGCTCTTGCTTCTGGCAATTCTTGTATTGAAGCCTGCCGCGATCGTGCTCTGCACGCGGTGCGGCGCTCCTGGCGGATTGTTCACTCCTTCGTTGACCATTGGGGCAATGCTGGGCGGTGTGTTGGGATACGCATGGTCGTTTGTCTGGCCGGGCGTGCCTCCGGGATTATTCGCGGTGATCGGAGCGGGCGCCATTCTTGCCGCTACGACGCAAGGCCCCATTTCGACTATCGTTCTGATGATGGAGCTCACTGGGCAGTATCGATCTTTTATTTTGCCGCTATTGCTGGCGGTGGGAATCGCTACGCTTATTGCGCGAACGATTGAGCCACGGTCGATTTACGATGCACGGCTCACGGATGAAGAAGTGAAGAAACGGCGTGAATTATTCGATGTGCCCACCGTTTGACGTTGCAATGCATTATTTATCGGGAGAGTGGATGACATATCATTGCAGCGCTGACTGGAAGCGAATTGCACAATATTTTCGGAAGATAGAAGTGAAGCGATGATTAGGCTCTCGGTTCTTGACCAATCTCCTGTGTCGGATGGTTATACTCCGGCGGATGCGCTGCGCAATACGATTGAGCTTGCGCGCCTGACCGATCGGCTTGGATACGAACGCTACTGGATTGCCGAACATCACGCCATCGTGACGCTCGCAAGTCCCGCGCCTGAAATTTTACTTGCCAGAATTGGCGCGGAAACTTCCGGCATACGCATTGGATCGGGCGGTGTTCTGTTGCCTCATTACAGCCCGCTGAAAGTCGCGGAAACTTTTCGCATGTTGCATGCGATGTATCCCGGACGCATCGATCTTGGAATCGGCCGCGCGCCCGGCGGGAGTGGTCTGGAAGCTTTTGCGTTGCGACGCGAGCGGAGCGATCGCCTTCAGAACGACGATTTCGGTGAGCAATTAGTCGAATTGCTGGCGTTTCTGCATCATGATTTTCCTTCCGACCATCCCTTTGCGCGAATTAAGGTTTCACCCGACATGCCCGGCGCGCCTGATGTCTGGCTGTTGGGATCGAGTTTGTGGAGTTCGTCCGCTGCCGCAAAGCTCGGCCTTCCATATGCGTTCGCGCATTTTATTGCGCCGGAAGAAACGCCGGGCGCGTTGAGAAATTATCGTTCCAATTTTCAGCCGTCTAAATATCTGCCTGCCCCGCGAACCATCATCTCCCTTGGAGTAATTTGCGCGGACACGGAAGCCGAAGCGAAGCGGTTGTACACCAGCACTCAACTTCACATTCGGCGCATCCGGCTGCAGGGCAAGCGCCTTCCAGTGCCTACTCCTGAACAAGCCATCGCAGAACTTGGGTCTCTCGCTATGGAAACCGATCCTGTTGTGCGCGGAGGCGGGGAATGGCCGCGCTATGTTGTGGGTGCGCCGGAACAAGTGCGCGAGGAACTTTCACGAATGGCAAGCAGCCTGGATGTCGAAGAAATCATGGCCATCGCTGTCATGCACGATTACGTAGCTCGCCAGCGTTCGTATCAGCTTCTGGCCGAGGCATTTGAATTAAGCAGCCGCGTACCCAAAACTGCCAAAGCATAAGTTCAGTTAGGACCGGGAATTTTCAATTGCATGGCAAGCAAAAGTGGCGCGGACGATTCTGTGGCACCGGCATCTTGCCGGCGGTTTTCTTCTGCCCTTGCGACAATCAAAACCGCCGGCGGGACGCCTGCGCCCCAAAAAGCCCGCGCACGTTCGTTCAGCGAAGCTTTTCAAGCTCTGCGAATTGGTGTGGTCATTAAATCGACAAAAAGCTTTTTGAAGCGGTCCTGGTCGATTTCCTGCAAAACATTGACCAGCCCAGCGGATGGCGGCGGCCCCAGATAGAATTGTCGTGGGTCTACAAACACGCGCCGGTCCGCGGCGCTCACCGTTTTTCCCGCGTCGGGAACTTCCTGCCAATTTTTAGGCCAGAACATTGCATCGCCGTAGCGGGGACCGGGCGTGGTGCAAATATCGACGTACATTTGTTCCGATTTTGTGAATACGCTGGGATCAATAATTTGCGCGGCTGTCATTTCATCCGCCATGCGGAAAAATTGTTTGTTTGGATTTTGTTTTAAAGGCTCTACGGCGTGAATTTGGAAAAGATCTGAAATGGGGCTTTCCGCGCGGGCCGCGATTTCCTCAATCATTTTGCGGCTGGGGGCTATTTCATCGCCTTCGTGAATTTCCTCGGCGATGTCCACGCTGACGATCGTGCATTTCGGCCACGCGGCGCGCAAAACTTTTCGCGCGGACTCCGGATCAAAAAACATATTGAACGAATTGGTGAACACGTGGAAGCCCGTGCCCATGATTACGATTTCGTGGACCATTGGCACGATGTCCGGCGCGAGAGCGATGGCTAGCGCTATATTTGTTAAAGGTCCGCCCGCGTAGATCGTCACGTTGCCCGGATTTTCGCGCACACTTTTAATGATGAAGCGCGCGGCGTGCTCTTGCTGCGGTTTTAAATTTGCAAGCCGGTCATAAGGCCGTGGCAATGGTTTAATTTCTTCTGGTTCACCGTTCGTGCGATTAAACACGCCCATCCACGGATCCATTCGGTGGCCGCCATACAGTTGCTGGCGGAGTTGCCATTCCTCCCTGGTATTGAGCATGGGAAATTCCGCACCCGGATATACGGAAATCTCTGTGCGGCCCATCATTTCCAGCAATCGCAGCGTGTAAGCCATCTCTTGCTTCATCCAGGCATCGCCTGTGACGAGCGTAATGCCCAGCAGATCGATGTTGTCCGCTTGCAGCATCATCAGCGTTCCCAGAATGTCTGTGCCGAATGGGCCAGAGTTGTCCTGGTCGTAAATCACTTTGCGCTTTTCGGCTGGCAGCGCCGCGGGAAGGTCCGGCACAATTTGCGACGTAGCAATCGCTGCTCCCACTGTTTTGATAAACTCGCGCCGCGTTGTACTCATTGGGGCTCGCCTTTCAGTAGAACAGGCTTCAGCCTGTTGCTCTTGATTTTGCTTTGACGAGTGCAAAAATCAACAGGCTGAAGCCTGTTCTACTAAGACCGATTGATCGGCCTTGTCATCAAATCGGTGAATAACTCGCGAAACCTTTTTTTATCGATCCCATTCAAGACCTGCACGCGGCCCGCTTTAAGCGACGGGCCGTTCTGGCCCGCGAGTTCGCCGTTTTCATTCTTCCAGTTGGCACTCCAGAAGGAAGTGTCGCCATAGTGGCCGTCGTTGTGCGTCACGATGTCGACAAACATGTCGTCATAGCCGGAGAAAATGCTGGGATCGATCACATGCGCCACCATCATTTCATCAGGCATCCGGAAGGAGCGGCGTAGCGGATTTGCGCGTTGAGGCTTCTGTTCGTACTCGCGAAACAGATCGGCGATGGGCGATTGCGCGCGGGCGACAATGGCGTCGACCTTGCCGTCATCCTGCATGTGGACTTGCTCGGCGAGATCCGTGGTGACCAAAGTGAATTTCGGCCAACCGGCGCGAAAACCGATCTTGGCCGCTTCCGCGTCAAAATAAACATTCACGGAACTCGTGGAGTGATGAAAGCCGCCGCCCATGAAGATCACTTCCTTGGTGATGGGTACGATGTCCGGCGCGAGCATTATGGCGAGCGCAAGATTAGTCATGGGTCCACCGCAATACATCGTAACTTCATTCGGATTCTCGCGAATGGTGCGGATGATGAAATCGGCGGCAGGTTCAGGCTGCGCTTTGATCTGCGCGAATCGATTGTAGGGCAGGGGAAGCGACGCCAATTCGTCGCGGCCTGCGGCATCTTTTGCAAAGCATCCCAGATATCCTTCGTTGCCAAGGGAGCGCGCCCCAAACATCTGGTATCGCATTTGCGCTTCCGCTTTGGTGTTGAGCAGAGGTTCCTGCGCTCCCATAAACACCGGGATTTCCGTGCGCCCCATGAGTTCAAGAAGCCGCAGTGCATAAGCCGTCTCCTGCTTGGCCCACATGTCGCAGCTCACCGTACAAATTCCGAGCAGATCGATGTTGTCCGCCTGCAGCAGCATCAGCGTCGCAACCGTATCGGTGGAAAGCGGGCCGCGATGGTCCTGATCGTAAATTACTTTTTTCTTGCCCGTCGAGGTTGAAGAGATTTGCGGTCTGGCGGAAAACATGGAGCTATGCGCGAGAAAATTCTGTGTAGGATTCATTTATTGCCTCGTCTTAACCGCGGCAAGCAAAAAGTCTGTTTTCAAAATGATCGACTGTCGCTTGACACTGCAATTCTACATTGCATGAAGCAGAGCAAGGATGAATGATTTGAATTCAGACGATAGGACTCCTCGTTGTGATATTTATTTCATCCGCAGCTCATTAAAATCTTGCGAAACATGATCACGCAGCCATGGGACGAACTTGTCGAAGGTGAGTTGGTTCGATTCGTAGAGAGAAATGAGGAAATCTATGGTTTCAAGGGCGTCTGCTATCAGGCGGATTCCGTTGATGGCCAGAAAAGTAATTGTCGCGGCGAATGCGGTGCGTTCATTGCCATCGAGGAAAGCGTGATTCTGCGAAAGGCTTTCCCAAAGCGCAGCGGCTTCATCAACCAGATCCGCGTAATAACCGGTCTGAGGCCGATAGAGGGCAGCTTCGAGCAGACCTTGATCGCGAATACCCGGTGTGCCGCTGTAACGGTTGATCTGGTCGGCGTGCATTGCGAGGACTTCAACTACCGTCAGGTAGTTTGTCATTCCGCAAGCTTCTTATAAACCGAACCGTACCTTTCGTGAGTGGCGTGATATACGCCCATGACATGAGGGCGAGGCTTGCCGTTTTTACGCTTCTCGACCAGATCGGCGAGAGCTTTGTCCACCAGCGCCTGAAGTTGACGGCCTTCTTTCTGGGCGAGCAAGCGTACTTCAGAGAGTAACTCGGAGTTGACCTGGGTGGCGAATTTTTCGCGGGTGGGGGGCATCGCTAGTCCTTGGATTCAAACTTGATATATCATGATGAATCATGATATATCAAGTTTGAATAGCCTTCTTGTTCCGAGAATACTCATTGAAAGTCTGCGGTCTGTAATACAAGCCTAGTAAAATCAAGTAGATGCAATATAGAAACCGCACCCTTGCGGAATTCGCAAGGATGCGGCGCCCGGTCCATATTACATATATCTGGACATGATCTTGATTAAAACTTGCGGCTATGCTGATCGCCCCAGCGCTCGATGACCACTTTTTTGTCGGTGTAGAACTCGATGGCGTCGCGACCTTGCGCGTGCATGTCGC
The DNA here is from genome assembly GCA_035486415.1 of Saccharimonadales bacterium (SeqCode). Classification (GTDB taxonomy): domain Bacteria; phylum Acidobacteriota; class Terriglobia; order Acidiferrales; family UBA7541; genus Palsa-360. The sequence goes on from DATHNC010000098.1 coordinate 90,362, forward strand.
CGAAGAAGCTGCCTTTCCATCCGGTGAAGGGGAAGTAGGCCATGGGGGCGGCTACGCCGATGTTGATACCGATGTTGCCTGCTGGCGCTTCGTAGCGGAAGCGGCGCGCGGCCGATCCGCTGGAAGTGAACAGGGAAGCCTGGTTGCCGAACGGGCTGCGCTCAAGGAAGGCGATGGCTTCGTCCATATCGCGGGCATGAACCAGGCTCAAGACGGGGCCGAAGATTTCCGTGTCCGTCAGTTCGCTGGTGGCGGGAACGCCATCTAGAATTGTTGGCTTCAAGAAATTTCCGCCTTCGCGCTTCGGGATTTTTGCATTGCGACCGTCGAGAATTACCTTTGCACCTTCTTTTTCGCCGACACCGATCAGCGACTCGATTCGCGTTTTGCTTTGTGAGGTAATCACCGGACCCATTTGCACGCCTTCCTCCAGGCCATCGCCCACTTTCAACGCCGCGGCGGCCTCGGTGATCGAGTCGCGGAAAGTTTTCTGAGCTTCGCCGATGGTGACAGCAACCGACACGGCGAGACAGCGCTGACCGGCGCAGCCGAACGCGCTGTCATTAATGATCTGCGTAGCCATTTTCATTTCGGCATCGGGCAAAACGATGACGTGATTCTTTGCGCCACCCTGGCACTGGGCGCGTTTTCCGTTGGCAGCCGCGCGTGAATACACATATTTCGCAATGGGCGTTGAGCCCACGAAGCTGACGGCGCGCACTTTGGGATGATCGATCAGCGCATCGACCACAGTTTTTCCGCCGTTGATTAATGTGACCACGCCTTTGGGCAGGCCAACTTGTTCGAGCAGTTCAAATACGCGAACCATGGTGAGCGGAACGCGTTCCGACGGTTTTAGAATAAACGTGTTGCCGGTGGCAATCGCATACGGCAAAAACCAGAAGGGAATCATGCCAGGAAAATTGAAAGGCGTGATTGCCGCCACGACGCCGAGCGGCTGGCGAATCATCATTTCGTCGATCCCGCGCGCCACATCTTCCAGGTTGTAACCCTGCATCATCGTGGGGATGCCGCAGGCTACCTCGACATTTTCGATGGCTCTGCGGAGTTCTGCTTTTCCTTCGGCAAACGTTTTGCCGTTTTCTCGCGCAATGATCCGGCCGAGATCGTCCACGTGATCTTCGAGCAACATTTTGAGCCTGAAGAGAGGCTGGATGCGATCTTCCGCGGGCGTGCGCCGCCATTCGCGGAACGCGACGGCGGCGGACTCAACAGCCGCGTCAACTTCGGCAGCGGTCGAAAGGGGCGTGGATGCGATGGCTTCGCCCGTGGCAGGATTAATTACGTCGCGCCATTCCGCGGACTTCGATTCCGTCCAGCTGCCATTCACAAAATTCAAAACTTTGGCGCTTATTGCGGTGGTCCCGGTCATTGCTGTCCTCAATTCAGGTGGCATTTACTCTGCAGGATTCGATGCACCGTTATGATTTCATATCGATTAGTGTAAAGACCGTAAGCGAAGATTTTGATCGGCGGCAAGTGAGCCGAGCGCAAAAGATTTGGATAAATGCGCCTCGGAACCCGGAAAATTTGCCACGCAAAAAACAGGATCGCCCTGGCGGAGTTATTGTACCCCGCACGATTTTCAAAATAAAACCCGCAAAACTATGCGCTGGCTCTGCCAGCTGAATTCAGAAATCTCTCGATGCGGTCGAGCACCTGCATGGCGGCGTAGCATTGAGCGACGCTGGCGTTGGGTTCGCGCTTTTCCTGAATTGCGGCAAAAAATTCGCGATCCTGCAATTCGATGCCGTTCATGGACACGTCCACCTTGGACACATCAATCTTGTTTTCGTCACCGTCGAGCAGATCGTCATAGCGCGCTATGTACGTCCCGTTATCGCAGATGTAGCGGAAGAACGTTCCCAGCGGCCCTTTGTTATTGAACGAAAGCGACAACGTGCAGATCGCACCCGACGGAGTTTTCATCACGATGCCCATGTCCATGGCAATTTTTAATTCCGGATGAATGGGCCCCTGTACGCCGTAGCATTCGGAAACGAGTTCGCCAGTCTGGTATTGAAAGAGATCAACCGTGTGGCAGGCGTGGTGCCACAAGAGATGATCGGTCCAGCTTCGCGGCTTTCCTGCCGCATTCATATTTGTCCGGCGGAAGAAATACGTCTGCACATTCATCTGCTGAATCTTCAGTTCGCCCGCCTTGATTTTCTTATGAATGTATTGATGGCTGGGGTTGAAGCGGCGCGTGTGTCCACCCATGCAGATGACGCCAGTTTCTTTCTGCACTTTCACCAGGCGTTCGGAATCCGCGAGGGTATCGGCAATCGGAATTTCGATCTGCACGTGTTTCCCTGCGCGCATGCACTGTTCGCCCTGCCTGGCGTGCATTTGCGTCGGCGTCGCGAGAATCATTGCCTCAAGGCCGGGCCGTTTCAGGCTCTCGCCAAGCTCGCTCGTCCAATGCGGGATTTTGAATTTTTTCGCAACTTCTTCCGTGGCGGACTGATTTCCGCCCGTGAGCGTGATGACCTCGATGCCCGGAATTTTGGCGATGCCCTCGAGGTGTTTTTGGCCGAACGCGCCTTGCCCCGCTACGCCAACTTTCATCTGTTTTCTCCAGGAGAATCAGTTTTTGTGCCACTACATTATCATAATCATCGTACAGCGGGGCGTGGGAGGGCGCATTGGGCATGAGATCAAGGTGGAAACGAAAATCGCCCTTCCGTCCCGAAAGTCGCGGGACGGAAGGGTCTCTACAAAAACCGAATAACCCAAAACCTGCGCCAATCTACTCAATCTTTGGGTTCGGCCTGAACGCACACGTTATTCTGGTGCAGGAAATCGACATCGTGAATTTCACTCGTGACTTTTATCGATTCGAGCCCTGCCTTTTTCTCCGGTTTAGGCTGGAACGAAAGTAGAAATTGATTGGGGAGCTGTTCATTCAGTTTCTTGAGATATGGAACGAAAGATACAGGGGCTTGAGGACCCAAAATATAATAGCTTTCGCCGCCGGTCATTTCAGAAAGTTCGGAAAGATAATTCTCTCCCCAGTACGTTCTGAAGTAGCTGTGACCCATGTGACCTGCACTTGGAGTGTAGATGGAATAGATTACGACGCCGCCACACTGAGCATTCTGAACCGCCGCGTCCACATATGGATTGCCGATATTGCCCATGTAAACATTGTCGATTCCCGATGTAATCATCAGGACTTCGCGCCGAATAGAGGGTGAATCGGAATGCCACCTTTTGATGAATTCGGAAAGCGAAAGGTAGGGGCTTCCCTCTGCTCCAAAATATCCCAGCGTGAGACGCACGGATTTGGCCGCCGCAGTGTGATCCGCCGTGAAATCACATGCCACTTTCACCGTTCCGTTTTGCATGTAGCCGACAGCAATCAAGGTGGAAGGTGGCTGCTCGGTAATGAAGTTTCGAATGTCGCTCAATTGCGTGCCCAGACTGAAACCGGCACTTTCATCGATAAGGATTGCCAACGCCAACCCGGCTCTGTCTCCTTTGGCGGGGACCCAGCCGGTGACAGTGAGGCGATCGTGCCCTTGATAGACCATCACGTCTTGCTGCGTAATGACGGGAATCTGGTTTCCATGCTTTGGTTCTACGCTGACTATAATTTGAGCGGATTCGCCCGCGCCGGGTTCAGGCATGGTCTCCTGCGCCCGCGCCGGCAACGAGTTAAGGAATAAAGTCAGACCAACAAGAATAATTGAAAAAAATGACTGGTGCGAAAAGTTGAACTCTTTAGCTGCCAAAGAAAATTTGTCACCAATGCAAACGGCAAATCTTCGGGAAACTACTAAGCGCTTGAGCAACCGGCGTATCATGATTCCTTCCTCCTTGATCGAACTGGATCGAAAGTGTGGGATGAATTTCTGGTCGGATAAAGACGTATGGAAAAGCAATCTCCCCATGAGCAACCTTCGCTGACATGAGGGCACGTGCGGTGAGTTCCGTAAGACGGTAGGCCCTACCTAGTTGGTTGTGTGAAGCAACGAATTGGTTGGCCGAAATTTATGAGGTACAGCATTTACCTTAGTGCTGGTTGTGCCATCGTGGTTTTAGTGCAACAATTCCCGCCAATCGCTGGCGCTGGTCGCCAGAACTAAAAATTAAAATGTGAACTGGAGAGTTGAGCCATGAGACGAATTCTTCTGCCCTCTGCCGCTGTTGCCATCCTCCTAAGCGTTTGCGGGCCGGCACTTGCACAGACGGAGGTTACGCTGATTGCACCGGGAGGAATTCGCGCCCCCATCGAGAAGCTCATCCCCGGGTTTGAAAAGAAGTCCGGCTACAAAGTCAATCCAACATTCGGCTCAGGCGGGGGAACGAAAAAGCAAGTCATCGCCGGAGACGTGTTTGACGTGCCCATCGTGCAGCCGCCGCTGGCTGAGGTCACTGCGTCGGGCAACGTAGTGGAAAGCACCGCTACGCCCCTTGCAGCGGTTGCCGTGGGCGTTGCCGTAAAGAAGGGGGCTCCCAAGCCTGACATTTCCTCGGCCGAAGCCGTGAAGAAAATGCTGCTTTCGGCAAAGTCCATCGTGTGCCCTGATGCAGCGACCGGGGCGGCCGCCGGAGTGAGTATCAACGATATGCTGAAAAAGCTGGGTATCGACGAGCAAGTCGAGCCGAAGCTCAAGCGAGTCCGCGGGACAGGTGCCGGCGGAGCGGGCGGAGGGACCATGGTTTCCGGCATGGTGGCGAATGGCGAGGCGGAAATTGGCATGACGTTTGTGAGCGAAATGACCGATCCCGGAATCGATATTGTTGGAGTGCTGCCGAAGGAAGTATCGCCCTGGACGCCCCTTGTTGGCTACATCTCCACCCATTCGAAAAACCCGGAAGCTGCCAAGGCGCTGCTGAAATATCTTTCATCTCCTGAGGCCGTAGCGGCTTACAAAGCGGCGGGGATGCAGCCGGGGAAGTGAACTGTTGAATTGTAGGAACTGGGAGCAGGAGTGGAGTGTGTCTCGCTTACTCCTGCACATCTGAATTCAAGAACGCGCCCGGAGTGTTTCGAGCGTATAGGTGGCAAACAACAAGAAACCCAGCCGCGGCGAGATAGCTTAACGTAAATTCCGGCGCTGCCCACCAGCCGAGGCGATTCTCAATGCCCTGCGAGGTGAGTTGGTATGCGTGAATCACTCCGAAGCACGACAACGCTGCCGCAACGAGCATCCACGCTGCGGCTTGCAGAAAACGGCGCTCGATAATCCACACCAGCGCTGCCGCCCAGATCATCGACACAAGCAGGGCGCCTTGCCCCAGCGCAATCATGCCGTAGATTGCCAGTTCGCCGCCGAATCGCGGGGCAACGATCAGCATATCGGAACCGGCTTTGCGAATCGCCAAATCGACAATCTGCGTTACCCATTGCGCCAGCATCGGCACGAGGCCCAGCGCGACAGCGACGGCATGAGCTGGAGGGACTTCCTGAAACGCCTGCCCGACCATCGCCAATCCAAACCACACCACAACGAAGGCCACAACTTCCAGCGGCACAAATCGCAGCACCGCGGGGACTAATCCCGTGAGACAAAGGACAGCACTCGCTACTCCTCCTAAAATCGAATATCCGATTCTTGCGCCGTTCGCCTTGTGCGCGTTATGGCCGATGTAGAGCGAAGTTGGGAACGCGCTGCCCAGGGCCGCGCCTACGATGGTTGCGAGGCCGTTGACGAGCAGCGATGGGTTAGTCGGGTAGTCATCCCCGCCTACTCTTACGCTTTCGAGAATTTGCAGCGAGACGATTGTGTCGAGCAGGCTCAACGGAAGGAAGATCGAAGCGTATCGCCAGCCTTCGGCCTTCACGATGATCTGGTAGAGATTAACGGGCCTCGGCAAATAAATTCCCGGAGGAAGCAATGCGGGTTGCGCTGGCAGATGGTACACGTGAAAAGCTCGAAGAATTAAAACGATGATGCCGCCGATAACCATTGCCAGTAGTCCCGAGGGTATGCGCCAGGGCAGACGCATCCTTGACGCGTAGGTGGCGAGCAGAATCACCGCAGGTAAAAGGGCCACGGCGGGGATCGCAAAAATTCCAAAAATAAATCCCAGGCAGAGAAACGCCATCGCGAGCCCGGCCAGAGGACAGAGCAACGCCGCGAGGGGAGTCGTGCGGCGTAGCCAATCGATACAAAACGCGCTGACCGATTGCACGATGCCGCTCACCAGACTGGCAAATATTCCCATCTGCCAGGCGAGGTTCGAATCGTGCGTGCGCTCGTAAACGGGCAGCATGATCAGCGAAATGTAAGCAAAAATCGTTGGCGTGTTGATGCCAAAAGGAATTGCTGTCACATCGTTCCGGCCGGCTGCGCGTGCCAAACGGTGCGCCTGCCACGCATAAAACAAATTGCCGAATAAAATAGAAAAAGCCACAGCCGGCAGGATGCGCCCGGTAACCAAATGTTGAGGCAGGCCGCACAGAGGTGTGAGGCTCGCAATGAGAAGCAGGTCAGGGAATCCGCTGAAAAAGAGGCCAAAGAAGCCGTCGAGATCGCCCGGGACGAACCAGCGCGGCCCGGCGGCTTCGATAGGTTGGGTGGCGCTAGCGATGAGCGAGCCCTCGCATGGCTATCATCTTGATGGTGGTCACAAAGTTCCGTACCGCAGCCCCAACTGCTTCAGCCATCGGCGGTACGCGATGGCGATATGATCGGAGCGCAAATGCAATTCAGATTGCAGATCGAGCGGGAGTAATTCAGGGCGCTGGGAATTGACGATGCAAATGTCCTGCGCGGTCACTTTATCCTGGAAGTTGCGCAATTCTTTTTCCGGAACGTCATGCGCATAATCCATGGCGATCACTACCCATGCAAGGCTGTTTTCCTGGTCGATTGGAGTAACGGTGCCAAGAATGGCGAAGTGCTTCGTTGGATGCATTTTAGTTAAGCGCGTTGTAAAGGGCCGCTCAACCCAATACGTGTAATGGACTTGTGCGCCACGGCCCGTGCCATCCGGGTCAGGCTGCCAAAGAGGAATGTCGCGCGCCACTATTCCTTCCGAAGTAGTTGTCACTGTGTATTCGCCGATCTCCGCATTTGCCGGATCTCCGAGCATGCCCGCGTGAGCGATGGGCAAGTGCGCCAGATCAAGAATGTTTTCGATAATGCGCGGCCCCTGCGCATGGAATGCATAGGGTCCAGTCGAAATCAGGCGGAATCCTGGAGTGTCTCCTTCAGGAAACGATGGAATGTCTCCCACCGGTTTTCCGAGGCACACCCAGACCAGGCCGTATTTTTCTCGGACTTCGAAGGAGTCAACATGCGCGCGAGAGGGAGGCGCTTGATCAGGATGCGCAGGGATGCGCACGCATGCTCCGGCGGAATTGTACTCCCAGCCATGATAAGGGCAGACGACGCACTCGCCTTTTTTGGATTGCGAAATCCTGCCTAACGAGAGTTTTGCGCCGCGATGTACGCACAAATCTCTCCACGCGCGGACACCATCGTCAGATCTCCATAAGACAAGGTCCTGCCCCAGAACACGAACAGGTTGCAATTTGTTTTCTGGAAGGGAAGCTGACCATGCAACGGCGAACCATTCACGCAGGAGGAGCGGATCGTTCAGTCCGAAATCTTGCGGCATAAAAGTATTCGCACCTGAATTTCGGGGGTATCGTAACGCAACTCGCGGTGTGTTTGAAATCGTCGTTATGGATGGGAAGGATTAGGGTTCGTGGCGCCGGCGTCCCGCCGGCGGTTTTCTTCTGTGGTTGCAAGGAGCAAACCCGCCGGCGGGACGCCAGCGCCACAAAACCCTTTGTCTCATTGATTCGTTCTAGCGGTCGTAATTTTTTGTCAACTAAACCGCGTTTATGAAGAGTTGTCCCCGGCGCACAACGGCTTTGCTGGTCAGCATTTTTTGTCCGGTGCGCTTGATGCCGTCGCTGTCCTCGAAATCGAATTTGCCGTCGCGCAATTCGTAGATACTGACATCGGCTTCGCTGCCTGGGCGAAGCGTGCCAATTTGCGCGCCGAAATCGAATACGCGTGTGGGATTTACCGTGACCATCGCGATCGCCTTATCCAGAGACAGCCCGATGGACATGAATTTTGAAACCATGGTGGGAAGGTCGAACACGCGGCGCTCGACGGTTACGATCGTCAAGTCCGTGCTGATGGTTTCGGGAAGAAATCCCTGCGCCATGCACTTTTCGGCCACGTCAAAGCTGAGATGCGTTTGCCCCTGCGCGGGATCGAAAATAACCCCGCGTTCACGTGCGTCCCGGGCCTCCGAAATAATTTTTCCATTTGCATCCAGAATGCTGTGCGCGCGGTTGTTATAGCAGTGAGTAAAAACGTCGCCTTTGCGCAACATCTTCAAAATATCAGGCAGTGGCGAAAAAGAGTCCTCGATGTGCACCATCAGCGGCATGTGCGCAATTTCCGCGGCCTGCAGAGCGCGTTTCAGGCATTCCAGATCGTTCGATCCGGTGATGGGTTTGCTCAGCTGAATTTTAATTCCCGCGGTGACCGGCTTGTTGTCCACCGCCATTTTTGCCGTGGCTTGCGGGTTGAGCCAGGACAAATTGGACAGTCCGCCTTCGTACATGATGGTTCCGATGGGACTGATGTGCACAAGCGCAACGATTCGCGTCGCCGAAGTGTTGATGATGTATTTTTTGAAATTGGGAAAAGTGGCCGTACCCGCAGAACCAGCGTCCAGCATTGTTGTCACGCCGCGATTCAGGCAATAACGATCCGCGTTCATCCCGATGCCGACACCGTCGTAGCAATGCGCATGCATGTCAATAAATCCCGGCGTGACGATGCGATCTTTCGCGGACACGGTTTTCAGCGCGCGGTCTTTAGAAATATTTTTGGAAACTTCGAGAATCTTGCCGTCCTTGATAGCCACATCAAGCGGGCCGTTCAGATTTTGCGAAGGGTCGATAACCGTGCCGCCCTCAATCAGCAAATCGAATTTGTCATCCGCATTTTGCGGAGCTCCGGGCGATCCGGCGGCGCCCGACCAAAGTCCGCGCGGCGCGAGCATTCCCGCGCTACCGGCCAGGACTAATTTCGCAAAATCACGTCGATTCGGCATGACTCAAGCTCCTCCATGCGTTTCGGTCAGGATGCAACGCAGTCTAACATATTCAAATGAAGTTGCTTCTTTCCCTTCGCGCATTAAATATAATTTTCTGATAAATTCGCAGCGGATTTTGCGGATTGGGGATTATAAAAACGGTATGAACATTCACCAAGCGACGGCGAGTTATGAAAAGTGGGTGGCTTCCTGTATCCCTGTCGATCGACACGCCATTATCTTCAAACATAAACAAATGGCAACTGGCCTCTTTCCCTTCTTGCGCGCAACGTTTTATCGCTGGGCGCAAATTTGGCGAGAGGAGGCGGGCGACGCGGCGACTGGCCCTTCCTTATTGGCCGTTGGAGATTTACATCTTGAGAATTTTGGAACCTGGCGCGACACGGAAGGCCGATTGATCTGGGGTATCAATGATTTTGATGAAGCGTACAGGATGCCCTACACGATGGATCTCGTGCGTCTTGCGACCAGCGCCTACGCCGCCGCGAAAGAGCAACATTTAAATTTGCGCCCGCGCGAAGCGAGCGATCGCATTCTGGAAGGCTACGGAGACTCTTTGAAAGTAGGCGGCCGGCCATTTGTGCTTGCGGAAAATCATCGTTGGTTGCGAAAACTTGCGCTGAGCCGTCTGCGCGACGCAACAGTGTTCTGGCAAAAATTGGAGCGCATGCAAAAATCGCCGCAACGTTTACCTCGGCACGTGGAGGCGCACCTGCGCAAATTGCTTCCGGACCATTCCCTGCCGTGCGAGAGAAAGCGCCGGCTGGCCGGCTTGGGTAGCTTGGGGCATACACGCGTGGTGTTGCTCGGAAAATGGCATGGCTGCTATGTCGCGCGCGAGGCGAAGCAACTGACGCCCTCGGCCTGTATGTGGGCGAGCGGAAAAAGCGCGAAGGGGCATTTGGCGCGCTACGGCGAAATTCTCGATCATGCCGTTCGTGCCCCCGATCCATTCGTGCAGCCCTATGAAAGCTGGCTGTTGCGGCGTCTCGCGCCCGATTGCTCGCGCATTGAGCTTGCCTCGCTTCCAGAGAGCCGTGACGAAGATCGCCTTCTTTATTCCATGGGTTGGGAAACGGCCAACGTTCATTTCGGCACCTCGCGAGCGATTCACGCAATCAAACGCGACCTTGCCAAGCGCCCTGGCAACTGGCTGCACAAGGCTGCTAAAGCCATGCTTCGTGCTACCCAACGCGATTGGCGCGACTGGCGGAAGTAGCGCCGGCGTCTCGTCTGCTGGTTGCCGCTGCAAAATGCTGACGCAAAACCGCCGGCGGGACGCCGGCGCCACACTCTCTACCTCTTTCCGCTTCTACCTCTTCTTAGATTTGAAGTAGAATGTTCGACCAGAAGATGCCTCAGCCCTGCTGCTGAGTATTTGTTTTCTGGAATGAAATTGCCGCGACGCTTTGCATGGCGCGAGCGACCACATGCAATTAAATTCCTACCGCGCTGTAGGCCAGCAAAAGAACAATTTAAATACTCTGGAGTTTTAGAACGCATAGCGACACAGTTCGGAGCAGGCTTTTGAACAGGCAGCCTAATATATCAGCCGCGGAATGTATTGGATGAATTCCAAGGGAAAACCACAACCCATGCCGATAAAAAAAATTCTGGCTTTGAATCGCGGGGAAATTGCGATCCGCATTTTCCGGGCTGCGAATGAGCTGAACATCCGGACTGCCGCTGTTTATTCCGACGAAGATCGGCTGAGCCTGCACCGTTTCAAGGCGGACGAAGCGTATCTGATCGGTGAAGGGAAGGGCCCGGTTCAGGCATATCTCGACGTCGATGGAATTGTGGCGCTCGCGAAAGAGCGTGGTGTTGACGCCATTCACCCGGGCTACGGTTTCCTTTCGGAGAATCCCGCGTTGCCTCGAGCGTGCGCCGCGGCGGGAATTATTTTCGTTGGACCAAGCGCGGATTTGCTTGACTTGCTTGGAGATAAGACGGCCGCGCGACGGTTGGCGCAGCAAGCGGGATTGCCCGTCGTGCCGGGGACAGAAGAACCGGTTACGCAGAGCGACGATGCGCAAAGTGTCGCGGACAAGATCGGCTATCCGCTCATCGTGAAAGCTGCATTCGGAGGCGGCGGGCGCGGAATGCGCGTTGTGCAGAGCGCTCAGTTGCTGCTCCCCCTTTTGCAGGAAGCACGTGCTGAAGCGGGCGCATCGTTCGGCAATGACGCTGTGTTTCTGGAGCGCTACATTCGCCGCGCACGCCATATTGAAGTCCAAATCCTGGCCGACACGCACGGAAATGTTCTCCACCTGCATGAACGCGATTGTTCCGTGCAACGGAGAAACCAGAAAGTGGTGGAAGTTGCGCCCGCAGTAAATCTAGCTCCGAAAATTCGCGAAGGTTTGGCCAATGCGGCTGTGGCACTGGCGCGCGAAGCCAAATATTACAGCGCTGCGACCGTGGAATTTTTGGTGGACGCGGATACAGGCGAATATTATTTCATCGAAGTAAATCCCCGCGTGCAGGTCGAGCATACAGTCACCGAAATGGTGACCGGCATCGACATCGTGCAATCGCAGATTCAAATCGCGGAAGGCTACGATCTGCATGGCCCGAAGATGAATCTGCCTCGGCAGAAAGATATTGCGATTCACGGCTACGCATTGCAATGCCGCGTCACGACGGAAGATCCCGCTAACGGATTTCTGCCGGACTACGGAAAAATTCAGACATATCGCTCGCCCGCTGGTTTTGGTATTCGCCTGGATGGCGCATCCGCCTATGGCGGCGCGGTCATCACTCCCTACTACGATTCATTGCTTGTAAAAGTGACCGCCTGGGGCCGCGAATTTCCGCAAGCCTGCCGCCGCATGGACCGCTCGCTCAATGAATTTCGCATTCGCGGCGTGAAAACCAACATTCCGTTCCTCGTAAACGTGGTGAATCACGAACGTTTTCAGGCGGGCGGCGTCACAACTTCTTTCCTGGCTGAAACGCCCGAACTATTTCATTTTGCGCAGCAGAAGGATCGTGCGACGCGGCTCTTGCGCTATCTCGGCGAAATTATTGTAAATGGAAATCCGGAAGTTGCCGACAAGCCCAGGCCGCAGCTGATACGTCCTGCTCCGATGCCAGCGCATATTCACGGCGAGCCGCCGCGTGGCACGCGGCAGCTCCTTGAAAAACTCGGTCCGGAAAAATTCGCGGAGTGGACCAAATCGCAGAAGCAGTTATTGATCACCGACACAACGTTTCGCGACGCGCACCAATCCTTGATGGCCACGCGCGTCCGCACATATGACTTGATGGCGATCTCCAACTTTGTCGCACACAAACTGCACAATCTTTACAGCCTGGAAATGTGGGGCGGCGCCACATTCGACGTATCCATGCGCTTTCTCCTCGAAGATCCGTGGGTTCGTCTTGAGTTATTGCGGGAAGCAATCCCCAATATTTGTTTTCAAATGTTGTTTCGGTCGGCCAATGGAGTTGGATACTCCGCCTATCCGGACAATGCGATTAAAGCTTTCATTCTGGAATCCGCCAAACAGGGCATCGATATTTTTAGAGTGTTCGACGCGCTCAACTGGCTGCCCAACATGAAGCTTTCCATAGAAACGATTCGCAAAACCGACAAAGTTTGCGAAGCCGCTATCTGCTACACCGGCGACATTCTGGATCCCAAGCGCGACAAATATCCTTTGCAGTATTACGTTCGCCTGGCCAAAGAACTGGAGGCGATGGGCGCGCACATTCTGTGCATCAAGGATATGGGCGGCTTGGTAAAGCCATACGCAGCCGAGAAACTTTTTTCGGTTTTGCGCAATGAAGTGGCGATCCCCATCCACTTTCACACGCATGACACGAGCGGCGTTAATGCCGCCTCCATCCTGAAAGCGGCGGAGGCAGGCGTCAACGCGGCCGACGCGGCCATCGCATCGATGAGCGGCACCACCAGCCAGCCGAATTTAAATTCCATCGTAGCCGCTCTCAAGCACACGGAACGCGATACCGGGCTCGATCTCGAAGCACTCAACGCCTGCGCGGATTATTGGGAAACGGTGCGCACATGGTACCGCCCGTTTGACAATGCGCCGCCCGCAGGTACGGCGGAAGTTTACATTCACGAAATGCCTGGCGGCCAATATACGAATTTGCGCGAGCAGGCTGAATCCATGGGCCTCGGAGCGCGCTGGCAGGAAATCGCTCGCACGTATGCGGAATTGAATTTCGCCTTCGGCGACATCGTGAAGGTCACGCCTTCGAGCAAAGTAGTTGGCGACTGCGCGATTTTCCTGGTCAGTCATGACATGACCGTAAAAGATCTGGAGCGCATGGGGCCGGATCATAATTTGACGCTGCCGAATTCTGTCGTGGAAATGTTTGCCGGAGCGCTGGGCGAGCCCGAAGGCGGATGGCCGCCGAAACTCCAGTCCGTAATTCTGCGTGGCGCGAAACCCGCGACCGGAAGGCAGGGCGAACATTTGGAACCTGTCGACTTGGAATGGACCAGGACGGCAGTGGAGAAGAAAGCCGAACAGAAAATTTCCGACGCGGATTTGATGAGTTATTTGATGTACCCGGACGTGTTTTTGAAATTTGCGGCGGCGCGCACGGCCTATGGAAACCTGGAAGCGTTGCCGACTCCGCAGTTTTTTTATGGATTGCAGCAGGGGCAGGAAATCACGGTGGAGCTGGAAGCCGGAAAAATTCTGGTTATAAAACTTCTTTCCGTCAGCGATGCCCGGCCGGATGGAACGCGCACCATCTTTTTTGAACTGAACGGCCAGCCCCGCGAAGTTACTGTTCGCGACCGAGCGCTGCAGGCCACCGTGCAAACCAGGCCGAAAGCCGACCCGAGCGTTCCCGGGCAAGTGGGATCGCCGATTCCGGGGGCGATTTCGAGCATCGTGGTGGAGGTTGGAGAAAAAGTGAAAAAGGGCGACCGCCTGCTGGTGCTGGAGGCCATGAAAATGCAATCCACCGTTTATGCGCCGGTGGACGGCAAAGTTTCTAAAAAACTGGCCAACGTTGGCGACAAGGTCGAGGCCAAGGATCTGCTGCTTGTGCTCGAATAAAGTGCGGCAAAAAAATCTATTCCCGATAAACAAAATCGCGCATAGTTAGTTGGATGCGGAAAACCCCAAAAGAAGAGCTCCTACCCATATCCCCATTGCAGCGTTCGGATTTGCCCACCGATACGTTGACCCTTGCCGCCTATTTAATCGGAAAAACACTGGTGCACGATTTGCCGCGAGTGCGACTCTCCGGGCGCATTGTTGAAACCGAAGCCTATCCCGTGGGCGATCAGGCGGGCCACGCGTTTGGGGGCGAAACGCCCAGCATTCGCTCGTTGTTTCTTCCGCATGGACACGCGTATGTTTATTTCACGTACGGTTCCTGCTTCATGATGAATGTTTCGAGCGAGGTAGCAGGCACGGGGGCGGGAGTCCTGATCCGCGCGGTTGAGCCACTCGAGGGCATCAAATTCATGCAGCGGCGGAGAGGCACAACTCGTCTGCATGATCTTACGCGCGGTCCGGGGCGACTCGCGCAGGCGATGGACATCAATAAACGCTATGACGGCGTAAATTTATGCGCAGGCGGGAAACTTTGGCTCGGCGATGCTGTTCGGCCCGTAGGCCCCATCGGTATCAGTATCCGAATCGGAATTACGCGCGATGTTCACCGCCCATGCCGGTTCTATGAACGCGGCAACCTGTTTGTAAGTGGGCTAAAACGATTGCGCGAGTGAGTCGGCATAATTATCGACCTATTGCAAAGTGAATTGGTTTTACTTGTGGCGCAGGCGTCCCGCCGGCGCCAAGAATGCAGTCCAATTCCACGAACGCTTGCCAAGTGTGGTAAAAATGAATCAGGCCCAAATGGAGGGATTAATGGCAGCTCAAGATGCGTGTCCGCACGTCAAGGAAATCAAAAACGTAAAACCCAACACGAATGGCTGTGAAGAATGTCTGAAAATGGGCGACACATGGGTCCATTTGCGGTTGTGCCTCCTCTGCGGCCACGTGGGGTGCTGCGATTCATCGAAGAACAAGCATGCCACCAAGCATTTTCACCGGAGCAAGCATCCGATCATGCAATCGATTGAGCCCGGTGAAGATTGGCGCTGGTGTTTTGTGGATGAAATCGAAGTGTGAAAATCTTCACGCCCGTGCAAATTAGACAAGTGAGGGAATCGTGCCAACTGTAAAAACAGTTTTGGATTCCTCGGAGGCTTGGCCCGCTTTACCCTTGTCCGCCTGGGCCGACACGGTCGCGACGCTGCACATGTGGACCCAGATCGTTGGGAAGATTCGCCTTGGCATGTCCCCGCATGTCAATCATTGGTGGGAAGTTCCGCTGTATGTCAATGCACGCGGATTGACGACTTCCCCTATTCCATACGCCAAAGGCGCGTTTGAAATTCAATTCGATTTTATAGACCACAGGCTGGATGTAATCACGTCCAGCGGCGAAACCAGGTCCATGCCCCTGCTGCCGCGCACGGTTGCTGATTTTCGTGCCGAATTATTCGCTCTGCTCAAGTCACTTGGCATCGACGTGAAAATTTGGAATATGCCGATGGAGATTCCAAATCCCATACGCTTCGATCAGGATCGAATCCATAACGCCTACGATCCGCGATCAGTCAACGCCTTTTATCGGATTCTTGTGAACGTCGATTGTATTTTCAAAGAATTTCGTGCGCGTTTTTTGGGCAAGGCAAGTCCTGTACATTTCTTCTGGGGCAGCTTCGATCTTGCTGTTACGCGTTTTTCCGGCCGGCGCGCTCCGGACCGCCCTGATGCCGATAAAATAACCCGGGACGCGTATTCGCATGAGGTGAGCAGCGTAGGCTTTTGGCCGGGCGGCGGTGACCTCAGTGGTGCAGCGTTTTATTCTTACGCTGCGCCGCAACCGGCTGGATTTGGCGAGCAGGCTGTGCGTCCGGCTGCGGCGTTTTACCATAAGCAAATGGGTGAGTTTTTGCTGATGTACGATGATGTGCGGACCTCGGACTCTCCGCGAACTGCGATCCTCGATTTTTGCCAGAGCACGTACGAAGCAGCGGCCAACCTCGGAAATTGGGATCGCGCGGCTCTCGAAGCGCCTGCAACAAAGTAGCGCGATGCGAAATAAAACTATCTCTACTTAAATAATTGTGGGTTGCGGCCTTACAGGCCGCGGAAAAAAGGCCTTGTACTGTCATTCTGAGCGAAGCGAAGAATCTCTCTTCGGTTTAAGTATAGGAAAAGAAACAAGGAGAGATTCTTCGCTTCGCTCAGAATGACAGAGTATTGGGTTTTTCCGCAGCCTCTTTACCCGCGACATTTAAGGACTTAAAAATCAGGGGGTTTAGCCCTAATACCCGGTCACGCCCTCTGAGGCCATTTTTCAGATAGCTCCGCCTTCAATTTCGACTCCATGCGGCAATGAAGTAACCAACCTCGCTCTATGAATATGAATCCATGTGCCATTAGACTTCGCACGGATTACATTCGCCTGTTTGAGATATGCTTACGGTAGGAACTGTATGGCGGGTGCCATAAGAAAGTACGCGCGAATTACCGCAGGGAGACGAGAAGAGTAGAAGTCATAATGGCGCATTTCATTCGAATTTTCGTCTGGCTCGCCTGCGCATCCATTTGCGCTTCGCCACTTCTGGCCCAACAGGATCGTGGAGAACTTCAGATCGAAGTGCACGATCCGCAGGGAGCGGTGCTTAGCGCCGCCGGTGAACTGGTCAGCGAGGGAAATCAATTCCATCTCAATTTTACGGTGGGCGATGACGGCAGATATGACGCACGAGGCCTCGCCTTTGGCGTTTATCGAGTCAGCGTGACTAATTCGGGATTTGCGCCTGCCGCTCAATTGGTTGAGATTCGCTCCATCGTTCCGCAGCATTTGAATTTGACCCTGGGCCTGAAGCCTGTCGAAACTCAAGTGCAAGTTAGTGCGACGGAAACTCTGGTCGATCCCACGCGTACCAATACGGTGTACACGATCGGCTCGCAGACAATCGATGAGCAGTTGTCGTCGCGACCGGGTCGCGGTGTTCTGGATGTGGTGAACGATCAGCCGGGATGGCTTTTTGAGGCCAATGGTGTTTTGCATCCGCGCGGCTCGGAGTATGACGTTCAGTTTGTCGTTGACGGCCTGCCGATGACCGAGAACCGCTCCCCCGGTTTTGCCCCACCCATCGAATCGAGCGATGTCGAATCCATGCGCGTAATGACCGCGGGTTTTCCAGCTGAATATGGCAGAAAGCTTGGAGGCGTCGTGGAAATTACGCCGCCCAAAAATACCCCCGCGGGATTTCACGGAGAGTTTGAGGCGGAGGGCGGGAGCTTCGACACGTCCTCGGCGAATGGCGCCCTTTTTTATTCCAGTGGAGGAAACCGTTTTTCCATCAGTGGAAATGCATTTCATTCCAACCGATATCTTGATCCGCCAGTTCTACAAAACTACACAAACGTCGGCAACTCCGGGGGATTTTCAACCTCCTACGAGCATGATTTTTCAAACGGCGATCGACTTTTTTTTACGTTTGGACAGCATTCAGTCCGCTATGAAGTCCCAAACGAACTCGTGCAGCAAGTAGCGGGGCAGCGCGAGAACTCCGAACAGAAAGAAACGTCAGGCCAGGGGCGCTACACACACGCATTTTCATCTGACATTTTCTTCAGTGTTGCGGGAAGTGTTCGTGACGCGTCCGCGTTCCTGAATTCCAACGCACAATCTACCCCCATTATCGTTTCGCAAAATCGCGGCTATCGCGAAGGGTATATTCGCGCGGACCTCGCCGGCCACCACGGCCGCCACGATTGGAAGTTCGGCGCGGACGGAATTTTCAGTCCGGTGAATGAAAATTTGCAGTACCAGATCACCGATACCTCCCAGTTCGATCCCGGAACGGCCCTGACACTCACGCCCGCATTTTCAGACCGTCAATGGGACATCGAGCCCTCGGCATTCGTGCAGGATCAAATTCGATTTGGAAAATGGAATGTGAGCGCCGGTCTGCGCTACGACCATTACGGATTTGTGGTCAACAAGTCCGCATGGAGCCCGCGTCTCGGCATATCGAGATTCATTTCGTCGCTGGATCTTCTTGTTCACGCTTCCTATGACCGAGTTTTTCAGACGCCCGCCATGGAGAATCTGTTGCTGGCGAGCTCGCCGCAATTGGATTCCGTCAGCAGCCTTGTCGTGAGGCTCCCCGTACAACCGGCCAACGCAAATTATTATGAAGTAGGATTCACAAAATCCTTTTCCGGAAAGGTGAGAATTGACGGCAATATTTTCCGCCGTGATTTTCAAAACTATCCTGATGATGATGTGCTGCTCGACACTGGCATCAGCTTTCCAATTGCCTTCGCGAATGCGACGATTTACGGCGAAGAGGTTCAAGTTTCTGTCCCGCACTGGGGTCGCTTTTCCGGAGTGCTGAGTTACTCAAACCAGACAGGTACCGGGCAGGGGCCGATCACAGGCGGATTATTTCTGGGCAGTGAAACCGCCGGAATCCCCGACACGAGCAAGTTCGCAGTTTCTCAAGATCAAAGAAATACTGAGCGCGTGCGCGTGCGTTGCCAGGCCATGGACCGGCTCTGGTTTGCAGTGTCCGCTGAATATGGAAGCGGATTGCCCGCGGATGTAAACGGTCCCCTTGACCCCACGCAAGTTGATTTTTTGTTGCAGCAATACGGCCCCGCCGTATTGAACGAAGTGAATATAGACACCGGTCGAGTCCGCCCAAATTTTGCACTGGACGCCGCTGCGGGCGCGACGCTTTATCATAAAGAAGGAAAAGATGTCACCTTCGAGATCGAAGGCCATAATCTGACAAACAAATTAAATGTGATAAATTTCGCCAGCCTTTTTTCAGGTACTGCGATTGCGCCGCCGGTGAGCGTCAGTGCCCGCCTCAAATTTGGATTTTGATTTGCTTTGTGTGGCGCGGGCTTCAGCCTGCGGGGTTTTGCCCTTGCTGGGACTAACCCCCGCAGGCTGAAGCCCGCGCCACTCAAAGCAAATCCGTCCCTCGGATTTGACAGGACCATGAGCGCGACATACGATTCTAAAATTGAATGCTTTCCTCAAGATCACACCTATGAATCGACCTAACACAAACTTGTCCGTTTCCCGCCCGCTTTGGCGAGCATGCATCCTTACCGCAATTTTTGCGATTCTCGGCGCCCGCGCCGCCGCCGACACTCCCACCGCCGATCCCAAACGCTACCTCGATGACGTGAAGGCGCTTTCCTCTCCCGCCATGGAAGGCCGCGGCGCGGGAACTAAAGGCATTGCCCTGGCCGCAAACATGATCGAGCAACGCTACCGCGCGCTGGGACTGCAACCCGCGGGAAGTAAATCTTTTTTTCAGCCCTTCACCGTAATCACCGGTGCCAAGTTGAAGGAAGGCAATCGCCTGGAAATCGAAGACGGTAAATCAAAGCGCGCATTGAAGCTGAATCAGGATTTTGTTCCTTTCAGTTTTTCTGCTTCCGCCGAAGTTGCGGGCCCCATTGTTTTTGCGGGCTATGGCGTCACGGCGCCGGAATTCGGCTATGACGATTACGCGCACCTCGACGTCAAAGATAAAATAGTAGTCATCCTGCGCTACGAGCCATCGGGATTCGCCGCGAAGAGCGGCAACGCGGGCATGACGCAACACTCCCAACTTATTACCAAGGCAATCAATGCCCGAAATCATGGTGCCAAAGCCGTAATCCTGTTGAATGGAAAAGTGAGAGATGGGGAAGAGGACGCACTTACAAAATTCGGCAGCGTCAACGGGCCCGAAAACGTCGGCACCGTCATCGTGCAGGTGAAGAACGATGCCGCAAGCGCTTGGTTTGCAGAAGCGGGTAAAACACTTACAGATATTCAAAATCAGATCGATTCGTCATCGACTCCCTCGTCCTTCGCGTTTCCCGACAAGCTTCAGATTTCTCTTGGTGCAAATATCCAGAAGACGCGCGCCACGGTGAACAACGTGCTCGCCTATCTTCCCGGCAAAACCGATGAGTACATCATTATCGGCGCGCACTACGATCATCTTGGTTACGGAAACGTGGACTCGCTCGCCCCTTCGCAGATCGGGCAAATTCATCCTGGCGCGGATGACAACGCATCCGGCACCGCGGGAGTTCTCGAACTAGCGCGTCTGCTCGCGCCCCTAAAAGGCCAACTTCAGCGTGGCATTCTATTTGCCGATTTTGCGGGAGAAGAACTCGGCCTGCTCGGCTCTGCGGAATGGGTGAAAGAGCCGACGCTGCCTCTCGACAAAGCAGTGGCCATGATTAACATGGACATGATTGGCCGTATCAAGGATGAAAAAGTTTTTATTGGCGGGACGGGAACCGGCGCGACGTTCAAAGAACTGCTCGACGAAGAAAAGAGCAAATCTCCATTCCACTTTGAATATTCCGCCAGCGGTTACGCCGCGAGTGACCACACATCCTTCGTTGGCAAACAGATTCCCGTGCTCTTCTTTTTCTCGGGCCTGCATTCGGATTATCACAAGCCTTCCGATACGTGGGACAAGATCAACGCGCCGGATGCAGCAAAGCTTCTGGATTTTATCGACGATGTGGCCATGAAAGTGGACTCAGAAAAAGACCGCATCGCGTTTGTCACCGTGAAGGAAGATCAGCCAACCGGGCAAGCCGCCAGCGGTGGAGGCGGTGGTTACGGCCCATACTTCGGCTCCATTCCCGATTTCGGGCAGGAAGAAAATGGAGTAAAGTTTTCCGATGTCCGCCCGGGATCGCCCGCCGCCAAAGCAGGTTTTAAAGCAGGCGATATTTTGATCCAGTTCGGCGATAAGCCAATTCACAATCTCTACGATTTCACAGATGCCCTGCGCCGCAGCAAGGTGGGCGATGAAGTAGAAGTGAAAGTGTTGCGCGACGGAAAACCCGTCAGCGCCACCGTAAAACTGGAACAGCGAAAATAATTTTGTAGCTAAAATTAAGGTTTCTGCAGGTCATCTCTCCTGTCCTGAGTCAGAACGAAGGATGAGAGGTGAGGGTTCAAAGTAACGTATTTCGAGCAGTGTTAGTCCGAAGGATATGGCCGGTCATTGGCTACAAAATTCAAAGTCCAAGAAAACTAACATGAATAAATTGCAATTCGCCCACTTGGCACTCTTCCTGCTGCTCGTCGCAGCGGCATCGTTGGCAGCGTTTTCGCAATTGCCTGCCCAGGAAAAAAACAGTGCCGCGCCGCTAACCGTTCCCGGAGAAAAGCACTTGGGTAATGTGCGCCAACTCACCTTCGGTGGCACGAACGCCGAAGCCTACTTTTCCGCGGATGACAAATCTCTGATCTTCATGCACTCGGGCATCGGCATCCCCTGCGATCAGATGTACACGATGCAAATTGATCCACCTGGCGGAAAGCCCCCCGTCCCAAAACTCGTTAGCACTGGCAAAGGGCGCACCACCTGCGGCTACTTTTTTCCAAAAGGCGATCGCATTCTTTTTTCCTCGACGCACGAAACTAGCGCCGAATGCCCGCCTCGTCCGGATTATTCTCATGGCTATGTCTGGCCCATCTACAACTCGTACGAAATCTACACCGCGAAATCTGACGGCAGCGATCTGCGCCTGCTGAATTATGCGTCTGGAAGCTATAACGCGGAATCAACGATCAGCCGCGACGGCAAAAAAGTTGTTTTTACTTCCACGCGTAACGGCGATCTCGACATTTATACGATGAACGCTGATGGCACAGACATCCGCCAACTCACCCATGAATTGGGCTACGACGGCGGCGCATTCTTTTCCGACGATGGTAAAAAAATCGTCTATCGCTCGGAGCAACCGAAAACTCCCGAGCAAATTGCCGACTACAAGGATTTGCTCTCACGCGGCCTCATCCGTCCCGGCAATCTTGAAATCTGGGTGATGGACGCGGACGGCGGCAACAAACGCCAGGTCACGCATAACGGCGCCGCAAACTTCGCTCCGTATTTTTTCCCGGGAGGAGCAAAACGCATCATTTTCGCCTCAAACATGGCCAATCAAAAAGATCCAAGCGGCTTCGACCTTTACGCGATCAACGTAGACGGCACTGGCCTGGAGCAAATCACGTATCACCCGGACTTCGATGCCTTTCCTATGTTTTCCTCCGACGGCAAGCGCCTCGTCTGGGCCTCGAATCGCAACGGCAAAGCGCCGCATGAAACGAATATTTTTATCGCCGATTGGGTGCAGTGAAATTCCCGTCTTATCTTGCATAGGATTCAGTCTGTGGGATCTCTTGTGGCGCCGGCGTCCCGTCGGCGGTTTTCCGCTGCGTCACGATAGCTAAAATCCGGCGGTGAGACGCCGGCGCCACAAAGCAATAAACCCACAGGCTGAAGCCTGTGCTACTGAAAGTCGACAGAATATTTAGTGATTTGTCGGACAATGATATACTCTCGCAAGTCTTTCTCATCTAAATCCATTCGCCTTTTTGTAAAAAGGAGCCTCTGATGTATCGAAGCGACGTGATCGGCAGCCTGCTGCGGCCTTCCTATTTGAAAAAAGCGCGCGAAGATTTTGCTGCGGGCAGCCTGACCGATGCGGATTTCAAACGCATCGAAGATCGCTCAGTCGATGAATCCGTCGCGCTCCAACTTCGCACCGGCCTCGATGTGCTAACAGATGGCGAAATGCGTCGATACGCCTTTTACGGTCACATGATTGACGCCCTTGAAGGCTTTGACAAGTACGGCGGCTGGTCCATTCCTTTTCGAAATGAAAAAGGGGAAGTGACTAATCATCCAAGGCCTGTTGTGGTTTCAAAACTAAGCCGCAAACGGCACATGTGCGCGGAAGAATTCACCTATCTGCGCGCGAGAACGGATCATCCGGCGAAGACGACACTTCTTAGCGCTCAGCAGGCGGCCGCGTATTACGATTCAAAAAAATCCAGCGGTGCTTATCCCACAGTCGATTCATTTCTGGCCGACCTCGTTGACCTGCTGCGCGAAGAAGTGGCGGAGCTTGTCCGTTTGGGCTGCACCTATATCCAGGTCGACTCGCCGCAATACGCGGCGTTGATCGATTCTTCGATTCGCGAAGGCTACCGCCAGCGGGGAAATGATCCGGACCGGCTGCTCGATCTTTCGATTGAAATGGACAATGCCGTAATCGCTGGCCACCCCAACGTGACTTTTGGCCTGCACCTCTGCCGCGGCAATAATCAAAGCAAGTTCTATGCTTCGGGCGATTACGCGCCCATCGCCAAAGTTTTCCGCGAAACAAAATTCCAAAGATTTTTACTTGAATTTGATGACGAACGCTCCGGGGGCTTCGAGCCCCTCTCGCACGTTCCATCGGACCGCACTGTCGTTCTGGGACTGGTCAGCACGAAGAAAGCTGCGCTCGAAGCAAAAGACGAAATCAAGAGCCGCATTCATGCTGCTGAAAAATTCGTTTCGCTGGACCGGCTTGCGGTTAGCCCTCAATGTGGCTTCGCTTCGACGATGGAAGGGAATTTACTTTCCGAGGCGGAGCAGGAGGCCAAGCTGCGCCTCGTGGCCGAAACCGCGCGAGAAGTTTGGGGCGAGGCGAAGTCTCCGGTATCATCGAAGGTGAAAGGGAAGTCCGTCTAAGTTGAATCAGCCTCCGGGTCCAAAGGGTTTTCCGGTGTTGGGTAGTGTGTTCGAGCCGAAAGGCGACACGATCACTTACCTGACAAAATGCACGCGCGAATATGGAGACATTGTTTTCTTCCGCTTCTTGGGCGTGCCGGCGTGTTATCTGAGCAAGCCTGAATACATCGAATCCGTTCTCGTTACCCAAAACAATAATTTTGTGAAATCGAAAGATTACCGCGCCATGCGCCGCGTGCTGGGCAACGGCTTGCTCTTGAGCGAAGGCGATTTCTGGCGCCGCCAACGCAAGCTCATCCAACCTGCGTTTCACCAGGAAAAAATCACCGCCTATGCGCAAATCATGGTCGATTACACGCAGCGCATGTTGGAAACCTGGAGCGACGGCCAAACGCTCGACATGCACGAAGCCATGATGCGGCTCACCCTGGGAATCGTGGCGAAGACATTGTTCGATGCCGACGTTTCGCACGAAGCGGAAGATGTGGACGCGGCGCTCGCCGTGCTAATGGGGAAATTTCTGCGGCAGGCGGGAATGGCATTGCTCCTGCCCAGGTGGTTTCCGCTTCCGACCTCGCAACTTTTAAAGCGCGCCGTGGGCCGCCTCGATAAAGTGATCTACGGCATCATCGAGCAGCGCCGCGCCAGCGGGCAAATGTCAGGAGATTTGCTCAGCGCATTTTTGCAGACGCGCGACGACGAAGGCGTTGGCATGACGGATCGCCAACTCCATGACGAAATCATGACGCTGTTTCTCGCGGGACATGAAACCACCGCGAACGTGCTTTCCTGGACGTGGTTGCTGCTCGGCCAAAATCCAGAGGTGGAACAGAAGCTGATCGAGGAACTCGATCGTGTACTCAAGGGAAAAATCCCCACGCCCGCGGATCTGCCGCGCCTCATTTATTCGGACATGGTGCTGCGCGAATCGATGCGCCTGTATCCGCCCGTGTGGGTGATCGGCCGCCGCGCGCTTTCTGCTTTCCGCCTGGGCGATTACGAAATTCCGGCGAATACCAACATGCTGATTTCGCAATACCTGATGCACAGAGATGCGCGTTATTTTCCGGAGCCGGAACGATTCGATCCGGAGCGGTGGCGGGCTGGCGATCCGCGCGCTGCATCCTTGCCGCGATTTGCCTATTTTCCTTTTGGCGGAGGCCCCAGAGTCTGCATCGGCGCGGCATTCGGCATGATGGAGGCTGTGCTGCTCCTGGCCACCATCGCACAAAAATTTAAAATCGAAGTCGCCCCCGGCGAAAAAGTCAGCATGCAACCGTCGGTCACGCTCCGTCCCAGAAATGGAATCTCTGTAAAGCTGAAGCGGAGATAGGTTTTCAGTGGCGCGGGCTGAAGCCAGCGCTACTTAAATCTCAACCGTACGCCCCCGCACAAGATAATTCACAACGTAATCGCGCACCGCGTCCTCAAGCGAGGTGATGGGCCGATCGTACCCAGTCACCAGCAATTTATGAATATTCGCCTGCGTAAAATATTGATACTTGTCGCGAATCGCTTCCGGCATCTCGATGTACTCGATGTGCGGCTCGCGGCCCAGCGCGGCAAAAACAGCGCCAGCCAAATCATTCCAGGAGCGCGCCTGCCCTGAGCCAATATTAAAAATGCCGTTCGCGGATGGATTTGCGGCCAGATGCAGAGTCATGGCGACAGCATCCTTCACATAAAGAAAATCGCGCCGCTGCTCGCCGTTGCGGTACTCAGGTCGATGACTTTTGAATAGCCGGATGACTCCGGTCTTAAGCACGTCAGCATAGCTTTTACAGACCAGGCTGCGCATGTCGCCCTTGTGGTTTTCATTCGGCCCAAAAACATTAAAATATTTGAGGCCCACAATGCGGTCGAGCCATCCTTCATCGCGCGCGTGCAGATCCATCAACTGCTTGGATTGCCCGTAAAGATTCAATGGTTTTAATTGCCCCAACTGCCGCAGATCGGAATCATCCATCCCCGCGCTTCCGTCACCATATGTTGCAGCGGAAGATGCATAAACAAAGCGCACGCCCTCGCCCAGCGCCCATTTCGCAAGATCGCGCGAATACTCAAAATTATTTTCCCGCAGATATCTTTCATTCGTTTCGGTCGTGGAAGAGCACGCGCCCAAATGAAAAATACAGTCCAGCTTCCCCATCGCCCCGGCAGCGAGCCGCGCATGCAGTTCCGAAGGGTCGACAAGTTCCGTGTAGCGTAGACCAGCCAGATTGGCACTTTTGTCGCCACGTGCCGGAAAATCCACAACCGCCACCTGCGAACATCCGCGCCGATTCAGTTCCCATACGAGCACGCTACCAATAAATCCAGCGCCACCCGTCACGATAACGCGCTTGTCTTTCCAATTTTCGTTCGCAAAAGTCATAGTGGCCATCAAGGTTGCCACGGCGCGCCAATCGAATCAATCTGATCTGCCACGTCGTTGCGATAAACTCTCGTCGCGTCTTGAGCTTTCCCACTCGCTGCGCTAGAGTAACCGCTCCCAGGGAGGTGATTCGCTTTGCATGGCCACGGACAAGAACACTTGAAAGTCTTGTTGCGCAACAGCGCGATCCAAAAACGCGTCCGCGAAATGGGCGCTCAAATTTCCAAAGATTATAAGGGCCAGCGCGTGCACCTCATTGGAGTGCTGAAGGGCGCGGCGATTTTTCTTTCCGATCTGGTGCGCCAGGTAAAGGTCGAAGTCTCGCTCGATTTTATGTCCGTTTCCAGTTACGGGCACGGCAGCCAAACGTCCGGCCAGGTGCGCCTCAACAAGGATCTCGATACGAGCATTGAAGGACTCAACGTAATTGTCGTAGAAGACATTTTGGACACGGGCCTCACGCTCGGCTATTTGCTGCGCGTGCTGCAACAGCGCAAGCCGAATTCGCTGAAAATTGCCGCGCTGCTCGATAAGCCGGAGCGCCGCATCAAAAAAGACGTCAAGGCCGATTATGTAGGCTTTCAAATCCCCAATGAATTTGTCGTCGGATATGGATTGGACTATGCGGAGCGCTACCGTAATTTAAAAGACGTGTGCGTACTGTCGCTCCCTCCGTCATAGTTGTGGCGCCAGCGTCTCGCCGGCGGCTTTTAACCATCACCACAAAATGCAAACCCGCCGGCGAGACGCCGGCGCCACAAAAGCATGAAACCACTTGTCACAGCCGCCGACCTGGAACGCATCCCGCAAAACGGCGAACTCGCGATCACAGCCGATACAATCATCACTCCCCTCGCCCGCGAAGAAGCTGAACGCCGCGGCATCACGTTTCGAATTACTTCGCAGCAGAATCAACAGGCTTCTCCCGACACTTTAAGTGGCGATATTTCGTCACAGAAATCTACGCGTATCGTTGCGATCGGTTCCGACCACGGCGGATTCGAACTCAAGGAAAAGCTGAAGGGCCATCTCCACGATTGGGGCTATCAAGTGCTGGACGTTGGCACAAACAGTGCTGAAGCTGTCGACTATCCGGATTTCGCGGAAGCCGTTGGAAATGCGGTGGCGAATCGGGAAGCGTGGCTCGGCATTGTGCTCGACAGCGCAGGCATCGGCAGTTCGATTGCCGCCAACAAGGTGGCTGGAGTGCGCGCAGCGCTATGCTATGATCGCGCGACGGCGCGCAACAGCCGCGAGCACAATGACGCCAATGTGCTGACGCTCGGCGCGAAGCTGATCTCGCCCGAAAATGCGCGTGAAATTGTCGCGCTGTGGCTGACCACGCCATTCGCTGGAGGCCGCCACCAGCGCCGCGTGGACAAGATTAGAGCCATCGAGGAGCGCGCCGCAAAGCCGCAATTTTCGTAAAAAGTTTTTCGAGCGCAACGATCAAGGCCAATCGAGTGGAACAACGCGAATATGAACACATCGTACGAATCGTCACCGAAGAGGTGGTTCGCTACCTTGGCGCACCTCGTAACGCAGAAGCGCAACGCGTCGAGAAATCCGACAGTGAAATTTGTCAGGGCTGCGATCTGAACTGCGCCGAAAAATGCGCCAGAAAAACTCACGCCGTGGTCGAGGCCGGAGCCGACCGCATCTCTTGCGGCCCTTCCATCATTGAACTGGAATCCGGCTTTGCGAGCTTGATTGACCACACACTTTTAAAACCCGATGCATCGCGTGACGATATCCGCAAACTTTGCGAGGAGGCTGTGCGATTCGGTTTCGCGTCTGTCTGCATAAATCCGTGGAACGTCCCGCTCGCTGCTGGACTCGTGCGCGGCACGAAAGTAAAAGTATGCACCGTGATTGGATTTCCTTTGGGGGCAACGCTTTCTCGCGTAAAAATTTACGAGGCGGAAGAAGCAATCAAGCTGGGCGCAGAGGAAGTCGACATGGTGATCAACATTGGCGCATTGAAATCCGGTCAGGACGATATGGTGCAATCCGACATTCGCGGCGTGGTGGAAGCAGCGCATCGCGGCGGCGCCATCTGCAAAGTAATTTTTGAAACATCGCTGCTCACAGTAGAGGAAAAAGTTCGCGCCGCACTGGCCAGCAAAAGGGCGGGTGCGGATTTTGTGAAGACCTCGACAGGATTCAGCACAGGTGGGGCGACGGCGGAAGATGTGGCGATCATGCGTGCAATTGTGGGCTCAGAAATCGGCGTGAAAGCGTCCGGTGGAGTGCGGACATTTGAGGATTTGAAGAAAATGGTTTGTGCCGGCGCAACTCGGATTGGCGCGAGCGCAAGCGTTAAGATCATGGAACAAGCGGCCGGATCGGCCTCGCCAGCTGTACAGACTCCCGCCGCTCCTGCGTCTGGCTCCTATTGAGAATGGCCACGATTTTTTGAGTTTTGCCTATATTAAGGAAAAAACCTCCGTGCGCTCCCAGCGCAAAAGTGAGCTTCCAGATTTAGCAGAAAACCCCAGTCCGGCCCTTCGCTCTCTCTCAGGGCTAGAGACCCTGTCTGCAGCGTGAATCCTTGTAAACCATTGCAATAAAATTAGATGGAGTCGTCACATACACCGAAAAACTTTATTTTTTCCGCACAGCTTTCGCCGGTTTTTTACGAGGCCGCAATCGCCACCTGCTATACTATTTGACTCTTGGGGAGTTGCGTTCGTTTGTAGCGAGCGCAGCGCACGATTGCGATTAATTTAATTATGGATCCCGTACAGATTCCATCTCCGTTGAATGTTCCTGCGGAAGTTCTTGCGACGCTGGTCGAAATTGGGGAGGAAATCAATTCCTCGCTGGACCTCGACGAGGTGTTGCAGAAAACCGCTGCGCTCGTAAAGCGCCTGATCGACTATGAAGTTTTCGGCGTGCTGCTCGTTGATGAATCCATGCATCGCCTCTATCACCGTTTCACGATTGGCTACGGCGAAGAAGCTGGCAAAGAATGGATCATTCCCATCGGGCAGGGAATTACCGGCACCGCCGCTGCGACAGGTCGCGCCGTGCGTGTCCCCGACGTGCGTGAAGATCCTCGGTATATCAACATCATCGATTCGGTGCGATCCGAAATGGTGATCCCCTTGATGGTAAAGGGCCAGGCGATTGGTGTGCTGGATATTCAAAGCACGCAGGTCGACTATTTCACGCGCGATCAGCAAAGCGTTCTTACGCTGATGGCTAGCCGTCTTGCGACAGCCATCGAAAATGCGCGCCTGTTTGAGCGGATTCGCACGCAGGCAGACACTCTGCTCGTCCTGAACGAAGTGGGACGCGAGGCGAACTCTATTCTTGCGGTCGAAGAATTGCTGCGCCGCGCCGCGGAACTCGTGAAGCGCGTGATCGATTATCAAATTTTAGGAATTTTATTGTACGATGATTCGACACACACTTTTCGTCACCGACTGGACATGAAGTATGGCCAGAGCGCCCAGGGAAAACTGCGGATCAGCCCCACCGAAGGAATTGTAGGCGCGGCGATCTCGACGCAAATGCCTGTGCGGATCCCGGACGTGACTCACGATTCGCGCTACATCATGGTGAATCCCGAGACGCGCTCCGAAATGGCGATTCCCATGATTCACAAGGGCCGCGTTGTGGGCGTTCTGGATCTGGAAAGCCCGCAGGTGAATTATTTCACGGAAGACCACGAGCAGACCTTGACGATTCTCGCAGCGCACCTGGCCGTGTCGCTGGAAAACGCGCGCCTGTACGAACAACTGGCCAAGGACGAAGCGCGCATGGAGCGCGAATTGACCGCCGGTCAGCGCCTGCAGACCGCATTGTTGCGCCCCGTTCCCAGCACCGATTATGGTCTGGACATCACGGCGCGCATCCACTCCGCGCGCGAGGTGTGCGGAGACTTGTACGATTTTCTTGCCTACGGCACGCAAAATTTGGGCATCGCTTTGGGAGACGTCAGCGGGAAGGGAACCGCGGCCGCGCTTTACGGGGCCGTGGCCACCGGAATTTTGCGCAGCCTGTCGCCGCAAAAGCTGCAGCCCGCGGAACTTTTGCATCTGCTCAATCAACTCATGTGCGATCGGCGGGTCGAAGGGCGCTACATGACGATCTGCTTCGCCACGTGGCAAAAAGGGCGCCGCAAACTTCGCATCGCGAACGCTGGGCAGACGCAGCCGTTGCTGTGGAAAGACGGGCACGTCGAGCAAATTAAACTTTCCGGATTCCCCATCGGAATTTTTGACGATGCCACCTACGAGGAATGGAGTGTGCGCCTGAGTCCCGGCGACATTCTCTTGTTCTTTTCGGATGGTTTGACCGAGGCTGCCAACCGCGAAGGAAAATTTTTTGGCACGAATCGCATTAAAGATTTGCTGGCCGCTAACTCGCATCTGGATTCAAGCGATTTGGCCGATCGCCTGCTTCAGGAAGTTGAAGAATTTACACAGGGGGGAGCCATCACGGACGATCGCACGCTGGTGGTGGTGAAAGTAAGGTGAGCGCAGCCAACTCTCAATCAATAGCATTGCACGTCGCGAATTCCGCGGTCGTTGACCCGGTTACTTACACACCCGGGTTTTCGTATCGAGGTTCTAAATTATATTGTGAAGGGGTTTCCGTCGCAGCTGTCGCCAAAAAATTTGGCACGCCTACGTACCTCTATAGCCGCGCGAGCATCGAGCAAGCGTACCGCCGCATGGATTCGGCATTTGGCACGCTTCCGCATACGATTTGTTACGCGGCAAAAGCAAACTCGACGCTTGGCATTCTGCGCGTGTTTGCCGCGATGGGTAGCAGCTTCGATATCGTTTCCGGCGGCGAACTGTACCGCCTGCGGCGCATCGGCGTTCCGGGGAATCGCATCGTATTTTCCGGCGTGGGAAAATCCCGCGAAGAAATTCGCGAGGCGCTACGCGCGCGAATTCTTCTTTTCAATATCGAGTCGGCTGCGGAATTGGATTTATTGTCGTCCGAAGCCTCGCGCCTTCGCGTGCGGGCCGCCTCTTCCATTCGCGTCAATCCGGACGTCAAGGCCGGCGGTCATCCGCACATCGCCACGGGGCATCATCGCCACAAATTTGGAGTGGATTGGGAAACCGCGCGCGCACTTTATTTGCAGCACCGCGGTTCGCGCTGGATTGACTGGCAGGGAATCAGCGCGCATATCGGTTCGCAAATTCTCTCCGTAAATCCTCACCGCCGGGCACTGACGCGCCTCGCCGGTTTTGTGCGTGAACTTGCGGCCGCAGAGATCTCGTTACGCTTTGTCGATTGCGGCGGCGGATTGGGCATTCGCTACACTTCGGAGCAGCCGCCGGAAACGGCAGCATGGGCCGCAGAACTGTCCCGCGTTGTCAAGCCGCTGGGTTGCCATCTGCTGATTGAGCCGGGACGTTCGCTGATTGGTCCTGCCGGAGTTTTGATCATGCAAGTTTTGTACAACAAAAACAATCGCGGGAAAAAGTTTGTGATTGTTGACGGCGCGATGAACGATTTCATGCGCCCTGCTCTGTACGATGCGACGCATCCCATCACGCGCGCTCATCGAACGGCCGGACCGCTCGACCGCGCTGACATCGTCGGCCCTGTGTGCGAATCCGGCGACTGTTTTGTTCAGGATTGGCCACTCGGAAAAGTATCCTCGGAAGACATTCTCGTATTGTGGGGAGCAGGTGCATACGGCACGGTGCAAGCTTCCAACTACAATTCGCGCCCGCGTCCTGCGGAAATTCTGGTCGAAGGAAGTAAGACCAAAGTAATTCGGCGTCGCGAGACTCGAGCCGATCTTGTCCGTGGAGAATAAATGTGTAACTCCCGGCCGCTGCTGTAGCCCGCCTCTTCAGAGGTGGGCTACAGCAGGCCCGAAGCCTAGTAGATGATCTCAATGTAGCGAGCTGAATTTTAATTATTGTTTTTAATCAGATCGGAAGTGGGACTTCGATGGAATCTGTTTCCCAGGCGTTCACAAGATGAGTAAGGAACGTGTCCCTTTCCTCGCTTGTACATGGCAGATTGGAAATGTCGGTATTCAACCAAAACAGGCAATTCATAAAAATTGTTTTCCGATGGGCGGAAACCTGCGCGCTGAAATCGTCCTGATCGGCCATCTTTAAGAGAGCCGAAAATTGTTCCACGGCATTGAGGCCTTTAAAACCGTTCTCATCTCCCTGATATCCGACATAATCGGGTCCGAAAAATCCTTCTTCCACGGAAATCTGGCCATTAATCGCTTTGTTAAAAACGTTGAGGTCTTTCGCCGGTATCCAATATTCGCGATGTGCCGCTGACCCCGCCGTGTGCAGTTCATATTTGGAAAGATAGGTGGAGGACACTTCAAACTTGGTGACAAAGCCGGAGAAACCGGATTTTGCGTCCGGCGTATTCCAGTCCCGCGCAATCTGGCGCGCGTAATCCAAATTCACGACGGGATAGAAAATCGGTTGATTTTCCAGGCGTTGCGGAAATTCCCGCATACCGGAATCCCAAAGCAACTCAAGTTCTCGAAGGCCGATCGGCCGAAAAAGATTTGTTGGCATGATGTCAGCGATGGTTCTCGCAGCACGGCGCAAATTCCCGCCGCAGCGCAATATTTATCGTTCGCCCCACTTTAATTTGTTGCGCAGAATTTGATAGTAGGTTTTCTTCGACGGGCGCACCAGCATCAATTTCTTCTCTGCCTTGCGCACGCGAATGTGATCTCCGCGCACCAGTTCAATTCCAATTTGACCATCAAGCGTCAGGAACACCGCGTCATCTCCCGCTTTGAAATCTATTTCGATGGTCGCCGAATCTGGAATCACAATCGGACGGTTGGTCAGAGTGTGCGGACAGATTGGTGACACCACAAATGCTTCGACGGTCGGATAAACAATTGGCCCACCCGCGGCGAGGGAATAAGCGGTCGACCCTGTGGGCGTGGAAAGGATGAGCCCGTCCGATTTGTAAGTGGTCACATATTCGCCGTCCACGCGCAATTCCAGGTCCATAATGCGGGCAAGCGCCGCCTTGTTCAGCACCGCATCATTCAGCGCAATCTGGCGCCGGATCACGGAGCCTGCACGAATAATTTCCGCTTCGAGCATGACGCGCTCACTCACGCGATGCTTGCCGGAGAAGAGTTCTTCCAGGATGGAATAGATTTCATCCTGCGAAACGGTGGTAAGAAAACCGAGCCCGCCAAGATTGACGGCGAGGATGGGCACTCCGCGCTCGGCTGCCAAACGCGCTGCGGAAAGCAAAGTTCCGTCGCCACCCAGTACAATCAGCAAGTCTGTGCAGCTGGGGAGGTCTTCGCGTTTGCGTATTTGCGCGGCGACCGGCTCGATGCAATCGCTCGTCTCGGAATCACAAACGACTTCCGCGCCATGGGCTTGCAGCCAGTTGACGAGAGGTGGAACGACGCGCGCGACATCTTCGCGCCGTGGACGAGAAATGATTCCGACTTTCTTGAACATTTTATTTTTTGCCGCAACGCTTTCTGGTCGAGTACTTACTTTAGCATCTGCCACGCGTTTCCATTTCCCTGATTTCAATCAGAATTGCCAAAAGTTGAATGTCTAGGATGCAAATTGGAACAGGGTCTTTGTAGCATAGGCTTCAGCCCGCGGGGTTTAGTTCTTGCAAGGCCTAAATTCCACAGGCTGAAGCCTGTGCTACTAAAACCTAATCGCCTTTTGCCGCGTAGAGAAAAAAT
This sequence comes from Saccharimonadales bacterium (SeqCode), assembly GCA_035486415.1. Lineage (GTDB taxonomy): Bacteria > Acidobacteriota > Terriglobia > Acidiferrales > UBA7541 > Palsa-360. The sequence continues at coordinate 124,043 of DATHNC010000098.1, forward strand.
TCCTGATTGCCCTCAGCGCCTGTCAGGTGGCTAGGGTGAACGCCCTTCACATGCAAACCTGCAGCAAGCGCGGCCTGCCGTGCACGTTCAATCGCGCGCTCGTGCAGCGCAGCGTCCCGCACAATTCCGCCGCTGCCGATATCTCCGCGATCAAGTTCAAATTGCGGCTTAACCAGCATTAAATATTCAGCAATGAGGCCGGCAGCCGCCACGACGGCGGGAAGCACTTTCGCGACAGAAATAAAAGACACATCCATGGTCACGAGGTTCACCGTTTCCGGAATTTCCTCCGGGCGAAGATTTCGCGCATTGGCCTTAATTTGCGTCACGCGTGAATCCTGCACCAGCCGCCATGCCATCTGCTGCGGCGTGACATCGACCGCGTAGACGCGGGTTGCGCCGTGCTGCAACAGGCAATCGGTGAAGCCTCCCGTGGACGCGCCAATATCCAGACAGATTTTTCCGGACACATCGACGCCGAAATCTTCTAGCGCGCCCTCCAGCTTGAAACCACCGCGGCTGGCGTATTTCGCGGAGGCTCCGCTGACCTCAATTTTTACGTCTTCGCCGATTTGCGCTCCGGCTTTATCGCTTCGTGCGCCATTCACGCGCACTTCTCCGGCAAGGATCATGGCTTGCGCTTTTTCGCGAGAATCGGCGAGCCCTCGTTCGACAACCAGCAAATCGAGCCTTTTTTTAGCGATTTTTGGTTTAGGCGGCAAGGAGTTTCGTTGCACACGCCGGCGAAGTTCCGTGTCTATTTTAGCTCGCCTCTTCAGAGGCGAGGGTTTAGAGGTAGCGCCATCTAAACCCCCGCCTCTGATCCTTCGTTTTCACTCAGGACAAGAGACGTGGGTTACAGCAGAGCCTCATTACGCGCGGCGGTGGACGATCATATCGGCAAGTTCCCGCAGCCGCGAAGCTTTTTCCCCGTACGGCTCAATCTCGGCCATGGCGCGATCTTCCAGCTCTTTGGCAAATTGGCGCGATTTTTCCAAACCGTAGATCGAAGGATATGTCGCTTTTTTCTGCGCCGCATCTTTACCGGCAGTCTTCCCGAGCGCCGCGGACGATTCCTCGACATCCAAAATATCGTCGACCACCTGGAACGCCCAACCGATGGTCTCGCCAAAACGTTTTAAATGAGCTACATCCTTGTCGTCAGCGCCGCCGCCAATGGCGCCGGCAACCACGGACGCGCGAATTAGCGCGGCGGTTTTTGACCGATGAATATATTCGAGTTCCGCCGGGGCGATCGAGCGGCCCTCCGCCTCAATGTCTGCAACTTGTCCGCCTACCATCCCGTTTACCGTGCCAGCTGAAGAGGCAACATGGGAGAGGATGGCAACGCGCCGCGCCGGTTCGATTGGCGCATTGGCAAGAGTTTCAAACGCCAGCGTCAGCAACGCATCGCCGGCGAGAATGGCTGTCGCCTCATTAAATTTCTTGTGGCAGGTTGGTTTTCCGCGTCGTAAATCGTCATTGTCCAGCGCCGGTAAATCGTCGTGAATCAGCGAATACGTATGGATGAATTCAAGCGCGCACGCGACGGGTAAAACGGGAGTCACATCCGCGGAAAAAATTCTGGCCGATTCCAGGCAGAGGATCGGCCGAACGCGTTTCCCGCCGGCTTGCACGCTATAGCGCATCGCCCGGTGGATAGAGGGAGGCTGCGTGTTTTCGCCAGGCATCAGCCGGTCAAGCGCAGCGTCAACCGCTGCGCGATCTTCTTCGAAAAATGTGGGAAGGGTCATCATCCTCAGAGGAATGGGAATGCGGCTCGGCCGCTCATTTGCCGCGATGGATCAGGATTCTTCCTCTATTTCGGGATCGAAAGGTTCGGGAACAAGTTCACCGCCCGCTTTCTTTAGCAGTATTTCTACTTTGCCCTCCGCTTGCCCCAGGTACTTCTGGCAATCACGCGAGAGTTGCACGCCTTCTTCAAAAAGCTTCATTGCTTCGTCGAGCGACAAATTCGCATTCTCGAGCTTGCCAACAATTTCTTCGAGTCGCGCAAGGGAATTCTCAAAGTCCGGCTTCTTGCCGGGCTCTGGTTTTTTATTCGATGCAGGATTCACGGTTGTCATAGTTCACAATTTTAGTATAGCAATCGCTAAAAAAAGTTGGCGAACGAAGACAACATTCTAATGCACGCGCGAGAACCGAAACAACCGTTTTATGCTGCCTATTGATTTTCCGGACCGATTGGGCAACCACTGTTGCGTATCATGCACGTGCGCGGTCCTTTCAGCTGAGAGGAATGGGCTGCTAGAATGAGCCCTCGGAGGAACTTGCCAGCTTGCTCGGATTGCGACTCCTCGGATTGTTCGCTCTGGTGGCCGTGAACGGATTTTTCGCGGCGGTCGAGTTTTCGCTGGTTGCGGTGCGCCATTCCCGCGTCAGGCAGCTTGTCGATCAGGGACGGTTCCGGGCGAAAATAGTTTTGGAGCTGATCGGCAAGCTCGACCGCGTTGTTTCCGGCGTGCAGGTGGGAATCACGCTGACCAGTCTGGGACTCGGGGCGCTTGGCGAATCCACCCTGGCTTCGATCTTGAGTCCGTTCGTTGCTGATATTCCCGGCGCGCATACGGTAGTCTTGATTCATGCTGTTTCTCTTGTTGTTGCATTTCTTTTCCTGACAATTCTCCATGTGGTGTTAGGCGAGCTGGTTCCAAAAAGCATGAGTCTGCAACGCGCGGAGCGCGTGGCGCTGCTCGTCGCCCCGCCTTTTCAGTGGTATCTCGAAATGTTTCGTCCGGCGATTAGTCTGCTCGATGGCATGAGCCACTGGGTGCTGAGCGGGCTGGGATTTTCAGGGAGCACGAGCCACACGCAAGTACACTCTGCGGAAGAATTGCAGATTCAGATTCAGCAAGCGCGCGAACGCGGCCTGGTGGGGAGGGATGAGGAGAAATTCATCCTGGGCGCGATCGAGCTGGATCAGATGCAGGTGCGGGAGCTGATGGTGCCGCGGCCCGACGTTCACTTTGTGACGGCCGATGCTTCGCTCGATGACGTCATGCGCATCTTCGTCACGACGCAGCGTTCAAGGCTTCCCGTATTTGAAGGAGCGGGTGAGCAGGTGCTCGGCTACATTCACATTAAAGATATTGTGTGGGTGTTGCTGGACCGCGAACGCCGTGCGGAGGAAGGCTGGACCGCCGCTGAGTTCAGCGTGCGCAGCCTGCTCCACGAAATTGCCATCGTGCCGGAAAGCAAGCCGGTGAGCGAAATGCTTCAGGAATTTCGCGCGCATCACGGTTGGATGGCGATGGTGGTGGATGAGTTCGGAACGATACTCGGTTTGCTTACGCTGGAAGATATTTTGGAGCAACTGATCGGCGAGATTCACGATGAATTTGATGTCGTCGAACGGCCCATCGTCGTCGGGCAGGGCGCGGATGTGGCCCTGATTTTCGACGCGTCGCTCGGGCTGCGCGATCTGGAATCGCAGTACAACATTGTGCTACCGGAAGATCGCTCCTATGCGACGGTGGGGGGATTTGTACTCGCTCGTCTGGGTTTTATTCCTCGCGGCGGAGAAAGTTTTGATTTCAACGGATACCGCTTCACTGTTGTGGAAATGGATCGTCGCAGAGTAGCGCGCGTAAAAATTCAGCGGCTGAATGTGGCTGCGGAGCGCAACGTCTCACTGCCCGTGCCTGAAGTGAAGCCTGCCACGACGAAGGTGCTCAAACAAAAATGATCCGCCATTTCCTACAGCGCCTTCTTTACACCTTGCCCGCTCTCTGGCTGATCCTCACGATGGTTTTTTTGATGATTCATATTGTGCCAGGCGATCCCGTCTTGCAGATGCTCGGCCAGGACGCGCGGGTCGAAGATCTCGCGCAACTGCGACACACGCTTGGGCTTGATCAACCTCTAGGCGTGCAATACGCCCGGTATTTTGAAGCGCTCGCGCGCGGCGATTGGGGTCGCTCGATGCGCTATTCCGCGCCCGTGCGCCCCATCGTGTTGCAGCGATTTCCCGCGACCTTGGAATTGTCGCTCGCGGCTCTGGCCGTGTGCATCGCCATTGCCATTCCGGCGGGAGTTTTTTCCGCGCGGCGACGTGGCAGCGGGGCCGATCGAGCGACTTCGTTTTTCACGCTGCTCGGTCTTTCCGTTCCCAATTTCGCGCTAGGCCCGATTTTAATTTTAGTTTTCTCAGTTGAAATTGGGTGGCTGCCGGTGTCCGGACGAGGAGGAATCGTTCATCTGATTTTGCCGGCGGCAACTCTGGGCGCGGCGCTCGCAGCGATTCTTACGCGCATGGTGCGCGGTTCGATGATCGAGGAGCTTTCGAGCGACTATGTGCGAACCGCGCGCGCAAAGGGCATCACGGAAACCTCGGTCCTGTTCCGCCACGCCTTTCCAAACGCGCTGATCCCGGTGATCACCATCGTTGGATTGCAATTCGGTTCGCTGCTTGCCGGAACAATCGTCACCGAAACAATTTTTTCGTGGCCAGGAATCGGCCGGCTGGCCGTGCAAGCCATCGCGGCGCGCGATTACCCGCTATTGCAAGGATGCATCCTGATCATCGCCCTCTCCTACGTTGGCGTAAATCTCCTGACAGATTTAATTTACGCCATGGTAGATCCGAGGGTGCGCCTGCAATGATCCGATCAATTTCAGTAGCGAGCGCTCAGGTTTTTTGTAGCTCGCTTCGTTTGTCCCGAGTGAATACGAGGGATCAGAGGCGAGGGTTTAGATGCCGGGGTCTTCAGTGCAATCAATTGACCCCGGCAGGCCCTAACCCCCGCAGGCTGAAGCCCGCGCCACTTAACGGACATGCGTCGAATTTTTGGAATCCGCGAATATGAAGCCTACATCTCAATTCCGACAATTCCTCCGCACGAGCGGTTTAGGCCGCTGGGGCTTCGCCGTCACTGCGATTTTAATTGTGTTGGCCGTCTTCGCGCCGTGGATCGCACCGGCAAACCCCTCTGCGCAAAGCCTCCCTAACCGCTTGCTCTCTCCAAGCGCGCATCACTGGATGGGCACGGACGAACTGGGCCGCGACGTCTTATCACGTACGTTATACGGCGCGCGTGTTTCGCTCTTGGTTGGCGTCTCCGTAGTGCTGGGAGCGGGAATTGTGGGCTTGGCGCTCGGCTCGGTTTCAGGTTATTTCGGCGGCGCGTTTGATCGCTTCATCAACATTGTGCTGATCAATTCATTTTTATCTTTTCCGGGAATCTTGTTGGCCATCGCGTTTGCGGCATTCCTCGGACCGGGCTTGGACAAAGTGATTCTCGCGCTGGTCATCACCGGATGGGCGGGATACGCACGTCTGGCGCGCGCGCAAGTATTGAAAGTTCGTGAGATGGAATTTATTCTCGCAGCGCGTTCCCTTGGCGCGTCGCACGCGCGAATTTTGCTCAAGCATTTGCTACCCAACACTCTGCAGCCGGTTTTGATTCAGGCAACTATAGGGATGGCTGGAGCAATTCTGGCGGAGTCTACCTTAAGTTTTCTTGGCCTGGGCGTTGTTGCGCCCACGCCGAGTTGGGGCGCCATGCTGAACGACGCGCGCAATCATTTATTCGACGCGCCGCATCTCGTCATATTTCCCGCGCTGGGAATCATGGCTGCGGTTCTGGCCTTTAATTTATTGGGAGACGCCCTGCGTGACTGGCTGGATCCGCGAACGCGCGCATTCCTGATCACAATGGATTTGCCGCCCGAGGTTTAAGTGGCATAGGCTTCAGCCTGTGGGGTTATGGCCTTGTAGCGCCGGCGTCTCGCCTGCAGTTTTGAGCTGCGTTGCGATGGCTCAAAACCGCCAGCGGGACGCCGGCGCTACAAAACCATCCTCCAGGCTGTGCTACTTAAATCCGGTAAAAAATAGTAGCTGAGAAAAATCCAGGCTAGTTGTTTTCCAGGATAACTTCCGCGCCGCGACCAACTCCCAACGTACGCGCGGCACTTCCGCGGTTCACCGCAATTTCCACGTAGCCAGTCGATCCAATTACAGCAATCGGCTCTCCGGGATTTCCAGCCGCAAATGTCCGGGCAAATTGAGGGATTGGTTTACCGTTTACAGCAAGTTGGATCGGCCCGCCCTGCAGGGCGCTCGCGGGAATATTTTCCGCGGTCAAATTCGTCAGCAAATTTCCAAATGCGTCCACGCGCAGGACCACACCTTTGACGCCTTGTCCGTTCGCCTTCGCCTTGGGCATAGTGAAGCGCACAAAATCCGTGGCAACTTCGCCGAACGCCTCCGTCTGAAAAGTTTTGGAGAGCCACGCAGCGGTGGGCGCAAAGATGTCTCGCCCATGGAATGTCGGGCTGATCGGATTCAGAAAATAATGCTCCGCCGTGATATGGCGGACTGTGCAGGATTCCCGTTCATAGATAACCGAGAGAACTCCATTGTCAGGTGCTACGAAAAACTGATTCCCGGCGGTCACCAGAAGCGGGCGACGGTCCGTGCCCACACCCGGGTCCACAACGACCACGTGAATCGTCCGGGCCGGAAAAAAAGAATAGGCATTGGCGATCGACAGCGCTCCATCAAGAAGATCGAAGGGAACCACGCTGTGGTTGATATCCACAATCCGCGAGGCAGGATTGATGTTTAGAATTACGCCCTTCATCGTACCGACAAGATGGTCGCTCGTGCCAAAATCGGTGGTGAGCGTGATGATGGGATCGGCCAAGAGGGTCTCCGTTTCAGTATCGCGCACGAAAATAAAGGCGGGCGCGTTGAGTTTTACTCCTTTAACAACCTATAGAAGCCCGTTTCCCGCGTCAAGGTGGTGTGCCCGAATGGCTATTGCAGTTCAGTGGCTTAGGCTTTAGCCTGAGCGGGGTTAGGCCTTGCAAGGACCTAACCTTTTAGGGTTAAGCTTTTCAAGGCCTAAACCCCGCAGGCTGAAGCCCGCGCTACTTAACCCCGCGCTACTTAACCCCGCCTTGACCACTCGCTGCTCGAACGATATTCTGCATTCAGGCTCAATTGCACATTGTTATCGATAAATAGAAAGCAGCGCATGAAGCGGATTTACTTCGATCATAACGCGACAACCCCCATCGCGCCGGAAGTTCTGGCGGCGATGATGCCGTATCTCACTGAGGAATATGGCAATGCCAGCTCGATCCACGTGTTCGGCCAGAATGCGCGCGAGGCGGTGGAGCAGGCCCGGACGTCGGTTGCCGCGCTTCTCAATGCGCGGCCCGCGGATATCATGTTTACGAGCGGCGGTACGGAATCCATTAACCATGCGATTCTTGGCACGGTTGTCGCGCAGCCGGGGAAATCCAAACACGTCATTACTTCTG
>DATHNC010000099.1:0-19408 GCA_035486415.1 Saccharimonadales bacterium (SeqCode)
GACAGCGTGCACGGAATTGTCTTTTACCGATTGCGAAGTGCCCGCCGCGAATCGCATTGGCAACGAAGGCGAAGGATACAAAGTCGCTCTCTCCACGCTCGATGGCGGCCGCATCGGCATCGCCGCACAGGCCACCGGAATCGCGCAGGGCGCACTGGAGCAAGCGCTCTCCTACGCGAAACAGCGTCAAGCATTTGGCCATCCTATCGCCGATTTTCAGGCCATTCAATTCATGCTGGCCGACATGGCCACGGAAATTGACGCCGCGCGCCTGCTGGTGCGAAAAGCCGCGTGGAAATCGGACACCGGTGCGCGTTTTTCCATGGAAGCTTCGATTGCAAAATTATTCGCCTCGGAACTGGCTACACGCGCGACGCACAAAGCCATGCAGATTCACGGCGGCTACGGCTACAGCGCCGAATACCCAGTCGAGAGAATGTACCGCGACGCGCGCATCACTGAAATTTACGAAGGCACAAGCGAAATTCAGCGCCTGGTGATTGCCGCGTGGGTGTTGAAGAGTGTTTGAAACTGCGAGTTGAGAGTCGACAGTTTAGAGTTTAGAGTTATAAAGATAAAATCGGGGCCGCGAAAATTGCATAGCATCGAAGCCCCGAAAACCGAATTCGCAATGCTCACGGAATTGTACACTTCCTGTGACCGCCAATCGGGAGATTGGCGGTCCCATTTCTGTGGCAAATAAGGTACAGCTGAACTCTTAGCTGTCGACTCTGAACTTTTACGGATCACGACAAACCGCCTTCCATGCAAGAACTCGACTCCACAATTCAATTCGACCAAGCGCGCGACGAAGAATTTTTTGCGTCCGTTCCCGCCAAGCCCGCAGTGTTTTTGATCGAGCCGGGCGCGGAATTGGTTGATGCAAAACCTTACTTGCTGCGCACGGCCAATCTTCGGCAGCGGCTCGCGCGCTTGCTTGGGCCGCCCGATCTTGCTTCCAAGCGGCTGAATTTGCGCGAATTTGCGGCCGGCGTGAAATATCGCGTCGTAGGGTCTCCATTTGAATTAAGTTTTCTGCACTGGCAGCATGCGCGACGGATGTGGCCATCGTCGTACCGCGAGCGAGCGCGAATCCGCCCGCCTGCCGTGTTGAAAGTCAGCCTCAAAAATGCGTATCCGCGCTGCTATGCCACGCGCCGCATCAGCGCAAATGGGTTTTATTTTGGGCCGTTCGCTTCGCGCCGCGAAGCCGATACTTTTGCTTCCGGTTTTCTCGACCTATTCAAAATTCGCCGCTGCCAAATTAAAATTCGCCGCGATCCGGAATTTCCAGGTTGCATTTATTCGGAAATGAAAATGTGCCTCGCGCCCTGCTTTGCCGGCTGCACGCAGGAGGAATATGACGTGGAAGTCGGCCGCGTGGTCACGTTTCTCTCGACGCGCGGCGGATCGCTCACATCGGAACTGGAGCGCGAACGAGAGGCTGCGAGCGAAGCGCTCGATTTCGAGAGAGCTGCCACCGTCCATCGCCGCATTGAGAAAGCCGCGGAAGCTTTGCGCGGCCTGCCCGATCTCGCGCGACGCATAGAAGATCTCAACGCCGTTGTGCTACAGCGCGCAGCGGAAGAAAACACGGTTGCGGTATTCATAGTGCGCGCGGGCCGCATCGAAGAACCTCGCTTGTTGCGTTTCGCCGAACTTGCCGGCGAGCCGCGCTCTGTGGAACAAATTCTGCGCGAATGGCTCGAGGGGGCGGGAAATGTCGATTCCCTTCCCACCAAACCATCCGCTACGCATCAACAAAGCTATCGTGAACTGGAAGACCATCTCAACCTGCTCACGCGCTGGTTTCACAAAAAGCCGCGTGCAGGAGAAATCTTTTTTCGCGAGGCCACGGCGCGTTCCTCCACCGCCGCGCCGCAGGACGAAGCCAGCTCGCGCCGCAACAGCGAGTGGCCGTATCGCCGCATTCTGCGCGCCTGCTCGCGCCTGCTAGCTCCGCCTGCGGAAGAAGCGCAAGCGGAGGGTTGAGAGTTAACAGTCCGATGTCTAACGTGCGGAGTTTTTGTGGCCCCGGCGGGTTTGATTTGCGACGTGATCGAAAAAACCGCCGGCGAGACGCCGGCGCCACAAAACCAAAACAGTCAAGCGCTTAAGGCATCAACTAATGTACCAACCGTATTCTCCCGACTCTTAACTGTCAACTCTCGACTTTTCCGCCATCGTGCTCGCTCACGGATTCACATATAATCTCCACTCACATTTGAAGGAGAAGCAATGCCTACATTCGCGACACCGGACGGAACGAAAAAATACGCCGCACGATTTGCGGGACGCGCAGCGTCGGGACACTTTCGCGAGCAGCAAGGACTGTGGCTTTCTTCCCTGGGCATTGGCACGTACCTCGGCGAGGCCGACGCGAGCACGGATCAGGGATATACGGACGCGGTTGTCGCTGCTGTCGAATCCGGCGTGAACGTGATCGACACGGCGATCAACTACCGGTTTCAGCGCTCGGAGCGTTCCGTGGGCGCGGCGCTCGCGGAACTCGCGCGGCGCGGCTACGCGCGCGAAGAGCTTGTGATTTGCACGAAAGGCGGATTCCTCACGCCCGACGGCGACATGCCCGCCGACGCTACCGAATATTTCAATCACGAATATGTGGAGACCGGAATCTTGCGTGAAGGCGATGTCGCAGCAGGATGCCACTCGATTGCGCCGAAATTTATTGCCGATCAGCTCGAACGAAGCCGGCGCAATCTCGGCGTCGAAACGATTGACGTCTACTATCTGCACAATCCGGAAACGCAGTTGAGCGAGGTGCCGCGCGAAATGTTCAACACGCGCGTGCGCGCCGCGTTTGAATTTCTGGAATCCGCCGTGGCCGCCGCAAAAATTCATTTCTACGGACTCGCGACGTGGAACGGATTCCGCCAAGGTGAAAAAGAGCAGGATTTTCTATCGCTCGCCGCGATGGAGTCGCTCGCGCGCGATGTCGCGGGAGGCTCGCACCACTTTCGCTTCGTCCAGCTGCCGTGCAATTTGGGAATGACGGAAGCGCTCACGCGCACGAATCAAGAACTGGACGGTGCGCGCGTGCCCGCCGTGGGAGCTGCATCCAAGATCGGCGTTACACTCATGGCCAGCGCTTCGATGCTGCAGGGGAAGCTCTCCAAGGGGCTCCCACCTTTCGTGACAAATGCGCTGGGAATGAAAACAGATGCGGAACGCGCAATACAGTTTGTGCGGTCGACGCCGGGAATCGCAACGGCCCTCATAGGCATGAGCCACGTCGAGCACGTGCGCGAAAATCTGGCGATCGTCGGCGTGCCGCCCGCTTCGCAAGAGCAATTCGCAAAATTATTTCAGCGAGGCGAAAAAGCCTGAGATTTTATTAGTGCAGGCTTCGCAGGTTGCGGAAAAAAGGCCTTGTTCTGTCATTCTCAGCGAAGCGAAGAATCTCTCTTCGATTTAAGTATAGGAAAAGAACCAAGGAGAGATTCTTCGCTTCGCTCAGAATGATAGAGTATTGGGTATTTCCGCAGCCTGTTCAGCCAGTGGGTTTAAATTTCAGCAGATATCTAAACTAAATCCACAGGCTGAAGCCTGTCCTACTTCACCGCTTCTGTTCCATCAATCCTGCAATCGTGCCCATCACGTCAAACTTGGTGATGATCTCCAGGCGGCCATTGCTCATCTGTACAAACACGGCGGGCTCTTCATGGCTCAGCAAGTACGTGAGCCGCTCGACAGGCGCTTCGCACGAAATCATGGGCAGAGGGTCGCTCATCACTTCACGGATCACCATTTTGCGAAGATCTTTTCCTTGCAGCGCAAGATTCAAAATCTGATCTTCGTAAATCGCGCCGATGGGCTGTTTGGTTTCAAACACGGGCAGTTGCGAAATGTCCTGCGTCTGCATGGTGTGCAGCGCGTGAAACACAGTCTGGTCGGGGCCTACGACAAGCAATTCGCGATCCTTGCTGACCTTGTGTTTCGCGTTCACCACATCTTCGACGGTGAGCATAACTTCCGAATCGACATAGCCCCGCTCGCGCATCCACTCATCGCTATACACTTTGCTGAGGTAACGCATTCCCGTGTCCGGGAGAAACGCGACAACGAAAGAACCCTTAGGAAGCGTCTTGGACACGCGCAGCGCCCCGGAAACGCAACCGCCGCCTGAGCCGCCGGTAAAAATTCCTTCCTGCTTGACGAGTCGCCGCGCCCAGACAAAACATTCCTGGTCGTCCACCTGAACAACGTCATCGACCATATTGAAATCCATGGTGGACGGAAAAATATCTTCGCCAATGCCTTCCACGACGTACGTTTTCGCCGTGCCCACTTTCCCGGTTTTCTTGAATTCGTAGTACAGCGATCCGATGGGATCGACACCAATGATTTGCACATTGGGATTTTTTTCTTTCAGGTAGCGGCCCACTCCGCTGATCGTGCCGCCCGTGCCCATTCCGCAAACGAAATGCGTGATCTTGCCTTCGGAATCTTCCCAGATTTCCGGACCCGTGCCGCGGTAATGCGCTTCGGGATTCATCGGATTTTCGTACTGGTTCGGATAAAAAGAATTCGGAATATCTTTGGCGAGCTTTTTGGCGACGGAATAATAACTGCGCGGATCGTCCGGCTCGACCGCCGTCGGGCAAACAATCACTTCCGCGCCCAGCGCCTTCAGCAAATCCACTTTTTCCTTGGACTGCTTGTCCGTAATCGTGAACACCAATTTGTAACCGCGCACTGCGCCGACAAGTGCCAGGCCGATTCCCGTGTTGCCCGAAGTTCCTTCGATAATCGTGCCGCCGGGTTTCAGCAACCCTTTTTTCTCCGCATCTTCGATCATGGAGACGCCGATGCGGTCTTTCACCGAGCCGCCCGGGTTCATGTAATCGACTTTGACGTAGACGTCGGCGGCAAATCCGGCGGTCAGGCGGTTCAGGCGCACGAGAGGCGTGTGGCCAATGGCTTCGAGAATGTTATTGCAGCGCAACGAAGGCTCCTTAATTTACGGCTACGTCTGGCGGTTCGAGTTCAAAAGCTTTAACACAGAGGGCACAGAGAAATGAGGAGAAATGCGGAGAAAAACAGATCGGGTTACGTGTCATTCACGGTTGCCCCGGGTCCCTGTTTGGCGCATGTCTTTTTTCCCTGGTTTTGACTTTCTCCGCCCTGCTCCTCTTTTCTCTGTGTCCTCTGTGTTAAAGCTTTTTCTGGCTTAAAGCTTTTTCCGAGTTAAAGCTTTTCTCCGGTGAGTCAAGCTTAAGTGGACGACAGAGCCGTTGTCCAGTTTCTCAACGCGCACAGGTTCGTGGCAGAATAGGCCTCACTTTCAACCAGGAGAAAACACCGCCATGAAGCGAACCAATATTTCCACGGGAACGAAATACGAGCCGATCATCGGATATTCGCGCGCGGTGCGCGTCGGCGACACGGTACACGTATCAGGCACGACGGCCACGGGCGCGGATGGCAACCTCGTAGGCGTGGGCGACGCTTACGCACAGACGATGCAGACGCTGCGGAACATCGAATCCGCGTTGCACAAAGCTGGCGCGCGCATGGAAGATGTGGTGCGCACGCGTATGTTTGTAACCAACATTGCGGAGTGGGAAAAAATTGGCCGCGCGCACGGCGAATTTTTCGGTTCGATACGCCCCGCGACAGCGATGCTGCAGGTGGCCGGCATGGTCTCACCCGAAATGCTGGTGGAAATTGAAGCGGAAGCCATCGTGATGAAACGCGCAGCGAAAAAGACGAATGGCCCAAAGGCGAAGCGCAAACGGTAAGCGTAGGGGCACGGCATGCCGTGCCCCTACTAATTGTCAATACCTCACGCGCACGCGATACTTCAGCACTGCCGTGCCGTTTTTATCCACCGGGACATCGAACTGCGCGGCGAACGCCGCGGTCTTTGTGAATTTGTAAGTCGAGTTGACCATTTCCCAATCGCCGCCGATGGGCTCGTTCACTTCCACCGAAATCGGCCCGTCTTTGTGGTTGCGCACCGTGATCTCGTATTCAAATTCATAGAGTCGGTCAGCGACTTTTCTGTAATCCGTCTGCTTGCGCTCGGCCACAATGTCAAACGCGTCGCCAATGTGCAGGCTGATTTCCTCGTCCTTCGGTGTGTGGTCGATGTGATCTTCCCCTGAGAAGAGCGAGCCGCCGTGCGAGTCCTGCTGGTATACGCGAATAGTCCCTGAAGGCAGCGGCATGCCGAGGCCGGCTTTTTCTTCATTTTTAAATTTGTAGAATACTTGAACAGGGTCTTTGATCGGCGCGCCGGGCTGCGATGCTTGGCGGTAGTAGTAGGGCTGTCCATTCACCACATAGACTTTCCGCAGCGGAAAATGAGAAGCGTTGAGCAGGCTGATTTGCTTCGATTCCTGATCGAAGATCGAAGTGCGCCGATTCAACGAGTACAAGTGATATTCGGAAAAGGATTCTTGAGCGAAACCCGCCACGGCCGCCGACTGCAATTCCACCATTGGCATATCCGCGGCCTTCATTCGTCCATTCATAGGAAGTTCCCGGTGTAAGTTTCCCGCGACCAATTGCAGCTTCGCGTTCTTGAATGCGGTCCCGCTGTGATTGACAAGCGTCACCCAGCCGTCAAGGTCCGCATTGGAATCGTCCTTCGCGACATTCAAAACATAATCCGCGCTCCAGGAAAGATTCGCCGCAAGGTAAGACGCTTCCACGCGCTGGCTTCGCGCGCCGCCGTTCTGCAGCGTCCACAGAAGCGTGGGCCGCTCGTATAAATTTTCCGGCAGTGCGGGAAAACGGATGCTTTCATAGGCGATACCGGAAACGATTTCGTTTCCAAGTTTCCAGACCGGCGAGCCATTGAACGAAAGCAGCGTGGCTTTGACTTCTTCAAACTCAGTCGAATTATCTTTGAATCTCGCGCGTACGAGCGTGACCTCGTGCCCCACGTATTTTTGCAGCAACTTGTTCGGGTCAAGCAAATCGTATTCGTAATTCTGCTCCAGCACGTTCAGCTTGGCCGGATCGTTCAGCGAACGAAAATGCACGGTGGCCGGATTGATGGAAGCGGCGATGTCCATGAATTTCAGGAGCGATTCCCCGGCGGGGATATCAAGCTGGCGCACGTCACGCACGAGCGACAAATTGGAGTTGTAGACGGTGAGCGCAAGGTCCGTCTGATCCGCGAGCGTGGTTGTAACATCTTTGTCCGAGGCCTGCGCCGCTGCCTGGGCTGTTGAATTTGCGAATGCCGACCGGTGTAGGAATGGCGCAACTACGAGCAGCGCTGCGAATCCTGCAATGGAAATGAATCTGACGAGCGTGGCGGTTTTCATGGGCTTCTCCCGTTAAGAGTTCTATTTGTTTCTTCCTTCCACTCTTAGAACGGGGCTGCCCAAATTTCTTGCAGGTTATTTTTTATTGTTGCTGCCAGGTTTTTCCGCCGTCGGTCGTCGCGAATCTGGTTCCATCCTCAGCCGTAATCGTTGCGGACTGTGCATTGCGAGAGGTTACACCCGTCCAGTCCGGCGACTTGGCATTCTCCGCAGCGGCCTGAGACGGCGGGGCGACGCTTTCCCAATTCTTGCCGTCCGTCGTTCGCGCAATGGCGCCGTTGCGTCCAACGATCCAACATACGGTTTCGGAAACCACTGCGCCCGCGAGCCAGTCTTCTTTGGTTGGACTGACTTGCGCGGCCCATGTTTTTCCCGCGTCCATGGACCGCTCAATAACACCAGCCATTCCCACACGCCAGAGTGCCACGCCAGAGGTAGATTTCAACAGCAATAGAGGTTCTTGGCGGGCACGCAATTTAGTGAGCGATTGAAAATTCCTTCCGTTGACGGGGAGATCCACCGCCGGTTGTTGCTGGATGGCGCCCGAGAGTACCCCATTTGTTGTCTCGACCTGCGGGGCCGCCTCAGTCACGGTAACGGATTGGTTCGCCGATCGTGGCGCCTCAGATGCGGTAGGTGCCGATGAATCCGCTTGAGTGCGGGATTGCGGCGGAAGAGCCGCCGGATTCATTCTTGACGCAATCATCGGCTGTGGCGACGCAGGCGGAGGGGGCGGAGGCATCGCCAATGATTTCGCTTTATTTCCGTCCGCGACCGCAGCGGATTCCTTTTTCTCGGCTGGCATGTTTTCCGCGACACTCACGTTGGGAGAACTTTTCCGAATTTCATTCTGCTCTTTCAAACTTTCCCTGGCCGACGGCTCAGCGTTTGAGTTTGGTGTACCGAATTTTTCGGTGGGAACTTCCCGCTCTGGCTCGGTTTTCTTCGGGTGCTGCAAAGCGGGAGGCGGCGCGGTTTCGGGCATTTCTTGCCGAGGCGCTTGCGCGATCAGGTCCGGCGAACCGCTTCGATCTATGGCGCGCCAAGGTGGACGCATGACGAACCAGACAGTCAGCACGGCTGCGATTCCAAAAGCCGGCGCGAGCCAACGCGTGCTCCAATCGGCCGCTTTTGAACGCGGTAGTTTTGCCGCACCCGCCGAGATTTCCACCGGCGCACGAACAGCGGAGACGCGCTGCCCGAGCGATGCAACTTCAGATTCAGCTAGCGGCGCATCCGACGCAGCGGCGAGCACTTTTAAAATATTTCTGCACCTGCGGCAGGCCGCGAAATGGTCTTCGCACTGCGCCACTTCGTCCGCGCTAAGAGCCTGTTCCGCATAGGCCGCGATAACTTCCGCATCGGGACAAGCCTTGGCGCTCTGCGGATTCAGCTGGTCGAGGGCCTCGCCCAGACGCCGGGCAAGCGCCGCTTCCCGTTGCCGAATTGCGGATTCGTCCCTGTCTTTTGAGTCCATAAAGAAAACTCTTCCTTACTTTAGAACGGTTCCACTCAAAAATCTTGCATCGATTCGAACGCTTTTCAAATGCTGGTCAAAATTTCACATAGCCCATTCGCGCCAAAGGGCTGAGCATTTTCATTCTGGCGGATCTGCCGCAACCTGCTCCGAAGTGGAAAGCGCCTGCGATAAATCAAATGGCCAATCTTCCACGGCATATTCGAACGCCAATTTCACCTGCGCGTCGTCCAGAGCGGGCTCCGCAGGGCAACCGTTGCGCGCAGGGCCGCCCAGCCGCAGCGACTGCGCCACATTTTCGCGAAGAGCGCGGCGCGTATGTTCGAGGTGACGAGATATCGTCGATTCATGTTCGCGCAGCATGCGCCCGATTTCCGCGAGCGTAAGCCGGTCGACGTAGTAACACGCCAGAATCATTCGTTCGCGCGACGTTAAGGCTGCCAACGCCGTAGAAAGACATCTGGCAACGCGTCCCTGGTAAAGTTCGCGAGCTGGATCGGGAGCTGGGAATTCCGTTTGCATCGCCGGATCGCGAAAATTCTCACTTTCTTTTTCTTCTTCGAGTGAAAGTGTTTTCCCGCTGGTTCGAAGCAGGTCCACATGCTTCTGCGCCAGCACGGCGCGAAGCCATGTGCAAAGTTTGCTCCGCCCATGAAAATATTCGAACAGAGATTTTCGCTTCCCGGCTTCGTTCGAACGAACGCCGTACAGTTCGGCGTAAAGTGAATCCGCCAGCTCTTCGGCGCGACCCCCGCCTGCCTGTCCGGACCCGGTGAGAATTGCGTTCGCGGCGTTGCGTAAATCCTGGCGAAAATGAGCGATGAAATATTCCCAGGCGTTTTCATTGCCCTCGCTGCACGCGCAAGCTAATGCCAGGTCCTCGAGATGAAGCGATTTCAGGTACGCTTCAATTTCTCCAGGATTCGGATTTGTTGCGCCAAAGCGCTTTTCTGCGCTGCGCCGCAAGGCATCTGCGAAAACTTTTTGAGATAGTTCCCAGCGCGCGCATTCCGCTTCTTCGTGCAGCGCGGTTACGACCTGCGGGAACTGCGCAAGAAAGCGATCTAAAGATGCAAAAGGCTTTTCTTCGGACATGAATTCGTCTGACTTCACTTGACTTGTAGAATCATACTCGACCTAGTACGTACAGGCCGCAGGGGTGGCTGAAAAAGGTACTTTCTCGTCACCCTATAATTCCTTGTCCGGTGTAGAATGACTTTTCAAAGTGGTGCAGAGCGGACTCCTTTTCCCTTTGGGTGATTGCGGGGAAGAATTATAACGTGCGCTGCTGCGTACTCAGGAATATTCGCCAGATTGGACAGGAGCGTTATGAGCTTAAGCCGAAACAAGCAAAAGGGATTTTCGCTGATTGAATTGCTGATCGTCGTAACGATCATTTTAATTATTGCAGCCATCGCCATACCTAATCTGATGCGGAACAAGATCCAGGCGAATGAGACCGCAGCCGTCGAAACGATGCGGACCCTCAACGAAAGCATTCTCCTGTATTCCAATTCCTACGGCGGATTCCCCCACGCCCTTTCCGATATGGGTCCGGCTTCCGGCGGGACACCAGCTACGTCCGCAGGCGCCGATTTGATCGATGGGACCCTCGCGAGCGGAGTGAAGAGCGGTTACAAATTCGCCTACACGCCAGTCGTCAGCGACGGTGCTGGCAACGTGCAAAGTTATTCGATTACCGCTACGCCCGTGGTGGCGGGATCGACCGGGCAGCGATCTTTCTTCACGGATCAGAGCGGAACCATCCGCAATACTTCCAGTGGCGTAGCTGACGCCGCCAGCGCGCCCATCAGTTAGCCCATTCAATTAAGTTGCAGCCTTGAGTAGCACAGGCTTCAGCCTGTGGGGTTTTGTCCTTTCAAGGACAAAACCTACAGGCTGAACAGGCTGCGGAAAAAACAAATACTCTGTCATTCTGAGCGAAGCGAAGAATCTCTCCTTGTTTCTTTTCCTATACTTAAATCGAAGAGAGATTCTTCGCTTCGCTCAGAATGACAGTACAAGGCATTTTTTCCGCAGTCCGTGACGCCTGTGCTACTGAAAGGCGTAGGCCCGCAGCGCAATTGACTCTTTGCCCTGGCATTGGATAGGATGTGGCGAAATGTCGCCACTCGTGCGTTCCGTGGCGCGTCCATACCTTACTCTTCGACTAGCGCAAAAATTATGTATGTGTGTCGCCAATGCGAGAATGAAATCAATCAGGCGACAGAAATTTGTCCGCATTGCGGCGTTGACCTTACTGATCCCTTGCTGATCGAAGGTCCTATAAAACCGAAACCCACGATCGGGAAAATTTTGCTGCGTTGGGGCGTATTGCTCACCGTGCTTCTGGGAGCGATCTGGAGTTTTCTCTGGTTCATTGTCCCTGAGCGGCGGGGCAATCCCACGGTGATGGCGGAAAAGCGCGCAGCGGAATCCTTGCTGGAAGTGAACACGGCTCTCGGCACTTTCGCATCTGGGGATGCGGGCGGTTACCCGCAGCAACTGGAAGCGGTTGGCGAAAAAGCGCGTCTGGCCGCGCAACTGGCGCAAAGTGTGAACTACCAGATCCAATATATTCCAGGCCCGGTGGAAGCCGACGGAATGATCCGCTCTTATGTCCTGCAGGCAAAAGCGGGCAATTACGGCTTCCGGAATTTTTATTTGGATAACTCAGGAATTCTTCGCGCCACGCGGGAAGGCCGCGCGGCAACCTCCGAAGACCCGCCATACTGATTCAATGTTGCGAAACCCCGCCAGCCGCTAACTTTCTCCCCATTAGCAAATTCGGGACGCTTTGAATCGCTGCCGTTGACACTTGATAGCCTATCCAGTAACTAATGATGCCTACGGCTCGGTGTGAATTGATTTTATTCAGGAGAATATTATGAAGAATCGCCCCCCATTCTTGATGGCTCTCGCAATTCTTGTATCTGCTTCAATCATCGTGCCTGCGGATATTTCGGCTCAGGTCGCGCAGCGCGCCGGCCAAATTTCGCGTGCGATTCCCGATGTGGCGATTGCGCGCGGCACGCAGCAACTTCCCGCGCCGGTCAAGGCACTGGTCGATTGGGGAGACGCGGTGAAGACTGGCGACGGAGGCCGCGCGCGCGTAGCGCTCGATGACGGCTCTGTGCTCAATGTCGGCTCTAGCTCCACGTTGACCGTGACGCAGCACAATGCGGCCGCCCAGCAGACGCAAATTGAGCTGACCTATGGGCGCATGCGCTCGCAGGTGGTCAAGCAAGCCAAGCCCAACGCGAAATTTGAAATTCACACTCCAGTGGGAGTAGCAGGCGTCGTTGGAACCGACTTCTTCCTCGGATACATGAACGGTCTTTTTCAAATCATCGTTTACGAAGGCCACGTGAAATTCTGCAATCTGGATGCAATGTGCGTCGATGTCCTCGGCGGACAGATCGCCACGATTCGTGACGGCCACCAGGCTCCTGACCAGCCCGCGCAAGCCACGCCCTCCGAACTGACCGACGCGGCAAACGCGACAAGCGTGGGGACATCCCTCGCCGGCGTACCCCCGGTGCATCATATCGGCCTCGGTTGGATCATCGGACTGACGGCAGTCGTCGTGATTCCAGCGATCGTAGTGCCGATTGCTACGCGCGGCGGTGGCTCACCTGTGACGCCTGGAAATACCTGCGCAACCAATAAAAACCTTTGCTGACCTGAACTATCAAGCCGCAAACATATCGTACGGAGGCTCAATCTATGAGCCTCCGTATTTTTTTAGAGCTAACTTGCATTCCCATGCGTCTAACCGAGGTGGGTTAGTGCGGCTACGCCTGACACTTTTCCTGCATCTAATCTGAGCGGGTTGTTTAATGTTTCGGCTGCTGTTGGAACGTTCAAAAAGCGGTAGCGGATCAATTTGATTTGCACAAGCAGAAAAGCTGCCCGCTCATAAAATGAGCGGCCTCTACGAAATCGACGGCAGTGCATTGCGGTTTTGTAGAGCCCTCTCCGTCCCGTGCCCTTCGGGACGGAGAGGGCAGCTTGTTTCCTAAATTGAGGCACAAGCAAGAAACGTGCGCATTGAGATCGGTAGAACATAAGCATAGACTTATTAACTTAATCTCTTGAATTCCCTCTTAGTAGAATGGAGTAGTTCTGTGAAAACATTCTGTCTTGCGTTACTCACTACTTTTATTTCCATGAATGTGTGGGCGGCGAATAAGCCTGCTCCCGGTCCAGAAGGAGCACCTGCTGCCCAGAAGACGGCACAGGCCGCGCCATCTCCCCTGATTCAGACGATGAGCCAGGAATTGGATCGCGAGATGCCCATACTTTCCAAGGCGACTCCGCCTGCTTATTTCGTCAGTTACATTCTGACTTCCTCTGACCGCTCCGAAGTGATGGGCTCGAACGGCGCGTTGCTGTCGAGCGAAGATAGCCACTCGCGATGGCTCGAGACACAAGTGCGCGTCGGAAGCTACGATCTGGACAACACGCACAAAGTTGGCAATTCCGGGCCGACGCAAGGCAGCTTTGGCGCTTCTGTGCCGGTCGATGATGCTCCCGATGTTTTGCGCCGCGCGATGTGGGCGGAAACCGACAAGCAATTCCGCGCAGCTTCGGAGGGCCTGATCAAGATTAATACGAGCAAGGAAGTGCAGGTGCAGACGCTGGAGGAACACGCTCCGGATTTTGCGCGCGAACAGGCGCACACTTTTTACGGCCCTGAAGTTTCCGTGCATCCCGACCGAAAACCCTGGGAACAAAAAGTTCGCGATTACACGCGTGCTTTCCGCGCTTCCCCGCAAATCCTGAATTCCATCGTGACGTTCAGCGCCACGGGCGACAACCAGTATCAGGTGACAAGCGAGGGCACACGCCTGCAATTCGGGCAGGTCCACTACCGCCTGGAACTGTTTATTCAAGGAAAAGCTCCGGACGGAATGGACATCAATCGCTACTACAATTTTGATTGGGCGAATCCTGCCGATGCGCCAGACGACAAGACAGTGCTCGCCGAGGGACAAGTTCTGCGCAAGGAACTCGAAGCGCTGGTAGCCGCGCCGCTCGTCGAGCCCTATGCGGGGCCTGCGCTGTTGACCGGCCGCGCGACCGCCGTTTTCTTCCACGAAGTTTTCGGACATCGCGCCGAGGGCTTCCGCCAGAAAGACATCAACGAAGGGCAGACGTTTGCCCGCAAAGTGGGCGAGCCCATTCTTCCGAAATTTCTGTCGATCTATGACGATCCAACACAGCGAACTTTGGGCAAGGACATTCTCATTGGCTTCTATCCCTTCGATGACGAAGGAACTCCCTCCGAGCGCGTTACGCTGGTCGATCATGGCGTGTTGAAAAATTTTGAAATGTCACGCCAGCCACTCACAGGTTTCCCCATTTCCAATGGACACGGGCGTCGCCAGATCGGTGCGCAGCCGGTTTCACGCCAGGGAAATTTAATTGTGCAGAGCACCCTTACCGTATCGAATGCCGAGCTTCGCAAAAAACTGATCGAGGAAATCACACGCCAGGGAAAACCGTTTGGACTTTTGATTGACGATATCGCCGGCGGATTTACTTTTACCGGCCGCGGCCAGCCGCAGGCATTTCAAGTTCAGCCGCTCGTCGTTTACAAAGTTTTCGCGGACGGGCGTCCCGATCAGCTCGTCCGCGGAGTGGACATTGTAGGTACGCCTCTGGTTTCGCTCACGAAAATCGTGGCCACGGGCGACACGATGGAAACTTTTAACGGTTATTGCGGCGCGGAATCCGGCTCTGTTCCGGTGTCCGCATCGGCCCCCGCAATCTTAATCACGGAAATGGAAGTTCAAAAGAAGGAAACATCCACCGACAAACCGCCGATTTTGCCGCCACCAGGACATGACGAGCAGGCGGTGCGCAAGTGAACATTTCTCTGGGGAACCTGATGAACAAAAATTTTAAATTTTCTAAAAATTATCGCGCAGTTGCCGCGGGCACGCTGGGCGCGCTTTTTCTGATGTCCGCCGGACTCGCCAATGCCGCGCCTCTGCCCCATCCCGCGACGACCGCAACCACATTGGCGCAACCCGCACAACCAGCGGCACAGGCTGCAGCTAATGCTAATGATTCAGATAAGACTCTCGCGGCCATGCAGGATGAACTGGACCGCGCACGCACGCGCCTGGAATTAAAAATTCCAGATACGAATGAACCGGCGCGCCCGTATTTTATTCAGTACCGCGTGCTCGATCTCGATGTGCGCACGATTGTCGCGGAATTCGGCGCGCTCGTTTCCTCGACGGCCGGACGCAACCGCATCATGAGCGTCGATGTTCGGGTCGGAAATAAAAATCTGGACAGCTCGAACTTTATTACCGACGAAGGCTTCAGCGGATTCCTCGGCTCGACCGGAACGGTTGGCATCGATCGCGATTACGATTCGCTGCGCCAGGATTTGTGGCTGGCCACGGATCAGGCATTCAAGGCCGCGGTGGAAAATTATTCCAAGAAGCAGGCGTTTATGTCGCGCCTCGCGAAAGCGCCCAGCATCCCTGATTTTTCTGACGCGCCGCCCACGGTTTCCGTCGAACCGCTGCAAGCTTCGGATTGGACCACGCGCAATTGGGAGCAGGAAGCCAGAACCGCTTCCGCTGCACTGCGCCAGTTCCCGCAACTGTACAGCTCGCGCGTTGTCTATCACCTGATTTACACCACGAGCTACCTGATCAACAGCGAAGGAACGAAGATTCGGGCCAATCGCAGCCTCGCAGCGATCGAAGCCAGCCTTGAAACCGAATCGGATGATGGCATGGCGCTGCACAATTACTACGCTGCTTACCGCCACCGCCCCGATCAACTTCCCGCGGCCGATGCGGTGAAAAAAGATCTCGAGAAGGCAGGAGAAGATTTAATTTCTCTGCGCGTTTCTCCGCCCGCCGCCGATTATGACGGGCCAGTCCTGTTCGATGCTCCGGCTGCAGGCTCTTTGCTCGCGCAAATGCTCGGGCCTTCGCTTTCCGGCGCGCGCGGACCGCTGGCCATGCAAACGGCTTTCGACCAATTGATGGATCGCCTTGGCGGGCACAGCGAGTGGACCGGCAAACTCGGTTCGCGCGTCTTGCCCGGTTCGGTTTCGCTGCTCGATGATCCGACGACGAAACAATTTCAAGGACACGATTTACTGGGCAGCTATGAAGTCGATCAGGAAGGCGCGAAAGCGCAGCGCGTAGAGCTCGTGAACAGCGGCCTCTTGCTCAACTTCCTGATGTCCCGGCGTCCCGGTCCTGACCTCGACAAAACGAACGGGCACGGCCGCTCTGCTTATCTCGGCGATCCGCGTCCGATGGCCAGCAATTTATTTTTCACTTCTTCGGACGGAATTTCTCCGGAAGATATCAAGAAAAAATTCATGGATAAGTGCAAGGAGAGCGGAAATAAATGGTGCCTCATTGTACGCGAAATGGATAATCCTGTTCTCGGAGTGCGCGAGCAGGATGACCTTTCCGAAATCGTGATGGGCGCTGCATCCGGCGCCGCGACGGGCGACCGCCTCCCGCTGCTCGTTTACCGCGTGGATGTGGCCGACGGGCACGAATCGCTGATTCGCGGCGCACATCTTTCTGGCTTGACGCTACGCGCGATTCGCAACATTTCCGCGGTTGGAAACGATTCCACGGCTTTCGATTTCATGCAGAGCCAGCAAGCCGGCTTTGCGGGAACCGCGCTGGCCGCGTTCGGCTCGGCCGATTCCGGCGTGCCATCGACTGTGATCGCGCCATCGCTCTTGCTGGATGACGTGGAAGTCCACGGCGCGCGCGGCGAACCGGAACGTCTGCCGCTCGTTCCTCCTCCGCCGATTAATTAATTTTTACGTGGCATAGGCTTCAGCCTGTGGGGTTTGGGCCAAGCACAATCAATTGTGCTTGTCACCAAGCCCCATAGTCTTTTCAGTCGGCGGAAAACTGAACATTCTGTCATTCCGAGCGAAACGAGGAATCTCTCCTTCTTTATTTTCCATTGCTAAATCGAAGAGAGATTCCTCGCTTCGCTCGGAATGACGGTTTTTTTTCTCAGCCTGCGAAACTTGTGGTTGTTATCCCAAGCACAGTCAATTGTGCTTGTCACCAAACCCCACAGGCTGAAGCCTATGCCACATACTTCCCTCCTCATCGTATAATCCTTTCCGAGGTTTTCCCGATCACACGTTCTCCTACAACGGTCAAGCAGATGGCGGCGCTCGGGTCTGTTGGCTCCGCTTTGGTGCTTGTGGCGCTCAAGGTGTTTCTGGCCGTCGCCACGGGCAGCCTTGGCGTGCTTTCTGAGGCGCTGCATTCCGGCCTTGATTTGATCGCCGCGATTATCACTTGGCTCTCGGTCAGCGTTTCCGACCTGCCTGCGGATTCTGGCCACACCTACGGCCACGGAAAATTTGAAAATTTTTCCGCGTTCGTGGAAACCGGACTACTGCTTGCCACTTCTGTTTACATCATCGTGGAAGCATTTACGCGCCTGCTGTTCAAGCGGGTGCATATGCAGCCAAGCGGGCTGGCGATCGTAATTCTCCTGCTCGCGATGTGCATTGACGTGGTGCGGTCGCGCGCGCTTTCCCGCGTGGCCAAGGAATTTCCGAGCGAAGCGCTGGAAGCCGACGCGCTCCATTTTTCGACCGATGTGTGGAGCACGCTGGTCGTGATTCTCGGCATGGGCACGGTGTGGCTCGGCCAGCGTTACGGCGCGCCGTGGCTGGAGATTGCCGACCCGCTCGCCGCGCTCGTCGTCGCGGCCATTGTGATCTGGGTAGGCTCGCGCCTCGGCAAACGCACAATCGATGCGCTGCTGGATTCCGCGCCCGCCGGTTTGCAGGAGCGCGTGACGAAGGAAGTGCAAGGCCTCGAAGGCGTGCTCTCCACCGAGCGCGTGCGCGTGCGCCGCGCCGGAAATAAACATTTCGTGGACGTCACGATCAGCGTTCCGCGCTCGGCCAGCTTCGAGCAGGTGCACGCGATTTCCGATGAAGTCGAGCGGCGCGTCGGCGAAATTGTGCCCGCAGATGTAATGGTGCACATGGAACCGCGCGCCGTTGCGGGTGAACATTTGTTTGACGCGATTCGCGTGATTGCCGCGCGGCTCGGCCTCGCCGTACATGAAATTTCCGCCGACCAGCTTGACGGACGACTGTTCATTGAAATGCATCTGGAAGTGGACGAGCACTTGAGTTTGAAGGAAGCGCATCGCCGCGCGACCGAACTGGAAGAGGAAATTAGAAAGCTGCCTGGCGTGGCCCCGTCCTCAAAAAATCGCGTCGAGGCAAAAGTGAATATCCACATTGAGCCGCTCGGAACGCACATCGCTTCTGTCGACGGCCAGCGCGGCGAAATGACCGGTCTCGCCGTGTTCATCGAAAACTTTATTAACTCGCTGCCCAGCGAATATCACGAATTGGTTGATTGCCACGAAGTGCATGTGCGCCAGGTGGAGCACAAAATTTTGGTGTCCTGCCACTGCGCTATGGACGGCAGTCTGCCTATCACGCAAATCCATGACGTCACCGGCGAACTGGAACTCCGCGTAAAAGAACATTTCCCGCAGATTGCCCGCGTCACGATTCATCCGGAGCCGGTTGAGGAACGGTAATTTTGAGTAGCACAGGCTTCAGCCTGTGGATTTTGAATTTTTAAAAATTATCGAAATTAAACCCACAGGCTGAAGCCTGTGCTACTCAAAGGCAAAAACTAGAACCCGGGTGCACCGGAAGCAGAGGCTCTTGCTTCGGCTGATGCGGTGCTGGGCTGCACGCCACCGAGGCGGAGGCGGTCTGCCCAGCCTGGGGCTACGGACATTACGCCGGTGTAGAGGAAGCCCCAGACGAAGAGAAACAGGAATGGGGTGGTGGCGTAATTTTCATTTTGGATGGAGTAGACAATTGTTCCTGCGAAGTAGAGGCCGAGCGCGATTTCCAGCCAGGGCATCCAGCCGGCGCGATTGCGGTAGCTTTTTTTCTTCCAGGTGCCGGCCTGGCCTTCAATCTTGAATTTTGGCGTTCGCACAAATTCCGATTTGACGCCGAAGATCGCTTCGAGCACGGCTTTCGCGTTGCGCACGGAGAGTCCGATGCCCACGGCCATCACGAGCGGCATGTAGAGAATCGAGCGCTTCCACGTTTTGGGGTACAGGATGCGCTGCGACGTGAGATAGAAACCGGAAATCGAGCAGCTGGACGCGATGAACAGCGGCAGGTCGATAAACAGCATTTGGAACCAGCCCTGATAGAACCGCACGATCATCGCGGGCAGCAAGAGCGTCGAAAGCACGATCATGAACGGGTAGCTGATGTTGGCGGTGAGGTGAAAAATGGACTCCGCCTTGATTTGCGCCGATTCGTTTGAGCGCATCATGCGCGGCAGAATTTTTTTCGCCGTCTGCATCAGGCCCTTGGCCCAACGCGCCTGCTGCGCTTTAAAGGCGTTCATTTCCACGGGCAATTCGGACGCACATTCCACATCGGGCAGGTAAAGGAATTTCCAGCCGATGAGCTGCGCGCGGTAGGAAAGGTCGGTGTCTTCGGTGAGCGTATCGTGCTGCCAGCCGCCGGCCTGATCGATGGCCGAGCGGCGCCACATGCCCGCGGTGCCGTTAAAATTAAAAAAACTGCCGCTGCGCGAGCGCGCGCCATGCTCCATCACAA
>DATHNC010000100.1:0-45757 GCA_035486415.1 Saccharimonadales bacterium (SeqCode)
GAGCGGCAATGGACCTATTTGGGTGCTCTCAAGAGCGAAATGCTCTACGAGATCAACGATCCTGTTGACCACACGGATACGCGCTGGGATACGAGCACAACGATAGCCAAGGTGGTCCACGACCATGAGCCTTCAAGTGCGCCGCGAGATAACCCTTTCCTACCTCAATGCCAAACTTGCACCCCGGGAGATGTTATTGAAGCTGCGATGGTCGCTTCAGGTGCCAAAGTTGAGAAGCTTGGTGTAAAGAGCATCGGAGGCTTCGTGGCAGAGGGAAGACGCACTAGCCGTACGGCCGCAGGCGGACAGGTGATCCACGAAAGTTCGTACTGCTCGGAACTCAAGACCGTGATCCTCACAATCGATATTGATCCCAACACTGGATGTAGTAGAAACGAACTGGTACACATCGCTCGCGGAGAACCCGACGTCACCAAATACAAGCCCCCGGCGGATTACGCTATTCGAAACATTCTGCTGCCATAGACACCAACGCGTGAGAAACGGCCTTATCAGAAACCGGCGGTCTTCCATGCTTCTCCGTAACATTGACCCACGTTCTCCCAGGCGTCTATAATCATGACTCAGCTAGGTTTGCTTTTATAGGTTTGAGCCGCCTGCCGCAAGACCCCGTAGGCATCAGGAGCGAAATAAAATGCGAGCAACACAATTGCGCCCGGGAATGACCATCCGCCATGAGGGCGAACTATTTACCGTACATAGCGTGGAGCACCGCACACCGGGCAACAAGCGCGCCGCCATGGCCACGAAGATGCGCAACCTTCGCACCGGCTCGATTATCGATTACAGGTTCCGCGCGGAAGTGGACATCGAGCGCGCCATATTCGATGAGATCGAGCACGAATATCTTTATCAGGATGGCGAAGGATATCACTTCATGAACTCGGAATCCTACGAGCAGTTTCATGTCGACGCGGACATATTGGGCGAAGCGGTGTATTACCTGATTCCCAATACCACGGTGAAGCTCGAGTTTTACGAAAACAAGGTCATCGGCGTGGTCATCCCGGATACCATGGACTTAACCGTGGTTGATACAGAGCCGACCGTGCAGAAAGCCACGGCCAGCGCAGTGATGAAGGCGGCGAAACTGGAAACGGGATTGATGATTCAGGTGCCGCCGTTCGTGAATACTGGCGACAGAGTTAGGGTAGATACGTCGGAAGCGCGCTACGTTCAGCGGGTTTGATTTGGTTTGTTGGTTTACTGTAGCTCGCCTCTTCAGAGGCGAGGCTTTTGTGTGGCGCGGGCACGCTCGTCAATTCGTTCTCGCACGTCGCTTACTTCTTGCCACTATTTAATTTAAACCCCCGCCTCTGACCCTTCGCGTTCACTCAGGGCAAGAGAGGCGGGCTACAGCAGCGGACATCAGCAGCGATGTTTTAACGCGGCTTACTTTTCCCCAAAAACGCGGGCAAAAATTGCATCCACGAAGCGCAAGTGTCGCTTCAGGTCGAAGGTATTTTCCAGAGCGTTTCTATCCAGGAAAATTTTAATGCGCGCGTCGCTTACCACGCGCTGGCGGAAGTTCGTTTCCGTTTCCCATGCCGCCATGGCATGTTCCTGCACCCATTTGTAGGCGTCTTCGCGCGGCGCGCCTGCCTCAATCAGATCCAGCATGAGCTGGCCGGAAAACACGAGGCCGCCAGTCGCGTCCAGGTTGCGGCGCATGCGTTCGGGGAAAACACGCATGCCGGAAACGATGTCCGTCATACGCGCGAGCAAATAATCGGCAAGGATGGTTGAATCGGGAAGGATGACGCGCTCGACTGAGCTGTGCGAAATGTCGCGCTCATGCCAGAGGGCGATATTTTCAAACGCCGCGCCAGCATTCGCGCGGACGATCCGCGCGAGGCCGCACACTTGTTCGCTCGACACTGGATTGCGCTTGTGCGGCATCGCTGAACTCCCGCGCTGCTCGCCGCCAAACGGCTCTTCCGCCTCGCGCACTTCCGTGCGCTGCAAGTGGCGAATTTCCAAGGCAATTTTTTCGAGCGTGGCAGTGAGAATCGCCAGTGTAGATAGATATTGCGCGTGGCGGTCGCGCTGAATCACTTGCGAAGCCACGGGAGCCACGCCAAGACCGAGTCGCTTGCAGATCGAGGCTTCTACGTCCGGTCCCAGGTGAGAGGCGTTGCCCACGGCGCCGGAAATTTTCCCCACGGCCATTTGCGCGGAAGCTTGGCCAAAGCGTTCAAGATTGCGGCGGTTTTCGGCGAACCAGTTGGCTACTTTCAGGCCGAACGTGATGGGCTCGGCATGGATGCCGTGCGTGCGGCCGATTTGCGGAGTGTCCTTGAATTCATACGCGCGGCGTTCGAGAACTTCGCCCATGCGGATGAGTCCATGCTCGATCAGGCGGGAAGCCTCGCGAATTTGCAGGGCCTGCGCAGTATCAACGATGTCATTCGATGTCAGGCCATAGTGCAGCCAGCGCGCGGCCTCGGGATCGGCAATCGTCTCGCCAACGGCCATGGTGAAGGCAATCACGTCATGCTTTACCTTGGCTTCGAGTTCCGCGATGCGCTTTACGACTCCTGCGTCGACGCGCGCTTTCTCGCGAATTTTGGCGGCAGCCGCGGCCGGGACAACTCCCGTTTCGGCTAGCGTCTCCGTCGCTGCCAACTCCACTTCAAGCCAACGACGGAAGCGGCCCTCCTCGCTCCAGATTTGGCCCATCTCATCGCGTGTATATCGTGAAATCAATCGAAACTCCCCTGCGTTACAATTAAAAGTTTGGTTTTAAAAATCCTCAACGATGATACCTGAATTTTTGGTCTCATGTGGCATAGGCTTCAGCCTGTGCGGGTTTGGGCCTTGCAAGGATTAAACCCGCACAGGCTGAAGCCCGCGCCACAAAACGCTATTCCTCAGTTGAGTTAAACTGTTGCGGATGCCTAGACGCCAAAGTCCTGTCACATTTTTGCTTTTCATTCTTATTCTTCTTGCGCTGATATGGTTCATTCATTCGCGGAATCAATCTTCGAGCACCAATTCATCGCCCATTGGAGAAGTCCCCCAGGCTCATGTCGGCCCTGCGGACATTTATCCCGATCCGGCGCGCACTCCCGGTGCGGTTAATCCGGAAATTACGCAGGAAAATATTCGCGAAACAATTTGCAACCCGCGATGGAGCACCAGAACCGTTCGCCCCGAAGCCAGCTACACAAGCCGGCTGAAAAAAGAACAAATCGAAGAATACAGTTATTCCGATTCACGCATGCGGGATTACGAAGAAGACCATTTCATTCCACTTGAACTTGGCGGGAACCCTACCGATCCAAAAAACCTGTGGCCTGAACCCTTCGAAACTTCGATCGCGGATGGCGGCGCACATTCCAAAGACAAGGTGGAAAACTATCTTCACGCAGAAGTCTGTTCCGGGAGTTTAACCCTCGAGCAAGCACAGCATGAAATCACCGCAGATTGGTACCGCGTGTACACAGAATCCGTGCCGCATTAGCCCTAGCAGGCTGCGGAAAAACCAATACTCTGTCATTCTGCGCGAAGCGAAGAATCTCTCCCTGTTTCTTGCCTATACTTAATTCGAAGAGAGATTCTTCGCTTCGCTCAGAATGACAGAACAAGGCCTTTTTTCCGCAGCCTGCGAGTAGCTTGCCTCTCTTGTCCTGATAGAACGCGAAGGGTCAGAGGCGGGGTTTTTCCGCGAATGAAGCACCAATCGAAGCGCAATAAATCGATTCAAGGTAAAACTACAATTTCCCCCACCTGCTCAAATCCATCGGCTCAGCCAGCAATTCCGGCAACAATTTCCCAAGCGCCTTCATATGCGAAGTTTGAAAATGTTCCTCCAGGGCGGCGTCACTTTTCCAAACCTCATAAAACAAAAAATGCCCCGGTTCGTTCCTCGACTCGCTCAGCTCATAGGTTATGCAGCCCGCCTCGGCACGTGTGGGTATCACCAAGCGCTGCAACTGGTGGCGAAGTTCCGTTTCTTGTCCGGGCTTAGCCCGAAGTCGCGCGACAACCGTAAGTAATTGGCTCATGGAAACTCCTGGAAATTCTGGCGAGAGTTACAAATTCAGCGTGGGAATCGGAGCTTCCTGCCTGGCGATGATCAATTCACCGGAGAACGCCGCTGCTCCCGTGCGCCGTGCGAGCGCTTCTTCAGCGGAAATTCGCGCGACGTCAGGATTGTTGTTGTTCTCGGAAAGATGCGCGAGGACCACATAGCGCGCGTGTGCATCAAACCCTTCCGCGTCGGAAAGATATTCGCTGACCGTGTGATTGGACAGGTGCCCCGTGCGGCTCATCACGCGCTGCTTGATGTGCCAGGGATACGGCCCCACCTTGAGCATTTCGAGGTCGTGATTCGATTCGAGGACCAGGCAATCGGCTTCGCGCAAATGCACTTTCACGAGTTCGGGCAAATAGCCGAGGTCGGTGACGATGGCGACTTTTGTTCCATTCGCGCGGAAGGTGTATCCCAGCGGATCGACCGCATCGTGCGGGATGGCAAACGGAGAAACTTCAATATCGCCGACAATAAATTTTTGTCCGGCACGAATATGTTCCACGCGATCGAGACGTTTATGCGAAGTTTGCGGCAGGATGCGCATCACTTCCGTGTGCGTGGCTTCGTTCAGATAAACCGTCGTGCGCCACTGTCCCAAAACCTGCGCGAGAGACCCGATGTGATCGCTATGTTCGTGGGAAATGACGATGCCGTCGAGGCGGTCAACATCGCGGCCAACAGCAGCGAGGCGCCGCAATGTTTCTTTTTTGCCGAGGCCTGCATCAACCAGCAGCCGGGTGGTATTCGTTTCGAGCAATGTGCAATTGCCCGAACTGCCTGATCCAAGAATGGTGATGCGCAAACTGATAAAATCCCCCGGCGGACCTGCGCGGATGGGCGCAAGTCCAAGGAATAATGACAAAGCGTGAGGCGAACGTCAATCACGCATGAATAGAACAGGCTGAAGCCTGTCGCTACAGAAAACCTAAGCCAGCAAATCGCGCGTGGCGCGGAAACCATTCAGGCTGCCAAGCACCGTTAGAGTGATGCGGTCCGGATCGAAAAAATCTCTTGCGATCGCGTGGACTTCCTCGCGCGTAACGGCCTCGATCGAGGCCAGCATTTCGTCCAACGAAATAAAGCGTTGAAGGTACATGGCCTGCCGGGCCAGGTTGGACATGCGCGCGCTCGTCGATTCCAGCGAAAGCATCATGGAGCCTTTCAAGTGATCTTTCGCGCGGCGCAATTCTTCCGTACTCACTCCATCGGCGCGCACGCTGCGAAACTCATCGCACACCGAGCGGATCAGTTTGGTGGCGGATTCGCGGGATGTTCCCGCATACACGGAAAGCACGCCAGAATCCGTGTAAGGCGAAAGATCGCTTTCGATGGCGTAGGCCAGGCCCTGCCGCTCGCGAATATTCTGAAACAGGCGTGAAGACATTCCGCCGCCGAGAATTACGTTTAGAAGTGAGGCGGCATAGCGGCGTTCGTGCGCAAGTGGGTAAGACGGAACGCCGAGCAGGATGTGAACCTGTTCGAGTTCTTTTTTGTCGCGCTGCTCAACGCAGGCATGCGTCGTGGGTGGCGCGGGTTTTACCGCGGCCGCGGATCGAACCGCATCGCCAAATGCGCGCGAGACCAGATCCACCAGGTGCGCGTGTTCCAGATTTCCTGCCGCCGTGATCACCACGCGGTTTGGCGCATACCATTCCTCAAAACATTCCGTCACGGTGGCCTTTGAAAATTGCGACACACTGTCCGGATTGCCAAGAATAGGCATTCCGAGCGGATGCCCGCGCCAGAAATTCTGCGTGAATAATTCGTGGATCAAATATTCAGGGTTGTCCTCTTCCATTTTAATTTCTTCGAGGACCACCTGTTTTTCCTTGGCGATATCTTCCGGGTCAAATCGAGGATGAAGGACCAGATCAGAAAGCACGTCAAGCGCTACGGGAAGATGCTCGTCGAGCACTTTTGCGTTGAAGCAAGTCATTTCCTTGCCCGTGAATGCATCGAGCATTCCGCCGACCGAATCCATCGACTGTGCAATCTGCTCCGCCGTACGATTGCTCGTTCCCTTGAACAACATGTGCTCGATAAAATGGGCGATGCCATTGCGACCTGAAGTTTCGGCGCGCGATCCTGTGCCCAGCCAAATTCCCACGGACACGGATCGGACGTGCGGCATCTTCTCCGTAACTATGACAACGCCGTTCGGCAGTTCCGCCTTTTGAATATCTCTGGCCGGTTGGTTCATTTTCATATTGTGGCACACGTTCGCATGTGAATGCGACTTGTCTGCTCCGGGCCGGTGCGGTTCACACATCTGCGCCGGTAGTACAGGCTTCCGCGCGTCTTCTTTTATATTTTGTGTCACGTCTCAGAAAGTCAAAAGCTGACAGGCTGAAGCCTGCCCTACTGGACGCTAGGCACATGTTAAGATTGGAGGATAGGATCAGGAGCAGGTACGTGCCTGTAGAATTGCTGGGAAAATCGGCGGACGAATTGCGCGAGTACGTCGCGTCACTGGGCGAGCGCCCGTTTCGCGCCGCGCAGCTTTACCATGCGATGTATGCCGAGCGCCATTTTGACTTTGCGGGCATCACAAATATTCCGGCGGCTCTTCGCGAACGGCTCGCGCAGGAAGCGCGCATCACGCCGCCACGTGTGGGGAAAAGTTTTGCTTCCGTCGACGGCTCGATCCGGTATCTCTTTTCGATCGGCGGTGCGGCGGGTGAAGGCGGGCCAAAGCTCGCGCAGATCGAATCCGTTTTTATGCCGCGCGATGGCCGGCAAACGATTTGCATTTCGACGCAAGCCGGCTGCGCTGTGGACTGCCATTTTTGCCTTACCGCGCAATTAGGATTGATCCGCAACCTTACGCCCGGCGAAATCGTGGGCCAGGTTCTCATTGCGCTTGAAGAAAATCGCGGGCAACTCGCGCCGCAAACCAACGTGGTGTTGATGGGGCAGGGCGAACCGCTGCTGAATTATGACGCGACGATGGCGGCTGTCCGAATTCTGCTCGATCCGAAAGGAGTCGGCCTCGGCCCGCGACACATCACGCTTTCGACCAGCGGCATCGTTCCCGGCATTGAACGTCTGGGACAGGAAAAAATTCGGCCGAGCCTGGCCATTTCGCTGAATGCATCGAGCAACGAGCAACGCAATTCGCTCATGCCCATCAATCGCAAATACCCGTTGGAGGTTTTGTTTGAGGCTTGCCGGAAATATCCGCTGCGTCCGCGCGAATATTTTACGTTTGAATATGTACTGCTCGGCGGATTGAATGACACGCCGGAAGACGCGCGCCGCGTTGTGCGCCTTGTAGCCAACATGCGCGCCAAAGTAAATCTGATTCCGTGGAATCCCGGAAAGCTGCCGTACCGCGCGCCGACCGCGGAAAGTATCGATGAATTTCAACGGATACTTGTAGAAAAGGGAGTTCCTACATTCGTGCGTTACTCGCGCGGGCAGGATGTTTTCGCGGCGTGTGGGCAGTTGGCGCTGATGGAAACGCCCAGCCCGTTCGTTGCTCTTCAGTAGAACAGGCTTCAGCCTGTTTTCTTTCTGGTTTTCTGCCGGTACAAATAAAAGTCAAAAGAAAACAGGCTGAAGCCTGTTCTACTGAATTCCAATCACGGCCATCATGCGGCCTGTTTTGGCGCCTTCACGGCGGTAGCTGAAGAGCAGATCCTTACTGCATGCGGTGCACAAGTCGCTCACTTCAATATTTTTTTCCGGCACGCCCGCATCGATCAATTGCCAGCGATTAGCCGCGCGCAAATCGAGCTGCACACGCGGCGGCGGGGGCACATGCCCGGGCGGCATCATCGTGAGCCATGGCAGCCATAGCGGGTCCACGCCATCACTCAGTTGGGCAAATGGTCCTTCGAACCATTCCGCGGCAGGCGGAAATTGATTGGCAAAAGCCTGGGCAACTTCAGCGCCTACTTCATAGCAGCTTTGGCCAATGGCGGGTCCGATCGCGGCAACCAC
This sequence comes from Saccharimonadales bacterium (SeqCode), assembly GCA_035486415.1. Classification (GTDB taxonomy): domain Bacteria; phylum Acidobacteriota; class Terriglobia; order Acidiferrales; family UBA7541; genus Palsa-360. The sequence goes on from DATHNC010000100.1 coordinate 8,000, forward strand.
GTCGCTCGCACGCGTTCCAAATTCCATGCGCATTCGTCCCAGAGTTTTTACCGCTATCCGCGCCAGCGTGCCGCGCCAGCCCGCATGAATTGCGGCCACCGCGCGCCGCTTGGTATCCGCCAGCAGAATGGGCACGCAATCAGCGGTTTGCACGCCGAGCAGCAAACCCGGAGTGTTGGTGATGAGCGCGTCGGCGCTGGGAGTTTCCGCGCAAGGTGCGGCAGCAAGCTGGATTGCGTCCGAATGGAATTGACGCATCGTAATGAACGACATTTTGCGCGCGCCAATCGCTGCCAGAAATTTTTCTCGATTTGCCACTACTCGCTCGTGTCCATCCCATTCCGTAAAGCCGAGATTCAGCGCGGTTTTTTCCCTTTCCTGGATGTGGCTTGCGCCGCCCGGCCGCGTGCTGAATCCATGCGTGAGCCAGCGAAGTTTGTCAAAAGCCGCGGATTCCACGACTTGCACGCCACGCACTCGTCGAATTTTCCATGCCGACTTGCCTTTCCGAGGAGCTGCACGTTTTCCGCGTGGTTTGAGAAGACGTCCTGAAGTTCGAGTTTTAATCGCTCGCGCCATGTTTGTCCTGTGTCTCTTTTACTAATGTAGCTTATCGTCCCCGCTCATGCCCGCCCAATCATGACGAAGTATAATAAAGCATGTGTAATGCACGCGTCCGAAACCTGGAGGGCTGGACATGATCGTGGGCCTGGGGATTGATATCACCGGAGTCGATCGCATTGAGGCGGCAATTGCCCGCCGCGGCCGTGCTTTATTGAAAAGGCTGTTCACTCCCTCAGAAATCAGTTATTGCGAAAGGCACCGTAACCGCGCCGAACGATTTGCCGGAAGATTTGCCGCCAAGGAAGCCACGATGAAAGCCCTTGGAACCGGCTGGGCGCGCGGCGTGCGCTGGATCGATATCGAAGTGGTGCGCGAACCGAGCGGCAAACCCACGCTGAAATTATCGGGCGCAACGCGCGCCATTGCCGATCGTCTCGGCGTAAAAAACATCGCGGTCACCATCACGCACGATGGCAACACAGCCATGGCGCAAGTTATTTTTGAATCGTAAAAACATTCGCATTTTCAAAAAAGAAGAAAACAACTGCCGTTTGACTGTTTTCTCCGTGCCCTCTGTGTTAAAGATTTTGATCTTTACGCGAGAATCTAGAGAGCCGTTCCATTCAGGTGCCCGTCGCCAGCGCTCTTTATCCAGACATCCAGAAATTGATTGGCAGGCCATTCACCCGAAACGCGCACATCCAGATAATTGCTCGATAAAGCGCGCGTCCATGGCCCAGAAGCATTCTCCCCGCAGCGATGGAGCGTCAGCGCGCGAATTGTGCAGCCAGCCTGCGCCGATTGAAATGCGGCTTTCTTTTTTTCGCCGAGCGCGCGTAATTCACGTGCGCGGTGCGAAATCTCCTGCTCTGCAACCTGATTTTCCATCTCCGCCGCAGCGGTTCCAGGGCGCGAAGAAAACGAAAATACATGCAGATAGGTGAGAGGCAAAGAATCGATCAGCGAAAGCGTGGCCTGATGATCCGCCTCGGTTTCGCCGGGGAATCCGGCAATTACGTCCGCTCCGATGGCCGCATCCGGGAGCAGTTCGCGAACGAGTTGCGCGTGCCGCGCATAATGTTCCGCGCGGTACCAGCGATGCATCGCCCGAAGGACGCGATCGGAGCCGGATTGCATCGGCATGTGAAAATGGCGCGCCATCCGCGCGTTTTCTGCAAAAATCCGAATTAAATCTTCCGTCACATCCATCGGCTCTACGGAACTGACGCGAAGCCGTTCGACATCCGTTCTTTCTAAAATAAGCTTCAGCAATTCGCCGAGTTCAGCGCGCGGCGTGAGGTCGCGGCCATAATTACCCAGATCGATTCCGCTGAGGACGATCTCACGTGCGCCGCCGGCACATAATTTACCTATTTCCTCGACAACAATTTCGGGAAGGAGGCTTCTGCTGCGTCCTCGCACCTGCGGAATCACGCAATAAGAGCAGCGTTTATTGCACCCATCCTGAATTTTTAACACCGGGCGAGTGTGTCCCGCCTCGCCGCCTTCGACGGGCGCGACGAGCAAAGTCTGTTGCTCCTGAATATCGCCGGTTAAAATCTGCGCAGGTTCGCGGCGGTGCGAAAAAGTTTCCCCCGTGATCGTGTCTAGCGGCACAAACCCTTCGAGCGCCGCAGGTGCGGGTACTGGCATCCTTAATGGCTGCATTTCGGCAACGAGACGGGGAATTTCCGGCTTGTGCGAATTCCCAACCACCCACGACACGCCTTCGAGCGCGGCCAACTCTTCCGGAGCGCGCTGCGCGTAGCAACCTGTGACGATCACGCGCGCTGATGGATTCTCGCGGTAGATGGTTCGAATCGATTGGCGTGCCTGCAAGTCGGCGGCGGCTGTCACCGTGCAAGTGTTCACGACAACGATATCCGCGCCATTCGCATTCGAGGATGCAACGTAGCCGCGTTCGAGCAGCTGCCGTTCGATGGCCGCCGCATCCGCCTGCGTGGCCCTGCATCCGAATTGTTCAATATAAAAAGTCGACATCTGATGAGTATGTCCGATAGTAAAAACCACAGGTTCAAGGCAGCTCAACTTCGTGCGCCGAAGATTATAGCAGGTGCGAAATTACCGAGTACATTTCACAACATTTTGGCCGGGCCGCATCGTAATAGGCGCTATCCATGCGTCACCCTTCGGTAACACCGGGGTTGTTCCCACTCTCCCGTTCAGGTATCTTCACTGCGAGCTCATTCCTTTATGGTTGACATTCATTGCCACATTTTGCCCGGCCTGGATGACGGCGCGGACACGATGGAAACGTCCATTCTGATGGCGGAAATGGCCATTTCGGACGGCGTCACGCACGTGGTGGGAACTCCGCACGCCAACTCTAATTTCAAATTTGATCTCGATAAAAACAAACAACTTCGCGATGAACTTCAGGCTACGGTTGGCGACCGCCTGAAATTGGCGACAGGCTGCGATTTTCATTTGAATTTTGAAAATTTGCAGGATCTGGAAAAGAATCCCCAGAAATACACCATCAACCAAAAGAGTTATCTGCTTGTGGAATTCGCGGATTTTTCCATTCCACCCTCGATGGACGACACGATGCACCGCCTGCATCTGATGGGGCTGTCAGTGATTATTACGCACCCGGAGCGGAATGCGATGCTGCGCACCAAGCCGGAGCGAATGTATCGATGGCTGCATCAAGGCAGCTACGTGCAGATTACGGCGCAGTCTATCCTCGGGCGGTTCGGAGCCTCCGCGCAAAAATGCGCGGAGAAGTGGCTGGACGAAGAGCGCGTACACTTCGTTGCTAGCGATGCACACAATTTGAAAGGGCGGCCCTTGCAGCTTCGCGCCGCATTCGATGCGGTCGCTGAAAGACGCGGGGAAGAAGTGGCTACCGCGCTTTTTCAGGCTAATCCGCTCGCCGCTTTCGAAGGGCGCGGTTTGCCCTATGAACCGGAAGCCCTCGATCCGAATGCCAAGCCAATGCAATATCGCAAGCGCAAGCGTTTCATATTTTTCTGAGTTGTAAGTAGCGTAGGCTCTAGCCTGCGGGGTTTGGTCCTTGCAAGACTCAAAATACTCACCTTGCTATTAAATCGCTAAGCAGAAACCTTCGCTACTCGCGCACTTCCTGCTCTGCCAGTTCCGTATGCCGTCCCAACAGCCAACTGGAAATCGTACTGTCCAACTCCGGCAGATGCCCCGTAAAAAAATGATCTCCGCCAATGATGACTACTTGTGTCTGTTCCACGATGTTGGGCGGAAACGAATTTACCATCGCGCGTAATTCATGCGGGGGGCCGAACTGATCGAACTCGCCTGTAACCAGGAGTTTTGGCTTATCGCAACTGTCGAGGTAAGAGAAACTTCGAGTCTTGAAACTTGCCACGGGCAAGCCGAGTCCGATAAGCTCCGTAACTCGAGAATCGGCGCAACCAGCACGCAGTCCCACCCATGAACCAAAACTAAACCCGGCGACGAGTAGGGGCATGCCCGAATATTCTTGAGCGAGAAAATCCAGCACGGTCTGCACATCCTCTGTTTCGCCCTGGCCATTGTCATGCCGGCCTTCACTCAAGCCTACTCCACGAAAATTGAATCGAACGACGGGCAGCCCGAATCGATGAAGCGTTTTCGCCGCCTGATACACCACTTTGTTGTGCATGGTACCGCCAAATAGCGGATGCGGGTGGCAGACGATGGCGGCCATCGGCGGCTGGCCGCTTCCATTTTCCTGGTTGACGGACCAAAGAATCGTTTCAATCCGGCCCGCGGGGCCGCTCAGCATAATGGACCGGTGAAGTGGAGTTGGCATGCTGCTTCCTATGTAATCACAGAGTGAGGGGAACGACAAATCGGGTGTTATGAGAACCTTAAAAGGGATTCAGTTGCTGTCCCACGCGCGTTTCCCGTTGCGAATTTTATGCGGCGATGCTAGGTTGTGTCTGCAGAACCTGGAACACCCTCATTCCGGGGGATTAATGATTCAATCGACTGAACGTCGTGCATCGCGACGATTTACGATGACGCTGCCTTTAACGGTTCGTTCCAGTGAGCCCGGAGGACGCGAACAGCAGGGACGAACGCGGGATGTAAGCTTCCGCGGCCTATATTTTTTGAGCGATGCGGATTTCGAGCCTGGCTCGTCCCTGGAATTTATTCTCACATTGCCCCGTGAAATCACTCTTGCCGGTGACGTCAACATTCGATGTTTTGCGCAAGTGGTCCGGACGGAAGCAGATAGCGGACAGCGCGGCGTTGCGGCGAAGATTGACCGATACGAATTTTTGCCTGCCAGTGCTTAATTTACACTTCTCGCTGCCTTGGAAAATTCCGCAGATGCATTTCGTTTCCCCTGCATGCACGCGAACCTCGCAACTTGTTCCGAGGCCTTTTTGTTTCGCGGCCCTTTCGAAGTAGAATTGACCGTGCGGAAAGTAACGAGGAGGAACCATGGAACCTTATGACGTCAAGACGGCTCTCGACGAGATCAAGGAAGACGGGCTGCTGCCGCATCCCGTGCGCTTGAGGGATATGATTTTGCGAACACCGCTCGGCGCAAACGAAGCGCTTGAACTGAATCGCGAATTTCAAGGCTATCTCACTCAATACGGAGAAACACAAAAAGCTGCGATGGAGATCCTGGAGCAGTTGGCGGCCAATGAGGCACTGAAATCGCACAAAGAGTAATAAACGGCACGCCGGACTCCGAGCATCCTGTAGGAGAATTTGCGCGCTTGTGAATGTGGGACCTGCGAGGCTTGTCTGGAATCATGGCCCGAGAAACAATTCTGATCGATGCCGACGATACGCTCTGGGAAAATAATGTCTATTTTGAACAGACGATTGCCGAATTTTTAACCCTGCTCGAACCGTTCGGCTACCCGCGCGAATATGCGCGCCATATCCTGAACGAAACCGAGCGCCGGAATATCCGGCAACACGGTTACGGCGCGCGCAGCTTCGGGCGGTCGCTCGAAGAAACGTACCTGAAACTCGCGGGCCATCAGGCGCTGGAGTCCACGGTGGATAACATTCACCAGCGCGTCGAAGAACTTGAGCGTACGCCGCCCAATGTGCTCGATGGCGTCCTCGAAACACTCGATTATCTTTCGGCTCGCCACCGGTTAATCCTCTTTACAAAAGGCGAAGCGGCCGAGCAGGCCGCCAAAGTCGAGCGCTCCGGTTTGCAGATTCATTTCGATGCGATTGAAATTGTTCCCGAAAAAAACGCGGACGTATATCGCGAACTGGTGAACCGTCATCACGTTGTCAAATCGCGCGGCTGGATGGTGGGAAATAGTCCGCGCAGCGATATAAATCCCGCGCTTGAAGCGGGGCTGAACGCCGTGTTCATCCCTCACCCTGCGACTTGGGCCCTTGAACATGAGGAAGTACGCAGCGGGGCCGGTCGGCTACTTATCCTGACTAATTTTAGCGCTTTACGCGACCATTTCTAGAACCTGCCTGGTTCTGTCGACATCCTTGATTGAACGTTAGTTTTTACATTCCGGGTTGCGCAGTGCTGTAGCCCGCCTCTTCAGAGGCGGGCTACAGCAATTCGAACAATAGCGGTCCAAACTGCAATTGAGAATGTCAACCAAGCCAACCTGCCTGCGAAAAAGCCTTCGCTCCATAACTAATCGGTCCAGACTCATGCGCAGCAATACCGGAATCAGTCCTGGAGAACCGCCTTCGGGCTGTCATTCCAAACGAATGGCTTGCCGTTCGTGACGTGATTTGCCACGATAGGGGCAGTTAAGCCGAGTTGGATGTGAAGTCTGCAATCCGCATCCCGGAGAATGAGAGATTCGACATGGCTACCGATTCTTCCGCAACCACAAAATCGAAATCCTTTCCGTTCTGGGCAAAGATCCTGGCGGGTATTGTCGTTCTCCTGATTCTCCTTGTTTTGGCGTTGCCCCTTTTCCTGAATGTCGACCGGTACCGCGATACGATCGCTTCCGCCATCGAGAAGCAAACCGGGCGCAAGGTTACGCTTGGCCCTATTCACGCTCGTCTCTTTCCTGGAGTCGGCGTTACAGTCTCAGATCTGCATGTCAGCAATCCTTCCGATTTTCCATCGGGCGATCTCGTGAGCGCAGATGAAATTCGCGTGAATGTGTCGCTCGCTCCGCTGCTCCATGGAATCATTCACGTCAACTCCGTGGACCTCGTGCATCCGAAACTGATGATTCTCACGGACGCCAGCGGTAAAAATAACTATACGTTTACTCCTTCCGAGCCTGCTGCGCCCGCAAAACCCGGCGACACTTCCAGCGTCACCCTGGATCAGATCGACAGCATTAATCTCACCGGCGCGGAAGTTGCCATGGGCAGCGTCATACGCGGAGTTGCCTCGCCTCTTGTGGACACCAAGGGCATCAGTATCACGCTGCACAATTTTGCCGTCAGTCCCATGCGTATGCATGACTGGCAGGCGGAGTCGAATCTATCGAATGTGACGCTTGCTCTGAGCGGCTGGAAAGATCCCATTACATTTCACACCGGTCAATTTACTTTGTCCGGGGGAAAACTCGACGCGCAGTTTGTCGCCGATCTTGCAACGGCCGCGGATATCAAGGGAACTGTGAATGTCCCTGATTTCGAGCATCCCCAAGTAAATTTTGAAATGAGCTCTTCCCAGCTCGACATCGACAAATTGATCGATGTTGCTGGCAGTCCCACCAACGGACCCGCTCCGGCTCCAGCGGCTGCAAGTGCTCCTGCCCCCGCGAAAGCCGAAGCAAAGCCAGTCGCGAATCCTGGAGCAAAGCCGGTCGCGAAGCCAGCCGGCCCGGCGCCGGCGAGCGAGCTGGTTGCCAAAGGACACATTAACGTTGAGAAAATTACGACGAAACCCTACACCGTCGGCCCGGCCAACGTGGAAATGCGCGTGTATACGGACCGCGCCGAACTTTGGCCAATTTCGATTGGCATGTACGGCGGCACGCTGCAACTTTCTTCGCGTGTGGACCGCGTTACGGACCCTGCGCGTTTTACAGCCAACGTGCAAATGAGAAATCTCGATGTGGCCAAAGTTCTGGAAGTTTCGCCGGCGGCCCGCGGAAAAATGGGTGGCACCGGAGAGCTTGACCTGCAACTTCTAGGCAATCTGAGCGATGCCTGGAAGAAGACACTGTCAGGAACTGGAAAGTTTGCCGTGCGCAATGGCCACCTGCCCGGAGTGAATTTGGCGGGGGCCGCTGAATCCGTTATGAAAATGGCAGGTGTCGGGGGAGATACGCAATTCTCCGTTTTAGAAGGAGACATCAATATTGCGAACCAGAGCGTAACCAGCAAACTGATTCATCTTGATTCCGCGGACGGTGTGGTAGATCTGCACGGGAGTGTTGGGCTCGACGGAACGCTCAATTACGACGGCACGGCCGTGGTAAATCCGGCCGGCGCGTTAGGCAAGGGCGCGGTGGGCGGCATTGTAGGTGGACTGATCGGGAGTCGCGTAGGAAAAATTACTGTGCCATTTGCGCTGGGAGGCACGATCGCAGATCCAAAAGTCCGGCCCGGCAAAGGCGTTCCGACCATGACGACAGGGACGACGCCCTCCGGCACCTCGCCCACTCAGGCGCCGACGCCGCAACAGGCCGTGGATACGCTGAAGAATCTTTTTAACAAGAAGAAGTAGTGTGTAAGTAGCACAGGCTTCAGCCTGTGGATTTTCGTTTTTTGCAAGGGCTAAAATCCACAGGCTGAAGCCTGTGCTACTCAAATCCCTACGCGACTAAAGCCAGCTTGTAAAAACTGAGCGCGGCGTCGCCTTGTTCCAGAACGCGCGCAAGCTCCAAATCTCCCACATGCGCCGGAAGCGCGAGCTTCTTCAAATGCTCAACAATGACACGTCCATCCGGCGCAATTAGAGGCGATTCCCCGAGCGCCTCCAGCGCGTTTTCATATTCGACATTCGCGGCATACGGCGGATCGAGAAAAATAAATTGCGCATTCACTTTCTTTGACTCCAGCCGCTCTATGGCGCGCAGAACATTCATGCAGAGCACTTCGGCCTCGGCACTAATTTCCAGCGATTCCAGATTTCGTTGAATTAACGCGGCCGCAGGCGCATGTTGCTCGGCAAAAATCGCGTGCCTTGCTCCACGGCTGATCGCCTCGATGCCCACCGCTCCGGTGCCGGCATACAAATCTACAAACGTGGACCCGTTCACCATCGGTCCCAGGACGTTGAACAAAGTTTCGCGCAACCGATCGCTCGTCGGCCTCAGCGCTTGCCCCTTCAAGCTCCGCAGCGTCCTGCTCCGATATTTGCCTGCGATTACGCGCACGGGGAAAACCTTCGGAACCACGGATGCACACGGATCAACACGGATAAAAATAATGATAAAAAATCTGAAACGGAACACGAAGGAGTTTTCGTGTTTCCTTTCGCAGTTCTAATTGCAAATTCGAAAATGTTTTTCATATATTTCGGGATTTGATCTTAGAAATATCGAATTTGTTTTTATCCGTGTTCATCCGTGCGCGTCCGTGGTTCCAACGCCTTACCCCACTGACGCAAGCTGGTACCGCTTCTGCCATTCCACCGGGAGGCCAGACAAAAGGCGGCGGCGCGCGGTTTCGGCTTCGGGAGGTTCGACGAGCGCCAGCGCTTCGCGGCGCGCCAATTCCAGCAATTCAAAATCTCGAATTGGATTCGCGATATGGAAACCGAGTTCGCCATGCTGGCGCGTGCCGAAAAATTCGCCCGGACCGCGCAGCTTCAAATCCGTCTCCGCAATCTCAAAACCATTGGTCGTTCGCACCATGGTTTCGAGCCTCTCGCGGGCATCGTCTCCGGGGTTTCTCGGAGCGATCAGTATGCATGTGCCCCTTTCTCCGCCGCGCCCGATGCGCCCGCGCAGCTGGTGTAATTGCGAAAGGCCAAACCGGTTCGCGTGCTCAATGACCATCACAGTGGCGTTCGGAACGTCGACGCCCACTTCGATCACCGTGGTCGCCACCAGAATGTCGATCTCATGTTTCCTAAAGCGATTCATCACGTCTTCTTTTTCTTCGCTCTTCATGCGCCCGTGCAGCAAGCCGACATGGCGGTTCCGAAATATTTGGCTGCGCAACTTTTCAAATTCCACAATGGCCGCCTTCAACGATTGTGCCGATTCCGTGGACTTCGATTGCTCGATCACCGGATACACCACGTAAGCCTGGCGACCGGCCTCCATTTCGCGCCGCAGAAAATCCCACACCCCCGGCAGGTTCGACTCCGAAGAAACGCGCGTAACGATCGGCACGCGCCCGGGCGGCATTTGATCGATCACGGAAATATCGAGGTCGCCGTAAAGTGTCAACGAAAGCGTGCGCGGGATGGGTGTTGCGGTCATCACCAGCACATCCGGCGCTGACCCTTTATCCATCAGCTCTTTGCGTTGCAGCACGCCAAAGCGGTGCTGTTCATCGACAACCACGAGCCCCAGCCGCCTGAATTGCACTTGCGGCTCGAGCAGCGCGTGCGTGCCCACCACAAGTTGAGCTTCGCCGGAATGCACGCGATCAAGCGCAGCTTTTTTCTCCGAGGATTTTAAGCCACTGATCAGCAATTCGACGCGATACCCGGCGCGCTCAAATATTTTTTGCGCTGAAAGATAATGCTGCACCGCTAGAATTTCCGTCGGGGCCATCAATGCAGCTTGGTATCCATTCTCGATGACGATGGTCGCAGCTTCCAGCGCAACGATAGTCTTGCCGCTGCCCACATCGCCTTGCAACAAGCGATTCATGGGCACGCCGCGTTCCAGGTCTTGCGCGATTTCACCTAGCGCGCGTTTCTGCGCGTCCGTAGGCTTGAACGGCAGCACGCGCTTCAGCGCTTCGCGAACCTCCGGCTCGCGCACGCGAAACGCGATGCCCGCCTGCTGCTGCGCGGTTTTCTTGCGCATGGCGACGCTCAGCTGGTAGAAGAAAAATTCCTCAAAAATCAGGCGCATGTGCGCGGGAGAGCGAAACGAATTGAGTGCCTCGACCGGAACCGTGGGCGGCGGAAAATGCACGAACTGCAGCGCCTCGCGCCGCGAAGGAAACTTGTATCTCTCCAGAATTTCGGCGGGCAGTGGATCAGGCATTTCGCCGGATAATTTTTCGAGCGCCGCATAAACAATGTGGCGCATCGTGCGCGCACCAATTCCGCCCAGCGCTTCGTAAATGGGGACGATGCGCCCGACTTCGGTTGAGTCCGCGTCTCCCTCTCCCAGTAATTCGTAGGCGGGATTGATCATCTCAATGCGGCCGGGCCGCAGGGGATCGACGTCTGCTTTCCCATGCAGCACTAGCCCCTGGCCAGGCTTGAATGTTTTTTCGAGATAATGCCCGTGAAAAAATTTGCACGGCAGCGCGCCGGTATCGTCCTTCACCAGTAGGTGATACATCCCGCCACTTGCGCGCGAGTAGCGCACCAGGCTGCCGCTCGAAACTTGTGCGCGAACGGTGTAAACCTGTCCCGGCTTGATCTCGCGAATTTTTGCGAAGTGGATGCGATCTTCGTACCGGAATGGCAAATAGCCGAGAAGATCTTCAAAAGTACGCAGCCCGCGCTTCGCGAGAATTTCCGCGCGGCGCGGCCCTACGCCTTTCAAGTACATCAGCTCGGTTGCAGGAGTCACGGGCATTGGTCGTTTATATCATCGCACGCGGGGGAAGCAGCACGGGCTTCAGCCTGTGGTTTTTACTCGCTCAGATGCAAACACAAAATTCCACAGGCTGAATCCTGCGCAACATGCAGGAAGCGGAACCCTTGCAATCACACCCGGCATAGGAAAAGATGAACTGCTAGTGCCCGCGCCAGAGGAGGCGTATTTGCCGCTTGAACGGCTCGACCGGAATGACACAAAAGTTCTGCTGATCTGGGTACTCGCAGGCATTCTTGGCGCAAGCGTTGCTTATACGTTTTTCTTCCGCGCATTTCCCGAGGCCTCCGTCGAATTTAAAGTTCCCCGCGCCGAGGCCCTCAGCGCCGCCAGACAATTTGCAGTCGCGCAAGGCGCACAGCTTTATGGCTACGATTCGAGCATTGTTTTTGATCTAGACGATACTGCGAAGACCTATCTCGAACGCGAAGTCGGTCTTCAGCAGGCCAACCAGATTATGCAGAATCAGGTTCATATCTGGTACTGGCAAACGCGATTCTTCCGCCCGCTGCAAAAAGAAGAGTTCGATGTCCGAGTCGATCCCGCCGGCGGCATTGTCGGATACAACCACGAATTGGAAGAAGCGGCTCCGGGCGCGCGGCTCGAACGCGCGCAGGCGCAAGCCATTGCTGAATCTTTTCTCGGCGATGTACTTCATATTGAACTTTCCCAATATGATTTTCGCGAGCAAGAAGCCAATCTCACGGAACGTCCCGCGCGCCGTGACTGGAGCTTTTCCTGGGAGCGTCGTGGATTCCGCGCCAAAGATGCGCCGTATCGTTTGGTTGTTACGCTCACGGGTGATCGCGTTAGCGGCTATAACGAGTTCCTGAAAGTTCCCGAAGCGTGGACGCGCGATTACGATCATCTTCGATCTTCCAACAACACGCTGGAGTTTATCGCGCTCATTCCCTATGCATTTTTAATCGGTGGCTGCCTGTACGTGATTATTTATCTCGGCCGCCGCGATTTGCTGGATTGGCGCGCCGGCCTTGCGCTAGGCGCATTCCTCACCATTTTATTTTTCATCATGACGATGAACCAGTGGCCCCTGGATCGTGCCGCATACGACACCAACACGCCATACTCCAGTTTTTTCCTGAGCCAGGCTGGGAAGGCGGCATTGACAAGCATATTCAGTGCCCTACTCGTTGTACTTGCAATTGTTCCGGGCGAGCCGATGTACCGAATTCTGCAGCCCAGTAAAATCCGCCTGAATGTGGGTTTCTCGCTGCCAGGAATTCGCACCAAGGAATTTTTCATAGCCAACGTAATCGGTATTTGCCTCGCAGGCGCGCACATTGGCTACATCACTATTTTTTACATCATCAGCAAACGATTCGGTGCGTGGGCGCCGCAGGATCTCAATTACGAAAACGTCGTCAGCACGTATGTGCCGTGGGTTTATCCGCTGACGATCGGCATTTACGCCGCAACGAGTGAAGAGTTCCTGTTTCGCCTGTTTGCAATTCCATTTTTATCGCGAGTCACCAAATCAAGATTTTTGGCCGTCGTGCTGCCCGCATTTTTCTGGGGATTCCTGCACAGCAATTATCCGCAGGAGCCCGCCTACATTCGCGGCCTGGAAGTTGGATTGATTGGAATTGTCGTAGGGCTCGTCATGCTGCGTTGGGGAATTTGGGCGACGCTCATCTGGCATTACACGGTCGATGCATTTCTCATCAGCACGTCGCTGATGCGCTCGCATGGCGTCTACCTGCCGATTTCAGGCGCTATCGTTGGCGGCGCTGCGCTGATTCCGCTGGCCATTGCCGCGATTTCATATGTGTCGCGCGGCGGATTTGAAACCGATCCATCTCTGCTGAATAGGGCCCAACCTTTGGGCGGACCCCCCGTCGAAGTTCCGGAATCCCAGATTTCCGATGAAACAGAGACCGTAACAGTTGAGCCTGTCGTGCCACCGACCGCTACTTCGATCTATGCCGGGATGTCTGCTCGGTCTCTCACCGTATTAATCGTAGGCGGTATTCTCGGCGTTGCGTTGCTGGCAGGAATTAAGCGCGAAGCGATTGGCGATTTTGTCCGCTTTCAAATCGACTCTCGCGAAGCCGCCGGACGTGCCGATGAAGTATTGCGCGGAATTCACGTGGACCCGAATACATTCCATCAGGCCACCACAGTCGCCTATACGTTTGACGATTACACCAACGAATATTTGCGCCGTACGATCGGCCTCTCCGCCGCTAATCGCGTGTATCGCGATCAGGTTCCCTCAGCGTTCTGGACCGTTCGTTATTTCCGGAATTCGCAAAAAGAAGAATATTTCGTGGTGATGAAACCCGATGGCTCGCTCCATTCCGTGCACCATACCCTGGACGAAAAAGCTCCCGGTGCAAATCTCACGAAGGAAGAGGCTCAGGCGCGCGCGGAAGTTTATCTGCGCGATCAAAAGGGAATGAACCTCGCCGATTGGAATCTGGTGGAAACCCACACGGACAAAAAAATCGCGAGAACGGATCACACCTTTGAGTGGGAGCAAAAAGCCGCGCTCGACTCCGCGGCAGGCGCGCGCGGTGCGCATATTCGTGTCACTCTCGTCGTGCAAGGCGATGAAGTTTCCGGCTACCGGATCTTCATCAAAATTCCGCAAAGCTGGCGCGATACGGAAAGCCGCTCGACGCCCGGTCAAATGGCGCAGTCCTTTGGCCTGGCTGCAACCATAGGACTCGCTTTCATCACTATTTTGGTTGTTTTCCTGCGCAATTTGAAAAGCCCGGACGTGGCCCGAGTTCCGTGGCGTGCGCTGGGGAAGATGTCGACCTTAATGTTGATCGCGGGAATCGTGATCTATATCAACCGGGTGCCGCAGTTGCTTCTGAATTATGACACTACATCGCCGCTGATTATTTATTCCCTGACGCTCTCTATTTCCTTGGCGTTTGCTGCCGCCATTTACCTGGCCGGTGCCGTGCTCCTGCTTGGACTTTCATGGTTTTTTCTGGGGCGGACCTTTGGCCGGGAATTCACGCCAGGTTGGCGCAAACTAAATTCCGTTTATTTTCGAGATGCATTTTGCGTTGCGCTGTTCGGTTCCGCGGCGGTCATTGGATTGAACCGCTTGCCGTTGCTGCTGGCGCGATGGCCGCTTCTGCGCCACTCGCTCGGAGCGAGCGTGCCCGATAATCTGGATCAACTTAGCCCCGCTCTCGGAGCTTTTGCTTCATCCATCGCGGCTGCTTTTGTCATGGTCGGTTTCATCGGCCTGGCCGCCGGTCTGATCGCAGCCTATTTGCGCCCTGCATGGATGCGCGCCGCGCTCCTTGTGCTTGTCGCCGTGCTGATGACCACGAATATCGCTTCGCCTGCCGCGTTCTTCCGGGAAATTTTTGTTCACCTCGCAACCGTTCTAGTGCTCTGGTTCGGCGTGACGCGCCTCGTACGGTTTAATGTCCTGGGTTATTTCCTGCTGGCTGCCATGCTCTCGTTAGTCCCGAGTGCCATCGAGTTGTTGCAACAGCCGAATTCCCAGTTCCATGCAAACGGATATGCCGTGGTGGCCTTCGCGCTGGCAATCCTTGCATGGCCGCTGATGCGCTGGCGCCAAAGCACTCAAGCTTAATGGTGATTTCCAGTGGCGCGGGCTTCAGCCTGCGGGGTTTAGTCCTTGCAGAGACCAAATTCCGCAGGCTGAAGCCCGCCCAACTTAAAATTAAAAATATTTCAGCTTTTTATTTTTTTTCCGGAAATCGCGCGGCTCAGAAAATACAACACTACTCCAGCCGCAATTACGCCGAACCCAATTACCATTTCATTTGTGGAGCCGACAATTTCCGCGCGATTACGCGCAAATGCCGCCACCATCAGCGCAAGCGGCGGAACGCCGATGGCCACAGCTCCCGCCAATCCCCCAGGAACGCGGAATGGCCTTGAGAGTTCAGGCTCGCGAACGCGCAGCGCAACCAGCGCCCAGAATTCCAACAGTATGCTTAAGCCCGTCAGCAACACATCGAGCAGCAAGCTTTTCTCAAAGCCCAGGGGAAAGCACGCGGCCCACAATATCGCGCACGCAAGAATCGCCACCCACGGGGCTCCGGTGCGCCCGCTGCGTCGCGTGAAGATTTGAGGCAGGTAGCCATCTTCGGCCATCACCATCGGCAAGCGCGTGAAGGAAAGCATCAGCGCGCCGAACGATCCAATCGCTCCGATCACCCCCGCCAGCGCAATGGCAACAGCCAGCGTTTCTCCTCCAACGATTCGCCCGATGTCCGCCCACCCACCGGTCGTCCACCGGTTCGGATCGATTCCCATGTGCGCCACAGCCGCGACAGGAATCAAATAACTTGCAATGACCAGCAGCACGGCACCCAACATCGCGCGTGAATACGTTCGCTTTGGCGCTTCCACTTCGCCCGCGATCGTTGAGAGATTGTCCCAGCCCATGTAATTCCACATCGCGATCAGCACGCCACCCAGCAGATCGGCGTGGCGCAGCGGAACGGCACTCGCGCTGGCCACGCCACCGAATCGTCCGCTGCCCAGCGCAAAAATAGTCAGAGCGATGAATGGGACCAGCAGAGCGACGTTCATCCACACGGAGCCTTCGCCGACGGAGCGTACGCCCAAAATATTCCACGCCGTGCAGATCGCAATCATCGCGAATCCCAGAATCATTCCGCGATGTCCTGCGACCACTCCTGGCGCGAACTGGCCGATGTACGAAATGCACAAATTCGGATACAGCGCCATTTCAAAGACGCTGCCGGCCAGGGTCAGCCACGTTTCCTGAAATCCCCAAAAACGCCCCATCCCGCGGCGCACCCAAATATAAAAGCCGCCTTCTTCGGGAATTGCCGTGGCCAGTTCGCTCACCATCATGGCTGTTGGCAAGCTCCACAGCAGGGGAGTAACAACAAGAATCAGCAGCGTTGCGGCGTATCCTGTTTTTTGAACAATATCCTCAAGCCCGTAAGGGCCTCCTGCGACCATGAAATAGGTCGCCGCAATCATCGGTACAACTGAAATTTTCGCCGCGTCTTTTAATCCGCCGCCGTTCTTATCCTGCGCCGCGCTAATTTCGTTAGCAGTTTTCATGAATAGTGATTGCGAAACATTTTCAAATCGCAGCGATTGTACTAATCATTCGCGCGGTGGCGTATCCGCCAGTTGTCGCCCTCCTCTCTTGCCCTGAGAGACCGCGAAGGGTCAGAGGCGAGGGTTTAAATGCGCGTGCATACGCAGCCTAAAGGTTCGCCTGTTGCTCGCCCGGCGCTTTATTGCTGCCTGTCCTCTAAACTCCGCGTATAAAAACGCGGACTACAGCAATCGGCATTGCCCGGGCGCGGGTAGTCTAATATATTGGCAATAAATAAGTTAGCGCGATTTGTGAGCCGGAGCGGGCTGCACTATTTGCTGCTAACTTTTTATGTATCAACGCGTCTAATTTCAATGTAATGGTCCAAGCCTTTTAAGTGAGTCCCTCACGATGGCTGCTGACGAAATGACGATGCGCTGGTCCGGGAACGCCGCTGGTGAACCCGTGGTACGCTCGTCTAGCATGAGTGCCACGCAGCGATCTTTGGATCCAACCGACGAACGCGCCCTGATCGAACGCGCCCAGGGCGGAGATCGCGAAGCGTTTGAAGAACTCGTGCATCGTTACGATCGAGATGTCCTGCGAATTGCTCTCAACATTTTGCACCGGCCCGAAGACGCGCGCGACGTTTATCAAGAAGCTTTCCTGAAAATTTACAAAAATTTGCCACGCTTCCGCTTCGAGTGCAGCTTTTACACCTGGACGTACCGTGTCGTCACCAACGTGTGCCTCGATCATTTGCGGCGGCGCAGCAGCCGTCCGGAAGACCAGGCGCCGGAAGCTGCGTCTAACCGCAATGGCGATCCGATCCCCGGCGATTTCTTCGACCGGCAAGCGGATCAGACTGCGACTTCCGATCCGGAGCGCCGCATGCAGGGACTTGAAATCAGCCGGCGAATTTCTTCGGCGCTGACCCAGTTGACGCCTCGCGAACGAATGGTTTTTGAGATGAAGCATTACCAGGGCCTGAAACTTAAAGATATCGGCGATGCATTGGGGACTACGGAAGAAACCGTGAAGAATTCACTTTTTCGAGCGACGCGAAAATTGCGCGCCCAATTGGACGGATTGCTGTGACGGACAGGCAAGAAAATAATCAGCCCGAAAAGCACAAAGACTTTTCGCAAATCGGGCCGCAGCCTCTGACGCAATCTCACCCGCGTAATGATGAAGGCATTCGCTGCGATGAAATCGAGACGCTTGCCGTGCTGTACGCTTGCGACGAACTGGATGCTGCCGCGCGCACACAATTTGAAGCGCATTTCGCGCAGTGTACCGCGTGCGCCGCTGCTGTTGCGCGCGAATTGCGTTTACAGCAAGTCATTGCGGCGCTTGACCAGCCCGCCGATTCCCTCGATCGCTCCGGACTTTTGCTCGCGCAGTGCCGTAGCGAACTCGCCGAATCTCTCGACGATAAAGAAGCACGCTCGAATCGCACGAGTCCTTCGTGGACGCAGATTTTTTCACCCGTCTCGTGGTGGGGCGCGCTGCGCCATACATTGATTTATCATCCGGCAATGAGCATGACGGTCCTCGTCGTCGCAGGATTTCTCGCCGGCGTTGCTGGCCAAAGATTGCCGCTGGCTCCCGCACCTGTGGTTGCAACGCATTCCAAGACGACCACGGCCTCCGTGAATTCCGCGCCAGCCGCTCCGGCTAAAGTCACCGATGAGCAGTTGCGCAGGGTGGATAACGCGCATGTCGCATGGGTAACGCCGTCCAGTTCAGGCAATCCCACCGTACAGGTTCAGCTGATGTCGCCAACGCCGATGGATATTGTCGGCGCACCCGACGATGCCGACGTGCAGCGCGCGCTAACTTTTTTGCTTGAGAATGGCCAGCGATTTGATCCTAATGTGCGCCTCAATTCGCTGGATGTGTTGCGCATGAATGCTGGTGACCCGGACGTGCGCCGCACGCTCTGCGCGGCGGCCCGCCTTGATCGCAATCCCGCCGTGCGCATCAAGGCGCTTGAAGCGTTACAGGGATTCGAGGGAGACCCCAGCGTCCGCGAGGCACTTCTCGACGCGCTGGAAATCGATTCGAATTCCGGAGTGCGCGTTGCGGCGATCCGCCTCCTGCGCACTGCGTTGCAATCCGAAGGTGAATCGGGAGCCTCGAACGGCCCTGACGCGCAAACTGCGGAAGTCCTGCGCGACCGCCTACGGAATGATCCCGACTCTGACGTTCGCCAGCAAAGCGCTGCGGCCCTCCACGAACTAGGCATTCAGTAGCATAAGTAGGACAGGCTTCAGCCTTTCTTCTTTTACAAATTACCCGCAACCGAAAATCGCCAAACCGAAGTGACGATTAGCCGTCACCCGTAGCCAGCATCTGAAGAGACGGGCTACAGGACGTGTCGTCGCCTAATTTATTTAGCATTGACAGTTCGCCACTTTCTCGGCTATAAGAAAATTCTGATGAATCGCGACGTCCAGTTGACCACGCAGGTTTCCGTTTGTTGTTCCTGCTGTTCGTGTGTGTCCACTGGCGCCGGGAGGCTAGAGATCTAGATATTCGATCATAAGCCGGGCAATTTTAGAATCCCACCGCCAGAACTACACACTGGCGGTGGGATTTTTCTTTTTAGGCCCTGTTTTTTCAATAACTCACGGCGATGCCGGACACTTTTGAGGAGAAGACGTTCATGATTCGACGAAAAGCAAGCCTCGGGATTTGGAAAACTATTGCAAGCATCTTTCTTGTTCTTTTATCGGTTGCTCCACGCCAGGCCTCGGCGCAAGGGGAAGCCTCAATCAGCGGAACGGTGGCGGATACCTCCGGCGCCATTATCCCTGGGGCGACCGTGAAGGTGAAAAATGTCGAAATTGGCACGGTCCGCACTTTGGTTACAGACAATGCAGGGCGCTACGCCGCACCTTCCCTGGAAGTCGGAAAATATGAGATATCTGCCGAGAAAGAGGGATTTCGCGCCGAGGTAAAAACGGGAATCACGGTCGCCATTGGCCAGCGCGCGGAAGTGAACCTGATGCTTGCCGTTGGAACCGTGAAGCAATCCATCAGCGTAAGTGAAACAGCGTTGCAACTCGCCGTGACGACAGCAGATTTCTCAGGTCTGGTCGGTGAGGCGCAAGTAAAAGACTTGCCGCTTAACGGGCGCAGTTACGATCAGCTTCTGACATTAAACCCGGGAGTGGTCAACTACACCTCGCAACGTTCCGGTGGAATTGGAACCTCAAATTCCGTTGTCGGCAATATGTTTTCCGCCTCTGGTCGGAGGCCCCAGGAAAATTTGTACATCCTCAATGGAGTTGAATATACAAGCGCATCGGAAGTCAACAATACGCCGGGAGGGACAAGCGGTCAGTTGCTCGGGGTTGACGCCGTGCGCGAATTTTCAGTCGTCACGGACGCTTACGGCGCGGAATATGGAAAGCGCCCCGGCGCACAGATCAACATCGTCACGGCTTCAGGCACCGATCAACTCCACGGCGATGCCTATGAATTCCTGCGGAACAGCGCACTGGACGCCCGGAATTTTTTCGATCTCCCGCAGATTCCGCATTTTGAACGCAACGTGTTCGGCGCGTCGCTCGGTGGACCGATAAAAAAAAATAAATCATTCCTGTTTGGAAATTACGAAGGGTTTCGCCAAGCCCTTGGCTTGAGCGACCTGACGCTCGTCCCGGACGGCAACGCGCGGCTGGGAATTTTGCCTTGCGCCGCGCTGACTTCGGTTACGTCTTCTTGCAATGCGTCTACTCCAACGACCACCGTTACATTGGGAAAAGGTGTTGCCAACTTATTGAACTTGTGGCCCGTTGCGAATGGGCCGGAGCTGACCATCAATGGATTAAATAGCGGCGTCGCTGAATCCTTGAGCAACCCGCAGCAGCATATTCGTGAGGATTTTGGGACCGCTCGATTCGATCAAATTTTTTCAAACAATGACAGCTTTGCCGCAGTCTATACGGGTGACGACAGCCAATCTTTTTCGCCCACAACCAATCCGTATAGCACGGTTGATATCTTCTTGCGGGAACAGGTGGCGAGCCTGAGTGAAACGCACATCTTCTCGCCGAACATTCTCAATAAAGCCACCTTCGGTTTTTCTCGCGGAGCGTTCTACTTCAATAGCGGCGTCACGGGAACAGCTTCGTCCGTAACTGGGGGCTGGGTGAATACGATTGGCGTTAATGTGCCGGGAGCTGTTGTGATTGGCGGCGGCACCACACTCAACGGAGCGTCGGCTCTTACCAACGGCGGCACGAATGCCGGAAGTAATCTGACCGCGGTGCGCAATCTCTTCACTTATGACGATCAGGTCAGCATCACGCACGGCAAGCACCTGATTACTTTCGGCGCGTGGTTTGAACGCGTGCAGGCCAATGACAACCTGATCCAAGATCAATACGGTCAGGCTTCGTTCAACAACCTGCAAACATTTTTGACGGGCGCGATTAGCACATACACCTTCGCCTCGGCCGCAACGCCTTTGTCCTGGAGGTCGCTGGAGGGCGCATTCTTCGCAGAGGATTCGATCAAGCTCACACCAAGCCTTGAAGTTCGTCTCGGATTCCGCGGTGAATTCACCAACGGCTGGAATGAAGCCAATGGTCGAGCGTCAAATTATTTGTTCACAAATGGAGTAATCAATACCAATCCAACGGTGGGCAACTCAGCGTTCACCGTTAACAATGCGAAGTTTCTTCCGGCACCGCGCGTGGGAATCGCGTGGTCGCCATTCGGTTCCAAGAAAACCGTAATCCGCGCTGGAGCCGGATTCTATTACGCGCTGATCGATAATCTAAGTTATCGCCTTGATCAGAATGGGCCTTTCAACACTGTGCAAGCTTCCAAGAAGGCCACGGTTGCGGAGATCGAAGGCACGGGCGCGCTTCCCACGCCTCAGGTAATTCCAAGCGGTGTGCAACCTGATCTTCAGACGCCCACGGTGATTTCCTACGATCTGAAAATCGAGCAGCAAATTCTGCCGAATACTACGTTGAGCGTCGGCTACAGCGGCTCGCACGGATATCACGAAATCCTTTCGATCGATGCCAATGTGCCGAGTAATGTTGTGATTTGCCCAGCCACGCCTTGCCCGGCAAATTATCCTTCCGGCGCATATTTTTACTATGCCAGCCTGGCGGCCCCGCTTACCGGGACGCCGGCCCTAGCCAACTCCGCGGTATCGAACACAACCCATTGGTTCTCCGAGGGCGTGAGTTCCTACAACGCGCTGGAAGTGGATGTAAACCACCAGTTTAGCCATGGGCTTACCGTTCGCGGCGTCTACACATTCTCAAAAGCGCTCGACGATGGCGACAGCATGAACACCAGCGTCGCAACGAATTCACCGGCGTTCGCTTCGAATCCGCTCAATCCTCTTCAATCGGATTACGGTCGTGCTTCCTTCGATGTGCGCCATGCAGCGGTCATCAATGCGACATACGATCTGCCATTCGGTCGCAAGAGTGCCTCTGGCGAAAACCGCTGGTTGAGTACCGCACTCGGAAATTGGCAAATCAGCGGAATCGAAACTTTGGTTTCCGGTTTGCCGTTTACTCCGCAGCTTTCCTACAACCCGTCGAACGATGGCGACTCACGAAATCCTGTGCGGCCGTCACTGAACCCGGCCTTCACAGGCTCAATCATTGAGGGAACTCCAGGGCAATATTTCAATCCCAATGCTTTCATCCAGCCGCTGGCTAACACGTATGGCAACGCGCCCCGCAATTTCTTGCAGGGTCCGGGACTCGCCACAACCGATTTTTCCGTGTCGAAAAAGTTTTTGTTTACCGAGAGGCTCAATCTTCAGTTCAGGGCCGAGCTGTTCAACATTTTTAATCGCACCAATTTTAACAATCCGAATCCAGTCGTGTTTACTTCGGCAACGTCTGTGCTTCCGTCGGCTTCTGCGGGAGCCATCACATCAACTTCCACGAGTTCGCGGCAGGTGCAGTTCGGATTGAAACTGCTGTGGTGAGAGGGAGGTTCCGGTATCGCAGAGGCTCGAAATTAAGGTGATGCCGGATCAACTTCCCGAATATTTAGGCTTGAATCTAAGGCGCGGTCGCCAAGTGGCAAGGCAAAGGTCTGCAAAACCTTTATCGGCGGTTCGATTCCGCCTCGCGCCTCCAAAATATATTTTCAGGCTTTCCGGAATTTTGCGGTATTTTACCGCTCAAAATCCACCGGCTGAAGATTCTGCGTGAGAACTGCAAATTCACTTTGAGTCGTGGCTTCAGCCACCACATTAGTACAGCAAAATCAAGTTCGGCTGTACAGGCCGCGGAAAAAAGGCCTTGTTCTGTCATTCTGAGCGAAGCGAAGAATCTCTCTTCAATTTAAGTCTGGGAGAAGGAACAAGGAGAGACTCTTCGCTTCGCTCAGAATGATAGAGTATTGGGTTTTTCCGTGGCCTGGTTAGCCCCTGAGCTTCCACTTTTGCCGTTTTCACACAGACTCTGAAGCCTGCGCTACTTAAGATTAATTCGCTTCCACTGCTGCGTTCTTGATGGCGTGTGATACGGCGTCCTGGACGGAAACATCGTTGCGGCTGTGATCGGTAATCGTATCGTAGAGCAGTTGCGCGGGCTCGGGGCTCAGCTGTTTGCCATATTCGGCCGTGATTTCCGAGGCCATTTGCTGCAGCTGTTTGCCGGCTTCGCCATCCAGATCGGAGCCGGTGATTTCTGTTTGCCTGCCCAAATACGTTGCTGCGATCCGCTCGGCAACTTTGTCGGCCGTCTCGTAATAATGCTCTGAAATCTGGCGGTGTCCATTTTCATGTTCCATCACGCGCGGGCTTACGTCGGCGGGTGTCCAGATGGTGACGTTCAGTTGCAGTGTGACTTTTACTTGCGTGACGCTAACGCTGGCGTGTGTTGCGTCCGTTGGATGCGTGTCTCCGCTGACGTTTGCGCTGGCCACAAAATTGGAATCGCACACGGCGGCTTCACCGGGAGTCGTCGGCGGCATTTCGGGCGGAGGGTTCGCGGGATCGAAAGTGCGGTTTTCGAAATGAACTGGCAGCTTGTTGATGACGACTGCAGACGTTTCCTTCGCCCCATTGCCCGGAGTTGAGCCTGGCCGCTTCAGCAGAACGAAGGCGGCCAATCCCAACAACACACATAGCCCGATGATTGTCCGCATGCGCAAGAGGGCTGCCTCCACCATCTATTTTCCGGGCAACGCTGCTGCCTCACCATAAGTTTGTAAAGAGGAAATGACGCGGAAGATACTCTCAAGACTCCGGCGGAAACAAATTCGCACAAGGGTCGGTCGATTATTTTTTATTTTTGACGGAAGGTTTGGCCTTTGCGTCTGATTTCGCTGCACTCAAGGAATTTAGCGAATTCTCGTGTGCTTGCTGCGAAAATTTAAACGCTTTGGAAGCATATTCCATGGCCTGTTTGGAATGTTCATGTCCTGTCAAGTGGTCATCCTGATTGTGATGTTTTCCCGCGGTGCGGTGAGCGTGCGCCGCTAGATCGTGAAATTCGGCGGCTCGCTGGTGCCAATCATTTCGACCTGTCCTGCCTGCTGTGCCTCGGCTTCCTTTATTGCTTGGGTTCCTCATGGGTTAATCCTTTCGTTGATGAAATTGAAGTGTATCACGCTGCTCTTTGGGCGTATGTATTGGTTGTCACCTTCGCAGAATTCCAATCCGCGTAACCGAGCTCATTTGGATATTTTTCGATGGGAATGTTGTGATGTGGAAGATAACGCGTTTCGATTGGACTTGCGTCGCGTGCGTGCCTACTCTGGTCCTACGAAAGGCAGCCTGAAACGCATACGCCCTGACAACGTGCGCGGTGTGCGATAGAATTCTGGCATTGAAAGGAATCCCGGTACATGGCCAAAGCGAAGGAATTTACGGTAACGATTGAGGACAAGCCCGGCGCTTTGGGGAAATGTTTTCTCGCGCTTTCGGAACGGGGCGTGAATATTCTCGCGTTTCAATCTTATGTGGAAGAGCGCGAAAGCCTGGTTCGCATTCTTGTCGATAATTCGGCCGCGGCCATGGCGGTTCTCGGCGGACTGCACATGATTTTTGAGGAAACGGATGTTGCGGTCATCAAAACGGAGCATCGTCCCGGCGAACTGGGCCGCGCCGCCGCACGCCTCGGCGAGAATAAAATTAACATCGATTATTCCTATTGCGGATTTGAGCCCGGCTCGACGAAGGCGCTGATGGTCTTCGGGGTGGACAATTTAAACAAGGCGTCAATCGTTCTGGACGAACTGGCTGCCGAAGAAGCGTAAGAGATGTTCGTTCCGTGATCGAAGCTTCGAGCCTGACGGCCCCTCAATTCATTCCGGCGAAAGCGGGTCGCATCGCTATTGCGCCACCGGCGTTTCGAAGTGTACAACGCAACGCCACTGCCCATTTTCCTTCGCATATACGTTCACGAATTTGCGCGAGCCATTCATCGTGTTTCCCTTGTACTGCACGGTCGTCGTGCTCACGCCGGTAACGATGCCCGTGTTTCCGTGAATTGTGACGTGTACATCCGCATGCTTGAAATTGGTTTGGAATGAAATCCCGCGCGCCTTGATCTCGGCCTGATGATCGGCCTTGGTCATGGTCACGCCGCGCCAGTTGGTGTACACCAGATCGTCAGCGTCGATCCGGTCCAGCGTGGCCACATCACCCTTGCCCAGTGCTTCTTCGCGTTCGTCGGAAATTTTTAATATTTCTGCTTTGAGATTTTCTTCCGCCGCAGCGTTGGTTACAAAATATTTCGCAAGCCCGCCCACAGCCAGGAGGCACAGCGAGGCCAAAATAAGAAATCGCTTCATGGTGGCGTTCACTCCTTTTGCAATTCCTTCACTCGCAAGTCTATCCGCTAATCATGCTAATTAATGTGAGCTCGAATTACCATTTTATTGATGTGCATTGTTGGAGTAGGCAAAAATCTTGTTATTTCGCGCGCGATTATTCCCGTTCAATAATCACGTTTGAGGAGGGAACTTCGAGACGCATCATGCGGTGGTTTCCGTCAACGAACAACATAATTTCCAGATCCGTCGAACTGACGCGCAGGGTCTCGTACTTTCCGTTTCCGGTCTGCTGCTGCCCTAGCGATTCCACCGAAATAGTGCCTGGAACCATGTCTTGAGGTATGAGCACGGGAAATGTTTGCTTGCCGCCCGTTTTCCAATCGTAGATTCGAGCGAGGACGCCGAACTGATAGTACAGATTGTTGTCGAGCACCGCGATCACGGGCGAAGTAAACTTAAAATCCTTGCGAAGCAGGGAAGGATTGCCCAAGTCGGCTGAGCATTTTGCGGTGCCGTTCGTAAAATCCACCGAGCCAGTGGCTTTTTTCAGCGCTTCGGCCGACCAATCGTAACGCACAGGTGAGCCGTCCGCGGAGAGCCTCAACTGACCTGCGGATTTGATGTCCGGGCTGCCTGGCGCATGCGCGGTCATCGTGCTGCGTTCCAGCCAGGTGTCTCCAGAGGACGAAATTTCGAACTCTTCACTGCCCACTTGCTGGCCAGCGATGGTGATGCGGAATTTTCCTTTATCCGGGGCGAAGACGGACGGAGTATTTGCGGGAGTTGGCGTGGATCTAAGCTCTGCCGCGCTTACTCGCGCCGCGAAACTTGGAAATGCCCGAAGGACTAACCCCCGCAGGCTGAAGCCCGCGTTACTTGATCCTGCGGCGTTGGCCGCGGCTGCGGCAATACAGACTGCCAGTGTGATGGCGAAAAAATGCTTCATGGAAAATTTTTCTCCACTCATACCGCGGGCGCTCCCGGAAGGTTGCCGTCAACACTGCCCTGCGTGGGGCGGTTAAAAATTCCCAGGGCCAGAATCTGTTCGACGACGCGCATTGGTTCTCCGCCGCTTTCCACTCGATAGTCGGCTTGCCGGTAGTAGGGCAAGCGCTCCTCGTAGAGTTTACGAAAACTTGCCTCATCGCGGAAGAGCGGGCGGTCACCCATGAGTACACAGCGCTGGAGAAGATCTTCCGTGGCGCAATCGAGCCATACGACAACGGCTCCGGCGTTTCTCTGCGGGGAATTCAATTCACGGATGAGCACCGCATTTCGCGGCTGCGCGAACGTGCCTCCGCCCAGCGCGAGGACGAGTTGCGAATTGCGCGCCGATGCCGCGTGCAAAACGCGCTCCAGGCATTCGTGCTCAATCTCGCGAAAGACGGCCTCGCCTTTTTGCGCAAAAATTTGGGAGATGGACACGCCGGATTCGCGCTCGATCTCCGCGTCAAGATCGGCAAAGCGCCAGGCAAGTTGTGCGGCGAGCAAACGGCCGACGGTGCTCTTGCCCGAACCCATGAATCCAGTCAGGCAAACCATACGGCATTCCGAGACAGGCCCGGAAACGGGCATGTATGATGGGGATAAATCCTGCAATCGATTCCGCGAGCGTTAGTCACGCGACAGAATCTTGATTGTACCACTAAACGAAGAGAGCTCGACCTTGGCATGGCCGTCATTCATTGTGCCGATGAAGCTGTGTCCCCACTTGGAGGCGGGACGCGGCGCGCCATGCGTGTCGGGTTTAAAGGAAGCCTGGTTGATCACGGCGCCCTTCAGCGAGTTGGCGTTCACATCGAATGAATCATTGGCGGAAAAATGTACTTCGATCGTGCCGCTGAAATTTTTCATGATGTAAATGCCGCGGCTCATGAAGCTGCCGTCAAACAAAATATTGCCGGAAGAAGTTTGCACGCGCACGCTATCGAGCGAAGGTTGAACCATCTGCACATTTCCGCTGATCGAGTTGGCTTCCAGTTTTCCGGAGCAACGGTTGCAGACGAGCGATCCGTCAATGGTCTTGACCACGACGTAGCCATTCACGTCTGTGAGTTGCAGGTTCGCGCCCACCGTGTCAAACGTCATGTCCCCGTGCACGCTCTCAACGGTCACGTTGCCGGAGTCCGTGCGCACACTAAGCTCGCTCTCGACGGGAACGGTGATCTCGAAATCCGTCTTGGCCTGGTCGGGCGAAGCGCCGCCTTCCGCCATGCGCGTGTCAATCTCCACTCGGTTTCCGGCCTGCTCGGTTTCGACTACCGCTTTTCCGCTCGCATTGGTCCAGGCGACCATCACCTCGCTCTTGCTCCATGACTTAACCTGAATGCGTCCGGTCGAATTTCGCAGAGTGACTTTCGGCTTGTCTTGCACCGAAAAATGTTTCTCCATGTGGTCGGCATGTGCCGGAACGGCGGCCAATGCAAGGCCAACGAGAATAGCGCCCACGGCGCCTACACGTACAGGGTTGCGGTTACCAAATGCGTTCACTGCAGTCCTCCTGTCATATTGCGATTCATGGCCGTCGCCAGAAGCTCGGCCTTCTGCTGATAAGCGCCGTACAAATACTCCCGCGCTATCTGATTATCCGGCTGTTCGTGTACGTCCTTTTCACACATGGCAATAAAGTTGTCAACGATTTGCAGGTTGCGCCGGATGGAATCGGTTACCGCCGTATCCTGACGTTGTACTCCCAGAATCGAATCATCGTTGACGTTCAGAACTTCTTCCTTAAAAACGGTGTTAGCAGTTAGGACGGAGGAGGTTTCTTGTACGGGAGTCAACTCCGATTGAGCGGTCGAGGATTGAGAATTGGACAGGTAGCTCACGGCTCCGGCAGCGG
The DNA here is from genome assembly GCA_035486415.1 of Saccharimonadales bacterium (SeqCode). Lineage (GTDB taxonomy): Bacteria > Acidobacteriota > Terriglobia > Acidiferrales > UBA7541 > Palsa-360. Next base: position 35,835 of record DATHNC010000100.1, read on the forward strand.
CAATCACAAGTCCCAGGAACGCGCCCGCCATGGCAGGACGTTGGAAAAATGACCACCAGGCCGGACCGGCTTGTGGCACGCTGCGCAAAGGCGCTTGGGGATCGCGAATCAATCCCTCGGCTTCCAACTGGTTTCGCAACGCAATCCATACGTTATCGGAAAGAGGAGCGACGGAATCGGTGGCAAGTTCAGCAGCCATGGAATGAATTGCGCCAAAATCCGCGAAAAGCGCGCTACAGGCAGGACAAGTTTCCAGATGAGCCAGTGCCTGCTTCGGTAGTGCCTCAAATTCCTGTTGTTCTAATGTTTGTTCGAACTGTTCACACTGCATGTTAATTATCCTTTTCACTATCCATATTTCCACTTCTAAACATTCCCGGTAACTCAACCAGCAGCTCATGCCGAGAAAGCGAGCCTTAATTTCACTGTTCTAAAAACCCACACATTCGAGCCAGAGATGCTTAATCCGAATCTCCTGCCTTGGCCGCTTGCCGTTCCTGACGAGCGATATCTCGCAGGGTTTCCTGTAAAAGTTCACGCAAGCGCATCCGGGCCTTGTGCAACTGCGACTTCGAATTCCCGATCGAGCAATCCATCAGCCCGGCAATCTCATTGTGTTCAAATCCCTGTACGTCGTGCAGTACGAAAACCTGCCGGTAGCCAGGCGGCAATTGCTCAATGGCTCGTTCCAGATGAACCCGGTCAATCGAACCGGTAAGCAACAGATCGGGTGCACCAATTTCCCGGCGTGGCCCGTTTACCTCATCCTCGGGATCTGTCGACTCCTCCAGCGACGTTTCGGGCAGCGTCTTTTTCCGCAGCTTCATCAACACGACGTTCACAGACAAGCGATGAAGCCACGTGGAAAAGGCCGACTCTCCACGGAACGTCCCAATTTTCCGAAAAAGCTGCAAAAAGGCGTCCTGAGTCAGGTCTTCCGCCTCCGCTGGATTTCCGACCATGCGCAGACACAACGCGTACACCCGCCGACTATGAAGCCGATAGATGTGCTCAAAGGCACTTGCGTCGCCCTGCTGGGCGAGGCGTATAGCCTCAGCCTCTGTCATTTCGCCGGAATCCGTTCGTCTCGTTCGGGTCACCGTACCCGTTCGGGACGCATCTACTGGTTCGGATGCGACCCTTTCTCCTTAAGTTGCACGCGTCCTTTTTGGACTGTGCTGAATTGAGTTCGGTATCTAATCCCAGGTAGCCATGGGTCCAAAATGAATCTGATGCTCAGGGTGGTCAGATTAGTGCTTAAATGATGTTTTGGTACCGGGATCTGTCTCGTAAAGGGAGGGCACCACCTTGACTAACTTTAACCGGAATGTTTCCAGTTCCTCTGGGGGCAAGGCGCAGAAAAATGACTTCAGGATTACGGTTGTCTCCCCCGTGCATGTATTTAGATCATAACCAAGGACTTCCAGTCTCTGCCAGGCCTGATCTGAAAACGCCGCGGTATTTTCGGACATCTCCGATAATACTGTATGGGCCTCTTTTTGCAATTCCATTACAATTTCATCGATACTGTCCAACTTGTGGAAGAAGCGCGTCCTCTCCCGGAAAACCACTTTCGCTAACACGCTGTTTACGAGGGCAACTCTTTGCCCCGCCGATCCCCTGAAATTAGACGGCGACAATGGGGTTACGTTTGGCAAAGTGCCAAAATGTGTGCCGTGATATTTAATCGCGCGCACCACAGCGCTCACGCGCACGGACAGTCGATCAAACAGCCCGCCGAATATATTTGCTCTATCCTTGGCGGAATCATATTTCCCGCCTTTGCACAGAGCCAACGCTTCGTCCAGCGTAATATTCAAAATGGAGTTGGAAGACTCGAGTTCATTACGGGTGGCGTCGAAAAGCTGGTCCATCTCATTGGGAATCCAGGCAACCCAATCCTCAAACACCGTACGCGTTCGCTGGATAGCGCGTTTTGCGCGAGTTTCTCCCAAGTGCCCACCCCCGCTAGGTCGGAAAGTATACCATAGTGGCGCAAGTTTCCGGTTCCTTGCCAGTGGCATTTTCTGCCGTTATACTCCCCCTTCGACTTACGCGGAGACTGCCCTGTTACCTTTCGAACCAACCGACCAATTTCTACAGCGCCAGAAGAAACTAGGCGAAATCGAGGCCCGCGGGCACGAGGCCTACCCTCACAAATTCGATTGGACGGCCACGCCGCCGGAATTGTTTGAGAAATACGGCTCGGCGGACGTTGCCACGCTCGAAGCTGCCAAGCCCACGGTGCGTGTAGCCGGACGCATTCTGACACTACGCCTGCACGGAAAAGCGGGATTTGCCCACATTTACGGGTCGGGCCAGCGCCTGCAGATTTATGTGAAGCTGGACAACGTGGGGGCCAAATCTTACGAGCTATTTCAATTGCTCGATCTGGGAGATTTGATAGGCGTCAGCGGGCACCTATTCCGGACCAAAACAAATGAGCTGACGGTGTGGGTGACGGAAGTCACGCTGCTCAGTAAGGCTCTCCTGCCATTGCCAGAAAAATGGCATGGACTTTCCGACGTTGAAATTCGCTACCGGCAGCGGTATCTCGATCTGATCTCGAACGAAAAAGCCCGCAGCGTCTTTATTCGACGCGCGCAAATCGTTCGCGAACTGCGGCGCTTTTTCAACGCGCGGAATTACATCGAAGTCGAAACGCCGATGATGCAGCAGATCGCCGGCGGAGCGGCGGCAAGGCCTTTCATAACGCACCACAACGCTCTCGATGTCGATCTCTACCTACGCATCGCGCCCGAGCTTTTTCTCAAACGCCTGGTTGTCGGCGGCCTTGACCGTGTTTACGAGATCAATCGCAATTTCCGGAACGAAGGCATTTCCACCTCGCACAATCCGGAATTCACCATGCTCGAATTTTATGAGGCCTACAGCGATTATCACGACCTCATGAAATTGACGGAGGAGCTTTTCGCGACACTCGCAACGGAAGTGACCGGGTCGACGTTCATAAAATTCGGTGAGCATGAACTCGATTTTTCCTCCTTTCAACGCCTCTCCATGCGCGAAGCTGTGTCCCGCTATTGGCCTGAGGGCGCTGCGCCTGTCCCGACCGTCCCTGAACTTGCTGCGCCCGGAGGTCCGCTTGCTGCCGGCCATCGCTATAACGCATGGGCGCAATCCGCAGGCATCGAGCCGCTGATAGGCCTCGACAGTATGAAAGACGGCGAAATCACTGGATTGCTGTTTGAAACCGTGGCCGAACACAAATTGATTCAGCCCACTATCTTGTATGATTTTCCGACGGAAATTTCTCCACTCTCGAAATGCCGCAAGGACGATGCGTCGCTCGTCGAGCGCTTTGAGATTTATATTGCGGGCATGGAAATCGGCAACGCGTTCTCCGAACTCAACGATCCCATCGAGCAGGAACGCCGCTTCCGTGCGCAGGTCGAAGCCGGCGGAGCAGAGGCGCCTCGGGAAGTGGACATGGATTACATTCGCGCGCTGGCTCACGGCATGCCGCCTGCAGCTGGCGAAGGCATCGGCATCGACCGCCTCACTATGCTCTTTACCGATTCTCATTCCATTCGTGAAGTTATCCTGTTTCCCATGTTACGCCCGGAAGTCTGGAATCAGGCTTCGACGGCGGAAGCTTCCCACCCCAGCGAACAGGATTCAGGCGAAAACAAATGAAATTTGCCTGGCTCGTTGCGCGGCGCTACTTGCGGTCGCCCTATAAGCCAGCCGTGTTGCGGCTTGTCACCATGTTTTCGGTGATAGGCATTATGGCGGGAGTCGCTACTCTCGTGATTGCCTTGTCGATGAACACGGGCTTCCGCCGCACCATTCAAGACCGCCTGCTCGGCGTTTCCGCTCACGTCAACCTCACGCGCCCCGGCTCAGAAGGCATTGCGGACTACTCCGCGCTCGCTGAAAAACTGAGCCACGTTCCCGGAGTGCGAAGCGTTGCGCCCGCGATCTACCTCACCGTGCTGCTCTCCGGCGGCGGACATGCGCGTGGCGTGGTGGTGAAGGGAATCGATCCTGAAGTTGAAACCCGCTTTGACGAAGCCCTGCACCGTATCGTTTCCGGCAAAGCCGATTTCACGCCGGATGCCGACGGCTTCGAATCCATCGTCATCGGCCACCTGATGGCCGAAGAACTCAACCTCAATCCCGGCGACTACGTCACGCTCACAAGCCCCGAAGGCCGCCTCACGCCCTACGGAATGGTGCCGCGCTCGCGCCGTTTCCGCATCGTCGGCGTTTTCAATTCCGGCTTTTACGATTACGACGCCAACTGGATTTTCGCCAAGCTGCCCGCCGCGCAAAATCTTGCTGGCGTTGGCGACGTTGTGAGCGTCCTGGAATTTCGCATCAACGATGTGGATCGCGCCGCGGAGGCAGCTCGCGCCATTGGCGACGCTGCCGGACCGGGATTCACCACCACAACCTGGGAAGACGAAAACCGCGCCCTCTTCCGCGCGCTGCGTCTTGAAAAACTGGTCACCGCATTGTTCATTGGCCTGATCACGTTTGTCGCCGGCCTGAATATTCTGGTTGTGCTATCGATGAGCGTCACGGATCGGGCCAAAGACATCGCCGTGCTCATGTCGCTCGGCGCGTACCGCCCGCAAGTCCGCAACATTTTCATGCTGCAGGGCCTGACCGTTGGCGTGATCGGCACCTTCACAGGCTTAGTCGCAGGCTACGCCATCTCCTGGGCCGCCGGCACGTATCATTTGATCCCGCTCGACCCGCAAGTCTATTCCGTCCCCTACGTCCCCTTCGAACCCAGCGCCCTCGACGGCCTGTGGATCGCCGCCGCCGCGCTAGGCATCAGCATCATCGCCACGCTGATCCCAGCCAGAGCCGCCTCGCGTATCCTGCCCGTGGATATTCTGCGTTACGAGTAGTGCTGATATTGCTGACTAAGGATTTGAGTTTACGAGAAATTAGTGACTTAGCACGGTATAAAAGAATAACAACATTATATATACTCTCGTGATCGCATTTTGGCCGTAATGAATTCTCAAAACTCGAGAGAAACGGTGATAGATCTCAAGGATACAATCGAAAAAGCTTATCAAGTCCTCGATGAAGAGAGAGCAGCTCCCACTGTGAATTATGGTGCAGCCATCGATCCGACAAATAATTCTGTCACCAACGCCACCAACTTAGTTGGCGCAATGTACTTGGGTTCGATGCGTACAGTCCATCCCCGGCAAGTGACCGAAGATCCGACCATGTTTCGGTTTCAGAGTGTGAACTACAATCTCCTTTGTGCAATTTTCTCTCAGGTCCCGACTGATAGCAGACCGTCATTCATCCGGGATTTAAGCTTACGACTGAAATCGGAGCGTTCTTGTGCTCGGAACAGAACGAATGAGTTTCCTCGCTGGGATGGTTTCGCTTCGGAATCACCTCTTATCGCAGAATTCTTGGTTCGGAATGGCGGAAAAGATGAGCTGTTTGCCATCTTGGTCGACAAAACCCCTAGGTTTATCCCGGGTCATGCGTTGCTGCTGTTGCAACTCGAAGAGATGATCGCTCTAAACTACTCTATCTTTACGGATGGCGAATACTCGCAACTTTCCGAAGCTATTAAATCCTTCGCGGGCAATGCAAAAGCGTTGCTTCAGGACTATTTAAACCGAAATATTTTTGATGTGCAGTACCTACACATCGGCAACGTCAATGGACGGAAGTTGTGCTTCGACATCATTTTCTCTTCGGACGGAATTATTGAGGAATGTCGAAAAGCTCGATATTTCTATCTCAAGGGGGCTCTTTTAGAAGGCGTGAACCTAGAAATAAATCAGGATAAAGCCTCTGTCGAGACTCATCTACAACAATTAGGTTTTACGAGACCACTAATCGATGCGTTGAACGAGGCAGAGCGACTCTACCTCAATCAAACAACCCGATTTGATTTCAAGAACTGCTTGGGACATTTGCGCAGCTTTTTGGAGAACCTTCAGGAGCAAGCCATGCCAGCGATTCATGTTAAATGTGGTGGAACTCTGCGACCAGGTTGGGGAGGCGGATTGGCGTATCTAGCGCAAAACTCGGTGCTTTCGAAGGCCGAAGAACAATTTGCAGTTGGACTATTCAGGTTGATGAGCGACGAGGGTGTACATGTCCTGATAGCTAAGAGAGAGTACGCAAGGCTCGCCCGCAACATGGTGATTGAATATGCTCTCCTGTTTTTGAAAAAGGTGGATAAGTTTGGCGTGAAGTCCGTAATTATGGCAGGGTAAATGAGTTGCACATGTTTTCAACTGAATGGAGGAATCATTTTCAACCCTGCACATCCCGGAGAGGTTTTGAAGGACTACCTAGGCGCAATCACCGTCAAGGAGGCTGCGGCGCGCCTGCGGGTGACGCGAGCGACGTTGTCGCGGATTCTGAATGGGCATGCGGGAATCACGGCGGGGATGTCGTTGCGGCTATCGTCGGCTTTGGGAACCTCGCCGGAATTCTGGCTGAAAATGCAGCTGCAGTATGACTTGTGGCACGCGCGCAAAAAAACTCCAAAGGTTCGACCCTTCCCGCACGTGGCAGAGAGAGAGGCGCTCAGCCAATAAGCGCAACAATCTTTGCGCGAACTTCGGCCAATTCTTCCGCGGATACTGCGCCTTTTCGTTTGGCTTTTCGGACGCGCCAGTCCAGGCTTTTTATTTGGTCGGCCAGCACTACACTTTGTGGTGAACCTGAAATCAAAACTTCAAACGGATAATTTTTGATCTGCGTGGTCATAGGGCAGCAGATCATCAAGCTTGTTTTTTCATTGTACGCACTTGGGCTGATGACCAGGGCTGGGCGGTGTCCAGCCTGTTCGTGTCCTGCTTGCGGCGTAAAGTTCAGCCATACGATGTCGCCGGCGTCCGGCACATAGCGCGCCATTACCAGGCCTCTTTGCCCATCGGCTGTCCAAAATCAACCGATTCGTGCTGATTCTTCGAGGTAATTCCTTTCAGCAAGTCGTCCAGCTCGTATGTTTTTTGGCGGACCGGTTCGATTACGATTCGCCCCGCCTCTTCGCGCACATCCACCACTTCATCCAGCTCCAGGCGCGATGCCTGCAACACGGATGCGGGGATGCGTATGGCCGCGCTGTTGCCCCATTTCTTTACCGTCGCTTTCACGGATCGCCTCCATGTAGACACGCCGTATATACAATATCACAAATCGAAACCGGAGTGTCTACAATGTAGATACGCAACGCGCCGAGGATCGGTGCGGAAGCGCGACGTAAAACTTTGTTCCGGAACACCGGGTAGTTCCTTGCATAGAAAATCCAGGTTAGTCGTATAATTCCTCTCACCGATCCTGAGTTATATGTTTTGACCAAAGTTTTTAGCTCCGGCAGTCTTTAGTAAGCATTGCTCGCACGCGGGACGCAGAGGAGGCCACATGACCGAGATTACCAGGCGCGGATTTGTGAAGGGCGCGGCATTCGCGCCGTTGGCGTTTACGCCGTTGCGCTCCATGGCGCAGCAAGTGGCGGCGCCGGGCGACCGCTTCGATTTTGTGTTTGCGGGCGCGGGGCACAACAGCCTGATCTGCGCGGCGTATCTGGCCAAGGGCGGTTACAAAGTACTGGTGCTTGAGGGGCGCCCCACGATTGGCGGCGGGACCAAGACGGCGGAAGTGTGCATGCCGGGATTCAAGGAAGATTTGTGCTCGAGCGTGCATTCGGGCATCGCGAATAATCCGGCTGTTCGCAACAACGAATTGCAGCTTCGCGATTACGGCTACGGCGAATACATCGATCCCGATCCCGTCATGCATATCCCGTTTTCAGACGGCGCTTCGATCACGGTGTGGCGCGACCTCGACCGCACCTGCGAATCCATCGCTCGCGTTTCCAAAAAAGATGCGGAAACATTTCGCCGCATGATGGCGGAATATAAAGCGTATACAGCGGCCACGGCAGCCGGCCGCGGGGCAGCAGCCGACACTAGCGCGCCAAAAATTCCCAAGGCCGGTGTGTGGCAGCGCCGCATGGCGTTGTCTGCATACGATTTACTTTGCGAAATGTACGAGAGCGATTACATGCGCCGCGCCAATCTCGTATGCGGACATTTCGGTTCTGTCTCAGGCGGAGATCCGAATACGGGCGCACAGGCCTTCACGCTCGTGCAGCAGGTGATCAGCGGGCGGCCCATTCCCAAAGGCGGCTCCGGGACGCTGAGCGTGGCGCTCGGGCGGTTTATCGAGGCACATGGCGGCGTTGTACTCACCAGTAAACCTGTCGCGCAACTGATGATCGAGAGTAACAAGTGTGTCGGCGTGGCCTGCACAGATGGAAGCACCTTCCGCGCGGAAAAATCCGTGGTCTCGACCATTCATATTAAAAACCTGGTCAACATGGCCCCGCGCGAATTGTGGGGAGAGGATTTTCTTGAGGGCGTCGATCTGTTTCAGCCCGAGCACGCCATGATCAGCCTGCATTACGCCACGAGCGAGCCGCCCAAATATGCAGTGCCGGCAGGCGGAACCATTTCCACGTGCGAGGCCGCCATCGCTCCCGAGCGGCTTGGCTACTATCTGGAAATGAACGCGCTCGAAGCACGCGGCGAAGTTAATCTGGACAATCCGCCGGGCTTGCAGATTGTTTCCCCAAGCGTCGCCGATCCGAGCCGCGCGCCCGCCGGTTGCCACACCGTCAAGATCGAAAGCAACTTGCCATACGCCTTAAAAGAAGGCCCGAAGCATTGGGACAACATTAAAGAGCAAGTGGCCGAAGCTCTCCTCAATCGGTTGCGGCAATTTGCGCCAAACCTCACACCCGATAAATTTCTGGGTAAATTCATCGAGAGTCCGCTGGATATTGAGCGCATGAATCCGTCGATGTGGCGTGGGAGCACGCACGGCGGCGCCATGATTCCTTCACAAATTGGAGCGATGCGTCCCGTGCCCGGCTGGGCCAATTATCGTATGCCGGTTGCCGGGCTCTACCAGACGGGAGCCTGTACCGCGCCCGGCGGCGCTGTCACTGGAATGCCCGGGCGGAATGCGGCGTCCGTGATCCTGAAGGATTTCGGAAGCAGTCTGGAAGAGGTTGTGGCTAAAAAATCAAGCAAGTCGTAACTCTGACCGCAATTAATATACGACAGGCTTTACAGGCTGCGGAAAAAAGGGCTTGTTCTGTCATTCTGAGCGAAGCGAAGAATCTCTCTTCGATTTAAGTATAGGAAAAGAAACAAGGAGAGATTCTTCGCTTCGCTCAGAATGACAGAAATGGTGCGTTTTTCGGTAACCTGCGAAGCCTGTCCTACTTGTGCCACAACCTGTGAGGAAGCAAATAAGTCAGACCTGCAAAAGCTTCCCAGTGCGTGGACGTGCCGGTTAATCCTTTGTCGAACCCCCCATCAAACACCAGATTTTTTCGCGCGCTGTAGCTGACTGCCCAGAGGTTCCCGATGGCATTGCCATCCAGGAAAGGCTGGGAGAAACGCCAAATTTCTCCTGAAAGCGCGAACCCTTTACCAAGCGGATGCGATATCGAAAGCGTCTGCCCAAATTGCAGCCTGCGCACCGGGCCCTCGAGGACTTCGTTGAAGACCGCATTCGCGTCGTAGTGAAAACCCTTCACATCCGCACTCGCATAAAAAGTGGATGAGTTAAGCGGGCTGCCAATATCCAGTTCGGGCGCGCCCCCATCGTAGACGCGTCTGAAGTAGCTGGCCGACAGCGTGGGCCTTGCGCCTTCGCCCGGGAAAAGAACAGCCTGAGCGCCGAGAAATACTTCGGCAGTGCCATTGGCTGCCAATCCATTTACTGTATAGTGAACAGCAGGCTCGGAAGATTCGATAAACTCCAGGCGCCGCGAAACAGCCAATTTGACAACTTCGTTAAACTCGTAGCGGCTAGAGAATTCAGGTGAATTCGTGGCGCCGAGCGTCCCGGTTTCAAATTGAAGGTAGCCCACTGGTATCAGTGTCGCAGGATTG
>DATHNC010000101.1:0-9136 GCA_035486415.1 Saccharimonadales bacterium (SeqCode)
GGGTATTGGCAACCGGGCGGTCAATGATTTTTACCTGTTGGACCGCCTGCGGATACGTGTGATCATTCAGCCCAAAGACTGGCTGAGTTTCCACGGAGAAGTACAAGACGCTCGCCTCTTTTTCAATTACCACACCGCCGAGGCCAACCCATTCCAGGATACTTGGACTCTCTGGGAAGGTTACGCGCAGGTTGGCAGCTCCACATCAGGTTGGGTGGATGCCGCTGGCGGTCGCCAGGTTTTGCTTTTCGGCGACGAGCGCGTCATCGGGCCATCCAACTTGCTCAATGTCGGCCGCACTTTCAACGTCGCGCGCGTCGATCTTCATCAATCGGATTTCAAGGTCAGCATCTTCGCCTCTTCCGTCGTGCCGGGCGACAACGCCGACTTACACAACGCGCTGCCGGGCAACAACTTTTATGGGGTCTATGGGAGCTTCAATAACATCGTTCCAAAGGGCACATTCGAACCGTATGTTCTCTGGCGCGTCGCGCCTTCGAATCCTGGCCTTCCAGAAGAGGTCGGCCACGGGCACCTCAATGAAACCACCATCGGTCTTCATTGGAAGGGCGAGCTTCCCGCCGATTTCGATTACGACACCGAGTTTGACGGGCAGAAAGGCTCTCTCGGAAATTACTCCATCGGCGCGTGGGCAGGCTACGCCAGCTTCGGGAAAACATTCAGCGATGTGGCCGCGTCGCCTCGAATCTTTATCGAGGGCAATTACGCTTCCGGAACGAAAAATCCGGCGGGCCGTAACTGGAACACATTTGACCAGCTCTATCCTTCCAACCATGACAAGTTAGGTTTTACCGATCAGGTTGGCCGCCGGAACATAGAGCAATTCCGAGCCGGCGTGGAAGAAGAACCCACCAAAAGGTGGAAACTCAAACAGGCATTTGTAGTCTACTGGCTCGTCACCGCAAATGACAATTTCTACGCCAGCAGCGGCGCCATCGCCATTCCCGCCCATCCCGGCGCGAGCCGCCACATCGGCAACGAACTCGACCTCGCTTTTGAATACACATTGAACAAGGGACTGAACTTTGGCTTTGGCTATGCCCGTCTGTTCGCCGGACAGTTTCTTAAAACGACTGCTGGGGGAATCGATTACGGTTATCCGTACGCTTACTTCCAATACAACTTTTCAAAGTCGGGCTTTCATTATCCCGTCCGGACGAACCGGCCCAACTAGAGCCACATCGGCCTGTGCGTTCGCGAGCATGACAATCATTTTCGTCGCGCGGAATGTAAGGGAGGTTGCTAATAAAAGAAAGCATGTGGACAGCGGATAACACAAGTGACTGCATTTCGTCACCGAATTCCGCAGGAGTCTGGTCCGCCGCGAGGTTTGAATTGCTCTTGGTCTAATTTCTTGAATTGAATCAATTGAATCAGAGGAGGTTTAACACTATGACACCGGAAACAGTTACATTTGGCAGTTCGTCGTTTTGGCCCATCGCGATCGGGTTTTTCGGTCTCGGAACCGGCTACTTCATCTGGGGTGGACAAGCTCTTTTTGGTTTTCCTAAGGGCGGCCCAGATGTCGATCGGACAATGGGATTATGGGGATTCTGGATGCCCGGCTTTTGCCAGTTCATCACAGGCGTATATCTGATCGTAGGATTAACGTGGTTCAACGTTTTCGGAAACGCAGCGCCGCTTTACATGGCGGGAGTGGCATTCACTGTGTACGGCATCCACTGGTTTGCGATGGCCTACCGGCGTTACATCGGATCGAGCGGAGCGCCAGACGGTTGGATGGCCATTGCGTATTGCTTCATCTCCGTCCTGGGAACTTACGTTTTCGGCAAGGCGGGAGATATTCCCGTGATGATTGTCTTCATCGGTCTGACGTTGATCTATCTTGTAGAAATTCTGGAGCATCTGGCGGGTTGGACCGGCGGTTCGCGAGTCGTTGCGCTGTTCCAATGCTTGACGGGAGTCTGGCTGATGTACTGTACATGGGCAGTCACCGTCAATCTAGCTCTGGGTTCCAAGCTTTGGATCTAGATCGCCGACCCAGGACAAAACGATTTCCACAGCATTGACCAGGGATCAAGGGTAACCCGCAAGCCTGGGTGTCCCATGCTTCCATTCCGGAGCCAGACCGACATGATCCCGGTTCGGCATCTTCACCTTTGGCAAGCTCTGCTGGTCCATGACCTCGTCCTCTTTGATGACGCCGTTGTTGTAGAGGAGAAAGGCCACCAGCGAGTAAACCTCATTCGGCTTTAGAGTGCCCTCTTTGGTGAGAGGCATGGCGCGGTTGATGTAATCCCAGATAGTCGTCGCATAAGGCGCGTGCAGCGACATCACGTTTAAATCGTTCACGCAGGGCGTGAGACAAGGATAAGGCGACTTGGTCTTTCCGTCGCTCTTGATCAATGTGGGAGCGGGGCCATTCGAACCTTTTTCACCGTGGCAGGTAAAGCAACCTTTGCGAAGAAAAACTGCCGAGCCTTCCACGGCGGTTCCGTGGCCTGGTGGGAGTTCTTTTCCGTCAGGGCCGATGGAGATATCCCACTTCTGAATTTCTTCAGGAGAGGGAGTTCTGCCCACGCCGTAGGTAGGCGACTGCGCTCTGCAAATCTGGCTCAATCCCACAATCATCAAAAGCAAGAGAAGCTTACGCGAGCCCATTGTGAATGCTCCCATCGGCGGCCACCCGCCACGGAAAGATACTATTGTCGAGACCGCGAATCTGGAGATCGGCGGTGTTTGGTTTATCCCAGTATTTCGCGATTTCGGCGCGCGAGGGTTGCACGGTCCCCAATTCGTCCGTGCAGCGTGACATGATTACGCATTCCTTGCCGTCCCACTTCCAGTTAAAGCCAAATCGTGTATGCGCCATCGGATAGGCCGGTGATCGAAGTTCAGCCGGGGTCCAATTCTGCCCGCCGTCGAGTGAGATATCCACGCTTTTAACCGCGCCCGAGCCCGACCATGCCAAGCCCGTGATTTCGTAGAAGCCGGGGCCGGGCAACTTCTGATCTCCCGAAGGAAACGTAATGACCGATTTCGGCCCCACCTGGCGATTAAGCGCGGCGACGCGGGAATCGTCAGCGAGATGTCCGTAATCGTTGTAGGTCATATAGTGCTTCTCGACCACCTTGATTCGCCGCAGATATTTCACGTTATGAATTCCTTCATAGCCGGGCACGATCAGCCGAAGCGGGAATCCGTGCTGCGGCCGCACGGGCTCGCCATTCTGGCCGTAGCAAACGAGGCAATCGTCCATCACCTTGGCGAGCGGAAGGCTCGTCGCACCCTTCACGGTTTCCGCCCCTTCGGCTACGACGTAGGCCGCGCCTTCTTGCACGCCAGCCTCCTTGAGCAAAAGTGACAAGGGCACGCCCGTCCACTCGGAGCAACTGGTCATTCCATGCGACTGCTGCACGTTTTTATGCGAGGCTCTCGCGCGATTTCCGCTGCATTCCAGGAAATGTGCGCGCGTCACAAACGGCAGGCGCTTCAGTTCATCCACCGTAAAAACCAGCGGCCTGTCCACCATGCCGTGAATCATCAGCCGGTGTTCAGCGGGGTCGATGTCCGGGATATAGGAGCCGCGATGGGTCGCGACGTAATGCAGCGACGAAGCCGTAATCATTCCTACCGAATCCTGCAGCGGCGACAGCACGTGAAACGTCATTCCGAACTCATCCGGAGACATTCTCTCCATCACCGGAATGCGCACCGATTTCACGTAACGCGAGCGCTCGCCATACGCAATCAGGTCCTTATTGTCTTTGCATTCCTTGTTGTCTTTCGGAGTCTCTTTCGCGGGCGCCGCAGTGGCCTCAGTATGGGACATCTGCGCATCTGCAACCGGCACAACTCCAGCAGCCAAACCAACCAGTGCGGCGCTATCCCTCAGGAATTTTCGGCGACCAGATAATTTAGAGTTCATAGGTACTCCTCGGCAGCTGACGTAGACAGGACCGTAGTATTGGCCTTACTAGTTGTTGATAGTACACTTCCGGAAAGATTGCAACCGAAAACAATTTGGGGGAGTGACTCTTCTTAAGGAAACTAGACGACGTAAAATCTTTCAATTTCGAATCCGGCAGGATTTCCAGACGGATCAAATAAGACCTTGAAATGTTCAAGAAAACCATTCCGTCCAAGAATTCCAGCTATTGGAAGGTCGTAACTGAAACTTGCTCTTATTTTGAAAACGTGTCCACCGGGAACATGAAGGGAGATATTGTGCAAGTAGACTGTCGTCGGTTTACCAGAAACGCCAACAGTTTGATCTTCTTCACCACTGTCAATGTCAATACCAATTGCCTCTCCCATCGAGGCGTGGAAAATGCAATTAGACGCGCCTGTATCCACCAAAGCCTCAAATCTCTTGGTCGGCGGGGAATGTTTAACGTGATTTGAGATCTGGACAGGCAATAATGCCCACCAGTCAATTCCCCCCTTGTTATTTGGATAGTTCTTGTAAGGGAATCTCAATGTCGGTTTACACTGAGAGAGAGAGCCAATTGTGTGGAGTTTTTATCAAAACTGGTTCTTCGACTCCGGCTTCTTGGCACTTCTGTACTACCTCTTCGTAAGTATTACCAGTTGCCACAATTCGGCTTTCGTCCTCGGAAAGTGCAATCCAGGCATCCGGTGGCGCTCTTCGTAATGCTTCGATTCTTGGGTTATCAGCTGCGGCAGGCATAAATATCTCCACATCAGTCTGATGCAGAAGCCTAGCTAACGGTTTCGCCTAGGTCAAGATGACTTTCATGCTGCTTTGCCAATCCATTTTGTTTCTGATAGTTCGGGGCGGGTGGCACGGACATTTCCACTCGACAGCCTTTCCTACAACGCATCATTGAATCACACCTCTGTATGTTTACATACAGTAATACTTCCGATATGCGTGTCGTTCCCTTGGCGACCTTGAGGGTCGGGGATTGGGACTCCATGCATCTTTACGTCGCCTTTCGGCTCTCTCGGCCTTGTTCACAACAGGCAGTTGTTGCACCTTGAACATGTATCGACAGCAATCCATACGCCCATAATCTCGGACTTTTCCATCGATAAATATTCCCACAATCGTAACTTGCGCCGCACCTGAGTCTAATTACAATCGATTAAGATTCTTTTGAAGTTTGGTCGAGAAATCGTATCCCTCTACATAAGTAACATCAGCAATGACGTCAGGTTCCACTATAGAAGCCTTGCAAGAATTGTCATAAAAATAAAAGCTCTCTGGACCAGTGCGAAGAGTTGTTGTTATTTTGACTGTCTTACCGCTGTATAGATCGGAATTTTTCATCAAATCACATAGACCACTTTTTGATTGCTCGAGTCCCGGATTTGCAGACAAGATTTGAGGGTACGATGGAATCACACCGATAAAAAATAGAATAGTTCCCAGTTGTATTTTATTCATACGCTTATCACTACCCGCGGCCGATGAAAGGCATTTTGGTCGCCATGACGGTCATGAATTGGACATTGGCGTCGAGAGGGAGAGACGCCATGTATAAAATTGCGCGCGCGACATCCGCAGGATCCATTGTGGCCTCAGGCACAATTTCTCCGTTCGGCTGGAGAACGCCATTTTTCATTTTTTCGCCCATTTCGGTGAGGGCATTGCCAATGTCGATCTGGCCACAGGCGATGTCGTACTTCCGGCCGTCAAGCGAAGTTGCTTTTGTCAGGCCTGTAATTGCATGTTTTGTTGACGTGTAGGGCGCGGAATTCGGCCGGGGGTTGTGCGCGGCAATCGAGCCGTTGTTGATGATGCGCCCGCCGCGCGGCTCCTGGCTCTTCATGATTTTGAAAGCTTCCTGTGTGCAAAGAAACGATCCCGTGAGATTCGTATCGACCACGGACTTCCATTGCTCGTACGTTAAATCTTCCAGCAGCGAGCCCGGGCCGGAAATGCCGGCGTTGTTGAACAGCAGGTCGAGCCGCCCGAAAGTCTGTTTTGTTTTCGCGAAAATTTCGCGCACCGAGCGGGGATCGGTGATGTCCGCCGGCATAACCAACGTTAGGGAAGGATCTTGACTTGCTTCGCGCGCAGTGGCATCCAACTGCTCTTTCCTCCGGCCAACAAGAACCACTGCGTAACCATTTTGAGCAAGAGTTACAGCGACGCTCCTTCCGATTCCGCTGCCTGCGCCGGTGATGATGGCAATCTTTGACGACGAACCCATGAGTATCCTCCGAATAAAATCATAAATGCTTCACAACACTAGCGGGCGAAACTTTATGAGTCAAAGTCAATTCCCTGCCTGGGTCGACGAACAGGTCATTTCATAAATAAATGGCTACCACCAGGCACTCCATAGGACTTCAGGGGCTAAAGCCCTTGATTTTCCTGTCACTGAACGTCGCGGCTGAAGCCGCGACCCACAATCACCATTTATGAGATCGCTTGGCTTTGCTGACATCCTCAAAATTTGGCATATCTGCTGTAGCCCGCCTCTTCAGAGGCGGGCTACAACTTCTCTCATGGATGACGGACTGCGCCAGCCGATATAGAATGCGAGCGGTTCCAAAAATAAATATAGAAATTATTCGACAGAATTTTTCAGGGGGATTCCAATGATAAAACGACGCGCAGCAATCCTCTTCGTCGGCTTGCTAGTTCTTGGAGTGCGGGCAGGCGCTCAAAGTTCCGGAAAAACTTACGAACTGAAATCATCGCCCACCACCGTGCATCGCGGCTATTACGATGCGACGCTTAAGCCGGTCCTGACAATTGATTCCGGCGACAAGGTCCGCGTGTGGACCACCACGGGCAATCCGAAATATTTTGAAAATCTTGGCGTGCCTAAAGAAAAAATTCCGCCAGAGCTGTACGCCGCATTCGAGGGCGTTCAGGATAGCGAGCGCGGCGATCACACGCTCATCGGCCCCATGTATGTGAATGGCGCGGAGCCGGGAGACACGCTGGAGATCCGTATTCTTTCGGTCGATGTGTGGCTGCCGATCGCCGCGCAAAGTTTTCGCCCGCATCGCGGCGTGCTGCCCGATGAATTTCCCTACGCGAAAGACCGCGTGATGTGGATTGATTTAAATAAGAAAACGATTGAATACGAGCCGGGCGTTGTGATTCCCGTGAAACCATTCTGGGGTGATATCGGAGTGGCGCCGCCATCGCAAATGGGACGAGTGATCAGCGGCCCTCCCAACATCAACGGCGGCAACATGGACAATCACGATCTGGGCGCGGGAAGCACGTTGTACCTGCCGGTTCACGTTCCGGGAGCATTGCTTTCCTTGAGCGATGGCCACGCGGCGCAAGGGGATGGCGAAGTTGCCCTTTCCGCCGTGGAAACTTCCCTGAAGGGCGAGATCCAGGTCATTGTCCACAAAGGAAAACGCCTTGGCTGGCCGCGAGCGGAAACGCCCACTCAATATATGACCATGGGCTTCGACGAAGATTTAAACCAGGCCGCCAAAATTGCGACGCACGAGATGCTCAATTTCCTCGTGGAGACGAAAGGCCTTTCGCGGGAGGACGCCTACATGTTGATGAGCGCATCCATGGACCTGGTCGTGACGCAGGCCGTCGATGGCGTCAAAGGCATCCATGCACTGATCCCCAAGTCGATTTTCCAGAACCAGAAATAAAGCATCGCCGCAGCCCAATACCGAATCAGCCTGGGCAACTTAGGTTGATTGGGTATCGGGCGCAACAGCTATGCAATGTCCACTCATCGCCACTATAAGAGCCAAATGTGTCACGAATGGTGACACTCCCACAGCGCAGATCGTTAAGCCTTGACTGACTGTTTGTAAAAAGCGAGAACATTCATTACGCACTCGTCAGCGTTTGCAACGGCCACATGATATGCGTCGCTTCTAAGGACCAGCAATCTTGCATTCGGAATTTTCGATTTGTAGTGCAGAACCGTATCCACGGTTTGCAGGGCGCTTTGATCAGAAGTGATGATCAGCGTTGGCGCGGAAATTTTTGGAAGGAGATCATCCATGTTGATTGAACCAAGCATGGTCTCCACTTGCCGCTTTGTTTCTGGACGCATTTCGTCGCGCATCTTGTCGAAATAAGCGATTTCCTCCGGTGTAGCGGCTGAGCCAAGCCTTATCTGCTGGGGGTTCTGCCCGACTTTCGGGTCGAGCGCAGTGAACGGCCCGCTGGCCACAACCACGGAACGCGTGCGTTGGGAATAGGTGGCCGCAAATTGCATGGCGATCGCGCCTCCCGTCTTCGCGCCCACAATGTGCGCGGAACGAATTCCAAGCGAGTCGAGAAAATCCGCCACAAATTTCGCGAAACCCGCAAGCGACCATTCAAAATTAGCTGGTGCTGTCGAATCACCGAATCCCGGGAGATCGGGCCGAAGCAGGCGGTAATGCTGAGCCATTTGCGGCACCCAGCCGTACCAGATTTCATTGGTTTCCGAATTGCCGTGGAGGAGAACGACAGGATCGGAATCCAGCCAGGGCGCACCGAGCCATTCATCCTTGTAGAATACAGAAACTCCGGAACTGAGCGAAGCGGTGACCCCGCTGCGTCTTTTTGAGTGCACGGGTTTCTCTTCGCCCGCAGCCGCAGTTCCTATTGCTTGAGAAATGACGGGGAGCCCAGCGAGTCCAAGCCCCCACTTCATCACGCCTCTCCTCGTTGGTTCCGACAATGGGCTCATGGTTCTCGCTCCTCTCGTTGGCGCGATGGTTCGGTCGGCAGAAATTAATCAGTAACCGCTGGCCGCAGATGTGGAATTGCTCTCTTTGTTTTTCGCAAGGATCGGATTAATACGGCGAGTATACATTCGTAGATGCTACAAAACAATTTCTCGAAAATTCTAGTGCTGTCTTAAATTGAAAAGAATTTGGTTGTTGCGATTCCTTAGGAGGTCGGGACTTCAGTCCCGACCATCTGCCAGGTCTGATCGGCGCCTCAGCCCTGAAGCTTCAGGGGCTAGAGCCCGCGATCCGATGCAACTCGAATGGCCGAGCTGAAGCTCGGCCCCCCTGAATCCAAAAAATATTCAGATTGCGTTATTTTTTGGCTTTCCTGTACCAATCGAGAATCTGCTCGCCGTTCCAGTGCAACACACCCGGAAATTTGGCCATGTAATCGTAAACAGCTTCAAGATATTTAATTCGCGAAGGCTGCCCGCTGATGTACGGGTGTATGGCGATCGCCATGACTCGCGGG